>NZ_JBZGDV010000001.1:0-1049693 GCF_058355585.1 Nocardioides sp. Z13_37 | reverse complement strand
GGTGTCGCGGATGTCGTGAGACATCTGTCCGGGATGTCGTGAGACAGGTGTCCGGGATGTCGTGAACCAGCACACTGTCAGCCCGACACACAGAGATCCCGGACCCCCACAGGGGTCCGGGATCTCGTGATTCCGGAGTCGGAGTCCGAGTCGCGCTCAGCGCGCCGCAGCGATGAGCTCGGCGATCTGCACGGTGTTGAGCGCGGCGCCCTTGCGCAGGTTGTCGTTGCTGATGAAGAGCGCGAGGCCGCGGTCGTCGGGGACGCCGGGGTCCTTCCGCAGCCGTCCGACGTACGACGGGTCGCGGCCGGCCGCCTTCAGCGGGGTCGGCACGTCCTCGAGCGCCACGCCCGCGGCCGAGGCGAGGATCTCGCGGGCGCGGGCCGGGGTCATCGGCCGCTCGAACTCGGCGTTGACCGCGAGCGAGTGGCCGGTGAAGACCGGGACGCGCACGCAGAGGCCGGAGACCAGGAGGTCGGGCAGGCCGAGGATCTTGCGAGACTCGTTGCGGAGCTTCTGCTCCTCGTCGGTCTCGTCGAGCCCGTCGTCGACGATCGAGCCGGCCATCGGGAGCACGTTGTACGCGATGGGCTCCACGTAGGTCGTCGGCTCGGGGAAGGAGATCGCGGAGCCGTCGTAGGCCAGCTCGCGGGCCTTGTCGCCGGCCGCGGCCACGCCGTTGGCGAGCTCGTCGACGCCGGCCACGCCGGAGCCGGAGACGGCCTGGTAGGTGGACACGATGAGACGGGTGAGGCCGGCCTCGTCGTGCAGCGGCTTGAGGATCGGCATCGCGGCCATCGTCGTGCAGTTGGGGTTGGCGATGATGCCGCGCCCGGCCTCGATGACACCGGCCATCGCGTCGGGGTTGACCTCCGAGACGACCAGCGGGATGTCGGGGTCCTTGCGGAACGCCGATGAGTTGTCGACGACGATCACGCCCGCCTCGACGAACCGCGGGACCAGGGCCCGCGAGGTGGTGGCGCCGGCGGAGAAGAGCGCGATGTCGAGCCCGGCCGGGTCGGCGCTCGCGGCGTCCTCGACGGTGATGTCGCGGTCACCGAACGCGAGCACCGTGCCGGCGGAGCGGGAGGAGGCGAAGAAGCGGACCTGGTCGGCCGGGAAGTCGCGCTCGAGGAGGATCTGCCGCATCGCGACGCCCACCTGCCCGGTGGCGCCGACGATGCCGATGTTGACCTTGCGGGGAGCGCTCATCGTCCGGTGCCTCCGTAGACCACGGCCTCGACCTCGTCGGCGTCGAGGTCGAACGCCGTGTGCGTGGCGCGCACGGCGTCGTCGACGGCCGACTCGTCCACGATGACCGAGATCCGGATCTCGGAGGTGGAGATCATCCCGATGTTGACGCCGGCCGAGGCGAGCGCGGCGAAGAACTTCGAGGTGATGCCGGGGTGGGAGCGCATCCCGGCGCCGATCAGCGAGACCTTGCCGATCTTGTCGTCGTAGAGCAGCTTGTCGTAGCCCACCTCGGCCTGGATGCGCGCCAGCGCGGTCATCGCGACCTGGCCGTCGGTGCGGGGCAGCGTGAAGGAGATGTCGGTGAGGCTGGTCGCCGCGGCGGAGACGTTCTGCACGATCATGTCGAGGTTGATCTGGGCCTCGGCCAGCGCATCGAAGATGCGGGCGGCCTCGCCGACCTTGTCGGGCACCCCGACGACGGTGATCTTGGCCTCGCTGCGGTCGTGCGCCACGCCGGCGATGATGGGCTGTTCCATGGTGTCTCCCTCGCTGGGTGCGCTGGGCTGCGGGTCGTTGACGACCCAGGTGCCTTCGAGCTGGCTGAACGACGACCGGACGTGGATCGGGATGCCGTAGCGGCGGCCGTACTCCACGCATCGCAGGTGCAGGATCTTGGCGCCGCAGGCGGCCAGCTCGAGCATCTCCTCGTAGGAGACCTTGTCGAGCTTGCGCGCGCTCGGCACGATGCGCGGGTCGGCGGTGAAGACGCCGTCGACGTCGGTGTAGATCTCGCACACGTCGGCGTCGAGCGCGGCGGCCAGCGCGACGGCCGTGGTGTCGGTGCCGCCGCGGCCGAGCGTGGTGATCTCCTTGGTGTCGGCCGAGACGCCCTGGAAGCCGGCCACGATCACGATGTGGCCCTCGCCGATCGCCTGGGTGATGCGCCCGGGCGTGACGTCGATGATCTTGGCCTTGCCGTGCACCGAGTCGGTGATCACGCCCGCCTGCGAGCCGGTGAACGACCGCGCGGTGTAGCCCAGGTCGCTGATCGCCATGGCGACGAGCGCCATGGAGATCCGCTCGCCGGCGGTCAGCAGCATGTCCATCTCGCGCGCCGGCGGCAGCGGGGAGACGCCGGTGGCGAGGTCGTACAGGTCGTCGGTCGTGTCGCCCATCGCCGAGACGGCGACCACCACGTCCTGGCCGGACTTCTTGACCTCCACGATGCGCCTCGCGACGCGCTTGATGGCGTCGGCGTCGGCGAGCGAGGAGCCGCCGTACTTCTGCACGACAATGCCCACGGTTGGTCCTCGGGATCGGTGTGCGGCCGTCAGCGGCCGCGGTGCTCTGGCGTGCCTGCCAGCGCCGTTGCCGCCAGGCCACCGCAGATTCTACGGCTGGGCGGCAGGCGCGCTCCCGAGCATCTCATCCGCGACGGCAACGACCTCGGCGTCGGCCTCGAAGTCGGTGTCGAAGCGGTCGTGCGCGACGACGGTCAGCAGCGCGTTGAGGGCGGCACCGGCGAGGTTGCCCCAGTTGTTGACGTAGGAGAACTGCCACCACCACAGCGCCTCGTCGACGTCGCCGGCACGGAAGTGGCGCAGGCCGTTCTCGAGGTCGATCGCGATCGAGGCGAGGTCGTCGGAGAGCCGGCTGTGCACCACCTCGGGGAGGTAGGGGTCGAAGACGAACACGTAGTCGTCGACGCCCTCCAGCATCTCGGCCAGGCGCAGCCGGAGGTCGTCGATGTCGGCCTCGGGGCCGACGTCGGGCTGGTACTGCTCGCGGGGCGTGAAGTCGGTCTGGGCGCCCATCCGCGCACCGGCCAGCAGCACCTGGCTGATCTCGAGGAGCAGCAGTGACACGGCCTCGGCCCCGTTGCCCTCCCGCGCGATGGCGCGCAGGGCGAGCAGGAAGCTCTCCACGGAGTCGGCGATCTGCTCGCCGAAGCGGATCTCGTCGGTCTCGGTCATTCGGCTGATCTCCTTCCGGCGAACGCTCGCCCGAGCGTCACCTCGTCGGCGTACTCGAGGTCGCCGCCCACTGGCAGTCCACTCGCCAGACGGGTGACGCGCAACCCCATCGGCAGGAGGAGCCGCGTGAGGTAGGTGGCGGTGGCCTCGCCCTCGAGGTTGGGGTCGGTGGCGAGGATGACCTCGGTGACCACCCCGTCGGCCAGGCGTGGCATCAGCTCCTTGACGTGGAGCTGGTCGGGGCCGATGCCGTCGATCGGCGAGATCGCGCCTCCGAGCACGTGGTAGCGACCGCGGAACTCCCGCGTGCGCTCGATCGCCACGACGTCCTTGTACTCCTCCACGACGCACAGCACGCTGGGGTCGCGCCGCTCGTCGCGGCAGATCCGGCACCGATCGTCCTCGCTCACGTTGAAGCACACGGAGCAGAACTTCACCCGCGCCTTGACCTCGATGAGCACGTCGGCGAGGCGGCGCACGTCGGTGGGCTCGGCCTGGAGCAGGTGGAACGCGATGCGCTGCGCGCTCTTGGGACCGACGCCCGGCAGCCGGCCGAGCTCGTCGATCAGGTCCTGGACGACACCTTCGTACAAGGGGGGCGCCTCAGCCCAGGCCGGGGAGGCCGGGCATGCCGCCGCCGCCCCCGCCGAGGCCCTCGGTCAGCGGGCCCAGGGAGTCGCTGGCGAGCGCCTCGGACTTGGCGCGCGCGTCGCGGTAGGCGGCGACGATGAGGTCGGAGAGGTCGGACAGGTCGTCGGGGTCGGTGCCGTCGAACTCGCCGGAGCGGATCGTCACGCCGACCAGCTCGCCCACGCCGTTGGCGGTGACCGTGACGGCGCCGCCGGCGACGGTGCCCTCGACCGTCTGGCGGGCGAGGTCGGCCTGCGCCTCCTCGAGCTGCTGCTGCATCTGCTGCGCCTGCTGGAGCAGGGCGTTCATGTCGAAGCCGCCGCCACCGAGGGCGTCGAAGGGGTTCTGGGTCATCGGGTCTCCCGCGTGGGGTTGGGGATGGGTGGTCAGTCGTTCTTGATCTCTTCGATCAGCCGCGCACCGAGCGTCTGGCTGAGCAGTGACTCGGTGTCGATGGCCCCGGAGTCGGCGTCGGGGTCGTCGGGGTCGACGTCGTCGTCGGCGGAGCGGACCGGCGCCGCCGGCTCCGCGGGGCCGCCGGAGCGGGCGGCCTCGAGCGCCTCGCGGGCGGGTGCGGCCGACACAGAGGGCGAGGCGGCGGGCGCGGCGGGGGGCGCGGCCGGTGCGGCGGCGCCGCTCACCCAGTCCGGCGGCCCGCCGGGAGCCTCCTGCGCCGGGGCGGACGACGGGCGGGAGTCGGTGGCCGCCTGACGCACGACCGGGGCCTCGGCGGCCGCGCCCGAGGGGTCGACGATCGACTCGACGCGCCAGTCCATGCCGACGACGTCGATCGCGGCCTGGCGCAGGATCTCGTCGCAGCCGCCGTTGACGAAGGAGTCGCGGGCACCGGCGTTGGCGAAGCCGACGGTGAGCCGGACCCCGTCGACGTCGACGACGTGGGCGTGCTGCGAGAGCACCATCCACGCGAGGCGGCGCCGGTTCTTGGTCTGCTCGAGGATGTCGGGCCACAGCCGGCGTACGTCGACGAGGCTGAGGCCGCCGCGGGGTCCGGCCGGCTGCTCGGCGACCGGGGCATCGGGCCCGGCACCGGCGGCGGGGACCGGCGCCGGCTCGGCGACGACGGGCGGTGCCTGCGGGGCCGCGTCGACCGACGCGGGCATCGAGGTCGGCATCGGCGGGGGCGGCGGCGGACCCTCGTCGCGGACCGGCGCCGGCGTGGGTGCCTGCGTCGCCGGCTGGGCGGGCGCCTGGGCCGCTGCGGGGGCGGGCGCGGCCGGCTGGGCGGGCGCGGCCGGCTGGTCGGCCCGGGGCGCAGCAGCGGGAGGCGCGGCAGGGGCTGCGGCGGCGGGGGTGGCGGCGGGGCCGGGCGCCGGGGCGCCGGCGACGTCCATGCGCCGCTCGAGGCGCTCCAGGCGCGCCATCACGCCGTCGGAGGTGTGGTCGGCGCCGGGCAGCAGCACGCGGGCGCACAGCAGCTCGAGGAGCAGGCGGGGCGCGGTCGCGCCGCGCATCTCGGTGAGGCCGGCGGCGACGATGTCGGCGGCCCGGCTGAGCTCGATGGCGCCGAAGCGCGCGGCCTGGGCGACGAGGCGCTCGCCGGCGTCCTCGGGGACGTCGATGAGCCCGGTCGCCGGGGCATCAGGCACGGCGGTGACGATCACCAGGTCGCGCAGCCGGCGGAGCAGGTCCTCGGTGAAGCGGCGCGGGTCCTGCCCGGTCTCGACGACCTTGTCGACCACGGAGAAGACGGCGGCACCGTCGCGGGTGGCGAACGCCTCGACCACCTCGTCGAGCAGCGAGTCGGGGGTGAAGCCGAGCAGGTCGGTCGCGAGCTTGTGGGTCACCCCGCCGGGACCGGCGCCGCCCAGCAGCTGGTCGAGCACGGACAGGGTGTCGCGGGCCGACCCGGCGCCGGCGCGCACGACCAGCGGCAGCGCGGCCGGCTCGATCGCCACGCCCTCCTCGGCGGCCAGCTGGGACAGGTAGTCGCTGAGCAGGCGCGGCGGGATCAGCCGGAAGGGGTAGTGGTGGGTGCGCGAGCGGATGGTCGGCAGCACCTTGTCGGGCTCGGTCGTGGCGAAGATGAACCGCAGGTGGGGTGGCGGCTCCTCGACGAGCTTGAGCAGGGCGTTGAAGCCCTGCGTGGTGACCATGTGGGCCTCGTCGATGATGTAGACCTTGTAGCGGTCGCGCACGGGCGCGAAGAAGGCCTTCTCGCGCAGGTCGCGGGCGTCGTCGACGCCGCCGTGGGAGGCCGCGTCGATCTCGATCACGTCGATGGAGCCCGGACCGCCCCGGGCGAGGTCGCGGCAGCTGTCGCACTCGCCGCACGGGTCGGCGATCGGCGCCTGCGCGCAGTTGAGCGCGCGGGCCAGGATGCGGGCCGAGGTGGTCTTGCCGCAGCCCCGCGGCCCGGAGAAGAGATAGGCGTGGTTGACGCGGTTGGCCGCCAGCGCGGCCCGCAACGGCTCGGTCACGTGGTCCTGCCCGATGACCTCCTGGAAGGTCTCGGGCCGGTAGCGGCGATAGAGCGCGAGCGGTGACTCCACGTCGTGAACCCTAACCGTGCCCACCCACAGTGCGCACAGGCCGGGACCACCGCGGGAGAGCCCCGGCGGCCACGGCGGGGCGCCGGACGTCGACCGGACATGGAAAGGCCCCCCACGCACCCGCTAGAGCTCACTTACCCTTGCTGCCTTCCGGCCCTGGGGGAATTGGGCGAGGTGGCGCCGCGTGGGGGGTTGGCGGAAGTCTAGGGGAGCCCCTGACGCCCACCCAAACCCAGGGTGCGGCAGGCGATTTCACCGGCCACCGGACCGACCGGTACTCTCCTCGGCGGAGGTATCGCCTAGTGGCCTATGGCGCTCGCTTGGAAAGCGGGTTGGGTTAATAGCCCTCGGGGGTTCGAATCCCCCTACCTCCGCCGACACGCAGGGCCCCGCACCGGACGGTGCGGGGCCCTGCGTCGTGTGGGGGCGTACGCCCGGCTCAGCGCACCCGCGCCTGGAGGCCGTAGCGCCACTCCTCGGAGATCAGCAGGCTGCCCTCGTCGAGGCGCCGCTCGACCGCGTCGACGAGCATCGCCGACGCCTTCTCGGGGTAGACCCGGTCCCACGACAGCTCGGCGCGGTGCTCGAAGACGTTGTGGATGACCGCGGTCATCAGGTCCTTGTCGACGGGCGGGGCGAGGAAGTTGCTGCCGGCGAGGAAGGTCTCGGAGCGGTCGGAGCCGAAGCGCAGGGTCACGCAGGGCACCTCGAGGACGTTGGCCTCCTCCACGATGCTGCCGGAGTCAGTGACGATGACGGCGCACATCGACATCGCGGCGACGACGTCGAGGTAGCTGTCCCACACCGGGGTGGAGATCAGCGCGTCGCCGTACCTCGCCTCGAGGTCCTCGAGCCACTGCCGGCGTCCGAAGTTGTCGATCGCGGCCTCGGTGCCGAGCAGGCGGATGAACAGCACGTGGTGGCCCTGCTCGAGCAGCGCCTCCATCGCGTCCATCAGCAGGTTGAAGCGGTCGCGGTTGGTGGTGTTCTCGCGACGGTGCACGCAGAAGCGCAGGAACGACCCGTCGCCCATCTGCGGGAACCGCTGGAGCACCTGGTTCTTGTCGCTGCCGGCGACCGCCTGCTCGAGCGCGTCAACGACCGAGTTGCCGACCACGTCGATGGCCGCGGGCGCGAAGCCCTCCTCCAGCAGGAACTCGCGGTTGAGCTCGACCGGCGCGGCGTGCAGGTCGGAGCCGGCGTCGGCGACGCGCGTGTTGAACTGCTCCGGCGACGGCTCGCGGCTGCCCTTGGCCCAGCTGTCGCGGTCGATCGACTGGGCGCGGAACGAGGCCCAGTCGAGGTCGGCGCCCTGCTCGATCCAGCCCTTGAGCACCTCGGGCTTCGGCGAGAGGGTGCGCAGCCCCGCCTCGACGTGCACCAGCGCCTGGCGCTCGCCGAAGGTGGCCAGCGACCCGGCCATGGCGGTCGTGGTGTCGCCGTGCACGTAGGTGATGGGGAAGCCGCCGCGCTCGGAGAAGCCGCGGAGGTACTGCGCGAGCTTGGCGGTGATGCCGGAGACGAGGTCGTTGACGCCGCCGCGCACCTCGAGGTTGATGTCCTCGCGCACGCCGAACTCGTCGAGCATCGACTGGGACAGGTTGTGGTCGTAGTGCTGGCCGGTGTGGCAGAGCACGACGTCGTGGCCGCGCTCGCGCAGCTCGTGGTAGATCGGCGCCTGCTTGATGATGTCGGGCTTGGTGCCGACGACGACGATGTGCTGGCTGTTCTCGTGGGACATGGGTTCCTTCGGGTGGGGCGTGCGGCGACGGGGGTGACCGCTTCTCAGAGGAGGTCCTCGCGGGTGCTGGCCGCGAGGAGCGAACGGAGCCGCTCGAGCATGCCGGTGTCGAGCGCCTTCTGGCGGTCGAGGACGTAGACGGCGTCCTCGTGGGTGACGACGATCAGGCCGCGGGCACCGAGCGTGACGACCGGGCGCCCGTCCATGCTGGCGACGAGGGTGTCCTCGGCGTCGAGCTGGAGGGCGGGACCGATCGAGGTGACCCGCTGGTCGTGCAGCACGCGCTCGAGCCGGGTCCAGGTGCCGACGTCGGTCCACCCGAGCTGGCGGGGGACGACCAGGCACTCCATCCCGGCCCACATGAGCGGGTAGATCTCGTGCCCGCCGATGGCGGCGCCGCGGTAGGCCTTCTCCGACGTGGCACCGCGGGCGAAGCGCTCGACGGACTCGAAGATGAGCGGGAGCGCGGTGCGGTAGGCCTCGCACGCCCGGCCCACGCGTACTCCGTAGCAGGCGGTGTTCCAGTAGAGGTTGCCGGCCTCGGAGAGCTCGGCGACGACGTCCTCGTCGGGCTTCTCGTGGAACGAGTCGATCACCTGCACGGCGTCGTCGCCGCCCAAGGTGTGGATGTAGCCGAGGCTGGCGTCGAAGCGGGTGGGCTCGGCGCCCAGCACGACCATC
Organism: Nocardioides sp. Z13_37; assembly: GCF_058355585.1. Classification (NCBI taxonomy): domain Bacteria; kingdom Bacillati; phylum Actinomycetota; class Actinomycetes; order Propionibacteriales; family Nocardioidaceae; genus Nocardioides; species Nocardioides sp. Z13_37. The sequence continues at coordinate 1,040,964 of NZ_JBZGDV010000001.1, read as the reverse complement.
GACTCCGGGGTGGTGACCAGCTGGTCGAGCATGTCGCGGGAGGCGGCGTTGAAGGCCTCCTCCTCGGTGATCAGGTGGTCCGAGGGCGCGATGAGCGCCGGCGCGTTGCCGTACTTGTGCGACAGCGTCGCGATGCTGAGCGCGAACGCCGTCGCGGGGCCGGCCGGGTCCTCCTCGAGGATCAGGTTGTCCGGCGGGACGGGACCGAGCGTCGCGCGGGCGGCGTCGGCGAAGCGCGCGCGGGTCGAGACGTGAATGCGGCTCGGGTCGACGATCTCGCTGAGCCGCTCGATCGTGCCGGTGAGCAGCGGGCGGTCGCGCACGACCGGCTGGAACTGCTTCGGGGCGCGGTCGCGGCTGATCGGCCACAGGCGCGAGCCCTGACCGCCGGCCAGGATGACGGCGACGGGTTCGTCCGTGGTCTCAGGCATGGCTCGATTCCATCATGGGTGGGGTGAGGTGGCTCAGCGCCGCAGCAGCGGGCGCAGCATGAAGGCGAGCGCCAGCAGCGACCCGGCGACCAGGCCCGACCACAGCAGGATCGCGCGGGGCGTGCCGAAGAGGTCGACGCGCTGGGGTGCCGGCGGTGCCTGGGCGTCGGCGCGGACCTCCTGGACGGTGGTCTCGACCTTGCCCTTGCGACCCGGCCGGATCTCGCGGGTGAGGGCGTCGTGCGCCTGCACCACGCCCGCGCCCGTCCACGGGCTCGAGGCGTCCGCGCTGGCCGCGCCGGCGCCCTCGGTGGTCGCCTGGAGCCTGGCGACGAGCTGCTGGGGCGTCTCGCGGGGGAAGCGCTCGGCGAGCAGCGCGAGAATGCCGCTGACCTGGGCCGTCGCCCACGACGTGGCGACCTCGCCCACGACACACGCCTGGCCCGTGGCGTTGGCGGAGAGCGCGCCCACGGTGGGGGCGGCGACGTCGGTGTCGGCGTTGGGCACTACGTAGGCGCTGGGGTTCTCGTCGCCGGGCGGGGTCGCGCTGACCGCGAGCACGCCGGGGTAGTCGGCCGGGTAGACCTCGGCGTCGTTGCCGGGCGTGCCGGCGAACCCGTCGGGGGTGCTCGACGCGGCGTTGCCCGCGGCCGCGACCACCACCACGTCGAGGGCGACCAGGCGCGCGACGGCATCCTCCAGCGCCGGGTCGGACTGGCGGACGGCGAGCGAGATGTTGACGATGTCGACCTGCTGCTGCGGCTGGGCCCGGATGACGGCCTCGATGCCGGCGACGATGCCGGCCGAGGTCAGCGGCCGCTCGCCCTGCGTGGTGTCGGCGTCCTCGGCGTCGTAGACCTTGACGTCGTAGACCTGCGCGTCGGGTGCGACCCCCCGCGGCCCGGCGATCAGCCCGGCGACGATCGTGCCGTGGCCCGAGAGCAGCGCGTTGGCCGAGACGCCCGGAACGGCCACTCCACCGGAGATGTCGAGGCCCTCGACGCCCATCACGCCGCTGTCGATCACGGCGACCTTCACGCCCCGGCCGGTGGCGAGCTCCTGGGCCTGCTCGACGTGCATCCGGTCGAACGCCGCGTTGTCCTTGGCGTGCGTGTCGGCGAGCCGCTCGGAGTCGGGGAGCTCGGTGACGCTGCAGGGGGCGTCGTGGTCGGCGGCGGCCGGCGCGGCGCCGAGCGGCACGACTGCGGCAGCGAGCAGGCCCGCGGCGAGCGCCGTGCGCGGCGACGGGCGGCGACGACCCGGCGACGGGGCAGCCATCAGCCGGCGTCCGCGGACGCGTCGTCGGCCGGAGGGGCGTCCTCGGGGACGCGGCGCGCACTGTTGGTCGACAGCGCGACGCCCGGCTCGAAGAACTCCAGCCACGCGCTCGGCACGATCGGCGGCTCGACGTCGCCGTAGCCGAGGAAGTCGGGCACCTCGGGGCCGACGAGGGCGTACTTGGCGCCCTTCGGATCGATGACGTAGGGCGTGCCGGACTCGGCGGCCGCGCCGGAGCCGGAGAGGACGTAGGCGCCCGCGCTCGGCTGGACGTCGACCGCGTGGCGACCCCGGCGGACCGCCGGGGGTGCCGCCGGGTCGGCCGCTCCGGTCGGGTTGGTGGCCAGGCTGAAGGAGGCGTCGGCGCGCGCGTCGGGGTGCAGCACGGCGCACAGCGCGCCGTTGGTGATCGGCTGCGGGACGTCGCTGGGCCACTCCGCCGGGGTCTTCGGGTCGCCGAACGACGCGGACAGGTCGTCGGCCAGCTCCTGCGTGCCCGTGCCGACCACGTCGTAGACCAGCGCGTCGAAGTCGCTGAGCCGCTCGGGCTTCTCGTCGCCGAGGAGGTAGTAGGCGCCGCTGCTCGAGCGCAGCAGGTCGCCGATGCTGTAGCGGGAGAGGTCGGTGCCGGTGCTGCCGTAGGGCACCGGCTCGCCGGCGCGGGTCACGCCGAACGACGCCCGCTCGAGCGGGTCGCCGAGGGGGAACAGGTTGAGCCAGTCGGCGTCGACCTCGGTGGCGGACGCGCCGAACCCGAGCCGGACGCCGAGCGTCGACGACTCGGTCTCGTCGGCCGGCATGGGCAGGCGGTAGGCGCTGCCCTGCTCGCTGCCGACCGGCGGTGCGGTGGCGATGAGCCACGTGGTGCCCTCGCTGCGCACGAGGAAGGCCGACCCGGCCAGGTCCTCGACGGTGGGCGTGCGCTGCACCGCGAGCTTGATGCCGAGGCCCGCGCCGGTGCACGCGGTCCAGTCGTCGTCGACCAGCTCGTCGGCGGACGGGAGGCTGGCGGGGGCCGCGTCGATGCCGAGGTCCTCGCCGAGCTGCACGGTGCGGATGTACTTGTCGCGCACCGTGAAGGGCGTCAGCTCGGCCTCGCCGAGCAGCAGCTGGGCGGAGACGTAGTTGGGCACCCGCTGGAGCAGCGGGTCGTCGCCGCCGCGCAGGACGACGTACTGCTCGCCGGTGTCCTTGGAGATGACGAAGCTGCCCTCATCGAGCCACTGGGCGGGCGGGCGGCCGAGCAGGAAGCCGGCGATCGCGGCGCCGGCGAGCAGGAGCACCGACAGCGCGACGCCGCCGATGAGCACGCGGCCGGGACGCACCGGCTCGACCTCGCGGCCGCCCGGCGCGCCGGAGACGAAGGCGGTGACCAGCCGGCGGCGGCTGAAGGCGTGTGCCTCGACCAGGTCCTTCTTGGTGGCCATCGCTCAGCCCGCCACCGCGGAGACGAAGCCGGCCGCCAGGACCATCAGGGGCAGCAGCGCGAGCAGCGTCATCGTCTCGACGATGTCGCCCATGCGGCCGCGGCGCACCGACGGCGAGGCGGGCACCAGCGTCAGCGCGAGCAGCACCGCGCCGATCCCGGCCAGGGCGAGGGCGGCGCCGGCGCGCCAGCCGTCGTGGATGAGCAGCATCGACAGCGCCACCGAGACCAGGCCCAGGATGCCCGAGGCCAGGCCGGCCAGCACCTCGGCACCGGTGCGGTACTGGCGGGTGCGGAACATGACGGCCAGGCAGCACACGGCCGCCAGGATCGTGCCGTAGACGCCGCTCCCCACGGCGATGGGCGCCAGCAGCACCAGCAGCGTGCCGACCGTCGCGGACACCGCGAGGAGGATCTCGTGGCCGACGCGCGCGTCGTCGGCGACCTCCTCGGGGTCGATCTCGTCGGGGTCGGCGGTGATGTCGTGCAACGAGTAGAGCTGGTCGACGCTGGTGCCGGTCACGCCGAGCGCGAGCCACGGGAAGATGCTGCCGGCGAGGACGACGAGGGTGAGCAGGACGATGAAGACGGTGGCGGGCTCCAGCGAGAACACCCGCACGAGCAGGGACCCGGCGACCAGCACCGCCCCGACAACGACGGCCGGGATGACGAGCGCGCGACCGCCCTGGAGGCCGACGACGGCGACCAGGCCGACGGCCAGGACGCCGAGCCCGGCGTAGAGCAGCGGGTCGGTGAAGAACGCGTCGGCGAGGGGCCAGCGCCACGGCGGCAGGTCGCCGGGCGCGAGCAGCAGGCCGGCGACCGCGGCGTAGAGCGCGGCGAGCAGCGAGACGACGACGCCGGCCTCGGGCTCGCCCTGGGCGCGGGTCAGGACGATGCCGCCCACCACGAGCAGGCCCGCGATGACGCCGGCCGCGACCCCGCCGAGCAGGCTCTCGCCCTGGAGGAGGAGGGCCAGCGCGCCGAGGCCGAGCAGGATGCTGGCCGCGCCGAGGGCCGTACGCCGCCCGGCCGCGGGCTCCCACGGCTTGAGCTCGTTCTCCACGACGTCGGCCATCGCCTCGACCACGTCGTCGTAGACCCGGGGCGCCTTGTCGTCGACGCCGGCCGTGACGGTGAGCAGGCCGCCGTCCTCGATGCCCTGCATCGTGAGGCCGGCGTTGTCGGCGAGGATCCGGCCCTCCTGGGTCACCAGGCGGTAGCCGCCGTAGACGGTGGACGCGTCGAGGAGGCCGACGGAGCGGGCCAGCTCGGGCACGAGCTCGGCGACCGGGATCGCGCCCGGCAGCACGAGGTCGACGCGTCGAGATCCCGAGGCGATGGTCACGCGGACCAGGCCCGACGCGACCGAGGACCCCTGACTCATTGGTGATTCCCCCCTGACAGTCCTTCACCTGCGCTCCGACCGGGCGGGCGGGGCGCTGACCGGGAGCAGCCTAGGCGAAAGCGGCTCCCGAAATGCCGGAGGCCGGTCATCCCGCAGGGACGACCGGCCTCGGACGATGTGCGTGCGCTCAGAAGCGGTTGGCACCCCGCGCGTCGGCGGCCTTGTACTCGGCGTTGGACGCGTCGACACCCTGGCTGGCCTGCTGGAGCAGGAGGGTCATCTCGGTCATGGCCTGGTCCCACTTGGCCTTGGCCTGGTCGTAGGCCATCTTGGCGTTACCGTTCCAGTCCGACTTGAGGGGGTTGAGCTCGTTCTCGAGCTGGTCGAGGCGGGACTCGATGTCCTTGGCCGCCTTCATCACGTCGGCCGCACCGGCGTCGAGGCTGCCGTGCTGGACCTTGATTCCGTCGAAAGTCATGTCGATCTCCTAGATCTGCGAAGTCAGGTGTCGGCGTCAGCCGAGACGGCCCTGGAGGTTGGTGTGGGTGGCGGACTGGGCCTCGTCGGTCGAGACGTTGTCGCGCTCCGTCTCCTTCATGGAGGCCGCGAGCTGGTCGAGGGCCTTGAGGATGGTCTCCTGCTTCTGGTCCCAGGCGATCATGAGGTTGTTGAACGCGGAGGCACCCTGGCCGCCCCATCCCCCCATCATCGTCTGGATGTTGCCGGACAGGACGCCACACTTGTTCTTGACGTCGGCGCGGGCCTGGTCGACGAAGTCAGCACCCTTGGAGAGCGCCTTCTCTGTCTGGCCGTACATCTCGCTCATTGAAGATCCTTCTCCCTCGGCGGTCCAACCGACCGAGTGTCTTGTGTTGGTGAGATCCACTGGACTGGTGATCCGGTGCTCGGGGAGACGTCCCGGCCCCCCGCGCTGATCCTGCATCTACCCGAGCGGATCGGGCCTAAACCTGAATCCACCGAACGTCGTCGGAGACCGCCTGCTCAGGAGGTCAGCTCCCACAACCGGCGGAAGACGCCCGCCGCGACCACGGCGGCGGCGAAGGCGAAGCTGCCGCACAGCGACTCGGCGACCTCCGCGCGGCGCGACCACCACACCGAGCGCCAGCCGCGACCGGTCGCCACCGCGGCGGCGAGGGCCACGACGCCGAGCGCGACGGTGACGTAGAAGAACGTGCCGACGTGACCGGCGCCCGGCCCCGTGGCGAGGTGGACCGCCAGGGCGACGAGGGCGGCGAGCCCGGCCAGGCGCAGCAGCGCCCGGGCGGCGGCGTGCCGGTAGGACCTGGCCGCGAGGAGCAGCGAGCAGCCGGCGAAGAGGACCAGGCAGCGCGCGCCGATGCGGTCGAGGTCGATGGTCGCGCGCTGCAGCAACAGCGGGCTCGCGACGACCATCGTCACCAGGATCGCGCCGGCAGCGCCGGTGACGATGCGTGAGGCGCGGTGCACCAGCTGCTCCATGGCGCCGGCCGCGACGACCGCCCGGCTGCGTCGTCCCGTGCGCCGGGCGTCGCGGGCCGACCAGGCGGTGACGGCGAGCCGGTCGAGGTCGAGCAGCGCCTCGTCGGGCACGTCGACCGCGAGCGAGGGCGCGAAGCGTGCGGCCATCATCGACCCAAAGACCAGCAGCGTCCAGGCGACCCGGGCGTCCCACCCGAGCATCGCCGGCACGGCGCAGCAGGCGAAGACGGCGAGCCCGGCGACGATCCAGACCGTGCTGACCTCCTCCGCGGAGGGGGACAGCGCACGGCCGATCCCGGCGACGACGGCCGCCGCGGTGGCGGACGCGCCGAGGATGGCGGGCAGCAGGTGCAGGCCCGGCTCGTGGAGCGCGGCGAAGGCGGCCGCGGCGGCGAAGGCGGGCGCTGCCGCGGCCCGCTGGCGTGCGTGGCGACCGACCGGCAGGACCCCGGCGAGCGCGCAGGCGAGCAGCACGCCGACCACGACGGTGCGGGCGACGTCGTCACCCGAGCGGGCGGCGTACCAGGCGGCCAGGACCGCGACCAGGGCGGCCAGCCAGGCGACCATCGAGGCGAGCGCGGGGCTCTCCGGTGCGTTCTTGGCGGCCTGGAGCAGCGTCACCCGCCGGGGCCGGTGGACGCCTGCGGTCGCCACCAGCACGTCGCCGGGCTCGATCCCGGCCTCGCTCAGGGGCGCCGCCGCGTTGAGGCGCTCACCGAGCGCGGTCTGCAGCAGCGGGATGCCGGGGACGTCGGCCTGCTTGGCGTACTCCCGGGCCACGTCGACCGAGGTGGCGCCCGCGGGCACGACGAGGTCGAGCACCCCGGCAGGACCGTGGATGCTCACGGCGATGGTCGCTCCAGCACTGCTGGACATCGCGACGTCCGACACGGATTCCCCCTTCGCGTGCATCGGGCGGGCGCTCGTCGGGTGAAGGGTAGTCGCGGCCCGCTGCGCAGCACACCTATCATCATCGCGACTTCAACGGGTGAGGCACGGGGGGACGCACGTGAGCACGACACTGCGAGGTGGCCAGCGGCTCGACGAGCCCGAGATGCCGGGCGGCCAGATCGTGCTGCAGCCGCCGCCGGAGCTGCAGGACGGCGAGGGCGCGGGCGGCGTGCTGATGAACGCCATCCCGATGCTGGGCAGCCTGGGCTCGATCGTGCTCGTCGCCACGATGGGCGGCGCCAACAAGAGCCGCAGCTTCCTCGCGGCCGGCATGTTCCTCTTCGCCACCCTCGGCTTCATCATCGTGCAGATCGACCGGCAGCGAAAGCAGCGCGCCCAGCAGGTCACCGGCTCGCGCACGGAGTACCTGCGCTACCTCAGCAACATCCGCAAGGTGGCGCGCGAGGCGGCCGACCAGCAGCGCCGCGCGCTCAACTGGCACCACCCCGAGCCGTCGGCGCTGCCCGCGCTGGCCGAGGACCGCACCCGGCTGTGGGAGCACACCGCCTCCGACGACAACTTCCTGCACGTGCGCTACGGCCTGTGCTCCCAGCCGCTGTCGCTGGAGCTGGTGCCGCCGGAGAGCGCGCCCGTCGACCAGGTCGACCCCGCCGCCGCGTCCGCGCTGCACCGCCTCCTGGTGGTCCACCGCCTCCAGCCCAACCTGCCGGCCTCGATCGACCTGCGTGCGTTCGACCGCATCGAGCTGTGCGGCGACGCCGAGGAGGTGCGCTCGACGGCGCGGGCGATGATCTGCTCGGCGACGGCGTTCCAGAACCCCGACCAGCTGATCGTGGCGGTGCTCAGCTCCGAGCAGAACCTCACCCACTGGGACTGGGTGAAGTGGCTTCCTCACGCCCAGAGCACGCGCGAGGTCGACGCGGTCGGGCCGATGCGCCTGGTCTCCACCTCGCTCGACGACCTGGGCAACCTGCTCCCGCCCGACCTCAGCGACCGGCCCCGCTTCGGCGCCGACGAGCGCGCCGCCACGCCGCACATCCTGCTGGTCATCGACGGCGGCCACCTGCCCCCCGGCAACCACATCGTGCCGCCCGACGGGCTGCACGGCGTCACGCTGCTCGACCTGCCGAGCCGGTGGGACGAGCTCGAGGACTCCACCCGGCTGCGGCTGGAGTTCGTCGACGCCCCCGACGAGCTCGGCAAGCGGCCGGTGCGCGCGCTCCGGCTGCGCGGCGAGCCCGTCCGGGCGCTGGCCGACCAGTGCGACATCGCCACCGCCGAGGCGTTCGCCCGGCGGATCGCGCCGCTCAAGACCGCCAGCGCCGAGTCGGCGTCGGCCGGCGGCGCCGTCGACATCACCTCGGCGACCCCCGACCACATGGACCTGCTGGGCCTCGGCGACATCTTCACCTACGACCCCGCCACCGCGTGGCGCCCGCGACCGGCCCGCGACCGGCTGCGCGTGCCGATCGGCATCGGCGACTCCGGCGGGCTGATCCACCTCGACATCAAGGAGTCCGCCCAGCAGGGCATGGGCCCCCACGGTCTCGTGATCGGCGCGACCGGATCCGGCAAGTCGGAGTTCCTGCGCACCCTCGTGCTCGGGCTGGTGATGACCCACTCGTCCGAGCAGCTCAACCTCGTGCTCGTCGACTTCAAGGGCGGCGCGACGTTCGCCGGCATGGCCGACATGCCGCACGTCTCGGCCGTCATCACCAACCTCGCCAACGAGCTGACCCTCGTCGACCGCATGCAGGACGCCCTGTCGGGCGAGATGACCCGCCGCCAGGAGCTGCTGCGCGACGCGGGCAACTACGCCTCGGTGCGCGACTACGAGAAGGCGCGCGCCAACGGCGAGCCCCTCGAGCCGATGCCGTCGCTGTTCATCGTCGTCGACGAGTTCTCCGAGATGCTCTCGGCCAAGCCCGAGTTCATCGACCTGTTCGTCGCGATCGGCCGGCTCGGGCGCTCGCTGGGCCTGCACCTGCTGCTCGCCTCGCAGCGGCTCGAGGAGGGCCGCCTGCGCGGGCTGGAGTCCCACCTGTCCTACCGCGTCGGCCTGCGCACGTTCTCCTCCGGCGAGTCGCGGGCGGTCCTCGGCGTGCCCGACGCCTACGAGCTGCCCGCCGTCCCCGGCCTGGGCTACCTCAAGCCGGACCAGTCGACGCTGCTGCGGTTCAAGGCGGCGTACGTCTCGGGGCCGCCGTCGAGCCGCGCCCGCGTGACCCGCGACGAGGGCGGCGCGATCCGCGGCATCCTGCCGTTCACGATCTCGGAGGTGCAGGCGCTCGAGCCGACCACGGACGAGGTGGCCGAGGCGACCCCGCAGCCGCAGCACCAGGGCGAGCAGCCCTCGCTGCTCGACGTCGCCGTGCAGCGGATGATCGGCAAGGGACCGGCCGCCCACCAGGTGTGGCTGCCACCGCTCGACGTGCCCGACACCCTCGACGAGCTGATGCCCGACCTCGTCGAGAGTCCCGACCTGGGCCTCACCTCGCCGCAGTGGCGCAACGTGCCCGGCCTGGTCATCCCGCTCGGCACCGTCGACCGCCCGCGCGAGCAGCGTCGCGACACGATGACGCTCAACCTCACCGGCGCGGCCGGCCACGTCGCCGTGGTCGGCGGTCCGCGCTCGGGCAAGAGCACGATGCTGCGCAGCATCGTCACCAGCATGGCGCTGGTGACCACGCCGCTGGAGTCGCAGTTCTTCGTGCTCGACTTCGGCGGCGGCACGTTCGCGCCCCTGGCCCGGCTCCCTCACGTCAGCGGTGTCGCCACCCGCTCCGAGCCCGACGTCGTACGCCGCGTGATGGCCGAGGTCGAGGGCATCGTCGACCGGCGCGAGGGCTACTTCCGCGAGAACGGCATCGACTCGATCGAGACCTACCGCTCGCGGCGCACGCAGGGCCGTGCCGACGACGGGTGGGGCGACGTCTTCCTCGTGATCGACGGCTGGAGCACGCTGCGCGCCGAGTTCGACGACCTCGAGATGGAGATCCAGCAGCTCGCCGCCCGCGGCCTCACGTTCGGCCTCCACATCGTCACCGCCTCCACCCGCTGGGCCGACTACCGCGCCGCGATGCGCGACGTCTTCGGCTCCAAGCTCGAGCTGCGCCTCGGCGACCCGCTCGACTCCGAGATCGACCGCAAGGTCGCCGCCCTCGTCCCGGTCGGGCGACCCGGCCGCGGACTCGTGCCGTCCAAGCTGCACTTCCTCGGCGCGCTGCCGCGCATCGACGGCGACGGCAGTGCCGACACCCTCGGCGACGGGGTCGACGACCTCATCGACCGGGTCGCCGCCGCGTGGAAGGGCCCGCAGGGCCCCAAGCTGCGGCTGCTGCCGGAGCTGGTCACGCTCGAGGCGGTCCGCGAGGACGCCGTGCGCCGCCAGCTGCCCGCCAAGCACATCCTGCTCGGCATCAACGAGAAGGAGCTCGCCCCGATCGGCCTCGACGTCGACGCCGAGCCGCACATGCTGGTCTTCGGCGACGGGCAGTCGGGCAAGAGCGCGCTGCTGCGGGCGTACGTCCACGAGATCATGCGCACGCGCACGCCGAAGGAGGCGCAGATCGTGCTCGTCGACTACCGCCGCTCGATGCTCGGCGAGGTGCCCGACGAGTATCTGCTCAACTACCTGACCTCGGCCACCCAGGCGACGCCGACGCTCAAGGACATCGCGAGCTACCTCGAGGGCCGCATCCCCGGCCCCGACGTCACGCCGGAGCAGCTGCGCAACCGGTCGTGGTGGACCGGCGCGGAGGTCTTCGTGGTGGTCGACGACTACGACCTGGTCGCGACCGCGCAGTCCTCGCCCGTCTCCTCGCTGCAGCCGCTGATGGCGCAGGCGCGCGACGTCGGCCTGCACGTCGTCGTGGCCCGGCGCACCGGCGGCGCGTCCCGCGCGCTCTACGAGCCCGTCATCCAGTCGCTGCGCGACCTGGCGATGCCCGGCGTGATGCTGTCGGGCCCGCGCGACGAGGGCGTGCTGATCGGCAACCTCCGCCCACAACCCGCCCCCGAGGGCCGCGCCCGCGTCGTCACCCGCGACGGCGGCACCCAGACCGCCCAGCTCGCCTGGCTCGACCCGACCATGTGACCGGGCGGGCGCCGCGCGCTGCCGTCCGCCGTCCGCTGCCGGCCGTCCGCCGCGCGCAGACTGCGTTTCCAGCTCGAGCGGACCCGTCCCCGCTCAACACGTCGGATCCGTCATGTCCAGCGGGGACCAGGGTGTCCCAGTGGAACCGCCCACGGTCAAACGGCATGTGCCGCCGGATCCTCAGCTCAAGCGGACCTCTCCCCGCTCAACAGGTCGGATCCGCCATGTCCAGCGGGAACGAGGGTGTCCCAGTGGCGTCGAGGGGTGGGCGCGGGTCGCCGGGGGTCTCCGTCATGGGCCGAGCCTAGTCAGCGGAGTGGTCGACGACGAGGGCCTCGCTCCGGCCGTCGTTATGATCACGGCGTGATCTTCAAGCGGGTGGGCGTCGGCCGGCCCTACCCCGACCACGGGCTCGACTCGCGCGGCTGGGCCGAGCTGCCGCCGCGCCAGGTGCGCCTGGACGAGCTGGTGACCACCAAGGACACCCTGCGCCTCGACACCCTGCTCGACGAGGACTCGACCTTCTACGGCGACCTGTTCGCCCACGTCGTGCAGTGGAAGGGTGACCTCTACCTCGAGGACGGCCTGCACCGCGCCCTGCGCGCCGCGCTGCAGCAGCGCAGCGTGCTGCACGCCCGCGTCCACCTCGCGGGTGAGGCATGAGCGGCGCGGCGAGGTCGGGCCTCACTCTGGCCGCCCTCGCGGTGCTGGTGCTCGCCGCGGCCGCCTGGGGGTGGAGCGCCTTCACCGCGCCGCTGCCCCGCGACGAGCCGGTCGCGATCTGCGAGGACACGACCGTCACCGCCGGGTCCGAGGTGCGGCGCGACCAGGTCGTCGTCAGCGTCTTCAACGGCAGCAAGCGCAGCGGGCTGGCCGGCGCGACGGGCGCCCAGCTCGCCGAGCGCGGCTTCGTCGAGGGCACCGTCGGCGACTCGCCGCTGCCCGCCGCGACCACGCAGATCTGGTCCTCCGACCCGACCAACCCGGCCGTGGTGCTGGTGAAGAAGCAGTTCAAGCGCGCGCAGGTCGTGCAGGGCGACGCCCTCGGCCCCGGCGTCGTCGTGGTGGTGGGCGAGAAGTTCCAGTCGCTGAAGAAGAAGCAGGTCGAATCGGTGGTCGCCGAGGCCGACGCGACCTACTGCCGGGCCACCGGCTCGGAGTGAGGCGGCGCCGCGACTACTCCCGGTCGCGGCGCATCGGGTCGCCGACCCACTGGGCCAGGCGCCCGTTCTCCGAGACCTGTCGCAGCCGCGCCTCGGTGGCCTCGCGCAGCTTGCGCGGGGTGACGACCAGCAGGTCGTCGCCGTGGCGCAGCACCGTGCGCCGCTCGGGCACCAGCACCTCGCCGGAGCGGATCACCAGCGACACCGAGGCCCCCTGGGGGAGCCGCAGCTCACCCACCTCGACGCCGTGCATCTTCGAGGCCGGGGCGATCGTCACCTGCAGCAGGTCGGCCGCGACCCGGTCGAGCGGGGCGGCCTCCACGTCGAGTCCACGCGGCTCGGAGCGCCGGGCGACCCCGAGCGTGCGCGCCACCCACGGCAGGGTCGGGCCGGTCAGCAGCGTGTAGACGACCACCATCACGAAGACGATGTCGAAGAGGTCCTCCGCGCCCTCGACCCCCTCCGACAGCGGGATCGTGGCGAGCACGATCGGCACCGCGCCACGCAGGCCCGCCCACGACAGGAACGCCAGGTCGCGCGGCGCCATCGGCTGCACCACGCTGCTCACCAGCACCGACAACGGCCGGGCCACGAAGGTGAGCACGATCCCGGTCACCAGCGCCTGCACCACGGTGTCGAGGTCGATGCGTCCGGGCGAGAGCAGCAGGCCGAGCATGACGAAGAGCCCGATCTGGGCCAGCCAGGCGACCCCCTCGGAGAACGACCGGGTCGCCACGCGGTGCGGGAGCTCGCTGTTGCCGAGGATCAACGCGGCGACGTAGATCGCGGCGAACCCCGAGGCGTGCAGCGCGGACGCCGCGCCGTACGCCGCGAACGCCAGGCACAGGACCGCGAGGGGGTAGAGGCCGGAGGACGGCAGCGCCGCGCGTCGCATCACCCAGGCCCCGGCCACGCCCACGGCGACGCCGAGCAGGCCACCCGCGACCAGCTCGAAGACGATGAGGCCGGCGGTCTCGATCAGGCCGGCCTCCCCCACCGCGCCGGTGGAGATGATGCCGACGAGCACGACGGTCGGGGCGTCGTTGAGCCCCGACTCCGCCTCGAGCGTGCCGGTGAGCCGCCTGGGGAGCGGGAGCGCGCGGAGCACGGAGAACACGGCGGCGGCGTCGGTGGGCGAGCAGATGGCCCCGAGCAGGATGGCGAGCTCCCACGGCAGGCCGAGGAGGTAGTGGGTGCCCACGGCGACGGCCGCGACCGACACGGCGACGCCGACGGTCGCCAGCGACACGCCCAGGCCCACGCTCGGCCTCATCTGGCGCCAGTCGGTGGTCAGGCCGCCCTCGGCCAGGATGATCGCCAGCGCGCCGAAGCCGAGGGCGTGCGCCAGCTGCGCGTCCTCGAACACGATGCCGAACGGGCCGCCCTCGCCGAGCAGCACGCCGATGAAGAGGTAGATGAGCAGCGACGGCAGGCCGGCGCGCGCGGAGAGCCGCACCGCGAGGATCGCCGCCAGTGTCACGACGGCGCCGACCAGCACGAACTCGTCGAGCTGGTGGACGTCGAACGTCATGCACACCTCGTGTGGCTCGTCATGCAGGGCGGTCCGGATCCTATCGGTCGCGAAGCGCTCCACCGGCTGCGTCGACGCACGCGGAGGCTGTCCAGGAGACTGCCGCCGGCGTCCTCGCTACGGCACAATGCCGGGTGGGGACGCGACGTTTGACGAACGCCGGCTCGGGGTAGGCGTCCCCGGACGAGAGGGAGTGATCGATGTACGGCGACACGGCCGCTGGCCGCAAGCGCGTCGCGCAGCTGCGGGAGCAGGGGGGCGACATCCGGGCGCTGGCCACCCGTCTCGTCTCCCAGTCCGAGGCCGTCCCGTGGCACGGCAAGGCCGCCGAGGCGATGCGTGAGCGGATCAAGGAGCGCGCCGCGCACCTGCGCACCGCCGCCGCCCACCACGAGACGGCGGCCGACTCGCTCGCCCGGCACCTGGCCGAGGTCGACACGCTCAAGGAGGCGATCGACGTACGCGCCCACAAGGCCACCAGCCTCGTCGAGGACGCCCGCACCCGTGCCGCCCACGCCGAGGCGCGCGACGCCGCGAGCGACGAGGCCGACGCCGCCCTGCTCGCGTTCGACCCCCCGCCCGCCGGTCACAAGGACTGGCTGACCGTGACGTTGCCGGGGCTCTGACATGGTCACCATCGACCTCACCGCGCCTCCCCCGCCGCCGACCAGCTTCCTGGACGCAACCGCCCGGCGCCTCGCTCTCACGCTGCCCGAGCTCCGCCTCGTGGCCGAGCTCGCGGGCGGCGCGCCACTGCCCTTCGACCTGCCCGACGACGCCACCGGGCCCGACGACCCGGGCTCGCTGTCCGGCCGGCTCGGCCAGAGCCGTGGCTCCGCCGAGGACGCCGCCTACACCGACGCCGTGCGCACGCTCCACGACCCGGACGACACTCTGCGCCGCCGCGGCCTGCTCGGCGACGGCGGCGCCGACCCGGGCGTCATCGGCGCGGTCGGCCTCCTCGCGACCCCGCGACTGGCCCTCGACATCGACGTCGCCGCCGGCGCCACCCAGGTCAAGGCGTGGCACCGACAGTCGGGAGGAGCCGTCGCGAGCCTGTCGACGTGCGACGGCATCGTGTTCGAGCTGGCCTGGTTCCCCGTCGACCAGTGGACCACCGAGCTCGCCCGGGTGACCGCCCCGCCCGAGGAGCTGCCCCTGGGCGTCTCCCACGTGCCCGCACACCTCGATGTCCCCTACGCGCTCGCCGACTCGGTCGGGGAGGCGCTCCGCTCCGGCCGCCTCGACCTGGTGCCGGTGCTCGTCGGGCACTCCGACGGGGCCGTCCTGGCCGACGGCCAGGAGCTCGGCGACGCCGAGGCGGGCGCCGCGGTGTCGGCCGTGCACACCGAGAGCCGGGGCCGCATGCGGATCCTGGCCGCCGAGGTCTCCGACCGCGCCACCACGTCCGTCGGCGTCGTGTCGTGGGTGTTGCTGCGCGACGGCTGGCACTCCCTGACCCCCCGCCACGACGACGGCGCCCGCGTCGCCGTCGTCCGGGTCGACCCCGACGACCTGGCCACCGAGCTGGCGCCCGTGCTGGCCCAGGTCGTCACCCCGGAGGACGACCGATGAGCGACCTCGACATCCCGCGCACCCACGGCGGCGAGCCGCCTGCCGAGTCGTCCGCGTCGGTCGCCGCCGACAAGTACGACCAGATGCTGGCCCTGGCCGACCTCTTCGACGGCTCCGGCAACGAGATGCGCACCCGCGCCCGCCTCGGCACGGAGATCCTCGGCGACGACGACGTGGTCGACACCGGCGAGCTGTCGCCGGCCACCTGGGCCGAGGCCGAGGAGGACGTCCGCGCCGCCACGACCGGCAAGCAGGGCCTGCTGACCCGCTCGGTCGAGCTCGACGCCGACGCACTCGTCGTCCGCGCCACCGTGCTCACCTACCGCTGGATCGACGAGCTGCAGGAGGCGGCCTACAAGACCCTCGGCTCGATCGCGGGCCGCGCCATCGGCTACCTCGCGCCCGAGGTCGCGCTCGGTGGCGCGATCGTGAGCGCCGGTCTCATCGAGACCGAGACGATGGACCGCGACGGCGTCACGGCCTACCTCAACGAGCTCGCCGAGAACAACCCCGACCTGATGGAGCACCTCTCCGGCGGCGGCGGCCTGCTCGACGGGCTGCACATGCGCTCGCTCCTCACCGCCGGGGTGCTCGCCTCCGACCAGGGCGCCCATGCCGCCCGCGGCGGCCTCCGCGCCATCGGCATCGACCCGTTCCCGACCGACGCCGTGGCGGCGTTCCGCGACTCGGCGGGCTCGTTCGTCGAGGCCGAGGCGCCGCCGGCCGAGGTGGAGACCAGCGCCGGCAGCGCGCCCCGCTCCCTCGAGGAGCTGATGGCCAACCTGCTCGCCGAGGACCGCCGCATCAGCGTGCAGCGCGTCGGCACCGGCCGCTACATCGCCTACCTCCCCGGCTCCCTGGCCCACGACTCCGGCCGGCTGCGGCTCGTCGGCGCCGACCCCACCACCTCCGTCAGCCAGGTCGTGCGGGCCATCGAGGACGCCGTCACCGACGACGACGCCCGGGTGATGCTCGTCGGCTCGGCGTCCGGCGGCACGATCGCCGCCGAGATCGCCGCCAGCGCGCGCTCGTCGCGCTTCGTCGTCGACCAGGTCGTCACCGCCGGCGCCCCGTCGGCGCAGGTGCCCCGGATCCCCGACGCGACCCGGGTGCTGTCGCTGGAGGACCGCTCCGACCCGGTCGTGCTGCTCGGCTCGCTGATCAACGCCGCCACGGCCAACCGGCTCACCGTCGTCTTCGACGCCGACGGCGCCGAGGGCACCCAGCTCTACGTCGCCGGGGCCCGCGCGGCCGACAGCGCCGAGCACCCCGAGCTGAAGGCCGAGATCAGCCGGATGCACGAGCTCGGGTTCCTCACCGGCTGAGCCCCGCCTCCCGGCGCACGATCCGGTGCGTCAGACGATCCGGTGCACGAACTCGCCGAGCTGGGCGAGGTTGCGGCACTCCACCATCGGCACCACCTCACCGTAGCGGTCGGCCGCGCTGTCGCCGGTGCCCCAGTGGCGCGGGTGCTCGGGGTTGAGCCACCAGGCGTGCCGCGCCCGGCCGGCGAGGTCGGCGAGCACCGGCAGGGCCAGGTCGCTGTAGTTGGACCGGCCGTCGCCGAGGACGAGGAGCGAGGACCGCGGCCCCACGGCGTCGGGATGCTCCTCGGCGAACCGGGTCAGCGCACGGCCGTAGTTGGTGCGCCCCCACAGGGCCGCCTGGGAGATGCTCCCCGACAGCGACTCCATCACCTCCACCACGTCCGCCCCCGGCCGGAAGCTGTCGCTCACCTCGACGACGTCGTCGACGAAGGTGAACGCACGCACCCCGCCGAACGCCTCCCGCAGCGCGAACACCAGCATCAGGGTGAACTGCGCGAAGCTGGCGACCGAGCCGCTGACGTCGCAGAGCACGACGAGGTCGGTCCGGTGCGGGCGTCGCGGGCGGTGGTGGGTGGTCAGCGGCACCCCGCCGGTCGCGATCGAGGCGCGCACGGTGCGGCGTACGTCGAGGGGGCCGCGCCGCCGGGCGTGCTGCTCCTTGGTGAGCCTGGCCGCCAGCCGGCGGGCCAGGGGATAGACCTCGCGACGCAGCTCCTCCAGGTCGCTGCGCCGCGCGGCGGTGAAGTCGAGCCGGTCGATCGTCGGGCGCACGGTCGCGGCGACGACGTGCTCGGGGCCCTTCTCCTCGGCGATGCGCCGGCGGGCGTCAGCCTCGACCATCCGCGTGAAGTCGCCGATCCGCCGCCCGGCCGTGCGCTGGGCCTGCTCGTCGTCGAGGCCGTCGCCCAGCAGCCCCTGCACGAGCCGGTCCATCAGCTCACCGGGCGAGACCCGCTGGAGCGAGGTGTAGGCCGACCAGCTCGACAGGCCCGGGCCCCGCCCGGGCATCGCGCCGAAGCGGGCCACCGCCTCGACAGCGAGCTCCTGCATCGCCTCCCGGTCGCCGTCGGCCAGGGCGTCGGCCAGCGCCTCGCGAAGGCGCTCGAGCTCGGGCCCGGTGTCCTGCGGGCCCGCGGCCGCCTCGAGGTCGTCGCCGGCCACGCCGCTGCCGACGAGTCGCGGGTAGTAGATGTCGAAGACCGCGTCGAAGGTGACCCGCTGCGGCTGCCGCTTCACCAGCGTCGCGGCGTACGCCGCCCGGACGGTCTCGCGGTCGTGCCAGTGCACCTTCTCGAGCGCGCGGATCGCGTCGAGGCCCTCGGCCAGCGACACCGACAGGCCCGCGGAGCGCAGCGCCTCCACGAAGCCGATGTGGGTGTCGAGCAGGCTCATCTCGTCGCGAGCCTCAGCTCTCGGGCGGCCCGCTGCTGGTCCGAGGCGTGCTTGAGCACGACCCCCAACGTGCGGGCGACGGTGGCCTCGTCGAGGTCGCCCACCTGCAGCGCCACCAGCGTGCGCGCCCAGTCGACGGACTCCGCGATGGACGGCGCCTTCTTGAGCTCGAGCTCGCGCAGGCGCACCACGACGTCAACGAGCTGCGCGACGACCCGCTCGTCGAGGTGCGGCACCTGGCTGGTGACGATCGAGCGCTCCCGCTCCGCGTCGGGGTAGTCGAGGTGGAGGAAGAGGCAGCGCCGCTTCACCGCCTCGGAGAGCTCGCGACTGGCGTTGGAGGTGAGCACCACGAACGGGCGGCGGGTCGCGGTCACCGTGCCCAGCTCGGGGATGGTGACCTGGAAGTCGCTGAGCACCTCCAGCAGCAGGCCCTCGACCTCGATGTCGGTCTTGTCCACCTCGTCGACCAGCAGCACCGTCGGCTCCTCGCGCCGGATCGCGCCGAGCAGCGGCCGGGTCAGCAGGAACTCCTCGGTGAAGATGTCGTCGTGGGTCTCGCTCCACGCCTGGTCGCCGCCGCTCGCCTGGATCCGCAGCAGCTGCTTCTTGTAGTTCCACTCGTAGAGCGCCCGCGCCTCGTCGAGGCCCTCGTAGCACTGCAACCGCACGAGCTCGGCGCCGCTCGCCCGGGCCACCGCCTTGGCCAGCTCGGTCTTGCCGACACCGGCGGGCCCCTCGACGAGCAGCGGCTTCTCCAGCGCGCCCGCGAGGTAGGCGGTCAGCGCCGTCGCCTCGTCGGTCAGGTAGCCGGCCGCACGGAGTCGGGCCGCGGCGTCCTCGGGGGACAGGAACCAGGTCGTCACCGCGCGAGCGTATCCGCCGCTGTAACGCCGGGTTACGGCCTGTATCACCCCTGACAGGTCATAGGGGGTACACGCCCTAACCCGGCGTTACAAGGCGTGGGCTCACTCCTGGCTGGCAGAGGGGGCGGGATTCGAACCCGCGGTAGGTCTCCCTACGACCGCTTTCAAGGCGGTTCCGATCGGCCGCTCCGGCACCCCTCCTCGTCCGGCGCCGGGGCGCCGCACACCGCGCGACTCTACCCAACGACGACAGCCGCCACTGCCCGTACCGGGGCGGTACCGGGCGGGTGCGGGGCCCGCCCGGGACCCGAGCGCCCGCACCCGGTCGGCCCCGTGGTGAAATCGTCCGCGTGCCGACCGAGACCGCCACCGTCCACCGCCTCGCCCCCGCCGTCGCCGCGCGCCTGCTCGGGGTCGTGCTGTGCGCCGTCGCCGTGCTCATCCTCGCCAGCACCCTGGCGATCGCCGTGTTCGACGTGCACACCGTCTTCCTGCTGGTGCCGGTGGTGCTCACGATCGTCATCCTGGTGGCCACCTGGTGGCTGTGGCGCACGAAGGGCTGGGTGGTCCGGATGACGCCCGAGGGCTACCGGGTGCAGTGGGTGCGCGGGGTCGGCGCCGCCTCCGCGCGCTGGAAGGACGTCGAGGACGCCGTCACCACGACCCTCGCGGACGCGCCCGTGGTGGTGCTGCGCCTGCGCGACGGGCGCACGACCACCATCCCCGTCGAGATGCTCGCCATCGACCGCGAGGCGTTCGTGCGCGAGGTCCAGCAGCACCTCCAGCGCGGGCACGGCCTGCGCAAACTCTGACCTGATTCGGCGCGGACGCACCCGGCCTTGTAACCTTCAGTGCGCCCGGCCAGCGGTCGGGCATGGAGGCGTCGCCTAGTCCGGTCTATGGCGCCCGCCTGCTAAGCGGGTTTGGGGCTAAAACCCCATCGAGGGTTCAAATCCCTCCGCCTCCGCAGCGGCCGGCCTCCTCCTGCGGGAGGGGGCCGGCACCGCCACGCCTCGCATGGGTTTGCAGGATCCTGCATTGCACAGACCTGCAGTCGTCCGGACGGGACGGAGCCGCGCGCCGTGGGCGACAATGGACGGGTCATCCCCTGTGACAAGACCTGAAGGTGGGAACCCCATGACCTCAGTACGCCGTATCGCCGCCGCCACGCTCGTGGCAGTCCTCGGATTCGGTGTCGCCGCCATCGGTGCCGCTCCGGCCCAGGCCGTCGACACGAGCTGGGGCGCGAAGATCAAGATTCCCCACTGAGCCAGTCGTGCCATGATGGGCACGCAATGAAGAGCTGGGACACGGACCCCTCAACCCCCCACGAGTCTGGTCCGGTCGGCCTCCCCCACAGGCCCGTCCCGGCATGAGGGCAGCACCTCCTCGGAGGTGCTGCCCTCCCCCCTTTTTCCGGCGCCCTCAGGACGCCGGTTCGTCGGTCTCCCGACCCGAGATCCCGCGCTTGCCCATCTCGTAGCCGAGCTGGAAGCGCGTCTCCACCTCGAACTCGCTCTTGAGGTCCGCCACGTAGGCGGCATAGGTGCGAGGGCTGACGCCGAGGCGCTTGGCGCCAGCCGGGTCGGCGCGCCCCTCGAGCAGCATCCGGATCGTCATCGCCCGCTGCTCGGCGGCGATGTCGCGCATCAGCGACGTCTCGCTGCTGGTGAAGGGCCGCGCCCGCTCCCAGTGCCGTTCGAACATGTCGACGAGGTAGCCGACCATCGACTTGTCGCTGATGACCATCGCGGTGTCGAGGCCCTCGTGGCTGGGGATCAGCGCGACGCGGCGGTCGACCACGATGAGGCGGTTGAAGAACTCGTCGAGGGTGCGCACCTCGGCACCGGCAGCGGTCACCGCGGCGACGTACTTGCGGGTGTCCGCACCGCGTCGCGCCGCGTGCTGGTAGAGCGTGCGCATCTTGACCCCGCGCTTGAGCGCCGCGATGTCGCGCGCGCCCACGCCGGCGTC
This sequence comes from Nocardioides sp. Z13_37, assembly GCF_058355585.1. Classification (NCBI taxonomy): domain Bacteria; kingdom Bacillati; phylum Actinomycetota; class Actinomycetes; order Propionibacteriales; family Nocardioidaceae; genus Nocardioides; species Nocardioides sp. Z13_37. The sequence continues at coordinate 1,020,165 of NZ_JBZGDV010000001.1, read as the reverse complement.
GAGCTGCTTGACGCCGCGGCGGTACTGCGGCTGGGCGGTGAGCAGCTCCTCCTCGGCGTCGCTGACGAGCGAGGCCAGGAAGTTGCCGATGGTCTCGACCCCGCGGATCTCCGCGAACGGACCGCCGACCGCGCTCGGCGAGCGGCGCCACACGTGCGAGAGGTTGTTGAAGGTGTGGGCCCAGTGGGCCGACTCCGCGATCAGCTCCGCGCCCTGCTGGCCCAGCGGCGCCACCACGCGTGCCTGCACCGCGGCCGGGTCGGCGGCCGTCCAGGTGCGACCGTCGTCGGCGCGGGTCACCAGCCCGATGTCGACCAGCAGGGTGAAGGCGGCGTGCAGCTCCCCCTGCTCGACGATCCGCGGGTCGGAGGACTCGATCCCGCCCGACGCGACGATCTCCTCGTAGAGCGGCGCGGCCTGCTCCTCGAAGACCACCCGCTCATCTGGCCCCAAGGGCATGGCTCACTCCCACTCGACCGACGTCCCCGTGGGGAGGATGGTGCCACACCGGCCCTCGCCGGTCCCCCGGACAGCCGCTCGTGCGGCCGCCCGGGGGCTCGAACCAGCAGGTCAGGCGTCGAGGCGCGCCCGGAGCGTGTCGAGCTCGCTCCAGAGCACGGCCGGGAGGTCGTCGCCGAACTTCTCGAACCACTCCTGGATCTGCGGCAGCTCGGCCTTCCACTCCTCGGCGTCGACCGCGAGGGCCTGCGCGAGCTGCTCCTCGGTCAGGTCGAGGCCGTCGATGTCGAGCGACCCCGGCGCGGGCACGTGGCCGATCGGGGTCTCGACCGCGGCGGCCTGGCCGTCGATGCGCTCGATGACCCACTTCAGCACGCGGCTGTTCTCACCGAAACCGGGCCACAGGAAGCCGCCGTCGGCGTCGCGGCGGAACCAGTTGACGTAGAAGATCTTGGGCAGCTTGGCGGCGTCGTTGTCCTTGCCGATGCCGACCCAGTGACCGAAGTAGTCGCCGGCGTTGTAGCCGATGAAGGGCAGCATCGCCATCGGGTCGCGGCGCACCACGCCGACCGCGCCCACGGCCGCGGCCGTGGTCTCGGAGGACAGCGTCGCGCCCATGAACGTGCCGTGGTTCCAGTCGCGGGCCTCGGTCACCAGCGGGATGGTGGTCTTGCGGCGACCACCGAAGAGGATCGCGTCGATCGGCACGCCGCGCGGGTCGTCGTACTCGTCGGCGAGGATCGAGCACTGCTTGATCGGGGTGCAGTAGCGGCTGTTGGCGTGGCTGGAGAGCTCACCGGTCTGCTCCGCGAGCTCGGGCGTCCAGTGCTCGCCCTTCCAGCTGGTGGCCTCGGCCGGGGTGTTCTCCAGGCCCTCCCACCACACGTTGCCGTCGGGGGTGAGCGCGACGTTGGTGAACACCGAGTTGCCCTTGCGGATGGTCTCCATCGCGTGGGGGTTGGTGTGCTCGTTGGTGCCCGGGGCGACGCCGAAGAAGCCGAACTCCGGGTTGACCGCCCACAGGCGGCCGTCCTCGCCGATGCGCATCCAGGCGATGTCGTCGCCGATCGCCTCGACCGTCCAGCCGGGGATCGTGGGCTTGAGCATCGCGAGGTTGGTCTTGCCGCACGCGCTGGGGAAGGCGGCGGCGACGTACTTGGTCACGCCCTGCGGCGAGGTGAGCTTGAGGATGAGCATGTGCTCGGCCAGCCACCCCTCGTCGCGGGCCATCACGGACGCGATGCGCAGCGCGTAGCACTTCTTGCCGAGCAGGGCGTTGCCGCCGTAGCCGGAGCCGAAGCTCCAGATCATCCGCTCCTCGGGGAACTGGACGATGTACTTGGTGTCGTTGCACGGCCACGCGACGTCGGCCTGGCCGGGCTCCAGCGGCATGCCGACGGAGTGCAGGGCGGGCACCCACTGCGGGTCCTCGCCGGCGTCGTCGAGCTCCTCGATGCGACGGAGCACGTCGGTGCCCATCCGGGCCATCACGCGCATCGACACGGTGACGTAGGCCGAGTCGGTGATCTCGACGCCGAACATCGGGTGAGCCGCCTCGAGGTGGCCCATCACGAACGGGATGACGTACATCGTGCGGCCCCGCATGCAGCCGGCGTAGAGCCCACGCATGAGCTCCTTCATCTGCTGGGGGTCCATCCAGTTGTTGGTCGGGCCGGCGTCACGCTCGTCGACCGAGCAGATGTAGGTGCGGTCCTCGACGCGGGCCACGTCGGTGGGGTCGGAGGCGGCGTGGAACGAGTTGGGCATGACGTCGGGGTTGAGGCGGGTGAACGTGCCCGTGGACTCGAGGGACGCGGTGAGCTGGTCCCACTCCTCGTCGGAGCCGGTGCACCAGTGGATGGCGTCGGGCTGGGTCAGCTCCGCGACCTCGTTGACCCAGGCAAGGATGCCTGCGTGCGTGGTCGGGGCGGATGGGCTGTCGGGCGTCTGGGTGTCGATCGTGGCGGTCATGACCGTTCCTCACAGCTTGCGTCGCAGGTGGTTCGCGCGGCCTCGTTGTCGGCGACTTGCTGGGGACGCTAACGCTCGTGATTGGGTGCACATATTGGATCGATCACAGACCTGTGACGTGGGTCTCGCTACCCGGGCGTATGGTTTCGGGCGCGGCCGACACGGCGCGGGCGCGGCGCCTCAGATCGGCGCGTCGGGGTCGATGCTGCGGGTCTCGGCGCGCCGGTTGCGGGTGCCGAACCAGTCGCGGACGTAGACCTTGGGCAGGATCTTGGACACCGCCAGGGTGACGTAGACGATCGTGTTGATCGCGACGAACGCGGACAGCACGGCGATGAACTCCTCGCGCAGCGTGCTCTCCGGCAGGAGGATCCCCCACACGACCATCAGCTGCCCTCCGTCCGCGCGCCGTTGGCGGGCTGCACCACATGCTTCCAGGTCGCCTGTCTGGCCAGGGACAGGTCCCACACGCCCTTGACGTAGACGACGTTGAGGAACATCGCGTAGAAGAGCTCGGGGAACAGGCTCAGCCCGAGCAGCCGGGCCCGCCACCCGCCACGCCACACGGTGACCACCCGCTCGACGACGAAGACCAGGCCGACGCCGATCCAGAACGGGAACCAGACCCAGGTGTCGGTGGCGATCAGCATCACGATGATCAGGGCGAGGTAGCTGGCGAGCGCGATGACGCCGTAGCCGATGCCGAGCTGCTGGGCCCAGTAGCGGAACGTCGAGGGACGCATCCCGTAGGCGCCGAGGTTCTCCAGGGCGCCGCGCTGCCAGCGCAGCCGCTGGGCCCACAGGGAGCGCCACGTCGGCATCACCTCGGTGACGACGGTGCACTCGGCCGGCGAGATCATCAGGGCGCCCAGCGACTTCAGCGCGATGGTCAGCTCGTTGTCCTCGGTGAGGGCGACGGTGTCGTAGACGTCGCCCGGCACGCCGGGCAGGTTGCGCCCGCGCTCCTCGGCCACGGCCCTCAGCGCCCGGGCGCGGAAGACGGACGCTGTGCCGGTGAGGACGAACACCCGGCCCCGGCGGCGCTTGAGGTCGCGCTGGTAGCGGGTGTACTCGTTGCGCTGGAACTGCCCGATCAGCCCCGCGCCCTCCTCGCCGTAGAACAGCCCGCCGACCGCCATCAGGGCACGGTCGTCGCTGAGGCGTCGTACGGCCCCGTCGAGGAAGCCCGCGTCGAGCGTGGTGTCGGCGTCCATGACCATCACGCAGTCGTTGTCGCCCATGCCGGGCAGCACCTGGGCCAGCGCCTGGTTGAGCCCGCCGGCCTTCTTCTTGGTGTTGGCGACGGTCTCGAAGACCTCGACGCCCGCCTCCCGCGCGATCGGCACGGTGCGGTCGGTGCAGTTGTCGGCGACCACGATGATCCGCTCGGGCGGGTGCGACTGCGCCCGCAGCGAGGCGAGCGTCTCGGCGATGCACCCCTCCTCGTTGTGGGCGGGGATCAGCACCGTGATCGTCACCGGGCCGGCGTGGACGCCGCGGGTCTCGGCCATCACGATCTTGGGGGCGAGGGGCATCCGGTCGGGGTCCTCGCTGCGCCGCGCACGCGTGGCGATGCGGCGCTCGAGCAGCGCGACGCCGGCGGCGAGCAGCAACGCCACGCCCACGGCGGCCACCAGCACTCGCGGCGGGGGCGCCGCGGTGTCGTAGAAGACCCGCCACACCCCGAGCACGACACCCTCCTGGGGCGCCTCACCCGCCTCCGGGTCTCCGGCCGCGACCGCGAGCCAGAGCAGCAGGGCGCCGAGGGACGCGGTGCCGATGATGGCCAGTCCCACGGACCGCTGGATCCATTGCATGTGTCGAAGCCTCCTGTGCCTCAGTCGCCGACGCCGTGGCCCGGGGTGCCCACGACGTCCGGGGTGCCCGTCCCGACGGGGGGCAGGTGGGTGGCGACGAACTCGTCGAACGGCACCGGCCGGCCGATGAGGTAGCCCTGGGCGAAGTCGACCCCCTCCTCGCGGCAGACCTCGAGGATCCGCGGGTCGGAGACGAACTCGGCGACCGTGCGCTTGCCCAGGTCGCGGGCGATGCCGACGATCGAGCGCATGATGGTGCGGTCGACCGCGGACTCGTGCACGTGGGCGACGAACTCACCGTCGATCTTCACGTAGTCGAAGATCAGGTGCTTGAGGTAGTAGAACGAGCCGAAGCCGGCGCCGAAGTCGTCGAGGGCGAACGCGCAGCCGAGGTCGGTCATCCGCTCGGCGAAGACCCGGGCGAGGGCCACGTCGGCCACCGCGGTGGTCTCGGTGATCTCCAGGATCAGCGCCGACGGGTCGACGCCGTGCCGCGCGAGCCCGTCGATGATGGCGCGCTCGATCTCGGGGTTGCCGATCGAGTGTCCCGACAGGTTGACCTCGAACGCGAAGTCGGGCTGGTGCTCGCGCCGCATCCGGCCCAGCAGCTCCAGGCTGTGGTCGACGACCCAGGCGTCGACCTGGGGCATCAGCCCGACCCGCTCTGCGATGTCGACGAACCGGGACGGGGGCACGAGCTCGCCGTCGTCGCGCAGCCGCAGCAGCACCTCGGCGGACGAGATCCGTCCCGTGGCCATGTCCAGGATGGGCTGGAGGTGGAGCTCGAAGCGGTTCTCGACGAGCGCCTGCTCGACGCGGCTCACCCAGTGCAGCCGGGCGGCCGTGCGCGGCCCGCGCTCGTCGCCCTCGGACAGCACGACCGCCTGGTTGCGGCCGGCGTCCTTGGCGTCGTACATCGTCATGTCGGCCAGCGCGAGCACGTCCGCCGCGTGCTCGGCGGCGGCGCGGAACGTCACCGCGCCGACGCTGGCCGTGACGCGGCGGGCCACGCCGTCGGGGGTGGCGGCGTGGTGGGCGATGCGGTCGACGACGAGCTCGGCCACCCGTGCGGCGTCGCGCTGGTCGCCGTCGGTGAGCAGGACGGCGAACTCGTCGCCGCCGAGCCGGGCCACCACGTCGGTGCTGCGGATCGAGCGGCGCAGCAGCCCGGCGATCGTGACGAGGAGCTGGTCGCCGGCGTTGTGCCCGAGCGTGTCGTTGACCTGCTTGAAGTTGTCGAGGTCGAGCAGCAGGAGCGCGCCGGTCGGGCCGTGGCGTCGGCAGCGGTCGAGGTGGCGCTGCAGCTCGCTCTCGAAGCGCCGGCGGTTGGCGAGGCCGGTGAGCACGTCGTGGTCGGCGAGGTGGGCCAGCCGGTCGAGGTAGCGACGGCGGTCGGAGATGTCGACGACGTTGAGCATCACGATCTCGCCCATCTGCGGGTCGCCCACCACGGTGCCGCTGAGGGACACGCTGACGTCGTTGCCGCCGGAGTCGCGCAGGTTGCACTCCGACTGGAGGGACTCGCCGCGACAGCTGAGCAGCCGGTCGAGGTGGTCCTGGACGCGGCCCTCACCCGGCGTCTCGAAGTCGGCGAAGCGGTGGCCGACCATCTCGGGCGGGTCGAGGCCCACCAGGACGGCCATCGAGATGTTGACCCGGATGATCGAGCCGGACGGGTCGAGGAGGGCGACGCCGTGCGGGGCGTCGTCGAAGAGCCGCTCGACCCGGTCGTTGGACACCCGGGCGCGGCGGCTCTGCCGCTCGAGGTCGCTCACGATGCGCTGCAGCACGGGGGCGATGACCACCGCGACGGTCGCCCACAGCACGGCGCGGCGCCAGTCGCCGAGCGCGTAGCTGGGCGGCCCGATGAGCACGATCGGCACGGCGCAGGTGAGCACCGCCAGCAGGCTCGCGATCCACAGCTGGGTGCGGGTGCCGGTGATGGCCAGCCAGAGGATCGGCAGCAGGAGCAGCACCGTCATGCCGGAGGACGAGCCACCGCCGCCGGCGCCGGCGGCGTCGTTGACGAGGGCGGCGAAGGGGAACAGCAGGTAGGCCGCCAGCGGGACGAGCCACGAGCGCCCGCCGCGGCGCTGGCCGAGCGCGTAGACCACGGCGACCAGCACCAGGCAGAGCACGGCCAGCCCGGCCACCCACCACGGGCGCTCGTAGGGCGGCAGGAGCACGGCCACGAGGCCGGCGACGGCCACGATGCCGAACGGTGCGGCGAGTGCGGGCCTACCCCTCCTCAGGTCGGTGAGGGAGGACACGGGTGCGGCGGCCCCCGGGAAACGACGTCGCACCGCGCCAGCGTACTGGCGGGTGCGACGTCGCGCGCGCGGTTCAGTCGGTCTGGTCGAGGTCGGCCGCGACGCGGCGGTGCGCCTCCCAGATCTCCTCGGGCATCCGCTCGAACTGCGCGAGGTGCTCCTCGCGGAAGCCCATCTCCTGCTGCCAGCGCTCCGTGTCGATGCTCAGGATGCGCTCGAGGTCCTCCGCCGGGACGTCCATGCCCGACAGGTCGAGCTCCTCCTCGGTCGGCAGGATGCCCACGGCCGTGCGGCGTCCCTCCACCTCGCCGTTCTTGAGCTGGAGCAGCCAGAGCAGCGGACGCAGGTTGTCGCGGTAGCCCGGCCACAGGAAGTGGCCGTCCTGCGGGTCCTTCTGGAACCAGTTGACGTGGGCGAAGATCGGCTGCTCCTTCGCCGCGCCGACGATGTCGAGGTAGTGACGCGCGTAGTCGCCCTCGCCGTAGGCCATGAACGGGCGGTTGGACATGGGGTCGTAGCGCAGCTGGCCGTCGACGCCCTCCGCCGCGAACGTCGCCTCGGCGCCCAGCGTGAGGCCGTCGTAGACGCCCTCGGCGAGGTCGGTGATCGCGCGGATGAGCGGCTCACGGTCGCTCGTGCGGCCGCCGAAGATGATCGCGTCGATCGGCACGCCGGCCGGGGCGTCGTAGTCGGGGGCGATGTTGGGGACGTTGTCCAGCGTGGTGGTGAAGCGGCTGTTGGGGTGCGCCCAGGGCGCGGTGTCGTTGCTCTTGCGGTCGGCCAGCGGGGAGCCGGTCCAGTCGAGCCAGCCGCGCACGTCGGACGGCGGCTTGGGGGTCTTGCCCTCCCACCACACCTCGCCCGTCGAGGGGTTGTAGGCGACGTTGGTGAAGATCGCCTTCGAGCCCTCGTCGACGGAGTGGAGGGCGTTGGGGTTGGTGGTCTCGTTGGTGTCCTTGGCGACGCCGAAGACGCCGTACTCCGGGTTCATGCCCATCAGCCGGCCCGACTCCTCGTCGACCCACAGCCACGCGATGTCGTCGCCGTAGAACGACACGTGGTAGCGGTCGCCGAGCGCGTCGGGGGCCGCCATCATCGCCAGGTTGGTCTTGCCCGAGGCGCTCGGGAAGCCGCCGCAGACGTGGTAGGTGCGGCCCGTCTGCTTGTCGTGGATGCCGATCAGCATGTACTGCTCGGCGAGGAACTTCCGGCTCGCCCAGCCGTCGTACGCCCCCTGCCGCAGGCCGTGGGCGATCTTGCCCAGGAGCGCGTTGCCGCCGTAGGACGACCCGAAGTGCAGGATCGTGCGCTCGTCGGCGACGGTGACGAAGTAGCGCTGGTCGTCGGGGGTGCCCTGACCCAGGTGCTCGAGGTCGCCGGTCACGTGGACGGCGCGGACGAACGAGTCGGGGTCCTCGAGGTCGTTGACGAACTGCACGCCGACGCGGGACATGCGGATCATGTGGAGCACCACCGTGCGGGTGTCGGTGAGCTCGACGCCCGCCGCCCAGCGCTCGAGCGGGTTGCCGGCGGGCGCCATCAGGTAGGGGATGACGTACATCGTCTTGCCCGCCGACGCCCCGCGCATCCGTTCGTGAAGCAGCGGCTTCATCTCCGAGGCCGGACGCCAGTTGTTGTAGACGCCGCGGTCCTTCTCGTCGTTCGTCGCGACGATGGTGCGCTCCTCGGAGCGGGCGGTGTCCTTGTAGTAGCTGCGGGAGTAGTAGCGACCCTCGCCCGCCATCTGCAGCTCGCCTGCCGCGACGGCCTCCTCGATCAGCCGGGCGTCGTCGGAGGCGTTGACCACCTCGACGCGCTCGGCGCCGGTCAGCTCGGCGTACTCCCTCACGAACTCGCGGACCCTCGGGTTCGTCAACCCGGCCCCGTCCATCACTGCCTCGAGATCTGTCATGGCGCTCCCTCTCGTCGTGCGGCGGTGCGTCGCCGCGATGCGGGTGCTAGGCACCATATGGCACCGCGACGGCGCCCTCACCCGCCCTCCCGGGGGTGCTGATTTCGCCGCTCCGGAGTACGTCGGCTATCCTCGACCAGTCGTCGCGAGCCCACCGGTTCGCGCAGACGGGCGCCTGTAGCTCAACGGATAGAGCATCTGACTACGGATCAGAAGGTTTGGGGTTCGAATCCCTACAGGCGCGCAAGACATGAAGCCGCAGGTCAGGCCACTGACCTGCGGCTTCCTCATCGGTGAGCAGCCGTCGCGTCGCTGAAACGTCGCCGTCCTGGCGTCGCCGGCTGACACACCGGGGCGATGAGCCTTCACGAGCGCTCCTTCTTGGGCCACCCAGGCCCAGGACCCGGATCAACGTGGACCTGCTCGCCCACCTGTGCGGCGTCTCCTCACAGGCCGGATCTCCCGTGGAGCACGTCGAGGCCGTCCGACGGTTGACGAGACACCGTCCGGCGGCGGGTCGGCTTCAACACATCGCACCACTCGATCAACTCATCGAGCATCGAGACGACGGCGAGCCGCTGATGCGGCTGCGGCGCGAATCCCGACGGCGAGAAGTCGTGAAACGGTGACAACGCGACCTGCGAGCTGGTGGTCGGCATCTGCACCGAGACGAGCACCGACCGCAGATGCTCCACTGCCCGGATGCCTCCGGCAATGCCGCCGTAGGAGACGAAGCCCGCTGGCTTGTGTGACCACTCCTCGTGGAGGAGGTCGATGGCGTTCTTCAAGACAGCCGGCATGGATCGGTTGTACTCGGGCGTCACGAAGACGAATCCGTCATGTCGTGCCACCACGTCAGCCCACGCTCGAGTGTGCGGGTGCGCGTAGCGACCCAGGACCGGTGACTCCGGCTCGTCGACGTGGGGCAGGCCGTGCTCACGCAGGTCGATCAGCTCGAACGTGAGGCTTGGCGCGGCACCCTGCGCCTCGTCCAACACCCACTCGGCGACTTCTCGCCCGCGGCGGTGGGGTCGCGTGCTTCCCACGATCACACCGATGCGCGTCATCCTCGCTGGCCCTTCGCTCCACTTTCGGACAAACATACATTCATGATGGTATGTTGTTGGAATGCGCTCCGTAAAGAAGGCCGCCCACGGTATTGCGACGGCGGGCCGCACGATGTTCGCGTCGAACCGGATAGCCGACGTCAACCACCTCGAGCAGCCGTGGCGCATCCATCAGCTGGCACCGGACTTCCGGCTCGAGGACGTGTGGGTCTACCGAACACCGGGCGCTGGACGCGACGACTTCCCGACGATGATCGACGCGCTGCGGGCGGCCGGTGGCCTTGATCAGGACCCCGCGGTCGTCCGATTTCTGTTCGCCGTCCGCTGGAAGCTCGGCAAAGTGCTCGGCTGGGACCGGCCCGACCGGGGCCTGTCCGGCCGGGTCACTTCGTTGCGCGAGCGCCTTCCTCCGGATCTGCAGCAGGACGAGGCAGGATCGCGCATCCCGAACACACCGTTCACCCTGGTCTACGAGCTCGTCGACGAGTGCGCGGTCGAGCTGGCCAACGGGACCGTTCACGACATCTGTCACCTCGGCTGGGTTCAGCGCCCCGACGGCGAGTACGAGCTCCGCATGGCGGCGTTGGTCAAGACCAACGGTCGGCTCGGCACGCTGTACATGACCGCCATCCGACCCCTGCGCTACGTCATCGTGTATCCAGCCCTCGCGAGGAAGTGGGAACGCGCCTGGCTGAACCGCGAGGCGCTTCTCGCCTCCGGTCCACACACGGACAGCGATCGGGCGGCCGATCGCCCCGATCGTCGAACGGAGGAGCGGCAGTGAGCAGGTGGACGCCGTGGCTCGTAACCCTCGCGGGGTTGGGGCACACCGTCGGCAGCCTCGTCGAAACCGCTCCGCACCACCTCGCGGGGTGGTTCGACGGCTCCCTGTGGAGGGAGCGCGACTATTCCGACCAGAGTGACGCTGCGGCCGGCTTCTGGTACTCCATGTTCAGCTTCGGCCCGCCCACCTTGCTGCTGGGCGCGCTGATGATATGGATGCACCGTCACGGCATGACGCCCCCGCCCTTCGTGGCGTGGTCGATTGCCGCCTGGGTGGTCCTCACCTTCCTCGCATCCGGGCCTTCCCCATTGGTCCTCCTGCTCCTGCCCGCTGCCATGCTGGCGGTCGATCACCGACGCGGACGACGCCCGACACTGGAGGAACCGTGAACGACGCTCTCGTCCGTCGCACTCAGGCCGAGCGGCGCACCCAGAGCCGCCAATCGCTCGTGGCAGCTGCGGCACGAGGGCTGGCGACCCACGGCTATGCCAACCTCGTGCTCGAACGGGTGTCCAAGGAGGCGGGTTACAGCCGTGGCGCTCTCTACCACCAGTTCGCCAACAAGGAGGAGCTCACCCTCGCCGTCGTGGGATGGGTGCGGTCGACGTGGGAGGCGGAGGTGCACGAACCGGCGATGAGCCACGACGATCCGCTCGAGTCGCTGCTCACCATGGCGGTCGAGCACGCCCGCTACTGCCGACACCATGTCGGCGCCCGGGTGATGATGGCCTTGCGCATCGAGCTGCGAGATCACGACGCACACCCGGTGGGTCAGGCCATGGAGGACGCGTACCAGGTGCTGCTCGCGCAGTGTGCGGCGCTTGTCGAGGCAGCACGGCGTATCTCCCGGATCCCGTCGGGACCACCCCCGCAGCTGACGGCAAGGGCCTTCCTGTCGGTCCTCGAGGCAGTGGGGATCGAGGTCGCCGGCAGTTCCCACGATGAGGAGCTGGTGCTCGGAGCCGTACGCGGCGTCCTCGGAGCATGGCCCGTGCCACCCGGCGGCGGCGACTGCCGAACGACGCCCGGCGGCTGACGCGCGCCTGTTCAGTCCTGCGATTGTCCCCGCGGCGCCCGAGTCTGCCCTGCTGGTCGGTAGGCCACGCCAGCGATGCCGCGAGACAGACGTCGGAGGGTGTCTGCCGAAGTCACGTCGTTGGGCGTGTAGACCTCGAGGCGGTGGTCCGGACTGCCGGGCTGGAGCCAGACCTGCTACGCGACGTGGACGCGAGCGAGCTCGTCCCAATTGCGATGAAGGTGGCGCGTCAGCGGGTCCAGGAAGAACATGCGCGGGATCGAAGGGCGGCGTCCCGGGTCAGCGGGCCATCGCCGCAGCGACGGCCGCCTTCCTGCACCTCCTCGTCGGCCTGCTCGCCCTGCGTTGGCTGCCTCGCGGACCCCGAGCCGGCGTGACGCACCATGAGACGGCTGCATCCGGATGAGCGGCACCCGGACCCGCCCAGCTCGTGACGTCAGCCCCCGGCCACCGCCTCGCACCGCGCCTTCAAGCCTTCCGCCTCCATGTCGACGTACCGGGCAGTCCGTCGCATGGTCAGAGCTCCGACCAAGGACGCCAGCGGACCGGTGTGCTTGATGCGGAGCCTCGCAGCGACTCGCGCCCCATCGTCGATCGGCTCTACCCAGTGATCGGCGAACGTGGTGACGCCCGCCTTGGAGGACACCCACCGGAAGTGCCTGCCGGGCGTGAACTCATCCACCTTCCACACCATCGCGGGCATCCGCGGTTGCTCGATCGCAATCTCGCTCCCGAGCCCGACCTCGGTCCCGCCGACGATACGTGTGCTCGTCATGGACTCGGTCCACTCCGGCATCCGCTCGACGTCGACCAGCACCCGCCAGACCTCCCCGATCGGAGCGTCGATGACGACGCTCCTGCGGTACTCCGTGGCCATTGTCCCCACCGTCTCTCTCCATCACTCCATGGCTGCGCCGTGTACCATACGGTACATCACGTTCCCGCCCAGGAGGTTCACCGCATGTATCCCGACCCCTCCTGGCCCATCGTCGTTCTTGCGGCACTCCAAGTGGTGGACGGTCTGCTGTGCGTCAAACCGGTGGCGTTCATCGCCGAGTGCTTCGACGGTGTCGGATTCCCGAGACGCTGGCGCTGGATCTTTCCGGTGGTCAAGTTCGCAGCCGCTGCGGGACTGCTGGTAGGTCTTGCCGTGCCCTACCTGGCGATGGCGGCCACAGCCGGCCTTGTCGTCTACTTCGTCCTCGCCGTCGGCGCCCACGTCCGAGCGCGGGACCTCGGCCGCAACCTCTTCGTCAACGCGACTGGAATGCTGGGCCTGTGCCTCGTGGTCCTCTACGCCTCGTTCGCCTGAGCCTTGCGCTCGAGCAGAGCGGCATACAGGTCCAGATAGCGGTCGTGCGCCTCCGCCACCGCGTGCGTGTCGCCGGTGGCCAACTGGTCCAACAGCAGTCCGCGTATCACCGCGATGCCGAGCCGCGCGTCGACCGACGCGTGCTCCGTGCTCCCGGTCGCGGTCGCGAACATGCCCGTCAGGGGTTCCATCCACTCCTCGATGGAGCGCTTGGGCAGCTCGGCCGCCGCGCCAGAGCCCTGCAGGCCGGCGGCGTAGAGCTCGAAGAACAACCTCTCGTGCGGAGCAAGCGAGGGGCTCGACAACGAGCGCCACATCGCGCGTGCGGCAGCGATGGGATCCGGGTGGATGGCGGCGAGCTCGGCGCGCCGCTCACGCTGGAGGCGTTCGACCTCATCGACGACCGCCACGAGCAGGCCGTCGAACGAGCCGAAGTGGTAGATGAGCATCCGGTGGCTGGTTCCGACCTCTTCGGCCAGACGCCTCAGCGTCCAACCCCCGCTCCCCTCGCGGGCCATGAGCTCGATCGTGGCGTCGAGCAGCCGACGCCGCGGGTCGGTGGGCCCCACAGAGTCTCCGCTGCTCCGCTCCGACACGCCCACAACACTAGACGACCGCGCGGCTGCGGACGTACGCGCCGGTCACGACACCCGCTCGGTCCGCGACTCGCGCCACCGCTTCTCGATCCCGCCGAGAAGGGCCGGGTAGACGACCCAGTGGCGCAGCGGCTTGATGAGCGCCAGGTAGACACGCCCGAGACGACCGTTGGGACGCACGAGGACTGCCATCTGACCGCGATGAGCGCCGTGGCCGTCCGCCACCCAGCCGAGGTGCATCACCGTGTGAACGGTGCGATTGGCCATCTCCGCGGCCCACTCGCGCTCGGTCTCGTAGAGCGTCACGAACGGCACGCCCGGCAGCTCGCTGTACGGGGCCTGGACCAGGTCGGCGGGCAGACGGCCCCGCAGCGACGCCACGCGCTCGCCGAGGCCCGTCTCGGGGCGGTCCCAGCTGAGGAGCTGGCCGATCCGCCATCGCGCCGCCCACAGCACCTGGACGATGCGCGGTGCGCTGTCGGGGAAGTCGTCCTCGGCGAAGGCGTCCACGAGGGAGTGGAACTCGTCGCCGGCACCCCTGGTGTCGATGGCCCAGACGTCCTCGAGGATGAAGTCCCGGGTGGCGTCGTGGATGCGCCACGGCTGGTCGACGTGGGCCTGTCGCGGCAGTCTCATGAGGTGCTCTCCGTTCGTCGGGGTGCCCTGCGGCGGACACGGATGTGTACCACATGGTACAACCCGTATGTACCAGACGGTACGCCCGCGGGCCCGCCGGGTGCTCGACCTGCCCGACCCGGGCTGAGCTGCGCCTAGGATCGAGTGGTGCCGCCCATCGACGACGAGTCCCGTCCGCGGGTGGCGGGCTCGGTCGAGCTGACGCCCCGGCAGCGGGCGGGCGGTGACCACCTGCGGATGATCCACGACCACTTCCGCGGCCAGCTGGCGGCCCTGACCCGGGCAGTGGAGGGCGCTCGGGACGGGGCGCTCGACGTCGGCGCCGTGCGAGCCGGGGTACACGGACTCGCGCCGTCGCTGACGGCCCAGCAGGTCGCCGGCATGTGCGGGCAGGTCTGCCGCTTCCTGACGATGCACCACTCGATCGAGGACCAGAGCCTGTTCCCCGCCGTCGCGACCGTGGAGAGGTACCGCCCCGTCGCCGTGCGGCTGGCCGAGGAGCACCTGGTCATCCACGCGCACCTCGAGCGGGTCGACGACCTGGCCCTGGCCGCCGCCTCCGACCCCGGCCGGGTCGACGAGCTGCTGGCCGCGGTCGCCGACCTCCGGGCCGACCTCGAGTCGCACTTCGCCTACGAGGAGGCCGAGATGGCCGAGCCGCTGGGACTGCTGGGGCTGGGCGTCTAGCCCGGCACGCCGATCACACCGTCGCCCGGCGCTCCCGGTGTCCCCAGCGGAGCTGGTAGGCCATCAGCGGCTGGAGGGCGGCGAGCAGGTCGCGTCCGCGCGGGGTGAGCCGGTAGCGCACCTGGACCGGGGTCGACGGCACGACCTCGCGCTCGACGAGGTCGTGGGCCTCGAGCTCGCGCAGGCGGGCGGTCAGCAGGCGGGCCGACAGCCCGTCGACGGCGGCCTCGATCTCACCGAACCGGGTCGCACCGCGCCCGAGGGCGAGCATGATCGCGCCGGTCCAGCGGCGGCCGACGAACTCCAGGATCGGGGTCGCCTCACGGCAGGTGGCGTCGTCGATCAGGTCGAGGTGGGCGAGGGTGCGGGTCACTTACCCATCGTAACCTGCTTACCTGCAGTTGTCCCGGTGCCGGCGGGGGCGGATCCTTGGGGCATGCCCGACTACGGCCACCCCCTTCGCTTCGGCACCTTCCTGACGCCCACCGCCGCGACACCGCAGCGACCCGTCGACCTCACGCTCCTCAGCGAGGAGCTCGGCTACGACCTCGCGACCTTCCAGGACCATCCCTACCAGCCGTCGTTCCTCGACACGTGGACGCTGATGTCGTACGCGGCGGCCCGCACCGAGCGCATCCACCTCTCGGGCAACGTCCTCAACCTGCCGCTGCGCCAGCCGGCCGTGCTCGCCAAGTCGGTGGCCAGCCTCGACCTGCTCAGCGGCGGCCGGGTGGCGCTCGGGCTGGGCGCCGGCGGGTTCTGGGACGCGATCGAGGCCTACGGCGGCACGCGGCTCACCCCCGGCGAGGCGGTCGACGCCCTGGCCGAGGCCATCGAGATCATCCGTGGCATCTGGGACACCGGCGACCGCTCGGTGCTCGCCGTGCCCGGCTCCCACCACCGGGTCCACGGCGCGAAGCGCGGCCCGGCGCCGTCGCACCGGGTGCCGATCTGGCTCGGCGCCCTCAAGCCCCGGATGCTGCGGCTCATCGGGCGCACCGCCGACGGCTGGCTGCCCTCGCTGCCCTACCTGCAGCCCGGCGACCTCCAGCGCGGCATGCTCACCATCGACGAGGCGGCCCGCAAGGCCGGCCGTGACCCGGCCGAGGTGACCCGGTTGCTCAACGTGGGCCCCGACCTGAGCGCCGACGACCTCGTGCGCCTCGCCGTCGAGGACGGGGTCAGCACCTTCATCGTGACGGGCGACGACGAGGGCGGGCTGCGCCGCTTCGCCGGCCGCTTCGGCGAGGTGCGCGAGCGGGTCGCGGAGGCGCGCAGCGCCAGCGGCACGACGGTGCGCACGACCGTGCGCGGTCCGGCGGCGCTGGCGAGGCGGCTGCCCGCCATCGCGTACGACGACCTCCCGGACACCCTGGCCGAGCGGGCGGTGGAGCCGGGCGACGCGGCGTACGCCCGCTACCGGTCGGGCTACCTGCGCGGCGGCGCGCCCGGCCTGGTGCTGCGACCGCGCACGGTGGCGGAGGTGCAGGACGCGGTCGCCGTCGCGCGCGAGCACCGCGAGGTGCCACTCGGCATCCTCAGCGCCGGGCACGGCATCTCCGGCCGCTCGCTCAACCACGGCGGGCTCGTCGTCGACGTGAGCGCGCTCAGCTCGATCGAGGTCCTCGACCCGGAGTCCGGCGCCGTGCGCATCGGGCCCGGGGCGCGGTGGGCCGACGTCGCCCGCGCGCTGGCCCCGCACGGTCTGGCGATCAGCAGCGGCGACTACGGCGGCGTGGGCGTCGGCGGGCTCGCCACCGCCGGTGGCGTCGGCTGGTTCGCGCGCTCCCACGGCCTCACGATCGACCACCTGACCGGCGTCGAGCTGGTGCTGGCCGACGGTCGGCTGGTGCGGGCGACCCCCGAGGAGGAGCCCGACCTGTTCTGGGCGGTGCGCGGCGCCGGCGCCAACTTCGGCATCGCCACCTCCTTCGACTTCACCGCCGCCCGCGTCGGCACCATCGCCTTCGCCCAGCTCGCCTTCGACGCGAGCGACACCGCGACCTTCCTCGAGCGGTGGGGCCGCGCGATCGAGGAGGCCGACCGCAGCGTGACCGGCCAGGTGATCCTCGGCCAGCGGCGCGGCGGGCAGCGGATCGCGCAGGCGATGCTGGTCGTCGAGTCCGACGACCCCGAGACCGTCGTCGCGCGGCTGCAGCCAGTGGCCGAGGTGGCGCCGCTCGTGCAGCAGAACGTCGCGCTGACGACGTACGACCAGGTGATGGGGCTGTTCAGCAGCGACGCGCCGCAGCAGGGCCAGGGCGAGCCGCACACCCACTCCGGCCTGGCAGACCACTTCACCCCCGAGCTCGCCGCGGAGGTCGCCGCCCTGCTCGACGGCGGGTCGTCCTACTTCTTCTCGATCCGCGCGGTCGGCGGCGCGGTCAGCGACGTGCCGAGCCACGCGACGGCGTACGCCGGGCGCAGCGCGGCCTTCTCGCTGTCGGCGTTCGGCGCCGACGGCCGCTTCGACGACGCCTGGGAGCGGCTGGTGCCGCACCTGTCCGGCAGCTACCTCAGCTTCGAGACCGGCACCGGGCCGGTCTGGCTCGAGCGCGCCTTCCCGCCGGCCCACCTCGCCCGGCTGCGCGAGCTCAAGGGCAGGTACGACCCCACGGGCCTGTTCCGCGACAACTTCTTCATCCCTCCGGCCGTCGCGTCTGACGTCGCCTCTGACCTCGCCGCCGAGGGCCCTGCCGCGTGAGGCGGGTCGTCCTCGACGTCGACACCGGGATCGACGACGCGCTCGCGATCCTCTACGCCGTCGCGAGCCCGGCCCTGGAGCTGTGCGGGGTCACCACCGTGGTCGGCAACGTCCCGGCCGACGTCGCGGCCCGCAACTCCGCGGCCGTCCTCGCCCACGCCGGCGCCGGCGACGTGCCCGTGGCGCTCGGCGCCACGACCACGCTGTCCGGCACCGGGGCGCGCGAGGGTGCGAGCAACCATGGTCGCGACGGGCTCGGCGGCGTGCGGCTGCCGTCCGCGCGCGACGCGGCGTACGCCGACCCGGCGGCCGTGCTGCGCACCGCGGCCGACGGCGGACCGATCACCTTCGCGGGCCTGGCGCCCCAGACCAACCTGGCGTCTCTGGCCGACCTCGCCGGCGACCTCGTGCGCGACCTCGTGCTCGTCGCCGGCGAGCTCGCGGTCGAGGAGCCGCCAGAGCTCAACGCAGCCCACGACACCGACGCCACGGCGCGCGTCCTCGCCGGCGACCGACCGACGACGCTGTACGTCGCGGACGTGTTCGAGCAGGTCTCGGTGGAGCCCGATGACGTCGAGCGGCTCCGGTCGTCCGACCGCCCGGCCGCGGCCCTCGCCGGCGACCTGCTCGCCGTGCGCCGCGCCCACCTCGTCGGCGACGCCGGGGCGCTCGTCCTGCTCACCCACCCGCACCTGTTCCGCGTCGAGCCGCGGCGGGTGGGGCAGGCGGGCGCCCACCTCACCGAGACCGCTGACGGCCGCGTGCTGCAGGTGGTGGTCCAGGTCGACGCCCCGGCGGTGGCCCGGACCTTCGTCGAGGCGCTGCTCGCGCGCTGACGAGGTCCGGGCCGGGCCGGTCGTGCCGCGGCCGCTCGTGCCGCTACGGCTTGGGCAGGACGAACGGGACTTCCTCCCGGACGCGAGGGTCTGGCACATGTACTTCGGATGCGAAAGAATGCGGAGATGTCGAGCCGCCTCGGTCACCGCCTGCGCCGGTCGGCCGAGCTCGCCCTGGTGACGGCGCTCGTGGTCGCCGGAGCGTCCGGATGTGCCGAGGAGCCGGACCCCGCGGACGCCCCGCGGCCGTCGGCGGCGACGACCACCCCGCTGCCCGATCGCTGCCTCAGCGCGTACCCGGACGGCGTGCCGGTCGAGCGCGTCGTGCTCGAGCGGGATGGCACGGAGATGGTCGGAGCCGTCGTGGGCGACTCACCCGCGACGACGGGGGTCGTGCTGCTGCCGCAGATCGGGCCGGCGGGCCTGTGCGGGTGGCTGCCGTACGCCGCGGTCATGGCGCGCGCCGGGGTGACGTCGTTGCCGGTGGATCCCTGCGGCTACGGCGAGTCCGACTGCGACGTGCCGATCGAGGCCCAGGTCGGGCTCGCGATCGACCACCTGCGTGACCTCGGCGCCGACCGCGTCGTGCTGATGGGTGCCTCGATGGGCGGGTCGCAGACCGTACGGGCGATGGGCGCCGGCGCCGCGGTCGACAGCTGGGTCGACCTCTCCGGACCCAGCGCGTGGGAGGGGCAGTGGCTGCTGGACGTGGCCGGGGATGTCGACGAGCCCGGTCTCGTGGTCCGGGCGCGCAGCGACGGCGACCCTGCCGAGTTCGGTCGGGCCCGACGGCTGGCCGCGCGCACCGGAGCGACGTTCGTCGAGGCGCCCTCGGGGCACGGCTGGGACATGCTGCTCGACCTCGACGACCGCCCAACGCGCGTGGGACGGGCGGTGCTGGAGTTCGTCTGCTCGGGCCGGCCGGGGGCGTGCGACGACCGGTAGTGCGGACGCGGCCGGTCAGCGGTGCCAGGTCGCGGACACGTCGTCCAGGCCGTGGGCGATGCGCCCCAGCGCCGCACGGAGCTCGTCACGCGCGGCCGCACCCCCGACCGACCGGTCGAGGCGGCGTACGACGTCGGCGACGATCGCCTCGCACGCCTTCCGCTTGGCCTCGCCCGCTGCGGTCAGCGTGAGGGTGACCGAGCGCCCGTCGCTCTCCGACTTCGTGCGCCTCAGGTGGCCTCGGCGCTCGAGGAGGTTGAGGTAGCCCGTGAGGGTGCCCGGGGACAGCGACAGCCGCTCGGCGAGCCGGCCGGGGGTGTCCGCTCCCCGGTGGACCTGGCCGTAGACCGCGTAGTGCGCGGGTGCGACACCCTCGCGCAGGAGCGCGGTCTTGAGGAGCGCGCCCAGGCGCTGGTCCAGCACGAAGAGGTCCAGCAGCAGGTTGCTGCCCGGCTCGTCGAGCACGGGCGGGGCCGGGTCCGAGGATCGCCGAGACATGGCGGCACCTTACGGTGGCCCGCTACCACTCGCCCAACGCCGCGAACCGCTCACCGATGAGCCGGTGCGTCTGCGAGTCGGGGTGCAGGTTGTCGGGCAGCGGCAGCCGCTCGGCGTCGGCGGGGCCGTAGAGCGCGAGGCCGTCGACGTACGCCAGGTGCGGGTCGGCGCGCCGCTCGGCCACCTCGGCCAGCACCTCGCGCACGACCTCCAGGGTCAGCGCGCCCCGCCCGACCGCCTCGGGGTCGCCGGTGGCGACGAAGGCGACGCGCCCCTCGGCCAGCGCCTCCATGTCGGGTCCCGTCGGGCCGGGCGTCGACTCGTGGATGCCGCAGAAGACCGACGAGACCAGCCGGATCGGCGTACGCGGGTGGCCGTCGCGGATCGTGTCGAGCCAGCCGTGCACCGCCGGACCGAGCGCGCGGCGGCGCAGCAGGTCGGCGTTGACGAGGTTGATGCCGATCTTGAGGCTGATCACGTCGGCGGGGGTGTCGCGGATCGTGCGGGCGACGAACGGGTCGAGCAGCGCGCTGCCGCCGAGCCCGAGGTTGACCAGGTCGAGCCCGCCGAGGCGGGCGGCCACCACCGGCCAGGGCTCGGTGGGGTGGGTCGCGACCGAGCCGTGACTGATCGAGCTGCCGTGGTGCACCCAGCGTGGCCGCTCCTGCACCAGCGGCGCGAGCGGGCCGTCGGCCCGGAGGTCGATCAGCTCGGTCTGCTCGTCGTGGGGCAGCCAGATCTCGACGTCGCGCTCCCCGGTCGCGTCGTCCGCGGGCAGGTCGATCACCAGGGTGGTCGGCTCGCCGGCGGTGAGCGTGCTGGCGCCGGTCATCATGTCGACGTCGAGCACGTTGCCGCCGGGCGCCTGCACCCGCTGCACCAGCTCGCCGCCGACCACGACGTCGTACGAGCCGTCGGGCCGCGCGGGCGCGCCGACGTAGCGCCGCTTGGTGGGCAGCACGTCGAGCTCGAGCCGGGTGGCCGCGGTGCGCAGCGCGAGGCGTACGCCGGCGGGCTGGGCCTCGACGAGGCGCAGCTGCGGGTCGTCGGCCTGGCGGCGGGCCCAGGCGGGCAGCCGGTGCGGCAGCAGTCCGCGCGCCGTCTGCTCGAGCTCGAGCGCGCCGGCGACGAGGGCGGGGTCGATCATCGTGCCTGCCAGGAGCGCAGCAGGGTGTCGAGCCCGTCGAGCACGCGCTCCCACGTGTCGTCGGACGTGGGAGCGGACGGGCCGCCGTGGCCGAACGCGCCGGCGGCGTCGAGGGCGGCGTAGCCGTGGAAGGTCGCGCCGAGCAGGCGCACCGCGTGGGTCTCGTCGGCCTCCGACAGCGCGTAGCCGCGCAGGGCGGACCGGGTCAGCTCGGCGTGCCGCGGGCCGGCGCTGGCCGCGGCGGCCTCGGCGTCGAGCGGCAGCCGCGTGGCGGCGTAGCGGCCCGGGTGGGCCCGGGCGTAGTCGCGCCAGACACCGCCCAGGGCGGCCAGCGCCGAACGCTCGCTGACCCCGGCGAGCGCGGTCGCGACGGCGCCGGCGGTCTCCTCCAGCGCGAGCAGCGCCACCCGGACGCGTACGTCGTCGACGCTGCGGACGTGGGTGTAGAGGCTCGGGGTGGCGATGCCGAAGCGTTGCGCGAGCGCGGCGAGGGTGACGCGGTCGAGGCCGACCTCGTCGGCGAGCTCCGCGGCAGCCTCCGTGACGCGCGCGCTGGTCAACCCGGCTCGGGGCATGGCGCGACCTCCTTCCTCATGCGGTGAGGCCTGAACCTTATGGCATGAGGAAGGAGGTCGGGGACTCAGCGCGCGCGGGCCGCCTTGCGAGCCGCGTCGACCTCGTCCTTGGCGCCCTCGCTGACCAGCGCGCCGCTCGCGCCCTGCAGGTGCGCGCGGATGAACCACTGGTACTGCTCGAGCTCGCCGGTCTGCCCAGTGAGGATGTCCTCGGTCACCGGGTCGTCGCCGACCGCCTCGATCGCCGCGCGGTGATCGGCGATGATGCCGTTGTAGACGAGGTCGAGGGCGGCCAGGTGCGCCGCGGTGTCGGCGCGGCCGAGGTCGTAGTCGTCCCACGAGCGGGCCGCGACGAGGGCGCCGGGCAGACCGTTGGGCGCGACACCCAGCGTCGACATCCGCTCGGCGAGGACGTCGACCATGGCGCGTACGCCGTCGATCTGCGGGTCGAGCATCTGGTGGACGCCGATGAAGTGCGGCCCGACGACGTTCCAGTGCGCGTGCTTGAGCGTCAGCGCGAGGTCGTTGAGGGCGTGCACCCGCATCTGGAGGGCGTCGGCGACGGCGTGGCCCGTCGCGGTGTCGAGGCCCGGGACGGTCAGCGGCGCGTCGGCGTCGCTGGTGACCTGGGACGGGGTGGGGGTACGTGTCGTCTTCTTGGTCATGTCTCCAACCTAGGCCCGGCGCACAAGCAGTCCGGGGCCGCGATCCGAGCCGTCGCGACGCCCCTCCCCCTCCCGGGTGAGGAGCCCGCCGCGGGGCCGGTGGCACCGTGGTCGCATGGCCGAGAAGAAGACGACGAAGAAGGATCCGGGCCCGTCGGTCAAGGACGCGGAGGTCTACGAGGCCCTGCGCGACGACGGCGCCAGCAAGGAGAAGGCGGCGCGCATCGCCAACGCCTCGGCGGCGCGGGGCCGCTCGTCGGTCGGCGAGCGCGGGGGCGAGGCCACCGCCTACGAGGACCGCACCGTCGACGAGCTGCGCCAGCGCGCGGCCGAGCTCGACATCGAGGGCCGCTCCACCATGTCGAAGGCCGAGCTGATCGACGCGCTCCGCAACCACTGAGCGCCGTTCCTGCGCCCCCCTTGCGCCCGCGCCGCCGGTCAGGACGCGCCGACTCGAGGGTCATTCGCCGTCAGGATGCGCCGACTCGACGGTCATCCGCGGTCAGGACGCGCCGACTCGACGGCCCGGCGGGGGCCACCCGCACGGGTGTCCTTGTCCGACCAGCGCCGTGGCAGGTTGGAGGAAGGACCAGCTGGTCCCGCACCTACCTCAGAGGAGGAACGACGATGGGTCTGGACGACAAGTTCGACAACAAGTCCGACGAGCTCAAGGGCAAGGCCAAGGAGACCACCGGCAAGGCCACCGACGACGAGAAGCTCGAGGCCGAGGGCAAGACCGACCAGACGGGCGCCAACCTCAAGCAGGCCGGCGAGAAGATCAAGGACGCCTTCAAGGGCTGACCGGGCTCCTCGAGCCATCCGCCCGCCGACCGGCGCGGCCGCCGCGTACGCCGCGCATGCCGCGCCGGTCGATGGGTACCTCCCGGCCATGACCAACGACCCCGACAAGATCGACCCGTCGAACCAGAGCGGTCGCCCCGTGATGCTCGTCGGAGCCCTGGTCGGCCTGTTCCTCGCGCTCGCCCTGATGGTGGTCGTCTACCTCATCGCCCGCTGACGCCGGCCTCTGCCCGCTCCCGGCCCACTCCTGGCGTGTTCCGGCCTGTCCGGGCCTGCCGCACCGCTGCGGGTGTCGGTCGCCGCTCATAGGGTGGCGCCCGTGACCCTGCACCTCCACACCGCCGAGCGCACCGACGCGCTGGCCGACGGCCTGGCGGACCTGCTGGTCACCCCGCTGCCCGACCCCTTCGCGCGGGAGGTCGTCGTCGTGCCGGCCCGCGGCATCGAGCGCTGGCTGACCCAGCGACTCTCGCACCGCCTCGGCGTGGGCGCGCGCGGCGGCGACGGCGTGTGCGCCGGCGTGGAGTTCGTGACCCCCTCGTCGCTGGTCTCGATGCTTCTCGACCGCGACGCCGACGACCCGTGGAGCCCCGACCGGCTGGCCTGGCCGCTGCTCGAGGTCATCGACGAGGCGATGGGCGGCGCCGGCTTCGAGGACCTCACCCGCCACCTCGGCGCCGGCGACCCGGACGACGAGCGCTCCGCGCGCCGCTACGCGGTGGCCCGCCGCCTCGCCGGGCTCTTCTCCTCCTACGCCGTCCAGCGCCCGCAGCTGGTGCGCGACTGGCGGGCCGGGCACGACACCGACGGCGCGGGCGGGCCGCTCGACACCGACCTGCAGTGGCAGGCACAGCTGTGGCGCCGCCTGCTCGAGCGCATCGACGCGCCCCCGCCCGACCTCCGCCACGAGACGACCCTGCGGCTGCTGCGCGACGGCGACGACGGGCTCGACCTGCCCGGCCGGCTGTCGCTGTTCGGCCACACCCGGATGCCGGTGACCGAGGTGGAGCTGCTGCGCGCGCTGGCCGAGCGCCGCGACGTCCACCTGTGGCTGCCGCAGCCCTCCCCCGCCCTCTGGGAGGCGCTGGCCCCGACGGGGGCCGAGGGGCCCGTGCCGCGGGCCGACGACCGCTCCGCCGGCCTGGTCGCGCACCCGCTCCTCGCCTCGCTCGGCCGCGACGCGCGCGAGCTGCGCCGCACGCTCGGCGAGCTCGAGGCCGAGCAGCACCCGTCGGGCCACGCCGACCCCGCCACCCTGCTCGGCTGGCTGCAGTCCGACCTGCGGGCCAACCGGCTGCCCGACCCGGGCGCCCGCGCCGGTCGCGTGCGTGGGCGCACCGACCTCTCTGTGCAGGTGCACGCGTGCCACGGCACCGCGCGCCAGGTCGACGTGCTGCGCGAGGTGCTGGTCGGGCTGCTCCAGGACGACCCGACGCTCGAGCCGCGCGACATCCTCGTGATGTGCCCCGACATCGAGACCTACGCCCCGCTCATCTCGGCGGGCTTCGGCCTCGCCGACGTGGCCCACGAGGACGCCGGGCACCCGGCGCACCGGCTGCGGGTCCGCCTCGCCGACCGGTCCCCCGGCGCGACCAACCCGCTGCTCGGGGTCGCCGCCGACCTCGTCGAGCTGGCCGCCGGCCGGATGACGGCCACCGCGGTGCTCGACCTCGCCGCGACCGAGCCGGTCCGCGCCCGCTTCGGCTTCACCGACGACCACCTCGAGCGGATCGCGCGCTGGGTCGACCAGGCGGCGATCCGCTGGGGCTACGACCGCGACCACCGCGCCGGCTTCGGCCTCGACCTCGACGCCAACACCTGGCTCGCCGGCCTGCAGCGGGTGCTGCTGGGCGCGGCGATGTCCGGCGAGGGGCACCGGTTCGTGCGCGGCACGCTGCCGCTCGACGACGTCGGCGACGGCCACCTCGACCTCGTCGGCAGCTTCGTCGAGATGGTCGAGCGCCTCCACACGTTCGTGCGGGAGGCCGCAGCCGCGACGACCGTCGGCGACTGGACGGGCGCGCTCGGCCGGGCGGTGCACGGGCTCACCCGGAGCGGCACCGACGACGCCTGGCGGGTCGCGCAGCTCGACCGCGAGCTGGCCCGCATCGACGCCGGCGTCGGCGACCACGACACCCGCCTGCGCCACGCCGACGTACGCGCGCTGCTGCGCCACCGGCTGCGCGGGCGCCCGACGCGGAGCAACTTCCGCACCGGCACCCTGACGGTCTGCACGATGGTGCCGATGCGGTCGGTGCCGCACCGCGTGGTGTGCCTCGTCGGGCTCGACGACGGCGTGTTCCCGCGCCTCGAGGCCGTCGACGGCGACGACGTGCTGGCCCGGCGGCCGATGGCCGGGGAGCGCGACATCCGCTCCGAGGATCGGCAGCTCCTCCTCGACGCGATCGGCGCCGCCACCGAGACGCTCGTGGTGACCTACGCCGGCCGCGGCGAGCACACCAACGACGACAAGCCGCCGGCCGTCCCGCTCGGCGAGCTGCTCGACGCGCTCGACCGCACCAGCAGCGCCCCGGTGCGCGACGACGTCCTGGTGCACCACCCGCTCCAACCCTTCGACGAGGCCAACCTGACCGCGGGCACGCTGGTCGCCCCCGGCGACCGCCCCTTCTCCTTCGACCGCACGGCGCTCGCCGGCGCGCGGGCGGCGCGGGCGCCCCGGCCGGCGCCGCGCGCGCTCGTGCCCGGCCCGCTCGCGCCGCCCGAGCCCGCCCGCGAGGTGGAGCTCGCCGACCTCCACGACTTCCTCGCCCACCCGGTGCGCAGCTTCCTGCGCCACCAGCTGCGCATCACCACCCCCTACGACGTCGACGAGACCAAGGACGCCATCCCGATCTCGCTCGACGGGCTCGAGAAGTGGGACGTCGGCGACCGGCTGGTGCGCGACGTGCTCAACGGCGGCGACCCCCAGGCCGCGATGCTCGCCGAGCAGCTGCGCGGGCTCCTCCCGCCCGAGGACCTCGGCGCCGCCATGCTCACCGAGATCGTCCAGCGCGTGCGCCCGCTGGTCGAGGCCGCGGTGCCGCTCCGCCGCGGACCCGCGCGCACCCTCGACGTCGACATCGACCTCGGCGACCGCCGGCTGACCGGCACGGTGGGCGGCGTCTTCGGCAACAACCTCGTCGCGGTGAGCTACTCCAGCCTCGCCGCCAAGCACCGGCTGGCCGCGTGGCTCGACGCCCTGGCCCTGGCGGCCGGCCACCCCGACGAGAACTGGACCGCCCACACGATCGGGCGCTGGGGGCGGTCCGGGCGCCGCGCGCTGGTGTCGCCGATGCCCGACGACGACGCCCGCACCCACCTGCGCGACCTCGTGGCCGTCATGGAGCGCGGCCGCTGCGAGCCGCTGCCGCTGCCGGTGCGCACCAGCCTGGCCTACGCCGAGGAGCACGCCATCGCCACCCGCGCCGGGGGCGGCAGCCAGGCCGACCCCGACGCCAAGGCCCGCGCCGAGTGGGAGACCCCGCGCTTCAACGAGACCGGCTTCCCCAAGGAGGACGGCGACCAGTGGCACGTCCGCGCGTGGGGCGAGCGCGCCCCCTACGACCTGCTCGCCGCGCCGCTGCTCCCCGACGAGCGGTCCGCGGTCGAGGAGTCGGCACACGGCACCGCCGCTCCCCACCGCCTGGGCCACTACGCCCTGCGGGTCTGGTCACCGCTGCTCGCCCACGAGCTGGTGCGGGGGATCTGACATGAGCGAGCTCCCCGACCTGCCCGACCCGGCTGCCATGGAGACCTTCGACATCTGCGGCCCCCTGCCCACCGGCACCACCCTGCTCGAGGCGAGCGCCGGCACCGGCAAGACCTGGACGATCGCCGCGCTCGTCACGCGCTACGTCGTCGAGGGCGCCGCCACCTTGGAGGAGATGCTCGTCGTCACCTTCACCCGCGCGGCCAGCCAGGAGCTGCGCGACCGCGTGCGCCGCCAGCTCGACGAGGCTGCCGCCGTCCTGGCAGACCCGACCACCGCCGACCCGGCCAACCGGCTGCACGACTGGCTCCTCGCCGCCGACGAGGCCGAGCGCGTCGTGCGCCGCGCCCGGCTCACCGAGGCGCTGACCTCGTTCGACGCCGCGACCATCGCCACCATCCACCAGTTCTGCCAGCTGGTGCTGCGCAGCCTCGGCGTCGCCGGCGACACCGACACCGGCGCCGTCCTCGTCGAGGACCTGGAGCAGCTGACCACCGAGGTCACCGACGACCGCTACCTCCACCTCTTCGCCCGCCAGGAGCACGCCTCGTGGAGCCGCGACGACGCGCTGGGCATCGCCCGCGCGGTCGTGGGCGATCCCCGCGCCCGGGTGGCGCCGCAGGAGGCGCTGGTCGAGGAGCCCGACGGGCTCCCGGCCGCGCGCGTGCGGTTCGCCTGCGACGTGCTCGGCGAGATCGAGCGCCGCAAGCGCCGCCTGGGCGTGCTGTCCTACGACGACCTCCTCGGCCAGCTCGCCGACGCGCTGCGCGACGACGACGCACCGGCCCGCGCCCGGATGCGCCAGCGCTGGAAGGTCGCGCTGATCGACGAGTTCCAGGACACCGACCCGGTGCAGTGGCAGGTCTTCGAGCGGGCGTTCCACGGCGTCGCCACGCTCGTGCTCATCGGCGACCCCAAGCAGGCCATCTACGCCTTCCGCGGCGGCGACATCGTCACCTACCTGGAGGCGGCCGAGCAGGCCACGACCCGGCAGACCCTCGGGGTCAACTGGCGTGCCGACCGGCCGCTGCTCGACTCGCTCCACGTGCTGGTCGAGGGCGCCGCCCTGGGCGACGAGCGCATCGCCGTCCACCCCGTGTCCGCGCACCACCGCACACCCCGGCTCGACGGGGCCGGGCCGCCGTTCCGGCTGCGGGTGGTGCGCCACGACGAGCTCGGGCGCCGGCGTCCGCGCATCGGCGACTGGCGCCAGCACGTGCTCACCGACCTCGCCGCCGACGTCAAGCGGCTGCTGACCAGCGACGCCACCGTCGGCACGGGCGACGAGGCCCGACCGATCGAGCCCAAGGACGTCGCGGTGCTCGCCGCCCGTCGAGCCGACCTGCTCGCCGCGCAGGAGGCCCTGGCCGCCGTCGGGGTCCCCGCGGTGCTCAACGCCGGCGGCTCGGTCTTCAAGACCGCCGCGGCGACGCAGTGGCTCACGCTGCTCGAGGCGCTCGAGCAGCCCCACCGCGCCGACCGGGTGCGCGCGGCGGCACTGACCGACTTCTTCGGGCGCACCGCCGAGGACCTCCAGACCACGCCCGACCCGACCGACGCGCTGAGCGAGCACGTACGCCGCCTCGCCGACGTCTTCGCCGCCCGCGGGGTCGCCGCGGTGCTGGAGAGTGCGGTGCTCGACGGGCTCACCGCCCGGGTGCTGGGCCGCGTCGGGGGCGAGCGCACCCTCACCGACCTGCGCCACGTCGGCGAGGCGCTGCACAAGGTCACCGTCAGCGAACGGCTCGGCGTGGTCGGCCTGCTCGGCTGGCTGCGCGCGCAGGTGGCCGACGACAAGGTCGAGGTCGCCTCCGAGCGCACCCGGCGACTCGACTCCGACGCCGCCGCCGTCCAGCTCGTCACGATCCACGGCAGCAAGGGGCTGGAGTACCCCGTCGTCTACCTGCCGACGCTCTGGGACCGCTGGGTGCGCGACGAGGACGTGCCGCTCTTCCACGACGCCGACGGCGAGCGCTGCCGCGACGTCGGCGGCCCCAGCCGGTGGCGCGACGCCGCCGTCGCCGCGAGCCGCCACGAGGACGCCGGCGAGTCCCTCCGGCTGCTCTACGTCGCCCTCACGCGGGCGCAGTCGCAGGTCGTCGCGTGGTACTGCCCCACCGCCAACAACACCGCCAGCGCGCCGCTCCACCGGATGCTCTTCGGGCGCGCGCCCGGGCACCCCCGCGTCAACGACGAGCAGCCGGTCGTCGGCGACGACGAGCTGGTCGAGATCCTGGGCCGCTGGAAGTCGGCCGGCGGGCCGCAGCCCGAGCTCGCCGTCCTCGCGCCCGTCGACACCACCCCGATCCAGCGCGACCTCCCCCCGCTGGCGGTGCGCCGCTTCGACCGCGACGTCGACACCGACTGGCGCCGCACGTCCTACTCCGCGCTGGCCGCCGCCGGCGCCCCGCACGGCGGTGCCGCCGAGCGGGTGCTGTCCGAGCCCGACGACGCGCCCGAGCTCGACGACGTCGAGCTCGACCCGCTCGACGACGGGCCCGTCCCCGACCCCGACCTCGACCTGGCGGCCGTCGCCTCGCCCATGGCCGACCTCCCGGTGGGCGCGGAGTTCGGCTCGCTGGTCCACGAGGTCCTCGAGCACGCCGACCCCGCCTCGCCCGACCTCCGCGCCGAGCTGCTGGCGCAGATCGAGGAGCACCGCGCGTGGTGGGCCGTCGACGTCGACGCCGACGCCCTGGCCGACGCGCTCGTCGCGGTCTGCGACTCCCCGCTGGGCCCGCTCGCTGGTGGGCTGACGCTGCGCGACATCCACGTCGGCGACCGGCTGCGCGAGCTCGACTTCGAGGTGCCCCTCGCCGGCGGCGACCTGGCCGCCGCGCGCGATGCGGCCCCGGTCGTCCTCGGCGACCTCGGTCCGCTGCTCCGTGCGCACCTGCCGGCCGGCGACCCCCTGCTGGCCTTCGCCGCGACGCTCGAGTCCGATCCCGACCTCGCGGCGCAGCGCCTGCTGGGCTACCTCACCGGCTCGATCGACGTGGTGGTCCGGGTGCCGGTCGAGGGCCGCACCCGCTACCTGACCATCGACTACAAGACCAACTGGCTGGGCGACCGCGCCACGCCCGCGACGGCCTGGGACTACCGCCCGGCCGTCCTCGACGAGGCGATGGGGCACTCCGACTACCCCCTCCAGGCGCTGCTCTACGTCGTGGTGCTCCACCGCTACCTGCGCTGGCGGCTGCCGGACTACGACCCCGCCGAGCACCTCGGCGGGGTGCTCTACCTCTACCTGCGCGGCATGTGCGGCCCCGCGACGCCGAGCGTCGACGGCCGGCCGTGCGGCGTCTTCTCGTGGCAGCCGCCCGTCGCGCTCGTCACGTCGGTCTCCGACCTGCTCGACGGGGTGCGGCCGTGAACACCCCCCGCCGTCCCTCTCCCCCGCTCCGCTCCTCCGACCGACGCCGCAGGGACCCCGCATGAGCGACCTCTTCGAGCCGGTCGACGGCACCGACGCCCGGCTGGCGCTGGGCGCCACCGGGCTGCTGGCGGCCTTCAACTCCGCCGGCGTCCTCACCAGCGCCGACGTCCACGTCGCCGCCGCCCTCGGCCGCCTCGGCCAGGAGTCCGACGAGCGGGTGCTGCTCGCCGTCGCGCTGGCCGTGCGCGCCGTCCGCGGCGGGTCGGTGTGCGTCGACCTGGCGACGGTCGCCGACCCGCCCGACCTGCCCTGGACCGAGACCGGCGACTGGACCGCATCGGTCGCCGCGAGCCCGCTGGTCGCGGCCGGGCTGGTGCGCTGGGACAACGACCTGCTCTACCTCGACCGCTACCACGAGCAGGAGACCCAGGTCGTCGACGACCTGCTCTCGCGCGCCGCCACCTCGCCCGAGCACGACCCCGACCTCATGCGCGCCTCGATGGCGCGGGTGGTGGCGGCGATGCAGCGGGCGCGCCCCGGGACGACCTACGACGAGCAGGTGGCGGCGTGCCTCGCGGCGGCGGGCCAGTGGACCACCGTGCTCACCGGCGGCCCGGGCACCGGCAAGACCACCGCCGTCGCCTCGCTGCTCGTCGGGCTCCTCGACCAGCACCCGCGCGGGCTGCGGATCGCGCTCGCCGCCCCGACCGGCAAGGCGGCGGCGCGCCTGCAGCAGGCGGTGCACCAGGAGGCGGAGGCCTTCGAGGAGGCCGACCGGCTGCGCCTGGCCGGCGTGACGGCCTCCACCCTGCACCGGCTCCTGCGACCCGACCCGGGCAACTCGACCCGCTTCCGCCACCACCGCGGCAACCGGCTGCCCCACGACGTGGTGGTCGTCGACGAGTCGTCGATGGTCTCGCTGACCCAGATGGCGCGCCTGCTCGAGGCGGTGCGCCCCGACGCGCGCCTGGTGCTGGTCGGCGACCCGCACCAGCTGTCGTCCGTGGAGGCCGGCGCGGTGCTCAGCGACGTGGTGCGCGGCTTCGCCGGGCGGGCCGACTCGCCGGTCACGGCGCTGGAGTCCACCCACCGCTTCGGCCCCGAGATCCGCGCGCTCGCCGAGGCGCTGCGCACCGGCGACGCCGACGCCGCGCTGGAGGTGCTCGCCGCCGGTCACGACGCGGTCGAGTGGGTCGACGAGCCCGACCCGTCCTCGCGCATCCGCACCACCGCCCTCGACGCGGCCCTCGCCGTGCGCGACGCCGCCGAGCGCGGCGACGTGCCCGGGGCCCTCGCCGCGCTCGACCGGCACCGCCTGCTCTGCGCGCACCGCGACGGCCCGTTCGGCGTACGCCACTGGAACCGGCGCATCGAGCACTGGCTCACCGCCGTCACCGGCGACCCGCTCCACGAGCGGGCCTACGTCGGCCGGCCGCTGCTGGTCACGGCCAACGACCACCAGCTCGGCGTCTACAACGGCGACAGCGGGGTGGTCGTGCTGACGCCCGCCGGGCCCCGTGCGGTGATCGCCGCCAGCGACGGGCCGCGCGACCTGGCGCCCTCCCGACTCGGCGACGTCGAGACCATGCACGCGATGACGATCCACAAGTCGCAGGGCTCGCAGGCCGACGTCGTCACGGTGCTGCTGCCCGACGAGGACTCCCGGCTGCTCTCGCGCGAGCTCTTCTACACCGCCGTCACCCGGGCCCGCACCCGCGTGCGCGTCGTCGGCTCGGAGCCGGCGATCCGCGCGGCGATCGGGCGCCGGGCCCAGCGCGCGAGCGGCCTCGCGGTCCGGCTCGCCTCTGCGGGGCGCTCCGGCGGCGTCGCTTCAGGCGGTGGCTGAGGGGGACTTCTCGTCCCCGGAACCCCTTCCGCACCGCCCGTACGCCGGTGCGCCAACGGGCGGTGGCTCAGCAACGTTCCTCAGCACCGAAACGGTTGCTGGCTCACCTTCCGTACGCCGGTGCGCCAACGGGCGGTGGCTCAGCAACGTTCCTCAGCACCGAAACGGTTGCTGGCTCACCGCCCGTACGCCGGTACGCCGACGGGCGGTGGCTGAGGGGGACTTCTCATCCCCGGAAACCCCTTCCGCACCGCCCGTGCGCCGGTGCGCCGACACGAGGCGGCGGAGGGGCTTCCCCGCCCCTACGACCCGCCGTCGCGCGTCTGAAATGTGTGCGACACGCGTGACCGCTAGCCTCGACGCATGCCCTACCTGATGCGCGTCGAGCTCCCGGACGTCCCCGGGTCGCTGGGTCGTGTCGCGACCGCCATCGGTGAGGCCGGCGGCGACATCGACGCGATCGAGATCGTCGAGAAGCGTGACGGCTTCGCCGTCGACGACGTGCTCCTCGAGATGGCGCACGGCACCATGCCCGACTCGGTGGTCTCCGCCTGCAGCATCCTCGACGGCGTCAGCGTGCTGTGGATCAACCGCTACGCCGCCGGTGGCAACCTCTTCCTCGACCTCGAGGTCGTCGAAGCCCTCACCGAGGACCCCTCCACCGCGCCCGACCGGCTGGTGGAGATGCTGCCCGTCGCGTTCCGCGTCGACTGGGCGGCCCGCGTCACGCCTGGCGTCGACGGCGTCGGGGCGCAGGTCGTCCACGCCACCGACGCCGCGCCGTCGGCCTACGACGTCGAGCAGGTCGCCACCCCTACCCGCCTGCCGGGCGACGAGGTCTACGTCGAGTGCGCCGCGCCGTTCGGCGACGACCTCGTCCTGATGGGCCGCCGCGGCGGCCCGGAGTTCCTCGACTCCGAGCTCGCGCGCTTCGGGCACCTGCTCGGGCTGGCGATGACGATCAGCCGCGCCTGAGCGCTCCGCTCCAGGCGTGCGCGAGGCGTCCGGCTCCAGCCGTTCCGGACCGGTCGTCCCGGCCGCGGCGGAGTCTCCCCGCGACCGGCCCACCGGGTCGAACGGCACCGGTCGGACGCCTCTGGGCAGCCGCGCGTGTGCGCATAGCCTCGATTGAGGACCCACACAACCGCGCAGATCGGAGATGAGTCATGACCTCACCGCAGACAGACGGCCCGTCGGAGCCGCTCTTCTCTCGGCCCGGCGAGGCGACCGTCGCCCCGCGCCGCACCATCCCCCAGCAGGAGTCGTTGCCGGAGACGGCGAAGCAGATCGTCGACGACGAGACCATCCTCGACGGCAACTCGCGGCTGAACCTGGCGACCTTCGTCGGGACGTGGATGGACGACGACGCCCGTCAGGTGTACGAGAACGCGTTCGACAAGAACATGATCGACAAGGACGAGTACCCGCAGACCGCCGCGATCGAGGACAACTGCTGGCACATGCTCGCCGGTCTGTGGAACGCGCCGGACCCCGAGACGAGCATCGGCACCTCGACCATCGGCTCCTCGGAGGCGTGCATGCTGGGCGGGCTCGCGTTCAAGCGTCGCTGGCAGCACGCGCGCCGCGAGGCGGGCAAGGACACCACCAAGCCCAACCTCGTGATGTCCTCGGCGGTGCAGGTCTGCTGGGAGAAGTTCTGCAACTACTTCGACGTCGAGGCCCGCCTGGTGCCCATCAGCGAGGAGCACAAGACGCTCGACGGCCACGACCTGGACACGTACGTCGACGAGAACACCATCGGCGTCGTCGCCATCATGGGCGTGACCTACACCGGCATGTACGAGCCGGTGGCCGACATCGCCCGGGCGCTGGACGAGATCCAGGCCAAGACGGGTCTCGATGTCCCCATCCACGTCGACGGAGCCTCCGGGGCGATGATCGCGCCGTTCCTCCAGCCCGACCTCCTCTGGGACTTCCGCCTCGAGCGCGTGCACTCGATCAGCACGTCGGGCCACAAGTACGGCCTGGTGTTCCCGGGCCTCGGCTGGATCGTCTGGCGCGATCGCCAGTGGCTGCCCGAGGACCTCGTCTTCGAGGTCAGCTACCTCGGCGGCGAGATGCCCACCTTCGCGCTGAACTTCTCCCGGCCGGGCGCCCAGGTGCTGCTGCAGTACTACATGTTCCTGCGACTGGGTTACGAGGGATACCGGTCGGTGCAGCAGGAGTCGCAGAAGGTGGCGAAGTTCCTCGCCGAGGGCATCGCCAAGATCGACGCGTTCGAGCTGTGGAACGACGCCAGCGACATCCCCGTCTTCGCCTGGCGTCTCAAGAAGGGCCACACCGACAACTGGAACCTCTACCACCTTCAGGACCGGTTGCGGATGAAGGGCTGGCTGGTGCCGGCCTACCCGATGCCCGACGACATGACCGACCTCACGGTCCAGCGGATCGTGGTGCGCAACGGCCTGAGTATGGACCTGGCCGCCGATCTCCTCGCCGACATCGAGAAGGAGACGGTCTACCTCGACAACCTCGAGGGGCCGATGCCGGTCGAGGCTCCCCACCCCGCCTTCCACCACTGAGGGTCTGCCGCAGGAGCCCCCCGGAGCCCCCGCACCCGGTCACCGGGTCGGGGTCGCTCCGGCGCGGGCGAGCACGCTGCGGGCCGAGCGCACGACGGCGAGGTCGACGAGCCGCCCGTCCTGGGTGACGGCTGCGCCGCGACCCTCCGCGTCGGCGCGGTCGAAGACCTCGACCACCTCCCGGGCGGTCGCGACCTCCGCGGCCGTCGGCGCGAGGACGGCGTGGACGACCTGCACCTGGGCGGGGTGGATCAGCGTCCGCCCGGCGAACCCCTGGTGGACCAGTCGGGTCGTCGAGCGACGCAGCAGGTCCTCGTCCCCGAGCCGGGTCTCCACGGGACCGATCGGCGCCGAGAGCCCCGCGGCGGCCGAGGCGAGGACGACGCTGAACCGCGCGGGCCAGAGCTCCTCGCGCTCGGCACCGGGGGTGATCCCGAGGTTGGCGGCGAGGTCGGCCTCACCGAGCCCCAACCGCGTCACCCGGGGCGCGGCGGCGACGGCGGCCACCTCCTGGAGACCACGGGCGGTCTCCAGGAGGCCGACGACCTCGAGGCTGCCCCGGGGCAAGCCCGCACGTGCCTCGGCGGCGGTGAGCAGCCGATCCACCTCGCCGAGCAGGGCGGGCTCGGCGCCGGGCACGAAGACGCCGTGCGTCCCCGGCCGGACGGCCGCCGCCACGTCCTCCTCGAGCGTCCGCACGTCCAGCCGGACCCACCACTGCGGTCCCGCGGGGCGTTCGTGGCGGCCGACCTCGAGCCGGGCGGCGTCCTTGCCGGCCGGCGCGACGCCGTCCTCCAGGTCCAGGACGACGGCGTCCACGCCGCTCGCCGCCGCCTTGGCGAACCGGTCGGGCCGGTCGCCGGGGGCGTAGAGGTAGGTGCGGGCGGCGCTCACGGGAGGATCAGCCCCGACCGAGCGGACGGCGCAGGTACTGACCGGTCGGCTCGCCGACGACCTTGCCGGCCTCCAGGACGTGCTGGCCGCGAAGGAAGGTGTCGGTCACGCGGGCCGTCATGTCGAAGCCCTCGAACGGGGTGTACTCCTGGGTCGACTCCGAGTCGGCGGCGCGGACGGTCCAGGACACGTCCGGGTCGATGAGGGCGACGTCGGCGTCGTAGCCGACCGCGATGGCGCCCTTGGTGCGCAGGCCGAAGCGCTTCGCGGGGTTTCCGGAGA
Organism: Nocardioides sp. Z13_37; assembly: GCF_058355585.1. NCBI lineage: Bacteria > Bacillati > Actinomycetota > Actinomycetes > Propionibacteriales > Nocardioidaceae > Nocardioides > Nocardioides sp. Z13_37. The sequence goes on along the minus strand of NZ_JBZGDV010000001.1, from coordinate 984,797 downwards.
CCAGGGCGGCCATCCGGCCGTAGGACAGGCCGCGCTTGCTGCCCTCGGTGACGAGACCGGGCAGCAGGTACTCGGTGCCACCGAAGCCGGACTTGGCCACGAACACGTCGTCGCGGTCCTCGCCGAACTTCTTCTCGTCCTTGCAGCAGGCGTGGTCGGAGACCACCCAGTCGATGCTGCCGTCCAGGACGTACTCCCACAGCGCCTCGACGTCCTCGCGGGGCCGGATCGGGGGGTTGACCTTGGCGCCGACGTCGGCGGTGGTGATGTCGGCGAGCAGGTGCCCGATCGTGACCTCACGGCGGAAGTCGATGTGCGGGAAGGCCGTCGACATGCGCAGTGCCGCGTCGACCGCCTTGCGAGAGGTCAGGTGCAGCAGGTTGATCGTCGGCAGGCCGGTCTCGTGCGCGAGGTACGAGGCGATGCTGATCGCCAGTCCCTCGGAGTGCGGCGGCCGCGACTCGTGGTAGGCCTCGAGCCCGGTGAGCTCACCTGCGCCCTCGACCAGCTCGGTGTAGGCACGCATGATCTCGGCGGTCTCGCAGTGCAGCGAGAGCGAGATCTCGTCGGCGAGATCGGGGAACTCCTCGCGTGCCCGCTGGATCCCGCGCATCACGAACTCGAAGTGCGCGTAGTCGTAGCGCTCGCCCTCGGGAATCATCAGGAAGGAGTTCTGGTCGGTCGAGCGGCCGTGCAGGCCGTGGCTGCCGTAGAACATGAAGACCTTGAACGAGGTGACCCCGTGGTCGCCGACGAGCGAGGGGATCTCCTCGATGTGCTTCTTCATCATCGGGGCGAGGTGGAAGCCGTAGTCGACGTGCGAGCGGCCCTCGGTCGCCGCCAGGACCTCGGGGAAGAACTCGGCGTACTCCCCGCCCTTGTTGAGGTAGTACTGGCCGGTGCGCATGTAGGTGATGCCGGTGGTGACACCGCCCTGGGCGCAGGCGCGGCTCTCGGTCTGGGCATCCTCCGACAGCGGGTTGTAGATCCCCCAGTGCTGGTGGGCGTCCACGACGCCGGGGAAGGCGATCTTCCCGCCGCCGTCGACGACGCGGGTGCCCGCGTCCGGCTCGATGCCCTCGCGCAGCTCGGTGATCCGGCCGTCGGTCACGGCGATGTCGAGCGGCTGGGGCTCGTCGTGGTCCGGCGTGACGACGCGGACGTTCTTAAGCAGCAGATCCATGGCTTGTCTCCTAGGTAGCGACCGGGTCGGGGCCGGGGCGGCCGGTCCCGGCGGGGTCAGTGGGTGTGCTGGAGCCGCGACGACGAGGCTCGGGCGAGGTGGGACATGAGCGGTGCGAGCGAGTCCAGCCCACGCAGACCTCGCAACGCGGTCTCGACCGCATCGAGGTCCGGGGCCGCGAGGTGTCCCGAGACGTTCTCCCGGAACTTGACGGTCAGCTCGTCGTCGGAGAGCGGGCGCTGCGGCCCGCCGCGGTTGGTGAGCACCTCCACCACCCGCTCGGTGCCGTCGATGAGCTCGGCCCGGACGACGGCCGGGAACTGGTAGGGGAAGATCTCGTCGCACCGGGGGTCGGCGACGACGTCGACCCGGGCCATCAGCGCACGACGCTCGGGGTCCTGGGCGAGCTCGTCGGTGTAGTCGGCGAGCCCGACCCCGAGTCCCGAGCCGCCCAGGAGGCCGGCGACCAGGGCGTAGGGACCGCTGAACTGGGCCTGGTAGCCCGTCGCCGGCTCCCGCTTGGTCTCGATGGGCTGGCCGATCGTGCGCAGCGGCGCGGCCGCGACGCCCAGCACGAGGCGCTGGACCTGCTCGGGGCGCACGCCCTGGGCGCGCAGCTCCATGCCCGCGTCGACCGCGGCGTGGGTGAAGTGGTTGGCGGGGTAGGGCTTGAAGAAGATCCCCGGGACCGCCCACTCCGACCCGAGACCGCGCACGACGGCGTCGAGGTCGATCTTCGAGCCGTGCAGCCACGACTCGAAGAAGCCGAAGCGGCCCTCGAGGACCGTCGGGGGCCCGGTGAAGCCGCGCTGGACCAGGTGCGCGGCGGAGACGCCGGACTGCGCGCCCCACCCGCAGTGCAGCCGCTTGACGGTGCCGCCGGTCCGGTTGGCCTCGAGGATCCCCGAGGCCATCGATGCGGCCAGACCGAGGGTGTCCACCAGTCCGGTCTCGTCGAGGCCGAGCAACATGCCCGCCGCGACCGCCGCGCCCATCGCGCCGCAGATCGACGTGGCGTGCTGGCCGTGCTCGAAGTAGACGGAGTTGCGGATGCTCTCGTCGTAGCCGGCCATGCCGAGCCGCACCGCGACCTCGAGCCCGACCGCCACGGCGCGCACGAGTGCCTCGCCGGTGGCGTCGACCTCCTCGGCGGCGGCCAGCGCCGCCGGGACGATGTTCGCGCTGGGGTGGAGGACCGAGGGGAGGTGGGTGTCGTCGTAGTCGAGGGAGTGCGCGAGCACCCCGTTGACGAACGCCGCGGCGGGAGCCGGCAGCTTGGTGGCCACCCCTACCGCGTGCGCCTGGCCGCGCCCGCCGAGGTCCTCGGCGTAGGACATGGCGGCCTGGCTGGTCGGCAGCGCCTGCGCGGCGACGGCGAGACCGAGGACGTCGACGACGCGCTGGTTCACGCTCGCGGCGACGTCCTCCGGGGTCCCCGCACGGGCGACCCCGGCCGCGAAGCCGGCCAGCTGCTGGGCGAGGGTCTGCTCAGCCACGGCTCACCACCGCCAGTGGACGGGCGGGCGAGCCGGTCGCCCCGAAGAGCGGGAGCGGCGAGAGCACGAAGAGGAACTCGTGCACCCCGGCGGCAGCCAGGCCCTCGAGCGCCATCGCCTCGATGATGTAGGTGCCGGTCTCCACCAGCAGGACCCGGTGGGCGGGGAGCACCGCGTGGCCGGCACCGGGCTTGAGGCACTCGAAGGCGATGGTGTCGGCGCCGGCGGCGCGGACCTCGCGCCGTGCCAGCCAGCGCGCGCCCTCCTCGCCGACCCCGGGGACGCCGGAGTCCTTGCCGACGTAGGCGGCACCGGCCTCGAAGTGCCGGCCCCAGCCACTCCGGATCAGGACGACGTCGCCCGGGCCGGGCTCCACGCCCTGGCGGGCCACGGTCGCGTCGAGGTCGGCGGCGGTGATCTCGTACCCCGGCTCGCAGCCCTCGGGCGTGCCGAGGGCGGCGGGCACGTCGAGCAGCACGCCGCGGCAGACCATCGGCGCGATGGTGTGCGCGCCGAGCTGCTCGTAGCGGCCGCCGGTGAGCGCCTCGTCGACGCCGAGGCCGCCGAACAGCTTGCCGTCGTGCGAGACGTGAGCCAGGGCGTCGACGTGGGTGCCGACGTGGGTGCCCATGCTGATGATGTCGTTGGCGGCCGAGCCACCGTCGCTGCGGACCATGTCGCCGTGTCGGCGGGGCAGGGCGTGCCAGTACGCCGGGTGGTTCGGCGACTGGGGCATGCCGACGGTCAGCGGGCGGCCGAGGTCGAAGACCTCGATGCCTGGCGCGAGTGCGGCGACGAGCGGCTCGACGCTGGTGGAGGTCACGGTGGTTCCTTCGTTGCTGGGGACGGGAATGGGGACGATGAGGTCAGGACACGACGCCGCGGGCGCGCAGCTCGTCGACACGCTCGGCCGGGATGCCCAGCTCCTCGACGAGGACCTGGTCGGTGTCGGCGCCGCGGGAGCGGCCGGGGAACCGGATCCGCCCGGGTGTCTCGGACATGCGCCACATGACGTCGTGCATGAGGACCTGGCCGAGGTCCTCGTCCGGGACGTGCTTGAGCATGCCGGTCTCCCGGACGTGCACGTCCTCGACGAGGTCGCGGGCGTCGTAGACGGCGGCGATGGCGGCGCCGACCTCGGTGAAGCTGTCGATCACCTCGGCACGGGTGCGGGCGCCGATCCAGCTCCCCACGTACCCGTCGAGCAGGTCGGCGTGCTGGGCCCGACCGTGGCCGGAGGCGAACCAGGGCTCGTCGAGCACCTCGGGGTGCCCGACCAGGGTGAGCACCTTCTCGGCGATCCGCTGCGCGCTGGTCGAGACCGCGACCCACGAGCCGTCGGACGTCCGGTAGGTGTTGCGGGGGGCGTTGTTCGTCGACCGGTTGCCGTGGCGCTGTCCGATCACGCCGAGCTGGTCGTAGACCGTGGGGCCCGGTCCGACCGCGGTCATGATCGGGAGCAGGAGGTTGGCGTCGATGACCTGGCCGCGACCGCCGTTGGACTGGCGCGCCAGGAGGGCCATCGAGACCGCCGAGGACGCCGCGATGCCGCAGATGCTGTCGGCGAGGCCGAACGCCGGCAGGGTCGGCGGGCCGTCCTCCTCGCCGGTCAGGTGCGCGAAGCCGCTCATCGCCTCGGCGAGCGTGCCGAAGCCGGCTCGCGAGGAGTAGGGGCCCTCCTGGCCGAAGCCGCTGATCCGCAGCAGCACCAGGCCGGGGTTGGCCTCGAGCAGCACCTCGGGGCCGAGGCCCCAGCGCTCGAACGTGCCGGGCCGGAAGTTCTCGACCACCACGTCGGCGGTCCGGGCGAGCTCGAGGAAGGCCGCGGCCCCGTCACTGTCGGAGAGGCTCAGGCCGATCGTCCGCTTGTTGCGCGAGATCTCCTTCCACCACAGCGGCACGCCGTCCTTCGACTCACCGTGGCCGCGCATGCTGTCGCCGGCGACGGGGTGCTCGACCTTGATCACGTCGGCGCCGAAGTCGCCGAGGATCTGGCAGCACAGCGGGCCGGCGAGGATCGTCGAGGCGTCGACGACCCGCATACCGGTCAGGGGTCCGTCTTGCATGGGTCTTCCTTCACGTCGGGAGAGCGTTCCGCTGATACGAACGGCGTACCGCTGAACGGAGCGTATGGGGGTGGGCAGTCAGGCGTCAACGTGCCGCGCGCTCGGCGCCGACGACCTCGCGCAGGACAGCCGCGAACCCACGCGGGTCCTGCTCGGCGACGAAGTCGGTGGCCTCGGGGAGCACCCGCTGGGCGGCCCAGGGCAAGGCCGCGACGGCCCGTTCGTGCATGAAGCCGATGCGGTCGCGTCCCCCGGCGAGGAGGGTCGTCGGCAGGCCGGCCCGTTGGACGTCCGCCAGCGCGGCGTGCAGGTCGTAGCGCCAGATCGCCCGGTAGGCGCCGGCGAAGTCGGGCCCCGCCGCGAGGTAGTCCGCGACGAAGCTGGTGATCAGCTCGGGTGGCGCCCAGGGGTACTCCCCCGAGGCGCGTTCCCAGATCCAGGCCAGGTGCGCACCGTCCGCGCTCGGCACGTACGGCGGGGCGAACCCGGCGAGCCGGTCGGTCTTCTCCTCCTCGGTGTAGACCGGGAGGCCGTGCAGCACGAGGTGCCGGACCCGCTCCGGGCGGGACCTGGCCATCTCCACGGCCAGCACCGTGCCGGTCGCCCGGCCCAGGAGGTGGACCGGGAGGTCGGTGAGCTGGTCGATCCCGTTCCACAGCGCGTCCGCGTAGTCCCCGACCCGCCAGTCACCGTCCTCGGCGAGCGAGTCGCCGTAGCCGGGCGTGTCGGGCGCGTAGGCGTCCGACCAGCGTCCGAGCACGGGCAGGAGCGGCTCGAAGCGACGTGAGGACAGCGGCGACTGGTGCAGCAGGACCCACGCGCACGAGGCGTCTGGCCCCCGCACCCATCGCAGGTGCAGGTCGCTGCGCGGCGTGCGGACCCGGGCCCGCCGCACCAGCGCGGCCTCCCCGCTGCTCACCCCACCGGCCCCGTGGTCGTGGCCGGCGGCCGGACGTGGTCGGGCAGGGCGGTGCCGGGCTCGCGCAGCAGCGCGACGTCCGGCCCACCCTCCTCGATGCCGGCGAGCCGCAGGGCGGCCCACATCGTGGCCAGGTTGCTCGAGACCACCGGCAGGCCGGTCTCGTGCTCGAGCTCGGCGAGGTGGTCGAAGGTGCGCCAGTTGGTGCAGCTGATCATCACCGCGTCGGCGTCCGAGAGGTCCACCTCCCGCACCAGGCCCGCGCTGACCTCGGGCCCGAGTCGACCCTTGGCCAGGTTGCTCAGCAGGTCGAGGTCGCGCCGGGCGACGACCTCGAAGCCCGACTGCGCGAGGTAGGCCGCCGCCCCGTCCGCGACCGGACCGATGTAGGGGGTCACGACAGCGACGCGGCGCGCACCGAGGGTGCGCAGCGCCGCCACCATGGCCGTCGACGTCGTCAGGGCCGGCACGCCGGCCACGCCCGCGAGCTCCGCACAGGTCTCCGCGTCGGAGTCGCGGCCGTGGAGGAAGCTGCCGGACGTGCAGGCGTAGGCGACGACGTCCACGCCGAGCGAGCCCACCTCGGCCGCCGCGGCCGGAAGCCGGTCGCGCATCGCCAGGATGGACGCCACCTTGTCCTCCGGCCGCGCTGCCTCGCCGACCGGCACCCGGGTGGCGAACGCCGCGACCCCGGGCGGCAGGGCCGCCGAGATCTCCGGCTCCACGACCGAGTTGGTCGACGGGACGATCAGGCCGAGACGGGCACGCTCGCCGTACATGCGATCAGCTCCCCTGCACCGTCATCGGCACCCGGTAGCCCTCACGCATCTCGGGCATCAGCTGCTCCAGGGTGTACTCGTGGCGGATCTCGCGGTCCAGGACCGGGTCGTGCATCCGGAACGAGAACGTCGTCCCGAACTGCAGCTGTCCGCCCAGCGCCACGATGGTGCCGGCGTAGAGCACGAAGTCGTCCTCCGGCACCTCCGCCCGGGTCCGCAGCACGTCGAGCAGGTCCTCGGGGGAGAGGAACGTGCCGGTCGGCGTGGCCTGGTAGGGCTCGCCGTCGACCCAGGACTCCAGGACACACTCGTCCCAGTGGTCGGCGATCTCCGAGAGCCGCCACAGGGTCGGCGCCAGGACGTTCGGGCAGGCCTGCTTGCTGTAGACGATGCTGTGCCGCTCGAGGTCGCGGTCGGTGTGGTCCGACCCGACCCCGACCAGGACCTCGCCCCCGGTGACGACGAGGACGATCTCGACCTCACCGGAGCTCCTCGGCGTGTGCACCTCGACGGTGGTGTCCGAGGTCAGTGCGTAGGGCGCGATCGGGTAGATCCGCGGCGCGGGGATGTCGAAGGCGATCTGGACGCCCGCGGCTGCGACCTCCTCCTGGTGGTGAACGGCGACGGCCGCGTCGCGGGTCGCCGATCCGAGGTTGTACATCCTGCGGACGGTGATCTCCCGCTCGGTGAGGCTGCCGTCGGTGCCGGCGACCGTGGCGGTGAAGACATGGGCCATCAGGCGGTGCCCTCGTCCGTCTCGGGCGTGCCCTGCTCGACCCAGCCGTTGCCCTGGAGCATGTCGGCGAAGGCGATGGTGGCCGCCTCGACCGTCGGCATGCCGCCGGGGAGCCCGGCGAGCAGGATGGCCTCGAGGACCTCCTTCTCGCTGGCGCCGTACTTCATCGCGTTGCGCGAGGCCCACTCGACGCCCTCACGGTCACCCTTCACCGCGGTGGTGACGCCGACCAGCACGAGGAACCGGGTCTTGAGGTCCAGGTGCCGCGGCTCGGGCCCGAAGATCAGGTTGCCCGCCAGCGCGTTGTAGGCGCGCAGGATGTCGGGGTCGACCGACGCCATCACCTCGTGCACCGGCAGGGTGAACCCGCGCCGCGCACGCACCTCCGCCAGGGCCTCCTCGCCCGCCTCGTCGTACTGCCACTCGTAGGTCACCTTCGACATGCTCTTCTCCTCAGCTCAGATCTCGCGGGCAGCCAGCTCGGCTTCCCAGATGGCGTTGAACACGCGGCGGGGCGAGACGCAGTCACCGACTGCGCGCACCTCGACGCCGGCCTCCTTGAGGCCGTAGTACAGGGAGTCCTCGGCCTTGCCGCCGGTCACCAGGACGACGGAGTCGACGGGCTCGCGCACCTCGACCTCGTCGGTGTGGACGTCGCGCAGGCTCACCCGGTCCTCGTCGATCGAGGCGATCTCGCGGTTCGGGGTGAAGACCACGCCGGCGGTGCGCAGGCGCTTGTGGACCCAGCCGACGTCACGCGTCGCGGACAGCTCCGGGGCCACCGAGCTGAGCGTCGTGACCAGCTCGACCTGGTGCCGGTTGGCCTGCAGGTGCTCGGCGACGACCACCGCGTGGCGCCCGCCGATGTCGTCGAAGACCATGACGTTCGGGCCCAGCTCGGCGTGGTCGAGCAGCGCCTCCTGGGCGGTCACCACGTTGAACTGGTCGACGCCCGGGACCCCGTCGGGGTTCGCCCAGCGGACGGGGTGGTTGACGCTCCAGCCGGTGCGCAGGGGCGTGGAGCCCGTCGCGACGACGACGGAGTCGAACCCGCCGGCGACCAGGGACTCGACGGTCGCCTCGACCCCGAGCTCGATCTTCACGTTCGTGCCGCCGAGCTGGCTGATCAGCCAGCCGGCGATGCTGCCCCACTCGCTGTAGCTCTCCGAGCGAGCGATCCAGTTGACCTGGCCGCCGAGCTCGGTGCCCTTCTCGAACAGCGTCACCTCGTGCCCGCGCTGCGAGAGCGTGAGGGCCGCGCGCATGCCACCGGGACCACCGCCGACCACGGCGACCGACCGGGGACGCTCGGTGATCTGCAGCGTGCCGGTGCCGAGCTCCGCCTCCCGACCAACGGCCGGGTTGTGGATGCACGCCAGCGGAGCGCTGACGATGGAGGCCATGCAGTGGTTGGCGCCGACGCACGGACGGATGTCGGTCTCGCGCTGCTCGCGGGCCTTGTTGGGCCACTCCGGGTCGGCGATCAGGGTGCGCGCCATGCCCACCATGTCGCCGGCGCCGCTGGCGATCGCGTACTCCGCCTTCTCCGGCGACGTCATCCGCCCGGCGACCACCACGGGGAGCTCGGGGACCATCTGCTTGATCTGCCGCGTGGCCTCGATCTGGTAGCCCTGCTCGCGGGGAGTGGTGGGGTAGATGAGCATGCGGTTCTGGTAGGTCCCCTGGGACACCGAGACGTAGTCGATCAACCCCGTGTCGGCGATCGCCCGCGCGATCCTCGCCCAGTGCTCGGTGCGGAGGCCGCCCTCGACCTCGCCGTCGTCGCCGTTGATGCGCACGCCGACGATGAGTCCCGAGCCGACCTCCGCACGGGTCCGCTCGATGATCTCCAGCACCAGGCGCAGGCGGTTCTCGTCCGACCCGCCGTACTGGTCGGTGCGGTGGTTGGTCGCGGGCGAGAGGAACTGGCCGAGCAGGTAGCCGTGGGCCAGCCCGTGCACCTCCACGCCGTCGAGTCCGCCCTCGGCGGCGTAGCGGGCCGCGAGCGTGTAGCCCTCGACGATCTCGGCGATGTTCTCCTCGTCCATCGCGTGCGGCATCTCGCGGTAGACGGTGTCCGGGATGGACGACGGCGCCCAGACCGGCAGGCGGTTGACCACGCCGTTGGTCTCGCGACCGCGGTGCCACGGCTGGGCCAGCAGCAGTGCGCCGTGCTCGTGCACCGCGGCGGCCAGCTTCTGGTAGTTCGGGATGACGGCCGGGTCGAAGGCGTGGATCTTGCCGGCGTACGGCTGGGTGGTCGGGTGGGTCGCCATCGCCTCCATCGTGATGACGCCGACACCACCCTTGGCCCGCTCGGCGTAGTAGGCCACGTGCCGGTCGGTGAAGTTGTGGTCCTTGACCAGCTGGGTGCTGTGGGCAGTCATCCACAGCCGGTTCTTCGCCTCCTTCGGACCGATCTTGATCGGGTCGAAGAGGTGCGCGTAGGGGTGGGACATCGAGAAGTACTCCTCAGCTAGCGGTGACGATGGGGGCCGGCCCGGTGGCCGGAAGGACGTTGGTGCCCTCAGGGACACGTACGCAGGCGGCGCTGTGGCCGGCCGAGACCTCGTGGAGCGGCGGGACCGCCTGGCGGCAGTCGTCGCGGACCAACGGGCACCGCGAGGCGAGCGGGCACCCCGGCGGCAGGTCGACCGGACTGGGGGTCTCCCCCTCCAGGACGTGCCGCACGCGTCGGCCGTCGGGGTCGACCGAGAGCGCGGCCGAGAGCAGAGCCTGTGAGTAGGGGTGCTGGGGGTTGCCGAGCACCTCGGCCGCGGGACCCTTCTCGATCACCGTGCCGAGGTACATCACCGCCACCTCGTCGGACATCGCCGCGACCGTCGTCAGGTCGTGGGAGATGAAGAGGAAGGTGATGTCGAGCTCGCGCTGCAGCCGCTTCAGCAGCCGGAGCACCCCGGCTCGCACGCTCAGGTCCAGCGAGGACGTCGGCTCGTCGAGGACGAGGAACTCCGGGTCCGTCGCGAGCGCCCGGGCGATGCCGATGCGCTGGAGCTGGCCGCCGCTGAGCTCGTGGGGGAACCGGTCGAGGTGGAACTCCTCGAGCCTCACCAGGCGCATCAGCTCGGCCGCGCGCCGGCGCCGGGCGGAGGGCGTGAGGTCGGTGTGGAGCATGAGGGGCTCCTCGACCACCGAGCGGATCCGCATCCGGGGGTTCAACGACTCGTAGGGGTCCTGGAACACCATGGCGGCGCGCGCCCGGTGGCGTCGCAGCGTCTCGGGCTTCATGGCGAGCACGTCGTGCTCCCCGTGGTGGACCGTGCCCTCGGTCGGCTCCAGGAGCCGCAGCAGGCAGCGTCCGACGGTGCTCTTGCCGGAGCCGCTCTCGCCCACCAGACCCAGCGTCTTGCCCCGCGGGATCACGATGTCGACGCCGTTGACGGCGCGCACCGGGGCGCGAGAGCCCCGGACGGAGAACGTCTTGACGATTCCGCGGGCCTCGATGTGCTCGCTCATGGGCCCACCCTTTCGACGGTCTCGGCTCGTACGGTGTCGGCGCCCGGCTCGCCGGTCGACTCCGCGGGGAAGTGGCACAGCGCGCGGTGACCGCCACCCACCTCGACCTCCGGCACCGGCGTCGCGCAGACGTCGGTCGCCAGCGGGCAGCGGAACCGGTAGTGGCAACCGCTGGGGAGGTCGACCAGGTTCGGCGGCTCGGACCGATCGGTCTCCTCCGAGACCGTCTCGTCCAGCGTCTCCCGGCTCGCCTTGACCAGTGCCTGGGTGTACGGGTGGCGGGGGTTGCCGAAGATCTGCTCGACGGTGCCCTGCTCGACGATCCGGCCGGCGAACATGACCGCCACGCGGTCGCAGTAGTTGGCGACGACGCCCAGGTCGTGGGTGATGAGCAGGACCGCCGACCCGGTCGCGTCGACGCGGGCGCGCAGCAGGTCGAGGATCTGGGCCTGCACCGTCAGGTCGAGACCGGTGGTCGGCTCGTCGGCGATGATCAGCTTGGGCTCGTTGATCATCGCGAGCGCGATGAGCACGCGCTGCGCCATGCCGCCGCTGAGCTGGTGGGCGAACGCCTTCGCGCGCCGGGCCGGATCGGAGATGCCGACGTCGCGCAGGGCGCTGATCGCGTTCGCCTTCGCCGCCTTGCGCCCGGTGCCCCGGTGCCGGCGGTTGGTCTCGGCGATCTGGCGCCCGACCGAGCGCAGCGGGTCGAGCGCACCGCGCGGGTTCTGCACGATGACCGCCAGGTCCTTGCCGCGCAGGCGGCGGCGACGGCGCTCGGACATCGAGACCAGGTCGGTCCCCTCGAACTCCGCGGTCCCCTCCACCACCTGGGCGCGGGGGCCGAGGAGCCCGAGCACGGACCAGGCCGTGAGGGACTTGCCGGCACCGGTCTCGCCGATGAGTCCGACGATCTCGTGCTCGTCGACGTCGAGGCTGACGCCGTTCAGCGCGTGCGCGGTGCCGTTCGGGGTGGCGATGTGGACGCGGAGGTCCTTGATCGAGAGCAGGGCCATGCGCTCAGTCCTTCCTCGGGTCGAGATAATCCTGGATCGCGTCCGCGAGGAGGTTGAACCCCAGCACCAGCAGCATCAGCGCCAGGCCCGGGAAGACCGAGGGCCACCACTGGCCCGACGTGATGAACGCCGATCCGTGGCGGATCATGGCGCCCCACTCCGGGGTCGGGACCTGGATGCCGACGCCGACGAAGGCCAGGGAGGACACGATCATCACCGACCACGCGAGCCGGACCGCGGTCTGGATGATCAGGGGCGGAAGCGTGTTGGGCATGATGTGGCGCCACATGATGCGCCAGGGCTTGTTGCCCGTGGAGCGTGCGGCCTCGACGTACATCGCCTCGCGAAGGCTCAGCACCTGGCCTCGGGTCATGCGGATGAAGACCGGGGTGTCGAGGAAGGCGATCACGAAGATCACCGCGGTGATCGACTCCTGCGAGGCGGCGACGACCGCCAGCGCCAGGATCAGCGCCGGGAACGCCTGCAGCACGTCCATCAGGCGGAGCAGCACCATCTCGAACCAGCCGCCGCGGTAGCCGGCGATGAGGCCCAGCGCCACGCCCACCACGATCGACGCCGCGACTGCCGACACCGAGATGACCAGGTCGATCTGGATGGCGTGGATGGTCCGGGCGAAGACGTCCATGCCGTTGCCGTCGGTGCCGAACCAGTGGTCGGCGCCCGGGGGCTCGAGCAGGTCGCTGCCGAAGACCTTCAGCGGGTCGGTCGGGACCAGCACGTCGGCCAGCGCTCCGACGACCACGAAGAGCAGGACGATGACGGTGCCGGTGAAGGCGGCCATGCTGGAGGTCATGAACCTCCACAGGCCGCGGGCGGTCGCCCGGAGGCGGCCGACCTGGTCGTGGTCGACGTGCGCGGGCGGAGCGCCCGGTGTCGGCATCGGCCGGGTCGAGGCCACCGCGTCGTCGTTCATCGGGATGCTCACTGCAGCTTCACCCTCGGGTCGATCGCAGCGACCACCAGGTCGGCGATGAGGTAGATCGCCGCGGTCAGGACGCCCATCACCAGGATGAAGCCCTGGACGACGGCGAAGTCGGCGTTGGTGATGGCCTCGAGGCCGAGCTGTCCGAGCCCGCCCCAGGAGAAGATGAGCTCCGAGATCGCCGCCCCGCCCATGGCGAGGCTGAAGGTGATCCCGAAGAAGCCGATCAGGTCGGGCAGCGCGTTGCGGAATGCCAGCCACACCACGCCGCGCTCGGACATGCCGCAGGCACGGGCGTAGCGCACCGCCGGGCTGCCGAGGGTCTCGACCATCGCGGCCCGCGCCTGCTTGGCGATCGTCGCGCCGGTGATCACGGTGATGGTGAGCACCGGCAGGGCCAGGTGGGCGAGCGCCGACGCGGCGGTCGCGAAGTAGCCGGTGATGACGCTGTCGAAGACCAGCATCCCTGTCACGTGCGGCGGCATGGCCAGACCGCGTTCGACGCGTCCCAGGGGAGCAGGTGCCCACCCGAGCACCGTGAAGAAGAAGGCGATCATCAGGAGCGCGCCCCAGAAGATCGGGATCGAGACCCCTGCCAGGGTGACGAGGCGCAGCACCTGGTCGACGAGCCCGCGCTGACGCACCGCGGAGGCGACGCCGATCAGGACTCCGAAGACGATCGCGCCGGCGACACCGAAGCCGATCAGCTCCAAGGTGATGGGCAGCTTCTCCATCAGCTCCTCGGTGACCGGCCGGTTCGACATCCAGGAGGTGCCGAGGTCGCCGCGCACGGCGTCGGTCAGCCACGTCCAGTACTGCACCGGGAGCGACCGGTCGAGGCCCATCTCGGCCTCGATGTCCTCGATCTGCGCCTGCGTCGCGGTCGGACCAGCCACCATCACCGCCGGGCTCGAGTCACCGAGCCTGACGAGCAGGAAGGTCAGGACCGAGACGCCGAACAACAGGGGGACCAGCAACAGGAGCCGGTAGGCCAGGTATCTGGCAAGTCCCTTCCCCATGTCCTCTGCCACCTTTCACGGAAAGTCAGGGATGCACGTGTCGTGCATCGACGGAGCGCCGTCGGCGCTCCGGGGTCGTGCAGGGGTGGGGTGCTGCGGGACCGACGCCGTCGTCGGTCCCGCAGCCCTCCACCGGGCGGCCGCGTGAGCGGCCTGAGCTCAGCGGCTGAGGTCGGCCCAGCGCTCGTGGTTGTCCGGGTGCCAGACCCAGCCCTCGATGTCGTCGGCCATGGCCTCGTGGGCCCCGATCTCAGCCGAGTAGATCCAGGACGCGTCCTCGAGGTGGATCCGCTGCGCCTGGTCGATCAGGCTGCAACGCTCCTCCTCGTCGGTGATCACGTTCGCCTGCTTGATGAGCTTGGTGACCTCGGGGTTGTCGTAGTCGTTGCGGTCCGCCGAGCCATCCGGGGTCGAGGTCAGCAGCATGCTGTAGCCCGGGTCCAGGACGATGGACTGCTCGTAGAAGGTGAAGAACGGCAGGTCGCGCTCGGTGATCGCGGCCCGGGCCGTCATGTCGGCGTCCGGGATGCGCTTGAGGTTGACGCGGATCCCGGCCTTCGCGAGGCCGTCCTTGAGCTGGATGCCGAGCGGCTCCTCCCACCAGTTCAGGCCGGAGTACTCGAGCGTGATGTCCACACCGTCCGCATACCCGGCGTCGGCGAGCAGCGACTTGGCCTTGTCGACGTCGGTCTCGTAGGCCCAGGCGTCGGGGTTGTAGCAGGGGATCGTCGAGACCAGCGGTCCGCGGCTCTGCTGCGCGCGGCCGGCGAAGACGTTGTTGAGGATCTGCTCGTGCGGGGTGGCGAAGTTGATCGCCTGGCGCACGCGCTTGTCCTTGAACGGCTCGTAGTTGGGGTTCATCAGCGCGCGGGCCTGGAAGTTGCCCGGCGTCGACTGCACCTTGACGCCGTCGCTCTTCTCCAGCTCGTTGAGCTGGGTGAAGGTGAGCTCCTCGATCCAGTCGACCGAGCCGGCCTGCAGGAGCTGGACGCGGGTCGAGGCGTCCGGCACCGAGCGGTAGACGACGGTGGAGAAGTGCGGCTCGTCGCCGTAGTAGTTCGGGTTGGCCTTGAAGACGGCTTCCTCACCCGCCTTGACCTCGTCGACGTAGTACGGGCCGAAGCCGGCGCTGTTGGAGACGAGCCACTCCAGGGCCCACGGGTCGTCCTTGGTCGCGTGCTTCTTCATCTCCGTCGAGTCATAGATCGACGGGGTGTAGAGCGTGAGCGCCTTGAGCAGGATGGGGCTCGGGTCGGTGAGGTTGAAGCGCACCTCGTAGGTGTCGACGACCTCGACGCTCTCGACGTTGGAGACGCTGGCGATGAACGCACCGGTCCGGCCCTGGTCGAGGGACTTGTCCCAGCTCCACTTGACGTCCTCGGCCGTGAGCTCGTTGCCCCACTGGCTCTCGACGCCCTCGCGGAGCTTGAAGGTGACGCTGAGCTCGTCGTCCGAGGCCTCCCAGCTCTCGGCGAGACCCGGCTCGATGACCGAGGCATCCACCTCGCGAGCGCCGCCCTCGACGTCCTTGACGCCGTAGTTCACGAGGGGCTCGTAGATCTGGGTGACCGTGTGCTGGGTGCCCGGGGTGATGACGTCGCCGTCGAAGCCGCCGGGCACGTTGACGGCAGCCACGATGAGGGTGTCGTCGGCGCTGTTCGCGCCGTCCCCGTCGTCGCCCGGGTTCGAAGCCGAGCACCCTGCCAGGGCGAGGGTCAGTACCGCGGCACCGACCAGTCCAACGCGCAGCTTTCGTCCACGCATGTGCAACCTCCTGTGAGACCCCGAGCGTTCCTTCGAGCGGAATGGTGTTCCTCTAACGCGCACACTCAATCGCGAGTGAGGGTCCGCGTCAAGGGGTTCGGCCCGGGTTTCACACGCCCGTTACAAATGGAGTCGACGAGTGGCGGGGCGGGGCACACCGGACAGGGGGTCACCGGGTGGTGACACCACCGTCGACGTAGAGCGTCTGGCCCGTGACCATGCCGGCGGCCGGCGAGACCAGGTACGCCACGGCGTGGGCGACGTCCTCCACGCTGGCCATCCGGCCGAGCGGGATGCTCGCCAGCTTGTCGGCCATGTAGTCGGCGTCCGCGCGCACGGCAGCCGTCATGTCCGTGGCGACGATGGTGGGCGCGACCGAGTTGACCCGGATGCCGTCGGCGGCCCACTCCGAGGCCAGGACCCGCGTGAGGTGGACCAGGCCCGCCTTGGAGGTGGAGTACGCCGTGTTGTGCGGCACGGCGACCGCGGCGGCCGTGGAGGTGAGGTTGACGATCGCGGCTCGGTCCGAGGCCCGCAGCGCCGGGTAGGCGGCCTGGATGACCTGGTAGGTCCCGGTGAGGTTGACGCCGAGGACGGCCGCCCACTCCTCGGGGGACGTCTCCGAGGCGGCCGACCTGGCGTTGATCCCGGCGCAGTTGACCAGCACGTCGAGCCGCCCGTGAGCCTCGAGGACCTCCTCCACGACGCGGGCCGCGGCCCCCTCGGCCGTGACGTCGAGGGCGTGGCGGGTGCGGCCCACCCGCGTGTCCACGAGCTCTGCCCATCCCGGGCCGCCCTCGCGGTCGGCCGCCGCGACCCGGGCGCCGCGCGCCTCGAGCAGCTCGACGACCCCGCGCCCGATGCCTCCGCCCGCCCCGGTCACCAGCGCCACCGCGCCGGACAGGTGGATGGGGTCGGGCGTGGCGCCGGCAGGAATTGCGTTCATGTCGTCCTCTCGGAGGGTTCTCACCCGCTCGGTCGAGCGGACGGTCCGTCGGCCGGGCCGACCGGCCCGGGGTCGAGCAGCCCGAGCACGGTGCTCCGGGCCTCGTGGGTGGCCTCGGTCAGCGTGCGCGGCGCCTGTGCGTCGCCGACCACGCGGACCCGAGGGGCGACGCCGTCGTCCTGCAGGCGTCCGTAGACCTCGTCGACCGCGCGTCGCCCCGGCAGGTCCACGACGAGGTCGACGCCCTCGACCAGCTGCTCCTGGCCCCCGACGACGTCGGCGATCACGAGGCCCGCCGCGGTCGAGCGCACGGGACGGCGGAGCGCGTGGGTGGCCACGCCGTGCCGCGCGAGCCGGTCCACGAGGCCGAGGCGGCTGTAGAGCGTCACGCGAGGGAACAGCCCGGGCCCGGCCGAGACGACGTGGACGCGCGCGCCCGCGACAGCCAGGGACTCCGCGATCGTCGCTGCCGTCCAGCTCCCCTCGTCGTCGACGACCGCGACGCCCCGTCCGGTCAGGTCCGTCCCGGAGGCCAGGATCGCCACCGCGTCGTCGACACCGACGACGCGGGCCGGGCCCGCCAGCTCGCGCACGCGGCCCTCGGAGCCGGTCGCGACCACGACGTGGTCGAAGTCGGCGGGGTCCGGAGCGCCGGCCTCCCCCAGAGCGGTGCCGAGCCGGATGTCGACACCACGCCGACGCGCCTCGGCCTCGAGCTCGTCGACCAGGCGGCCGAGCCGCGCCCGGCCGTGCAGCTGGCGCGCCAGGCGGACCTGGCCGCCGGCCTCGGTCGACCGCTCGAGGAGCACGACGCTGGCACCGGCCCGCGCCGCGGTGACGGCGGCCTCGAGGCCGGCGGGCCCCGCGCCCACGACCAGCACCGAGCGGGCCGGCGCCTCGCTCGCCCGGGACAGCGCCTGCTCGTGCGACGCCTCCTCACCCGCCGTGGGGTTCACAACGCAGGACAGGGGCAGGTTGAGCTCGATGCGGCCGATGCACGCCTGGTTGCAGGCCAGGCAGGAGCGGGTCTGCGCGGTGCGCCCGGAGGCGGCCTTGGCCACCAGGTCCGGGTCGGCGATCTGCGCGCGTGCCATGGCGACCAGGTCCGCGTCCCCGGCCCGCACCAGCTCCGAGGCGATCTCGATGTCGTCGATCCGGCAGACCCCGATGACCGGGACCCCCGGGAAATCCGCGCGGAACCGGCGTGGGAGGTGCCGGAACGGCGCCGGGTCGTGGCTCATGTCCGCGATCTGCGTGCTGAGCGACGCCGTGCCGACGTACGCCGAGTGGCTGACGTGGAGGAAGGCCGGCGGGCCGTCCTCGGCGAGCAGGCAGACCGCCTCGACGGTCGCGTCGAGGTCGAGCCCGCCGGGGAGGAACTCGTCACCGCTCACGCGGAGGCCGACGGGGAGGTCGGCGGGGACCGCACCCCGCACGGCGGCGAGCACCTCGCGGGCCAGCCGCAGCCGACCGGTCAGGTCTCCGCCGTACTCGTCGGTCCTGGTGTTGGTGGCCGGCGAGAGGAACTGCTGGAGCAGGTGGCCGTGGCCCAGGTGCACCTCGAGGCCGTCGAAGCCGGCCTGCCACATGCGGCGCGCGGCGTCCGCGAAGGCCTCGACCACGACGCCGATGTCGGCCCGGGTCATCGCGTGCGGCACGGGGCCGCCGAAGGTCCATGGGATGGGGCTGGGTGCCCAGGCGGCCGTGCGGGCGCTGTCGCCGTTGGCCTGGCGACCGGCGTGCATGATCTGCGCGAAGGCCGCCGCGCCCTCGGCGTGCACGGCGTCGACCACGGAGGCGAAGGCGCGCACGGCGTCGGGATGGTAGGAGCCGAGCGTGCTGTCGCGTCCCGCGCTCGTCGGGTGCACGCGGATGGCCTCCGTGATCACCAGCGCAGCGCCGCCGCGGGCCCGACGGGACAGGTAGTCGCGATGACGGTCGGTGGGGAGGGACGCGGACCCGAAGTTCGTGGTGTGGCCCGGGAAGACCACCCTGTTGCGCAGCCGCAGCTGGCCGATCGAGGTCGGCTCCAGCGCGGGAGGCACGGGCGACGGCCTGCTCGGTGCTGACCCGGTCGTTCCCGTCACCGTCACAGCCGCTCTCCACTTGTTTCGTTCAGAGGATCGACATCTCGCTGAGCGGAAGCCTAGAATCCGGTCCCTGAAGTGTCAAAGATAGGCCCGCCCAGCGAGACGTACGCCCACCTACCGACCTCATGAGATGAGTTGACGTGCCCTCCTCTGCCGACCCGATCACTTCCGCCGGCTCCGGGAAGTCCGCACCGACCCCGCGAGGCAGTCGCACGCTGGAGGGGCTCGAGCGCGCGCTGGACGTGCTGCTGTTGTTCACCCAGCCCAACGCGACGAGCCTCGGGGTCTCGGAGATCTCCCGCTCCCTCGGCCTGCCGAAGGCCGTCGTGCACCGCATCCTCACGACGCTGTGCAGCCGCGACTTCCTCGAGCTCAACGAGTCCACCCGGCGCTACGCCCTCGGCCCGTCGTGGCTGGTGATGGGCAGCACCTACGCGCAGCGCGTCGACGTGCGAGACCTGGCGCGCGACGCCCTGGTGCGGCTGAGCGCACAGACCTCCGAGACCTCGACATTGTCCATCCGGCACGGGAACCACCGCGTCTACCTCGACCAGGTGACGCCGCGCCGCGAGGTGATCATGTCGGTGGAGGTCGGTGCGCGGTTCCCGCTGCACGCCGGGAGCTCCTCGAAGGCGTTCCTGGCGTTCCTCCCGTCCGAGGAGCAGGCCGACTACCTCGACAGCGTCGAGCTGGTCGCCCTGACCGAGCAGACCGTCATCGACCGACGTCTGCTGGCAGACGAGCTCGCCGCGATCCGCGAGCGTGGCTACGCGGTGTCCTTCGGCGAGCGGCAGCAGGGCGCGGGGGCGGTCGCCGCCCCGCTCCTCGACTTCGAGGACCGCCCGGCCGCGGTGGTCAGCGTCTGCGGGCCGGCGGCCCGCATCCAGGGGAACGTCGAGGCGCTGGCCGGCGCCCTCCTCGCCGAGACGCGCGAGCTGTCCGTGCGGCTCGGCCGGCGCGCGCCCGCCACCACCGCCTGACCGGGGTCCCCGCCCGACCCTCGACCGTTCCCCTGCCGCGGCCTCAGCCGGCTGCGGACCCGCCAGCCTCGCTCCGGATCTCCACGGCCACGTTGCCGCGCACCGCGCGGGAGTAGGGGCAGAGCTGGTCGGCCAGCGCCAGGACCTGCTCCAGCTCGCCCGGGGTCGCCTCGGGAGCCCGCACCAGCAGCCGAGCGCGAAGGCCGTAGCGGCCGTCCGGGTCCTGCACCAGGTCGACCTCACCGATCGTCGTCGTGGGTCCGGTCGACAGACCGAGCCGACCCGCCGCCACCGCCATCGCGCTGTCGAAGCACGCGGCATATCCCGCAGCGAAGAGCTCCTCGGGGTTCGTGCCCAACCCCTTCGGGTCCGTCGGCCGGGAGAGCTCGACCTCGAGTCGGCCCGACCCACTCCGGGCAGATCCCGCGCGGCCGCCCTCGACCTGTGCCGAGGCCGTGTAGAGCACCTTGCCGTCCACCGAACTGTCCATCATCCTGTTCCTCTCGCCGCACCTGTATACCGTTCACAGGTACGCTACCGCGGGTCCGTCACGCTCGACACCCATCTGAGGCAGGTGCAGGCAGTGCCCTCAGCAGGCGCCCCGGCCCCCGTGGTGGCCACCCTGGCCCTGCTCACGACGATCACCGCGGTGGTGACCAGCCTGGGTGCTCCGCTCGTCGCCACCGTGGCGCAGGACTACGACGTCTCGCTCACCGCCGCCCAGTGGACCCTGACCTCGACCCTGCTCACCGGGGCGATGACCACCCCCATTGTCGGGCGGGCCGGCGGGGGGCCGCACCGCCGGGCCGTCATCCTCGGCGGTCTGGTGACCGTCGTCGTCGGGTGCGCGCTCTCCGCGCTCCCCACGGGCTTCGTCGGGCTGCTGGTCGGTCGTTCCATGCAGGGCATCGGCCTGGCGATCACACCGCTCGCGCTCGCCGTGGCCCGCGACGTCCTCGCCCCCGACCGGATGCGCGGGACGATGTCGCTGCTCTCCGTCGCAGGGGTGGCCGGCGCCGGCCTGGGCTTCCCCCTGACGGCCCTGGTCGCCGGCACCGGCGGCCTGGACGCGGCCTTCTGGCTGGGCGCCGGCCTGACCACGGTGACCCTGGCCGCGGCATGGCGCTTCGTGCCGTCCGCGCCACCAGCGGGCAGCGCCCGTCTGGACTGGACCGGCGGGCTGCTGCTGACGGGGGGCATCGCGGCGCTGTTGCTGACGGTGAGCCAGGGCCAGGACTGGGGCTGGGCGTCCACACGCACCCTCGTGCTTGCCGTCGTCGGCACCGCCGCGGTCCTCGCCTGGGTCCCGTGGACGCTGCGCAGCAATCACCCCCTGGTGGACCTGCGCCTGGCCGTCCGGCCGGCCGCCCTCGCCGCGCACCTGACCGCCCTGCTCGCCGGCGCCGGGATGTACTCCGGGCTCACCCTGGTCCTCATCGTCGTCCAGGAGGACTCCCCGTCGGGGTGGGGCCTGGGCCAACCGGTGGCGGTCGCCGGCCTGATGCTGCTGCCGTACTCCCTGCTCAGCCTCGGCGGCAGTCGGCTCGCACTGGCCTTCGGCCGTCGCTATCCACCGAACCGCGTGCTCCCGGTCGGCTGCGCCGTCTACCTGATGTCGAACGTCCTCCTGGCGCTCGCCCACGACCATGTCTGGCAGATCCTGCTGGTCATGGCGGTGGCAGGGATCGGGAGCGGCTGCACCTTCGCGATGATCCCGCTGCTCATCATCAGCGCCGTGCCGCCGGTGGAGACCAGCAGCATGCTGAGCTTCCAGCAGGTGCTCCGCTACCTCGGCTTCTCCGTCGGCAGCACGATCGGCGTCGTGGTGCTCGACGTCGCCGGCAGCTCCCCGGGGCCCGACCACGCCGGGTTCGTCGTGGCCTCCCTCGTCACGGCAGGCCTCTGCGGCATCGCCGGCACCGCGGCCTGGCGCATCACCCGGTGACCGGCCGCCGTGGAGTCGGCTGAGCCACGGCCGGTGCCCACCGCGGGCGGTGGCCCACCAACCTTCCTCCGCGCGCAAACGGTTGCTGACTCACCGCCCGTACGCCCGCCCGGTCGATCGGCGGTGGCCCACCAACCTTCCTCCGCGCGCAAACGGTTGCTGACTCACCGCCGTACGCCCGCCCACCGACCGGCGGTGACTGAGCAACCGTTCCCCGCGTCGAAACGGTTGCTGACTCACCGCCCAACGGCAACCCCGGGCGGGCGGGGTCAGGGGAGATCGGACTCCGAGCCGGAGGCAGGGTCGGAAGGGGGCTCGGCGGGAGCGGCCGGCTGCGGCTCGGACCAGAGCCACTCCGCGGCCATGGTGAGCAGCACCCAGCACAGTCCGGTCACGAGCAGGTAGCGACCGAGCGCGACGTCGAGCGGCACGGCACCGGTCGCAGCGCCCGCCAGGGCCGGCGAGGTGAGGAGCGCGGCGACGACCAGCACCGTCCCGGAGATCGGCTTCACGCGGTCACCGCCAGGCGGTCGCCGGTGACGGTGCCGGCCGAGCGCACCTGCGCGGCGCCGGCGAGCTCGGTGTAGGACAGGACGGGGGTGCTCGGCAGCGCCGGGGCGACCATGCGGCGTACGGCCGCGCGCAGCTGGGGCGCGCAGACCACGACCGGGCGCAGGCCGCGCTCCTCCGCAGCCGTGCGCAGGTCGGACAGCTCGCCGAGCACGCTCTGCGCGATCATCGGGTCCAGCGCGACGACCGGGCCGTGGTCGCCGGGACGGACCGCCTCGAGCATCCGCTGCTCGAGCATCGGCTCGAAGCTGATGACGTGGATCGCGCCCTCCGCCAGGTGCGGGGCGGCGATGGCCGGGCCGAGCGCGGCGCGGGCGGCCTCGACCAGGACGTCGGGGTCCTTGGTGGCCTGCGCCTCGAGCGAGAGCGCCTCGAAGATGCGCACCAGGTCGCGCACCGCGACGCCCTCGGCGAGCAGCCCCTGCAGCACGCGCTGCACCTCGCCGAGGCTCAGCTGGGCCGGGGTCAGCTCCTCCACCACGACCGGGTGACTGCTCCGGACCAGGTCGGTCAGCGTCTTGACGTCCTCGCGGCCCAGCAGCCGGGCGGCGTGCTGGCCCACGACCTCGGCGAGGTGCGTGGTGATGACCGAGGACCGGTCGACGACCGTGGCCCCGTTGAGCTCGGCCTGCACCCGCAGCTCGGCGGGGATCCACGACGCCTCGAGCCCGAAGACGGGCTCGCGGGTGGGCTGGCCGGGCAGGGCGCCGAGGTGGTCGCCGATCGCGAGGACGGTGCCGCGCGGGGCCTCGCCGCGCGCGACCTCGATGCCGAAGAGGCGGATGGCGTACGTGCTCGCGGGCAGGTCGATGCTGTCGCGGGTGCGCACCGGCGGCACGATGATGCCGAGCTCGCCGGCGATCTTGCGGCGCAGGCCCTTGACCCGGTCGAGCAGGTCGCCGCCGCTGGCGGGGTCGACGAGGTCGATGATGTCGGGGGAGAGCTCGAGGCCGAGCGGGTCGACCCGGATCTCGGCGGCGAGCAGCTCGGGGGTGTCGGGCGCGGAGCTCAGCGCCTGCTCCGCCACCGCCTCGGGCTCGTCGGCGGCGGGCTGGGGCACCCGCGTCGAGGCCAGCAGCATGATCCCGCCGGCGACGACGAAGGGCAGCTTGGGCAGGCCCGGGATCAGGCAGATGCCGAGCGCACCGAAGCCGGCGATCTGCAGCGGCACCTTGTTGTTGGTGAGCTGTCGCAGGATGTCGGAGCCCATGTCGGAGTCGCCGGTGTTGCGGGTGACGATGAGGCCGGTGGCGGTCGACAGCAGCAGCGCCGGGATCTGCGAGACCAGGCCGTCGCCGACCGAGAGCAGGCTGTAGGTGGTGATCGCGTCGCCGAACGACATGCCCCGCTGCGCCATGCCGACGGCGAACCCGCCGAGGAGGTTGACGAGGGTGATCACGATCGCGGCGATGGCGTCGCCCTTGACGAACTTCGAGGCGCCGTCCATCGAGCCGTAGAAGTCGGCCTCGGCGTGCACCTCGTGGCGGCGTCGCCGGGCCTCGTCCTCGTCGATGAGCCCGGAGTTGAGGTCGGCGTCGATGGCCATCTGCTTGCCGGGCATGGCGTCGAGGGTGAAGCGCGCCCCCACCTCCGCGACCCGCTCGGCGCCCTTGGTGATCACGACGAACTGGATGACGAGCAGGATCGCGAAGACGATCAGCCCCACGATCAGGGAGCCGCCCACCACGAAGTGGCCGAAGGTGTCGATGACCTTGCCGGCGTAGCCGTCGAGCAGGACCAGTCGGGTGGCGCTGACGTTGAGCGCCAGGCGGAAGAGGGTGAGCACCAGCACGACGGCGGGGAAGGCCGCGAACTCCAGGGGCCGGTGCACGAACATCGCGACGAGCAGCACCAGCAGGGCGCTGGTGATGTTGAACGCGATGAGCATGTCGAGCATGACCGGCGGCAACGGCACCACCAGCATCACGATGATGAGCACGATGCCGGCGGGCACACCCAGCTGGAGAAGTCGCTTGGAGGCCACGGGTGAGGTGCCTTTCGGTCGTCGCTGACGCGGGTCGCGCCGTCCGTGGCACCGGGTGACGCCGTCCTGGCGTCACGCCTCCCATCGGCCGGCGGCGCCGGCACCTGAGGGATTGGGAGTGGCCGGTCCCGGCGCGGCGGGCGCAGCGGGCCCGACCGCCCGGCGCCGACGCCCCGCGACCGGCGCGTCGGGCAGCTCGGTGTCGGTCCGCGGGGTGCCGTGCTCGCCGCCACGCACCCCGGACACGCGGCGCGAGATGACGAACGCGAGGACCTGCGCGACCGCGGCGTAGAGCTCCGCGGGGATCTCCTGGCCGACCGTGGTGGAGCGGTGCAGGGCCCGGGCCAGCGGCACGTCCCGCACCAGCGGCACGCCGTGCTCGAAGGCCTGCTCGCGGATCCGCTGGGCGACCAGCCCCTGGCCGCGGGCCACCACTCGCGGCGCCCCGCGGCTGGCGTCGTACGACAGGGCGACGGCGACGTGGGTGGGGTTGACGAGCACCACGTCGGCGGTGGGCACGTCGGCCATCATCCGGTTGCGCGAGGCGGCCAGCTGGCGCGAGCGGATCGCCCCCTTGAGCATCGGGTCGCCCTCGGTCTGCTTGCTCTCCTGCTTGACCTCGTGCTTGGACATCCGGGTCTTCTTGCCCATCCGGCGCCGCACGACCGCGTAGTCGGCGACGGCCATCACGAGCCCGGCGACCGCGACGGTGCGCAGCAGGCCGAGCACCTCGTCGTGGACCGCCTCGAGCACCGCGCTGATCGGCACGAGGCCGCCGATCAGCGGCATGATGGCCGTCACGGCGCCGTAGGCCACGAAGCCGACGACGGCGCTCTTGAGCAGCATCTTGGCGCCCTCCCACAGCGCCTGCGGGCCGAAGACCCGCTTGAAGCCCTGGATCGGGTCGAGCTTCTTGAGCGAGGGCTTGACCGACTTGGTCGCCATGAAGAACCCGCCCTGGGCCAGCGCTGCGGCCACGCCGACGACCATCACCGCCGAGCCGAGCACCACCAGCGTCACCAGCACGTGCTGGGCCCCGCGGCCGAGCAGCGTGGTGGCGTCGGCGACCTCGACCCGGCCGTCGAGGCTGAAGCAGTCGCGCATCAGCTCGGCGAGGGCCGTGAGCTCGCGGCCGAGCAGGGGCGGCAGGACCATCGCGACGATCAGCAGCGTCAGCCACCCGCCGAGCTCCTGGGTGCGCGGGACCTGGCCCTCCTTGCGCGATTCCTTGCGCCGGCGCGCGGTGGGCTTCTCGGTCTTCTCCTCCGACATCGCTCACCCACCCACGAGAGTGAACTGGGACTCGTTGGCGAGGTCGACGAGGCGGGAGACCGCCTCCGGGAGCACGGGGAAGGACAGGCCGAGCAGCAGCAGGGTGAGGCCGATCTTGGCCGGGAACATCACGTTGATGGCGTTGAGGTGCGGCGCGACCTTGGTGAGCAGCGCGAGCCCGAGGTCGGCGACGAAGAGGACCGCCACGAGCGGCAGCGCGATCTGCACGGCGGTCACGAAGAACATGCCGAACGCCGTCAGCAGCACGTGCGAGGCGCCCTCGAGGCGCGGCACCTCACCGAGCGGCAGCACGTCGAAGGTGCGCAGCAGGCCGCCGAGGACCAGCAGGTGGCCGCCCGTGGCGAACAGGATCATCACCGCGAGCATCTGGTGGAGCTTGCCGAAGACGGTGTTCATGTTCATCGACAGCGGGTCGAAGCCCTGGGCGAGCTGGAAGCCGCCGAACGTGTCGATCAGCGAGCCCGCCGTCGCGACTGCGGCCAGCAGGACGTACGTCACCAGGCCGAGCGCCGAGCCGACGACCACCTGGGTGAGGGTGGTCAGGAGCAGGCCGCCCGTCGCGGTCGGGATGCTGCCGCCCTCGACGGAGGGCACGACGGCGAAGGCGAGGCCGAGCGAGAGCACCACCTTGGCCATGAGCGGGACGGCGCGGCCGGCGAAGGGCGGCACGAGGGCGAGCCAGGCGATGATCCGCACGGACGCCAGCAGGTAGGCCAGCAGCGGCTCGCCCGCCACGGTCAGGGTCACGGCTCAGCCCAGCAGCGTGGGGACGAGGTCGAAGAGGTCCTCGGTGAAGTCGACCAGCGTCTGCAGCATCCAGCCGCCCGAGATCAGCAGCGCGATGCCGACGCCGACCAGCTTGGGCACGAAGGCGAGGGTGAACTCCTGGATCTGGGTCATCGACTGGAACAGCGAGATGGTGAACCCGATGACCAGCGCGGTCACCAGGATCGGCGCGCTGAGCTTCAGCGCGACCACCATGGTCTGGAGGGCGATGCTGATGACGGTGGTGTCGGTCATGGCGGCCTACCGATAGCTCGACACGACGGAGGTGATGACCAGGCCCCACCCGTCGACGAGGACGAAGAGCAGCAGCTTGAAGGGCAGCGACACCATCACCGGCGGCATCATCATCATGCCCAGCGCCATCAGTGCCCCGCTCACCACGATGTCGATGACGAGGAACGGGATGAAGACGATGAAGCCGATGATGAAGGCCTGCTTGAGCTCGCTGAGCACGAAGGCCGGCACGAGGGTCGCCATCGACACGTCGTCGCGGTCGGCGGGAAGGTCGCGCCCGGCCACGTTGGTCAGCAGCCGCAGCTCGTCGTCCCCGGTCTGGTCGAGCATGAAGTCGCGCAGCGGCTCGACGCCGTCCTCGTAGGCCGCGGTGGCGGTCTTGTCGCCGTCGAGGTAGGGCTGGACGCCGGTGTCGTTCATCTGGCCCAGGACCGGCGCCATGATGAACAGCGACAGGAAGAGGGCGAGCCCGGCCAGCACCTGGTTGGGCGGGATGCCCTGCAGGCCGAGGGCGTTGCGGGTCAGCCCGAGCACGACCAGGACCTTGGTGAAGCTCGTGCAGGTCAGCAGGATCGCCGGCAGCAGCGAGAGCAGCGACAGCGCCAGGATGACGGTGACCGGCGTGCTGGGCTTGTCGGTGAGGCCGTCGAGATCGATCGTCACCGAGCTGTTCCCGCCGCCCGGGCCGTTGGGGCCCCGCGGGCCGCGGGGGCCGTCGGGCGCCGTGGGCGTCATCGGCGCCGCGACCACGACGGTCGCCGCGCTCGCCTCGCTCGACACGGTGCCGGCGGACGGGGCCGCCGCGGCGGCGGGGGCGCCGAGGCCGAGCAGCACGGCGACGGCCCCCAGGGCCGAGGCCACGGTGGCGACCAGGAGCCGGGTGAGGAGCCGGGCGACCCGCCTGCGCGCGCTCACGACGCCTTGCCCGTGGCGGCGGCGACGGCCTGGCGCCACGTCTGCACGGACAGGACCGACCCGGACAACGTGCCGTCCTCCGACGACGTACGTCGTACGGCGGGGGTGGCGGCGCGGTGGGCCCCGCGCCGGGCGTCGGCGACGGCGACCGGACCCGGCGCGGGTGACTCGGCGACGTCGACGGCAGGCAGCTCGTCGCCGAGCAGCGCCTCGTCGAGGTCGGCGGGGTCGAGCTCGGCGAGCAGGCTGACCTGGTGGTCGGTGCTGCCGAGCACCAGCACCCGGCCGCCGACGGTGATCACCGAGACGGAGGCGCTGCGCGAGAGCGGCTGCCGGTGCACGACCTGCACCGGGGCGCCGGCACGGGCGCCGTAGCGCTTGCCGACCAGCCGGGCGAGCAGCAGCAGGAGTCCCACGACGACCGCCAGCGAGGCGATCAGTCGTACGGTCAGCTCGAGCACGTCAGCCCGCCGCGCTGTCGTCGACGATCTCGGTGATCCGCAGTCCGAAGTCCTCGTCGACGACGACGACCTCGCCGCGCGCGATGAGGCGGCCGTTGACCAGCAGGTCGGCGGGGCTGCCGGCGGCGCGGTCGAGCTCGAGGACGTCGCCGGGCGAGAGGGCGAGCAGCTCGCGCACGGTCATCCGGGTGCGGCCGAGCTCGACCGCGACCTCGAGGTCGACCCCGTGCAGCATCTCGATGCCGCGGGACACCGCCGGCACGACGCTCTCCTCGCGGGCCGCAGGGGCGTCCCCGGCGAGCGCGACGGCCGCTGCGATCGCCACGTCGGACACGAGCAGCGCGCCGCACGGCACGCCGTCGCCCAGGAGCGGGACCGCCGTGGAGGGGCCCGCGATGTCGGACCCGACGAGCTCCACCGCGACCTCGCGGGCGGCTCCGCACCGGGTGCCGAGCGCGACGGCGGCGGCGTCGAGGGCCGGCTGCGTGGCCGCCGCGAGGTCGAGGCCGCCGAGCGGGCTGCCGGCGAGGGCCTCGACGAGGTCGGCACCCACGAGGACGGCCAGGCGCGGCGCGCCCGGGAGGTGGAGGTCGGCGACGACCGCCCCGGCGAAGCCGTCCACGGCGTCCGGACCGCCGGGCACCGGCGTGCCGGCAGTGAGGGCGGTCGGCGCCGGCAGCACGCCGGCGGCCGCCGCGGCGGCCGCCGAGACGGGTCCGGCGACCTGCTCGGCGGTGGTGTCGGTCAGGGTGCTCATGCGTTCTCCTTGGTCGTGCCGACGACCAGCGCCGCGAGCCGGGCACCGTGGGTGCCGGCCGTGGCCTGGGCGAAGGTGGTCTCGCCGACGACGACGTCGAGCGGGGCGGTGGCGTTGTGGCCCAGGCGCACCACGTCACCGACGGCGAGGGCGGCGAGGGTGGCGGACGCGAGGTGGGACGGGCGGAACCGGACGACGGCGTCGACCGGGACGTCCCGGAGGCGCCGGTCGACGAGCTCGGCGGACCGGGAGCGCTGCTGGCGCTCCTTGTCGGTGACCGGTGCAGGGGCCGCGGCGCGCACCAGGTGGGGGTGCAGTCCCGCGAGCGGCAGGCACAGCGTCACGCGGTGCCGGCGCTCCTCGACGACGAGGTCGAGCGCGGCGACGACGACCGCCTCGCCGGGGGTGGCCGCCTGCGCCAGCCGGGGGTCGTACTCCACGCCGACGACGGCCGGGGTGGTGGCGACGATGCCGGCGAGGCTGTGGGAGAGCTCGTCGAGCAGCCGCACGACGAGGTCGTGCACGACGGCCGACTCGAGCTCGGTGAGCGGGCGTCGCGGCTGCACGCCGGCGCCGGCGCCGCCGAGCATGTGGTCGATCGCGCTCATCACGGCCGGCAGCGGCAGCTCGAGCAGCGCGTGCCCGGGCAGCGGCTCGGCGCTCAGCGTCACCGCGTACGTCAGCTCGTCCAGCGAGTCGACGTGCTCGGCGTAGGTCCGCTGGGACACGTCGAGCAGCTGCGCGGTGCAGACCGTGCGGAGCGCGGACGTGACGACCGTCGCCATCTGGCGCGCGAACCCGTCGAGGCACACCTGCAGGAGGCGGGTGTGCTCGCGGGAGAGCTGCACGGGACGGCGGAAGTCGTACGCCGTCGGCGTCACGCCGCCGCGGGCGCGCCGGCGCGCCCGGGCACCGGGGTGCACGGGTGTGCGCAGGTCGTCGCGGGGCGGCTGGGAGGTCACGCACCACCCATCGGCCCGGTCCGGACCGACTTGAGGACTACTGGGTGACGAACTCTGTGAAGTACACCTCCAGCACGTCGCCGTGGTAGTCCTCGTGCAGCCGCTCCTCGAGCCTGTCCTTGAGCTCCTGGCGCTCCCCTGCCTTGGCCAGCTGCGCCTGGTCGAGGCCGCTGAAGAGGTCGATCGTCGCGTCGAGCGCCTTGCTCCCCTCGGCCCCGTGGGCGTCGGCGGAGAGCTGGAGCGCGATGCCGATGCGGAGGTAGTGGCCGTCGGCGAGGTTGACCTGGATCGGCTCCATCGTCATCACCTCGCCCGGCGCGGGCTCCGTGGGCGGGCTGGGCTTCAGCAGGAACCACCAGCCGGCGGCGGCCAGCACCAGCGCCAGGCCGACGAGGACGAGCTTCTTCGTGCCGCTCCTGGGTGCGGCGACCTCGGCCGCGGTCGCGGTGGGCCGGTCGAGCG
This sequence comes from Nocardioides sp. Z13_37, assembly GCF_058355585.1. NCBI lineage: Bacteria > Bacillati > Actinomycetota > Actinomycetes > Propionibacteriales > Nocardioidaceae > Nocardioides > Nocardioides sp. Z13_37. The sequence goes on along the minus strand of NZ_JBZGDV010000001.1, from coordinate 955,014 downwards.
TGGTGCTCATGACGATCCTCCAGTGGTCGAGTCGGGCGTGGTCGAGTCGGGGGTGGTGCCGGTGGCCGCGACGTCGTCGAGCAGCTCGCGCGACGAGGCGGGCAGCGCGGAGAGGACGACGATGTCCACCCGCTTGTTGACCCGCTGCGACCCGGCCCGGGTCGGGTCCACGAGCGGGTCCTCGTGGCCGAAGGCCGCCGCGCTGAGGCGTTCGCCGGGCAGGCCGCCGACCTCCTGCAGGTAGCGCAGCACGGTCACCGCGCGCGCCGAGGACAGGTCCCAGTCGGTGGCGAAGTAGCGCGGCTTCACCGGCACCTGGTTGGTGTGGCCGTCGATGCGCAGGTCCTCGGTGCTCGCGCGGAGGACCGGTGCGACGGCCTCGAGCACCCGCCGGCCGCGGCGGCTGAGCTCGGCGCGGTCGGGCTCGAACACGACGTGGCGCGAGGTGAGGCTCAGCACCAGGCCGCGGTCGTCGACGCTGCGGGTGACGTCGTTGGCCAGCCCCGCGCGGCGCAGCGCCCGGGCGAGCGCGTCGCCGAGCTCGTCGAGCCGGGCGAGCTCGGCACGCGCGTCGGCGTACTGCTGCTCCTGGGCGGCCAGCGCCTGCTGGGCGCGCTGGGCGCTCGGCGAGGACCCGGGGAAGTTCTCGGCACGCACCGGTGCGATCGAGGCGGTGCCGGGCTGCTCGAGCATCGACTCCGAGCCCGTCATCACCGACGTGGACTCCCCGAAGCCGGCGGCGAGGCCGGCCTTGAGGGCGTTGAACTTGCGCTCGTCGACGACGCTCATCGAGAACATCACGATGAACAGCACCATCAGCAGCGTGACCATGTCGGCGTAGGTGACCAGCCACCGCTCGTGGTTCTCGTGCTCCTCGGGCTCCTCGACCCGACGCCGGCGCGACCCGGTGCTCACGACGCTGCCCCGCGCACGTCAGGCCGCCTTCGCGTCGGCGGGCTGCTCGCCGGCCGGCAGGAGGGAGGACAGCTTCTGGGCGATGATCCGCGGGTTGGCACCGGCCTGGATGGCCGCGACCCCCTCGATGACGAGCTCCATGCGGGCCGCCTCGAGCTCGGTGAGCCGCTTGAGGCGGTTGCCGATGGGCAGCCAGATGACGTTGGCCGACATGACGCCCCACAGGGTCGCGATGAAGGCGGCCGCGATGAGGTGGCCGAGCTCCTCGGGCTGCGCGAGGTTCTCCAGCACGTGGACCAGGCCCATCACCGTGCCGACGATGCCGATCGTCGGGGCGTAGGCGCCCGCGTCGGCGAAGAACTTCGCGGACTGCCTGCCCTTCGCCTTGCCGGCGCGCACCTCGGCCTCGAGGATGTCGCGCACCTCCTCGGGGTCGGTGCCGTCGATGGCCAGCGTGACCCCCTTGACGAGGAACGGGTCGTCGACCGACTTCAGGTCCTCCTCCAGTGCGAGCAGGCCCTCGCGGCGCGCCTTCTCGGCGAGCGCGACGACCATCGGGACGACCTCGCCGGCCGGGCGCACCTTGGCGGTGAAGGCGGTCTTGAGCGAGAGCACCGCGTTCTTGGCGTCGGCGATCGTGCCGCCGGCCATCGTCACCATCAGCGTGGTGCCGAGGACGAGCAGCATCGGCGGGGCGAGCAGCAGGCTCGTGGGGTCGCCGCCCTCCATGATGTTGGCGACGACGATGATGACGAGACCCGCCAGGACCCCGATCAGGGTTGCCGGATCCATCAGTCCTCCACCCCCGTCGCGGAGCCGCTGGGCACGGCGGCGAGGTGGCCGCGCTGCGCCCAGGCGTGAGCCTCGGGGCCGGTGCTCGCGGCGATGATGCCGCCGCGCCAGGCGCGCACCAGGTCGACGACCTGGGCGAGGCCTTCGGCGACGACGTACTTCTTGCCGTCGACGAGCGTCACCACCGTGTCCGGCGTGCTGTCGAGTCGCTCGATCAGGTCGGCGTTCAGCACGAACGCCGAGCCGGAGAGCCGGGTCAACACAATCATGTCGGTGCACCATCCCTGTGCGAGAAACACGAGGCCCGTCCGTGGGCCTCGTCGTATGCATTCGGTCGCCGGTCCCCCGACCTGAGGGGAACCGGCGACCGGATCCGCGTGCTGCGCGGACGTGGTCGCTCCAGCCGCGTGGACTCCGACATCGTGGAAGATCCGAGCCACCTGGTGACTCGGATCTTCCACGATCCCGTCGACAGCGGAGGAGACGGCCGGAGGTTCCGTGCGCTCAGCGCTTGATGTTGACGAGCTCCTCGAGCACCTGGTCGGAGGTGGTGATCACGCGTGAGCTGGCCTGGAAGCCGCGCTGGGCGAGGATCAGGTTGGTGAACTCGGCCGACAGGTCGACGTTGGACATCTCGAGGGCGCCGCCCACGAGGTCGCCGCGACTGCCCTGCCCGGCGACGCCGAGCTCGGGGGCGCCGGAGTTGGCGCTGGCCCGGAACGCCGTCTCGCCCACCCGCTCGAGCCCGGCGGGGTTGGTGAAGTCGGCGACCGCGACGACGGCGATGTCGCGCTGCACGTCGTCGGAGAACGTGCCCCGGACCACGCCGTCGCTGCCGATCGAGTAGGAGGTCATCTCCACGCCGGCCGGGAGGCTGGCGGCGAGGGCGTCGAGGTTGACGTCCATCAGGGCACCACCGGTGGCACCGGGGGCGTAGCCCTGCACCTTCTTGCCGCTGGCGGAGACCAGGTTGCCGGCCTCGTCCCAGGTGAAGGCGCCCGAGCGGGTGTAGACCCGCTCGTCGCCCGAGCCGAGCACGAACATCCCGTCGCCCTGGATCATCAGGTCGGTGGCCGAGCCGGTCGCCTGCGCCGAGCCCTGGGTGAAGTTGCCGCGGGTCGCGGCGACCTGCACGCCCAGGCCGACCTGGATCGGGTTGGTGCCGCCGTTGCCGTTGCCGGCCGCGGCGGCGCCCCGCATGACCTGGCTGAGCGTGTCCTGGAAGACGGTGGTGGAGGCCTTGAAGCCGACGGTGTTGGCGTTGGCGATGTTGTTGCCGGTGACGTCGAGCATCGTCTGGTTGGCGCGCAGGCCACTGATGCCGGAGAAGAGCGAGCGGAGCATGGTGCGGTCCTTTCGGTGACGGCCTCAGGCCGTGGTGGGGTCGGTGGACTCGGGAGTGGTGCCGGGAGTGGTGCCGGACGAGGTGGTCGTGCCGACGGAGAGGAGCTGGGCGAGCGGCACCTGGGCGCCGTCGATCTCGAAGACGGGGCCCTGCGCGCCGAAGGTGACCCCGGCGATGGCACCGGAGTGGGTGGTCACGCCGTCGGCGTCGATCCACGAGACCTGCTGGCCGACCATCGCGCCGGCGCCGAAGGCCATCTGAGAGCCCAGCAGCGCACCGACGCGGTCGGAGACGTCCTGCATCTTCTCCAGCGCGGTGAACTGCGCCGACTGGGCGAGGAACGCGCCGGAGTCGGTCGGGTTGAGCGGGTCCTGGTAGCGCAGCTGCGCGACCATGAGCTCCAGGAACATCTGCTTGTCCTCGGCGGACGCCGACGAGGCCGACGTCCCCGTGGGGAATGCGTTGGCCGTGGTGGTCGACGCCTCGGTGGCGGAGATCGACACGACTCCTCCTCACATGGTCAGGTCGATGCCCTGTCGGGCACCGCCGACCGGGTCTGGACGGAGCGCGGTCGCTCCGTCGGTGAGGCCGTCCGTGGCTCCTGCTCCGCCGTGCGTCCGTGCGCGGCGGTCGTGCTGTCCGGTGTCCCCTCCCGGGGACGGGGTGTCCTCGCCCGCGCCGCTGCGCGAGTCGTACGACGGGTCGTGGCTGCCGCTGCCCGAGCCCGCCGGCGCCGGGGTCGCGGCCTGACCGGCGAGGTCGCGCACGACGACGCGCGCCTCGCTCGCGCCGGCGAGCTCGAGCACGCGGCGCAGCTCGGGTGCCCCGTCGGTGAGGGCGCGGACGGCCTCGTCGCCGCCGCTGAACCGCACCTGGACGGCGCCGTCGCGGACGGTGAGGGTCACCCGCACCTCGCCGAGCGCCTCAGGCTGCAGGCGCATGGTCAGCCGGTGCACGCCGTTGCCCTGCGAGACCAGGCGGGTCATCTCCGGCACGACCTGGGAGACGGCGGACGGGGCCGGCGCGGGCGTCGCCGCGGCGGCGCCCGGCGTCGTCGACACCGTGGTCGGCGCCGCGGCGGACAGCCCGGTCGCCGCGGTGGTCGCCGGGCTGGACGACGCACCGGGCGCCGGTGCCTGACCGGCGCCCTCGGCGGGCGCGACGGCGGTCCCCTGAGCCGCGTCCGGGAGGTCGGCGGCGGGCGCGCCGGCAGCGGGACCGGCGCCCGCGCCGGTGCCGGCCGGACCGGTGGTCGCACCGCCGGGGGCAGGAACGGCGTCGGGGCCACCGGGATGGCCCGGTGCGGACGGGTCGACCACGACGGACGTCTCCGCCACGGACGTGGGGACGCCCGCGGCGCGCGCCGCCTCGGCGAGCGCCGGGGCGAGGTGGGGCGCCACGAGGGCGACCGGTGCGGTCGGGACGCCGAGGGGCGCCAGGCCGGGTACGGCGGCGGACGCGTCGGTGGGCGCGGTCTCCTCGCCGTCCTCCGCCTCCGCGGTGGTGGCGTCGGCGGCCGGTGGCGTCGTCGCGCCGGCGGCGGCGCCGGCCACGAGGTCGCCGGTCCGGCCCGCGAGCAGCTGCGCGACCAGTGCCGCGAACCCGGCGGGACCGGGCTGGTCGCCGTTCGGGCCGGGCCTCCGGGTCGGAGTGGGAGGGGACGTGGGAGTGACCCCGGGCATCCGGCCGGCCGGTGTGGCGGCGGGTCCGGGCGCGGTCGAGACGGTGCTCATGCGGCCCCCTGCCAGCTGGTCATCACGGACTGCACGTAGGCGCGCGTCTCCGGGTAGGGCGGCACCCCGTCGTAGCGCATCACCGCCCCGGGACCGGCGTTGTAGGCGGCCAGCGCCAGCTCGACGGAGCCGAAGCGGGTGAGCAGGTCGCCGATCAGCCGCGCCGCCCCGTCGACCGCCTGGGCCGGGTCGAACGGGTCGGCGACTCCGAGGCCGCGGGCCGTGGCCGGCATCAGCTGCATCAGTCCCTGCGCACCGGCGGCGCTCACCGCGCTCGGGTCGAAGCCCGACTCCTGGCGCGCCACGGCGGCGAGGAGCGCGGGGTCGACGCCGCGGGAGGTGCCCGCGCGGTGGAAGAGGTCGGCGTAGGGCGTGCCGGTGGGGGCGGCGCCCGGCGCCGTGGCCGCCGTCGGCGCGGTGGCCGGGGTGGAGGCGAACGGCGCGGGGTCGGCGAGCACGCGCCGGATGTAGTCGGGCGGCGTCGTCACGGGGACGACCTGCACCTCGCCGCCGGGGCGGGGCGCCTCGATCATCATCCCGTTGCCGATGTAGATGGCGATGTGGTCGGCGCCGACGTTGCGGCTGGAGTTGTCCCAGGCGATGAGGTCGCCCGGCAGCGCCTGGTCGAGGCTCGCGACCGGCGTGCCGGCGCGGGCCTGGTCGGCGGAGAGCCGAGGCAGGTCGATGCCGAAGGTGGAGTAGACGGACTTCACGAGCCCGGAGCAGTCCACGCCACGCTCGGGGTCGGTCCCGCCCCACACGTAGGGCAGCCCGACGAGCTCGAGGGCGCGGCTGACGACCTGGTCGCCCGTCACCGACCCGGCCGGTCCGGGTGCCCCAGCCGGGGCGCCGGCCGCGGATGCCGCCGTCGTGCGGGAGAGCACGTCGGTGAAGGCGCCGGCGCCGTTCACGCCGCCGGCGCGCGGCAGCAGGGCGAGCTGGGCCTGGATCTGGGAGATGCGGGCGGTGACGTCGGTGATGCTCATGCGGCGCCTCCGGCGCTGGGGTCGGTCAGGGGGTCGGTCAGGGGGTCGGTCAGGGGGTCTGTGGGCCGGGCGCGCATCCAGCGGGCGGCGACGAGGTCGTCGACCTCGACGCGCTCGCGTCGCAGCCGGTCGGCGCGGCGGTGCTCGGCGCGCCGCTCGAGCAGCAGCTCCACGGCCGAGAGGCGGGTGCGGTCGCGCTGCCAGTGCTCGCGCGCGAGGGTGGTGAGCGTCGCGGCCGACGCGAGGGCGGCACGGGACGCCGTGACGTCCGCGGCGAGCGCGGCGGCGGCGCGCCTGGCGGCGGCGTACGCCCCCGGGTCGGCGACCGGCGGCGCGGAGGCGGAGGCGAGCCGCGCGACGACCGCGTCGAGGCGGCGTGCGGACTCGCGCTCGTCGGCGGCGGCGCGGGCCACGCCGAGGCGGCTGTCCTGCTCGCGCACGCCGCGCACGCGGGCGACGGCGCGCATCCCGGCGTCCGGGTCGGTGTCGCGGGCCATCAGGCCACCAGCTCCCGCAGGCGCTGCCAGGTGGCCGCCAGGTCGCTCGGCTCGTCCATGCCCTGGCGGAGGAACGCGTCGATCGCGGGCATCCGGGCGAGCGCGACGTCGGCGTCGGGGTCCGCGCCCGCGACGTAGGCGCCGATCTCGACGAGCTCGCGGACCGAGCGGTGCGCGGCCAGCAGGCGCCGCAGCCGGGTGGCGTCGGCGCGCTGGTCGGCGTCGGTGACGGCACCGGTGACCCGCGAGATCGACTCGAGCACGTCGATGCTGGGGAAGTGGCCGGCGGTCGCCAGGCGGCGCGACAGCACGACGTGGCCGTCGAGGATCGATCGGGCGGTGTCGCCGATCGGGTCCTGCATGTCGTCGCCCTCGACCAGCACGGTGTAGAGCCCGGTGATGCTGCCGGTCGGCGACGTGCCGGCCCGCTCGAGCAGCTGCGGGAGCAGCGTGAAGACGCTGGGCGGGTAGCCGCGGGTGGCCGGCGGCTCGCCCGCCGAGAGGCCGATCTCGCGCTGGGCCATGGCGACGCGGGTGAGGCTGTCCATCATCAGCACCACGTGCTTGCCGCTGTCGCGGAAGTGCTCGGCGACGCGGGTGGCGACGGCGGCCGCGCGCAGGCGCTCGACCGGGGGTGCGTCGGAGGTGGCGACGACGACGACCGAGCGCGCCAGGCCCTCGGGGCCGAGGTCGTTGTCGATGAACTCGCGGACCTCGCGGCCGCGCTCGCCGATCAGGGCGATGACCGAGACCTCGGCGTCGGTGCCGCGCGCGACCATCGAGAGCAGGCTCGACTTGCCGACCCCGGAGCCGGCCATGATGCCGATGCGCTGGCCACGGCCGCAGGGCGTGAGGGCGTCGAGGGCGCGGACGCCGAGGCCGACCTGGTGGTCGATGCGCGGGCGGCTGAGGGCGGCGGGGGCGGCCTGGGACACGCCGACCTGCGGCAGGTGGTCGAGCGACGGTCCGCCGTCGAGGGGACGTCCCAGTCCGTCGAGCACCCGCCCGCGCAGCTCGTCGCCCACCCGCACGAGCAGCGGTCCGCCCGTGTGGCGTACGACGTCGCCGACCCGCAGGCCGGTGGTGCTGCCCAGCGGCAGGCAGGTCAGGCCGCCGGGACCGCTGGCGGCCACCTCGGCCAGGACGGTGGTCTCGCCCTCGACCGAGACCAGGTCGCCGACGGCCGCGGGCAGCCCGGTGATCCGGAGCCGGAGGCCGAGGAGCTCGGCGACACGGCCGAGCCGGAGGGGCGCCATGGCGTCGTGGGCGCGGGCTCGCAGGTCGGGCGTCAGCACGCTCATCGCAGCACCTCGGCCAGCCGGGCGAGCGCCTCGTCGACGCGGAGGTCGACGACGTGGTCGTCGGCGTGGGCGACCGCGTCGGCGCGCCCGAGCGTCGGGTCGGCCACGACGGCGACGGACAGCTCGCGCAGGTCGTCGGCAAGCGCGGCGACGTCGGGGTGCAGCCGCACCGAGACGATCGCGTGCTCGGGGAGCAGTCCCAGGACTCGTCCGAGGACGTGCGCGGGGTCGGGCTGGGCCGCCCCCACCAGGGCGCGGGTGAGCTCGAGGGAGAGGGCGCCGGCCTGGTCGTCGACGCGCCGGCAGGCGTCGGCGAGCAGCTCGTGCGCGGCCCGCGCCGCCTCCCGGAGGGCCGCCACGGCGGCGGCGTGCTCGGCCTCGCGACGAGCCTCGTCGGCCGCTGAGCGGGCAGCGAGCTCGTCGGCCTGGGCCGCCACGGCAGCCGCGGCCTCGCGTCGTCCCTGCGCCCAGCCGACGGCGTAGCCCTGTGCCTGCGCCGCCGCACGGCTGGTCTCCACCGTCTGCAGCTCGGGCATCCGCAGCGTCGACAGGACCGGCAGTGCCGCGGTGCCCGCGCCTGCGCGGGCCTCAGTCGACGAACTCATCGTCGCCTGCCCTTCGCACCACGACCTCGCCGCGCTCCTCCATCGAGCGGATGGTGGCGATGATGGCCTGCTGGGCCTCCTCGACCTGCGTGAGCCGCACCGGGCCGAGGATCTCGACCTCCTCGAGGACGTTCTCCGCCGCGCGCTCGGACAGGTTGTGGGTGATCTTGTCGCGCACCGGCGTCGAGACGCCCTTGAGCGCCAGCGCGAGCTGGGCGGTGTCCACCTGGCGCAGCACCTGCTGCACGTCGCGGTCCGAGAGCCCGACGACGTCGTCGAACACGAACATCCGGCTGCGCACCTCCTCGGCCAGCGAGGCGTCGAGGGACTCCAGCCCCGCCACGATCTGGCGCTCGGTGGAGCGGTCGGCGCGGTTGATGATGTCGACGAGCGGGCCCAGCCCGCCGACGCGCGAGGCGTTGCTGGGGGCCAGCACCGAGGAGAGCCGTCGCTCGAGCACGGACTCCACGACCCGCACCGCCGCCGGGTTGGCGCGGTCCATCGTCGCGATGCGGTGCGCCACCTCGGCCTGGAGCTCCGACGACAGGCCGGAGAGCACCAGCGACGCCTTCTCGGCGCTCATGTGGGCCAGCACGATCGCGATGACCTGCGGGTGCTCGTCGCGGATGAACGAGCGCAGCTGGGCGGGGTCGGCCCGGCTGAGGAGCTGGAAGGGAAGCTGCACCGCACGTGCGTGCAGCCGCTGCACGGCCTCCTCGGCGCGCTCGTCGCCCAGGGAGCGCTGCAGCAGGTCGCGCGCGAGGTCCATGCCGCCCTGGAGCTGGCGGCGGCGGGCGGAGAGCAGGTCGGAGAACTCCCCCATCACCGTCTGCGCCTCGGCCGGCTCGACGGCGGCGAGCTGGGCGATCTCGGCGGAGACCGCCTCGACCTCCTCCTCGCTCATGTGGGAGAGGACCTCCGCGGCCCGGTCCTTGCCCAGGCGCACCAGCACGATGGCGGCCTTGCGGGCCCCGGGCCCGGTCGCGACGCTCATCAGGGACGCTCCACGAGCCAGCCGCGCAGCAGCGAGGCGACCTCGTCGGGCTGGCGCTCGACGAGCGCGACCAGCTCGTCCCGCATCCCGTCCACGGGCTCCACGACGGGCGCCATCGCGAGCGCGGTCGGCGCGTCGTCCACGACCTGCGACGCCTGCAGCGCGGCACGCGCCGCCTGCTCCTGCCGCAGCTGCTCGACGACGTAGGTGGTCGCGTGCTCGCGGGCCTGGGCGCTGCGGCGCGCGCGCAGCCACGCCAGGCACACCAGCAGCAGGACACCGCCGCCGAGCGCACCGTTGCGCAGCCAGGCGTTGCGCTTGGCGGCCGCCTCCTCGGCGGCGGCCCGCTCGAGCGCGGCGGCGTTGGCCTCCTTGATCGAGGTGTCGAAGGGGACGCTGGAGGTCTCGATGGTGTCGCCGCGCTCGGGCACGATGCCGATGGCCGACGACACGAGCGCGTCGATCTCGCTGGCGTCCACCGCGACCGCGGAGTTGGTGTCGATCACGACGGCAGCGTGCAGCGACTCGACGGACCCGGGTGAGGTCTCCGACTGCTCGACGACCTTGTCGACGCCGTTCTCACGGACGGTGGCGGAGTTGTTGTAGCTGCCGTCGCCGCCGGCGCCACCGGTCTCGAGCTGGGCGTCGGGACCCACGACGCCACCGGCCGTGCCGGGCGCGGCGGAGCCGGAGTAGGTCTCCGATTGCACCGACTCGGACAGGGTCGGGGCGTTCTTCCGCCCGTAGGTGGTGGTCTCCCTGACCACCTTGTCGAAGTCGAGCACGGCGGTGACCTGGACGGACGAGTTGCCCGGGCCGAAGACCCGGTCGAGCATGGACTGCGCCTTGGCGGCCAGCTGGTCCTGGTAGTCCTGCACCTGCCGGTTGCGGCCGCTGCTGAGCCCGCCGGCCCCGTCGCCGCTGTCGGACAGCACCCGGCCGGTGGCGTCGGCGACGGTCACCTTCGCCGGGTCGAGCCCGTCGACGCTGGAGGCGACGAGGTGCACCACGGCCTGCACCTGGTCGGGCGTGAGCGTGCGGCCGCCGGAGTCGATGAGCACCGACGCGGTCGCCGGGTCCTGCTCGTCGGCGAAGACCTGCTTGGGCGGCAGGGCGAGGAGGACGTCGGCGGCGTCGACGCCGTCGATGGACTCGATCGTGGCGGCGAGCTCGCCCTCCATCGCCCGCTTGAAGTCGGTCTGCTCCTTGAACTGCGAGGTCGAGATGTCCTGGCCGTCGAGGAGCGCGTAGCCACCGTCGCTGCTGCCGGAGGGGATGCCCTCGCCGGACAGCGCGATGCGCGTGGCGTAGACCCGGTCGCGGGGCACGGAGATGGTGCCGCCGCCCCCGCCGATCTCGTAGTCGACGCCGTCCGCCTCGAGCTGCTCGACCACGGCCGAGGCGTCCTCGGCGGACAGGTTGGAGAACAGTGGGGCGTACGACGGCGCGGACGCCCAGCGGAACACCATGACGGCGGCCAGCAGCAGCGCGCCGGTGCCGACCACGGCGACGACCTTCTGGCCGGGACTGAAGAGCGCGAAGGAGCGGCGGAGGCGGTCCAGCACGCGGGTGACGCCGGTCCTCATCAGCCGACCTGCATCCGCATGATCTCGGTGAACGCCTCGATCGCCTTGTTGCGCACGGCGACGGTCAGCTTGGTCGCGACCTCGGCCTCGGTCGCCGCCAGCGTGTAGTCATGGATGTTGGGGAGGGTGCCCGACGCGGCCTGCACCGCGAGGGTGTCGGCGGAGTCCTGGATCCCCTCGAGGCGCTCGATCCCGTCGAGCACCATGCTGCCGAAGTCGGCGCCGGAGGCCGGCGCGGAGGCCGTCGACGGGGCGGAGACGACGGGCGCGGCGAGCGGCATGAAGCCGCTGATCGCCTCGATGCCACCGATGCTCATCAGCGCTGTCCGATCTGGAGGGCGGCGGTGTAGGTGTCCTGGGCGGTGCGGGTGACCTGCACCGAGGCCTGGAAGCCCCGCTGGGCCTGCACGAGGCTGGTCATCTGCACCGTCATGTCCATGCCGGGCACGCGCACCATGCCGTCGACGTCGGCGAGGGGGTGGTCGGGGGCGTGCTGCAGGATGCCCTCGGCGTCGCCGAGCTCGATGCCGCTCACCTCGACGCCGCCGTCGGGGCGGGCCGTGGCGACCACGAGCTGCTCCTGGAAGGCGTCCTCGCTCGTGGCGCGGACGGTGGACGCGTTGGCGATGTTGTGCGCGAGCGCGTCGAGCCACGTCTGGTGCATGCCCAGGCTGCTGTTGGCGATGCGCAGCATGTCGAAGGCGCCCATCACATGGCCCCCGCCGCGACGGAGAGCAGCGAGGCGCGGTCCGAGACCGCGCGGGTCATCACCTGGTACTGGAACTGCGACTGCACCGCGGCCAGCGACTCCTTGCGCAGGTCGACGTTGTTGCCGTCCTGGCCGACCGGCGCGTTGGTCGCCCGGGCGACGGGGGCCACGCCGGAGGCGGGCATCTCACCGTGCTGCAGGGCGGCTGCGAGCGAGGACTCGAAGTCGACGCTGGTGGCGCGGAAGCCGGGGGTGTCGACGTTGGCGATGTTGTCGGCGATGACGCTCTGGCGCAGCGCCAGGCCGTCGAGGGCCGAGACGAGGACGGACGAGACGGCGTCGGGCATGCCGAGGGACACGGGAGCTCCTGCAGGAGGAAATCGGGTGCCGGTCCGTCGGCGGGGGGTGAGCGTTCCGTGCTCACCCTCCGCATCGGCCGCGCGCCCACCCCACTGAGGGAATCAGGGCGACTTCTTCGCCGTGGGCGCGAGGTCGGGACCTTGGTCCCGGCGGGCACCACCCGGGCGGGCCATGCCGCGCCCACCCGGCCGGAAGGCTCAGGCGGAGAGGTCGACGTACGCCGGGCCCGCGGCCCGTCCGGCCGGCGCGGTGCGCCGCACCCGGGCCAGGTCGTCCTGGGCGCGGCCGAGCGCGTCCACCAGCTGCTCGCGGACGGCGGCCTGGCGGTGCAGCAGCCCTGCGGCCCGGGCGACGAGGCCGGCCGGGATGGTGCCCTCCAGCTCGGCGGGCACCCATCCGCTGGGCAGCTCGGCGCCCCGGGCGAGCACGCCGGCCGGGTCGGCGGCGAGGCCCTCGGCCAGCAGCACGTCGCGCTCGAGGGCGTCGATCGCCCGCTCCCAGGCGTGGAACAGCTCCTCGCCGTCCTCGGGGACGCGCCCGATCACGGCGTCACGGCCGTCTGGAGGGCGGCCTGGCGCCAGGCCTCGGCGAGGCCGTCGACCAGCTCGAGGCAGTGCCGCGTGACGGCGACGTCGCGGTCGACGTTGGCGCGCACGAGCTGCACGAGGAGGTGGGAGTAGAGCGCGGCGAGGCCCGGGGCGCCGTCCCATGCGTCCACCCGGAGCGAGGAGTGCAGCTCGGAGACGATGTCCTGGGCGTGCAGCAGCTGGGGGCGTGCGGCGTCGTGGTCGCCGGCCTCCTGGGCGGCGACGGCCCGGCGGCAGTCGAGGGCGAGCCGGTCGTAGAGCATCACCAGCAGTCGGGCGGGGCTGGCGGTCTCGACGGACGCCTGCAGGTAGGCGGTGGGGCTGGAGTAGGCCATGGGTGCTGTCCTTAGCTTCCCGGGGGCGTGAGTGCGGAGATCTGGCCGGACAGCCAGGAGGACTGGCTGTTCATCTGGTTGAGCGCCGTCTCCAGGGCGGTGAACTGCCTCACGAGCACGGCCCGGCGCAGCTCGAGCCGCAGGTCCCACGCCTGGACCCCGTCGTCGAGACGGCCGATGGACTCGTTGCGACCGGTGATCGCGGCGGTCAGGGTGCCGTCGACGCGGTCGCTGGCGACCTTGGCGACGTCACCGATGCGGGCGACGAAGCCCGTGGCGGGCGCCGTCAGCCGGGCCTGGACGCCGGCGGGGTCGGCGGCGTACGCCTTGGTGAACGCCGCCTGGTCGAGGACCAGCTTGCCGTAGCGGTCGGTCTGGACGCCGAGGTCGGCCACGCTGCCGTCGCCGGAGAACACCGACGACAGGAGCCGGTCCCGCAGCGAGAGCAGGGTGCTGTCGCCCGCAAGGGGTCCCCTGGTGCCCGTGCCGGTCCGGGTCTGGGCGTCGATGTCGGAGAGCGTGGAGTTGACCGCGTCGACGAGCCCCTTGAGCGCCGTCGAAGCGGCGGCCGGGTCGCGGGCGAGCGCCACCTGCGAGGTGGTGCCGGAGGCGGCGTCGGCGGCCAGGGTGAGCGTGACGCCGGGAACGAGGTCGGCGAACGTGTTGGTGGCCGACGTGGCCACGATCGAGTCGCCGATGGTCACCTGCGCGTCCCGTCCGGCGCGGACGGTGGACCCGCCGAGCAGGTCGGACCCGTCGGCGGCGGTGAGCGTGAAGTCGCCGGCGGCGCCCGTCTCGGCCGCCTCCACCACGAGCCGGTACTGGTCGGTGCCGACCTTGACGGTGGTGGCGCGCAGGCCGGTGGCGTTGGCCGGGTCGTTGATCGCGGCGGCGAGGCCGGCGAGCGTGCCGTCGGTGCCGATGTCGAGCGGGGCGGAGCCGTCGAGCCGGTCCAGCCGCAGGGCCGTGGGGACGGTGCCGGCCGCGTCCAGCCCGACCGCTGTCGCGAGCTCGAGCCGGTGGCTGGCGGCGGTCTGGTCGACCCGCACCGAGAAGCCGGCGGGGCTGGCCCCGGCCGCTGCGCTGACGGCGACCTTCGGGTCCGAGCTGGTGGCGGTGAGGGGGGCGAGGCCTCCCGGTTTGACGAGGTCGGCGGCCCTCGTCGCCAGGGCCGCGATCTTGGTGTTCAGCGCCTGGAGGACCGAGACGACCGACTTCTCCGAGGCTGCCCGGGACTTGAGCCGCGCCTGCGGCACCGCCTCGAGCTGCATGAACTGGTCGACGATCGACGCCGTGTCGAGGCCGCTGCCGAGCCCGCTGATGCTGGCCGATCCCATCGCCGTCCCCTCTCGTCGGTCGACCCCGATCAGGGCCGGTGGTGCCGGACGGGTCGCGACGGCCGCGACCCGCCCGGCATCGGGTGGGTGAGAGCTCCCTCAGCCGATCAGCGGAGGAGGGACAGCACGCCCTGCGAGGCCTGGTTGGCCTGCGCCAGCATCGCCGTGCCGGCCTGGGACAGGATCTGCGAGCGGGTGAAGCTCATCATCTCCTGCGCCATGTCGGTGTCGCGGATGCGCGACTCCGACGCCGACAGGTTCTCGATCGCGACGTTCACGTTGTTGATGGTGTGCTCGAAGCGGTTCTGGATGGCACCCAGCTCGGCGCGCTGGGTCGAGACCTCCTTGATGGCGGCCTGGACCGTGTTGCTGTCCGCGATGTCGATGGCCGCCATGGCCGTGCCGGTGGCGAAGCCCGCCAGGGCGGTGGCGGAGACCTCGATGATGTCGCCGCTGTCGTGGCCGACCTGGAAGGTCTTGGCGTCGGTGCCACCGAAGAGCGCATCGCCGTTGAACTTCGCGTTCGTCTGGATGCGGGTGATCTCGGTGGTGAGCTGGTCGAACTCCGCCTCGAGGGCGGCCTGCGAGTCGGCGTTCTGGGTGCCCGACTTGTGCTGCACCGCGAGGTCGTTCATGCGCTGGAGCATGGAGTGGACCTCGGTCAGCGCGCCTTCGGCGGTCTGGACGAGGCTGACCCCGTCCTGGGCGTTGCGGGCGCCCACCTTGAGGCCACCCACCTGCGAGCGCAGGCCCTCGGAGATGGCCAGGCCGGACGCGTCGTCGGCGGCGCGGTTGATGCGGAAGCCGGAGGACAGCTTCTCGAGCGACTTCGACATCTGGCCCTGCGTGACCGACAGGTTGCGGTACGAGTTGGTGGCGTCGATGTTCTGGTTGATGCGAAGACCCATGATGGATTCCTTCCGTGGTGTGGATCACTAGCTGGAGTCCGTCCGTGGACTCCGTCGAGGTCCTGTTCGGTCGCCCGGGCGGGCACCTGAGGTTTTCGGGGGAGCTTTCTGCCCTGACGCCGGCTCAGGCGCTCGTCGCCACCCGCGGGGTGGGGGCGCTCGCCGCGGCGTGCCGCTCGGCCACCGCGGCGAAGTAGGCCTCGCGCCGCCGGGCCGCGACGCCGCCGGGCCGCTCGTGGGCGGACACCAGGAGCGGGTCGAGCTGGGAGTTGATGCCGTCGCGCAGCAGCACCATCGCCTCGGCGCGGAGCTGGGAGATGCGCGACTCGGTGACACCGAGCTCCGCGGCCAGCTCGGCCATCGGCTGCTCGGCGAGGAAGAAGCCCTCCACGACCCGGCGCAACCGCTCGGGCAGCGCGGCGACCGCGTCGGCGAGGTAGTCGAGCAGCTCGGCGTGCTCCAGGGCCTGCTCGGGGGTGGGGGTGGTGGACAGCAGGGCGCCGCCGTACGACCCGTGGGCGTCGTCGGCCTCGAGCGAGCGGACCTGGGCCCGGGCGAGGTCCTCGCGGTTGGCCAGCACGTCGTCGACGCCGATGCCCTGCGCCGAGGCGACCTCGGCGTCGGTCGGCACCCGGCCCAGGCTCTGGGTCAGGCGGGCCCGCGTCTCCTCGAGGTCGCGGGCGGTACGCCGTACCGAGCGCGTCGCCCAGTCGACCCCGCGCAGCTCGTCGAGCAGCGCACCGCGCACGCGCGTCGAGGCGTACCGCGCGAACGGCACCCCGCGGGCGGCGTCGAAGCCCTGGGCCGCCTGCACCAGGGCGGTCAGGCCGGCCGAGGTCAGGTCGTCGCGGTCGACGTGGCCGGGGACGCGGGCCAGGACCTCGCGCACGAGGTGGCCCACGAGCGGGATGTGGGAGGTCACCAGGTCGTCGGTCGTCGCCGCGTCGGCGGACGATCCTGTGGACGAACCGTGGACGGCCGGAGCGGTCTGGGGGGAAGGGAGCGGAGGACTGGCGAGCACGGGATAGATCGTTGGCGCCCTGCGGCAGTCCTGCTGTCGAATCCGCAGAACGTAGGACCTTCGGGACCGGATCGAGGACCGTTGTCCCGCAGCGATGACCCGAACGGGCCATGGGCGGGTGGTCAGTCCCGCAGGACGGGCATGGCCCGACCCGTCGTGCGCCCGTCCCTGCGTCCGCCCCGAACTCCTCAGGTGACGGCCGCCACGGCCGATGGACGAGTCGTGAACATCACTGACACCCCGCCGGCAGCCGTGGAGCGGCTGTCCCTCGTGCTCTGGCGCGAGCGCGAGCTGCTCGAGGAGCTCCACTACCGGCTCGAGGTCGAGCAGCTGGTGCTGGCCAGCGGCCGCAGCAGGTGGCTGGCGCACGCGACGCGCGACATCGACGGCCTGCTGTCGACGATCCGCGAGACCGAGGTGCTGCGCGCGGTCGCGGCCGACGCCGCCGCTGCCGCGTACGGGATGGAAGCCAACCTGAGCCTGGCCTCCCTCGCGGAGGCGGCCGACGACCCGTGGCGCACGATCCTCACCGAGCACCGTGAGGCGTTCGTCCAGCTCACGCACGAGATCACCCGTCTCGCCGACTCCAACAAGCACCTGATCTCCGCGGGCTACCGCTCCGCGCGCGAGACGCTGCTGTCCCTGGGCGACTCCGTCGACGGCTACTCCGCCGACGGCAGCGCGACCGCCGAACCCGCCCGCAACCGTCTCGTCGACCGGAGCCTGTGACATGGCCGGCACCTTCGGCTCCATCAGCACCTCCGCCAGCGCGCTGCGCTACCACCAGGCGGTCATGGAGGTGGCGAGCGGCAACATCGCCAACGTCGGCACCGACGGCTACGCCCGCCGCCGGGTCGTCGGCCTCTCCGTCGGCGCGCCCGCGCAGCCGGCCATGTGGAGTCGCTACGAAGGTCACGGCGAGGGCGTCCGCGTCGGCTCGGTCGACCGGCTCGTCGACCCGCTCCTCGACGCCCGGTCCCGCCGCGAGCACGGCAGCTCGGCCTACCTCGACACCCGCGCCGCCGCCCTCGCGAGGGTGGAGGCCGCTCTCGGCGAGCCGGCCGGCAACGGGATCTCCGGCCCCCTGGGCGAGGTGCGCAAGGCCTGGCACGACCTGGCCAACCACCCCGACTCCGCCGCCGTGCGCACCCAGGTGCTCGCCACCTCGCAGTCCCTCGTCGAGGCGGTCGCCGCCCAGCACCGCAACGTCGCCGCCGAGGAGGGCGACCAGCGGATGTCGCTGCTCGC
This sequence comes from Nocardioides sp. Z13_37, assembly GCF_058355585.1. Classification (NCBI taxonomy): domain Bacteria; kingdom Bacillati; phylum Actinomycetota; class Actinomycetes; order Propionibacteriales; family Nocardioidaceae; genus Nocardioides; species Nocardioides sp. Z13_37. The sequence goes on along the minus strand of NZ_JBZGDV010000001.1, from coordinate 937,755 downwards.
CGACGTCGGCGAGACCAACACCCTGGCGCGGGACCTCGCGGCGGCCAACCAGGCGATCACCGCCGCCCGCCTCTCCAACGACGACCCGTCGGGCCTGCTCGACGCGCGTGACCAGATGGCGCTGCGGCTGGCCGAGCTCACGGGCGGCACGGCCGTCGAGAACGGACAGGGCGGCCTCGACGTCACCGTCGGCGGCGTCGCCCTCGTGACGGGCGGCCTGGCCGGCAGCCTCGCGGTGACCAGCGGGGTCGCGCCCGACGGGACGGCCGACGGCGCGGCGCTCGTTCTCACGGTGACCGGGCCGGACGGCACCGCCACCCCCGTGTCCGGCCTGCGCGGCGAGATCGGCGGCACCTCCGAGCTGCTGACCACCACCCTCCCCGGACTCCGCGCGGACCTGCAGGCCGTCGCGCAGCACCTCGCCGACGCCGTCAACGCCGCGCACGGCGCGGGGCACGACGCGACCGGTGCGCCAGGGCAACCCGTCTTCGCGGTGGACCCCGACGCCCCCGGCGGTCCCCTGGTGCTGCTCCTCACCGACCCGGCCGCGCTCGCAGCGTCGGGGATCGCCGGCGGTGCCAACCGCGACGGGAGCAATGCGACGGCCGTGGCCGCGGCCCTCGGCGGGCCCGAACAGGGCTACCAGCGGTTCGTGAGCGTCCTGGGCACGGAGGTCGCCGCGGTCCGGCGCCTCGCCACCGCGCAGGCCGGTCTGACGGGCCAGGTCGACGGCGCGCGTGAGCAGCTGTCCGGGGTCAACCTCGACGAGGAGATGGTGACGATGATGCAGGCCCAGCGCGCCTACGAGGCCGCGGCCCGGGTGATGACGACGCTGGACTCGGTGCTCGACACGCTCATCAACCGGACCGGGCTGGTGCGCTGACGATGACGACCATCAACCGCGTCACCCAGTCGATGCTCACCGACCGGTCGCTCGACCGGCTCCAGGGCAGCCTGTCGCGCCTCGCCGAGATCCAGGAGCACCTGTCCACCGGCCGCGTGCTCAACCGCGCCTCGGACAACCCCGGCGACGCCGCCACCGCGATGCGGCTGCGCGCGGCCATCGGCGCACAGCAGCAGTACGCCCGCAACGCCGCGGACGGCACCGGTTGGCTCGACACCCTCGACAGCACCCTGGGGGCATCCAACGACCTGGTGCGCCGCGCCCGCGAGCTCGGCATCCAGGCCGTCAGCGGCGCCGCCGGCCCGCAGTCGCGTGAGGCGCTGGCGCTCGAGATCGACCAGCTCCGCTCCGCGCTCCTCGGCATCGCCAACACCACCTACGTCGACCGGCCGGTGCTGGGCGGCACCACGGCCGGCTCCGTGGCCTTCACCACCGAGGCGGGCGGTGCCGTCGCCTTCACCGGCGACGCCCACCCGGTCCACCGCACGGTCGCCGAGGGTGTCGTCGTCGACGTGTCGCTGCCCGGGCCCACCGCGTTCGGCGCCGACGGCGACAACGTCTTCGACCACCTCACCGCCCTCGCCGCGGCGCTGCGCTCGGGCGACGAGACCGGCATCCGCGCCGGTGTCGCCGCGCTCGAGGACGACGGTCACCGGCTCGTCGTGGCGCGCGCCGACGTGGGGGCCCGGGCGGCTCGGGTCGAGCGGGCCACCACGGCCGCGGCCGACGCGGAGCTGTCCCTGACGAGCTCCCTCGCCGAGATCGAGAACGCCGACCTGCCCCGCACCATGGTCGACCTCAAGATGCAGGAGGTCGCCTACCAGGCCGCGCTCGCGGCGACCGCCCGCGTCCTCCAGCCGAGCCTGATCGACTTTCTGCGATGATCGCCACGATGGAGACCGTGATGCCGCCCAGCAGTGCCCCCGAGATCCCGGTGATCGAGCTCGCCCAGCCCCTGCCCGGCTTCCCCGGGCACGAGCGCTTCGCGCTGGTGCAGGTCGACGACGACGGCGTGCTGTGCAGCCTCACCTCGCTCGACGAGCCGGGCCTGCGCTTCCTCGTCGTGCCGCCGGCCCCGTTCTTCCCCGACTACGCGCCCGAGGTCGACGAGGCGGTCCTGACCGAGCTGGGCTCGGCCTCGGTCGACGACCTCGTCGTGCTCTGCGTGCTCACCGCCGGAGCGTCCCTCGCCAGCACCACTGCCAACCTGGCCGCGCCCGTCGTGCTCGACGTGGCCACCCACCGCGCGGTGCAGGTGGTGCTCGACGACCCGGGCCTGTCGGTCGCCACGCCCCTGATCGCGTGAGGCGTCCCGCGACGCCTCCGGTAGCGTGACGGCATGCTGGTCGTGAGCCGCCGTGCCGGAGAGAGCGTCGTCATCGGCGACGACGTCACCGTGTCGGTCCTCGAGGTGCGGGGCGACGTCGTCCGCATCGGCATCGACGCGCCGCGGTCGGTCGCCGTCCACCGCGCCGAGCTCCTCGCCCAGCTGGCCCGCTCCAACCAGGAGGCCGCGTCCCCGACCGAGGACGCCGTCGACTCGCTGCTCAGCGCGATCCGCGACCGCCCGCAGGGCGACTGACCGGGTCGACCGGCGCCCCCACCGGGGTCAGCGGGATCGTCGACGCCCGAGCGCGGAGGCCAGCACCGCCGCCTGCGTACGACGCTGCACGCCCAGCTTGGCGAGCAGGCCGGTGACCTGGTTCTTGACCGTCTTCTCCGCGAGGTGCAGGCGTTCGCCGATCTGCCGGTTGGTCATCCCCTCGGCGATGAGGTCGAGGACCCGCCACTCGCCGTCCGTGAGCCGGGACAGGCCCGGAGCCTGGTCCCGGGCCCCCATCCGCTCGACGACGCGCAGGGCGACGCTGGCGTCGATGAGCGACTGGCCGCGCCCCACCGCCCGCACGGCGTCGACCAGTGCACGCTCGTCGGCGGTCTTGAGGACGTAGCCGGACGCGCCGGCCAGGACCGCGTCGACCATCGCGTCCTCGTCGTCGTCGCTCGCGAGGATCAGGGCCTGCACGCTCGGCACGGCCGACCTGACCTCGCGGCACACGTCGATGCCGCTGCCGTCGGGCAGCCGGCCGTCGAGGACGGCGACGTCGGGCACCAGCTCGCGTATCTGCGGCACCGCCTCCGCCACCGTGCCGGACTCGCCGACGATCTCGATGTCGTCCTCCGGTGCGAGCACCGCCCGGAGCCCCCGCCGCACGACCACGTGGTCGTCGAGCAGGTAGACCCGCAGCGCGGTCGGTCCGTCCGTTTCGGTCATCCACTACCCCCATAGTCCCGAGGGCTCCACCCTAGGTGGGCGGAGGTAGTCGGCACGGAGGAGGGCTCTCGCGCGGGCAGGTCGGCGCGGGCGGGCGTCAGGCGCGCTCGAGCAGGAAGAGCGGGATCTCCCGGTCGGTCTTCTCCTGGTAGGACGCGTACGTCGGCCACGTGGCGACCGCGTGCTCCCACCAGTCGGCGCGCTCCTCGCCGTGGAGGATGCGGGCGGTGTAGACGTGCTTCTCGGCGCCGTCCTGCAGCTCGACCTCGGGGTGGGCGACGAAGTTGTAGTACCACTCGGGGTTGTCCGGGGCGCCACCCTTGGACGCCACCGCGAGGTAGGCGCCGTCGCGCTCGACCCGCATCACGGGGTTCTTGCGCAGGTTGCCCGACTTCGCGCCAACCGAGGTCACGACCACGATCGGGTAGTCGGTGTCGCCCAGGGTGTTGGCCTTCTCGCCGTTGCTCGCCTCGAACTCCGCGACCTGGTTGCGGACCCACTCGGCCTTGCTGGGGACGTACGAACCTGTCAGTGCCATGTGCTCCACAACACCACGGCAGGTGGGGATCTTCCAGCCCCGCCGGGGTGGTGCGCCGAACAACGGGCGCCGCCGGGCCTCGGGGCAGCCGCGGACCACCCGGCCACCGGGGGATAGCCTCCGGAGCCATGAGTGCGATCGAGGGCGTCAGCGAGATCTTCGACCCCGAGGCCTGGGACGCGGTGCCCGGCTTCGACGACCTCACCGACCTGACCTACCACCGCGCCCGCGAGCACGGCACCGTGCGCATCGCGTTCGACCGCCCCGACGTGCTCAACGCGTTCCGCCCGCACACCGTCGACGAGCTGCTGCGCACCCTCGAGCACGCGCGCACGTCGGCCGACGTCGGCTGCGTGATCCTGACCGGCAACGGCCCGAGCGCCAAGAACGGCAAGTGGGCCTTCTGCACCGGCGGCGACCAGCGCATCCGCGGACGCGCCGGCTACCAGTACGAGGACACCTCCGCCGGCGCCGGCGACACCGGGGCCGAGGAGCCCAGCCCCATCGACAAGGCACGGCTCGCGCGCCTGCACATCCTCGAGTGCCAGCGGCTGATCCGCTTCATGCCGAAGGTCGTCATCTGCGTGGTCCCCGGCTGGGCGGCCGGCGGCGGGCACAGCCTGCACGTCGTCGCCGACCTCACCCTCGCCAGCCGCGAGCACGCCCGCTTCAAGCAGACCGACGCCGACGTGGGCTCCTTCGACGGCGGCTACGGCTCGGCCTACCTCGCGCGCCAGGTGGGGCAGAAGCTCGCCCGCGAGATCTTCTTCCTCGGCGACGAGTACGACGCCGAGGAGATGCACCGCATGGGCGCGGTCAACCGCGTCGTCGCGCATGCCGAGCTCGAGCGGGTTGCGCTCGACTGGGGACGAAAGATCAACGGCAAGTCCCCCACCGCGCAGCGGATGCTGAAGTACTCCTTCAACCTCCTCGACGACGGCCTCGTCGGCCAGCAGCTCTTCGCCGGCGAGACGACCCGCTTGGCCTACATGACCGACGAGGCGCAGGAGGGACGCGACCAGTTCCTGGAGAAGCGCGAGCCCGACTGGTCGCCCTACCCCTGGTACTACTGATCCGGCGCGTTTGCGCAGGTCATGTGGGGTGCAGGGCTGAAAAGTCCGCGTCTGGTGCGCAGAAGGTCCGCAAGAAGTCGACGCGAGCCATCGACGATCAGGGGTGACCGTGCTTCCTGAGACCGACCTTCACAGGATCCGCCTGTGGGCGCGCGAGCGTGTCCCCGAGCACTTGTGGGACCAGCTCAAGGTCGAGGCCGACGTTGCGGACCGTTACGTCGACATCGTCGAGGTGCGACCACCGTGGGACGGCGTGGGCGCGCACACACGCTTCCCCATCGCCCGACTTCGCTACATGAAGACGACCGGGCTCTGGCGATCTACTGGCGCGACCGGAACCTGAAGTTCCACGAGTACAAGCGCAAGCGACCGACGAAGGACGTCGAGGCGCTCCTCGACCACATCGAGAGCTCAGGCGACCCGATTTCTGGGGCTAAGGCAGAATCGTCCGGCCGCCGGCCGACCGCTTACTTGTGCCGACCTAGAAAAGCGGGTCGTCGGCCTGGTCATCCAAGGGTGGGGTCTTGTAGGGATCCACGATCTGTCCTCGATGCGCGGCACGCACTTCGCCGTAGATTTCCCGAAGCTCGGCGCTGCCCATGTAGTAGCGCCCGCGGGTCTCGCCCTTTGCCAGCAACAGGCCGGCAGACGCCAGGTTGCGGAGGTCCCGTCCGGCCGTCGCGTACTCGAGGCCGGTCGCTTCTTCGTACGCGATTCGGCGAACCCGTAGACCCAGCGCGCCCGTATACAGAGCTTGGACGGATCGGTCCGGGAATCCGCGGTCGGTCGCGAGTGCCTCCAGCTTCATCCACAACTCATCGGCCTCCTGCACGCGATGCCAGACGGTTTGAGCCTGCATATGGTGCGCCATCAGGTTGAAGCGCACCCACGCTGTCGCATCGTTACCCGGATTCCACTTGCCCTGTCCGGTCTTCGCCAACACCTCGTAGTAGTCCAACGTGTTGCGACCCAGCCACTCCTCGATGCTGGAGAACTCCTGTCCGAGGACTTGATTGCGCGACAGCATCAGGGTCTGAAGGCATCTGGCCATCCGCCCGTTTCCGTCGCGGAACGGATGGATCATGACGAGGTTCAGATGCGCCATCGCTGCGGCGACGAAGATGGGGCAGCCTGGATCGCTGAGCAGGGCTTCCAGTTGCTCCACGAGCTCGCGCATCAGGCTCGGCACGAGGTCAGCGTCTGGCCCCTCGTAGACGATTTCCTCGGTCTCGTCATCGCGCACGTAGATGGCACCCCGCCGATAGGACCCCGGGCTCTTGTCCAGGTCGTGGCCGAGCATCATGAAGTGGAGCCCCCGAAGGAGCGATTGGTCCAGGCTGAAGTCAGGATCATCAGCGAGCTGCTGCACGTACGTCATGGCGTTGCGATAGCCCGTTACCTCGAGGACCGTGCGCTGGTCGGCGGTCAGCGCCTCCTCGTCGTCCTCAAGGATGGCGAGGGCATCATCGAGGGAGACGTCATAACCCTCGATGCTGTTCGAGCCGCGCATTGCGCGCGCGCGGAGGTTGCGGCGCATGAGACCTTGCCAGCGGCGAGGTCGGCCGATGAAGTGTCGGAGCTGGCTTCTGTACTGCTCGATTCCTTCGATGACCTCGCGATCACGATCGTCGAGCGTCGGGACTGCGTAGATCATGACCCCATGATTCAATGCAAAGATCATCTTTGCAAGTGCACAGATGATTCGGGTATTGCGACATGCTCTACGGCAGCATCAGCAGGCGGCGTCAAGCCCCGTGCCTGCGCCATCAGATCAGAGGCGGCAGCCCGCGTCCGATCCTCCGCCGTCGGCCACAGGTGGCTGTAGGTATTCAGCGTCGTGGTCGCAGACGAGTGCCCGAGTGCTCGCTGGACGGTGACGACGTCGCAGCCCGCGGCGATCGGCCGGAGGCGTAGAAGTGCCGAAGGTCGTGCAGCCGCACGTGCGCAGACCGGCCGACGTCCGCGTTGCACGCCAGCGCCAGTCAATGTCGTTGTCGTACATGGGTCCGTCGCCGACGGTAGACAGCCACGCGTCCGACGCTGGATCCTCGGGCAGGTACTTCTCGATGTGAGATCGAAGCATCTCCACGAGGTCGTCGGGCAGGTGCAACCCGCTCCGAACCGTACCTCGGCAGCCGAGCAACGAGGGTCGAGCCATCCCGCTGCAGTTGCCGCGACACCGTGAGCCGACGCAGCGCGAAATCGATGTCCCCGATCTGGACGCCAGCGGCTTCACCCTTCCGCAGCCCGGCGAAGGCGCAGAGCGCGACATAGGCACGGAAGCCGTGACGAGTCGAGACCCGGTTGCTGTCAGCGTGGCCAGCAGCCGGCCGACCTGCTCGACCGTCGGGATCCGCATCGTAGCCTCGACCTTGCGTCGCCTCGGCAGGGCGACGCCCGCCGTCGGGTCTGCGGCGATCACGCGGTCCGCGACGGCGGCACGGATGACCGACCTCACGATCACGAACCGGGTCTTGATCGTCGTGGGTGCCCACTTCGGCGCCGTCGTCGTCCGGATCAGTCCGGATCCTGTGGACGGCGGGTCTGTTCCGAGAGCCAGCGGACGAGATCGGTACGCCAGTAGCGGACGTGGCGGCCGATCGTGAAGCTGCGCGGCCCGCAGCCGAGGTGGCGCCAGTAGCGCAGCGTACCCTCAGCGACGCGGAGGAAGCGGCACGCTTCCTGGAGGGTGAGGATCTCGTCGCCGGGGGTTCTCGATCGGGCGGCGGTTCTCGTCGGATTCGATCGATGATGTGGTCATGGCGTTGCTCCTCGCCGGTTGTGGTCGCGGACGGTCGGTCCGTGTCGGCCCGCGTGGGCGGTCAGGTATCCACGATTACGGGATACCTCGAGGGGGATACCTGACCGCGGCCCGCGTTTCCGCAGGTCAACAGGTATCCCTAAGTCGACGGCCGCATGGGCTTGTCAGAGACCGATTCCAGGCGACTGCGACATGGGCGGCCCGTGTTCCGGGGCGGGGAACATTGGCGCCGGAGGGCGTCTGGCGGCCGTCCCGTACCGGTCGATGGCGTCGATCGCCTGAACGCGGGCGTGGGCAGGTCCGAGGCCTGCGCGGTCACGGTCGAACACGTCGATCCACTGCTTTCGAGCGTCCTCCGCCGACTCGGCGACGAGGTGCGCGACGTTGGCCTGCCTGCCGCGGGTCATCGCGACGTACGCAGCCGCGGCTCCGGTGGTCTCGCCGATCGCGACGTGGGCGTGGTCGACCGTCTCGCCCTGTGCGCCGTGGATGGTGGTGGCAAGGGCGAGCTCGACATGCTCCCGGACGTACGCCGTTGGCAGCTCCCGGTCGCGGACCTCGACGGGCCGCCGATGGACGTTCTTCGGGCAAGGTCGCGCGCTCTGATCGAGTCAGTTGTCGCTGAAGCCTGAGCGCCGCGGTCGGTGGTACGGACCGAGCGCGGGGGGTCCGCAAACTGTCCGCAAGAGCGTCGGTAACGCTCGCGCATTGCCAACGGTGCCGTCGACGTTTGGCTCTGAGTTTGTGCAGGTCGGCCCCACTTTTCGTCCACGGCCAACACTCGCCGACGACGGCCGACGGGGGGCCAGATGCTTCCCCTGGTACTACTGAGGCGTCCCACCCGCCCGCAGCTCGGCTCAGCTGGTCGCGAGGGTGTGGTTGTCGATCTCCGGGTAGTGCCGGCGGATGTTCACCTTGCGCTCGAGCTCGCCGATGATCGCGGGGGCGAAGTTGACCTCGTAGAGCGCGTGCGCGCTGCCGAGGCCGCCGGGGCTGAAGACGTTGATCTCCATCAGCTTGTCGCCCACGATGTCGAGGCCGACGAGGAACATCCCGTCGGCGACGAGCTTGGGCCGCACCACCTCGACCATCGCGAGCATGTCGTCGGTGACCTTGACCTTCTCGGCCTTGCCACCGGCGGACATGTTGGAGCGGATGTCCTTGGTGGAGGGCGTGCGCCGGAACGCGGCGTACTCGCCGTCGACGACCAGCGGGCTGCCGTTCATCACGAACATCCGCACATCGCCCTTGGCCGCCTCGGGGAGGTACTCCTGGGCCACGACGTAGCCGTCGCGGGAGATGGCCTCGATGATCTGCGTGAGGTTGGGCGCCTCCTTGCGGTCGACGAGGAACACCCCCGCGCCGCCCGAGCCCTGCAGCGGCTTGAGCACCGCCTTGCCGCCGAGGTCGGTGATGAACTCCTCGATCATGTCCTCGTCGCGCGAGATGAGCGTGCGTGGGCGCACGATCTCGGGGAAGTGCTGGAAGTAGGCCTTGGACAGCGCGTTGGCCAGGCTGGTGGGGTCGTTGACGACGAGCACCCCGCTGGAGGCGATGAGCTGGCCGAAGGCGACGCCCGCGTTGTTGCGCCAGGGGTCGGTCTCGGCGTCGTCGGCCGGGTCGTTGCGCAGCATCACCACGTCGAACTCGTCGAGGCCGATGAGCTGCTCGACGTCGGGCTTCTTCACGTCGGCGAGGTGCCGCTCGAGGGATCGGTAGGTCTTGGCCTGACCGGCGCGGGCCTTGGTGCTCAGCGACCCGTCGGGCTCGTAGGCGAAGTCGCCGATGCCCATGTACCAGGCCTCGTGCCCCATCTCGTTCGCGGCCATGGCGAGTCGGTTGGTGGTGTACTCCGCCTTCTCCGTCTCGATGTCGTTGACGACGAATCCGATCTTCATGCGGGTCCCTCCAGGAGTGTGCTGAGGTCGTCGGTGCCGGCGGCGCGGGCCAGGTTGTCGTGCGCGGCCGGGTCGTGCAGGTAGCGCGGCAGCACCCGGGGCGGGCGCAGCAGCCCGCGGGACTCGAGGTCCCCGATCAGGGGCAGGTCGCGCAGCGAGAACTTCCCGAGCCAGAGCTGGTCGAGCGAGCCGCCGGAGCCGAGGTGGTCGAGCAGCTCGACGAGCCCCCGCAGGTAGATCGCGTCCTTGGTCATCCCGCCCGAGCGGTAGACGCGCATGACCGTGGTCCACGCGCTGCCGCTCGGGAAGTCGTCGGCGACGAGCGCCTCGTGGGCCTCGGCGAACGTCGCGCCGGCGATCATCCGGTGCACCGTCACGACGCGGCTGGCCAGCTGGCGCAGCCGGAACGCCGTCAGCCCGCCGCAGGCGATCTCGGCCAGGACCGCGAGCCCCTCCTGCGTCTCGTCGTAGCCGGCGAGCCCGACGCCGAGCACCTTGATCGGCTGGTGGCTCCCGTTGGCCTGGGTCACCAGGTGGGTCCCCACCTCGTGGTGCAGCAGCGCCTGGGCGCGGGCGCGCTGCACCCGCGTCTCCGGGCCGATGAGGAGCACGTCGCCCGAGACCATCACGCCGTTGACGTCCGAGCGGATCTCGGCGTGCATGCCCAGGTCGGGGTCCTCGTCGCGGTAGCGGGCGATCTCGGCCTCCGCGAGCTCGAGGAACTCCTCGGCGTGCAGGGCCGCGCCGCTGGGCTCGGTGCGCGTGATGCCCGCCAGCAGCGCCTCGGCCTGGGCGCGCAGCGACGGCGACACCCCGCCGTAGAGCTCCACGCTCAGCGAGAGGAAGTCGTCGGTGCCGCGCGCCTGGAGCATGTCGACCTGGAGCTCCATCTCGCGGTGCTTGGCGCGCAGCAGCTGGCCGAGCACCGGGTCGTCGACCGCACCGGGATCGATGTCGTCGAGCTCGGCGCGCACGACCGCCGGGTCGGTCTCGAGCTCGCGGTAGGTGAACGGCGGGTCGAGCACCCGGCCCTCGAGGAAGTCGTCGCGCAGGTCGTCGGCGTCGACGGGCGTGATGTCGAGCAGGAAGCGGAAGCTCTGGGCCAGCAGCGAGAGACGGTGGTCGACGGCGAGGTCGGCGGCGCTCAGCCCAGCACCCGGCCGGGCTGGCTCACCGTCGCTCACCGCAGGCGCTCGAGCTCGTCGTGGAGGCCCGGCACGGCTGCGGCGAGGCCCTCCTGGGCGCGACGGAACCGCTCGGCGTCCAGCTCACCGCTCCACTCGTCCATGAAGGTCTTCTTGAACTCGATGGCCAGCACGCAGCCCACCCGCGGGTAGCGGTCGTGCACCCACCACGCGAGGCCGCGGCCCTCGAAGACGACGTTCTCGCGGGCGTCGAGCGGCCCGCAGCCCACGGACGCGTCGCGGAGGTCTGCGGTGAATCGCTCGACCAGCGGCCCGAACAGCTCGTGGTCGAGGCTGCCGGTGCCGACGTTGACCTCCGGGTTGTCCTCGGCGGGGGCCGGCGGCCGGTCGGCGCCGTCGCGGCGGTGGTTGTAGGAGTGCACGTCGAGCAGCACGAACGGACCGTGCTCGGCGAGCGCGTCGAGCCGTGGCGCGAGGGCGTCGTAGAAGGCGTCGTAGGTCGCCAGGCTGCCCTCGTAGAGCTCGTCGGACAACACGCCGTCGCGCCACACCTCGAGCCCCCAGCAGTCGTCGGGCTTGCGGTAGATCGCCTCGCGGCGCGGCCGGTTGAGGTCGGCCTCGAAGCGCGAACGCCGGGTCACGACCCGATCGGGCACCACCGCGGCCAGCCGGTCGGTGAACGGGTCCTCCTCGCGGAAGCGCTCCGCCTCGTCGAGCACCATCGCCTCGGCGATCTCGGGGCGCAGGTCGTGCCCCGCGTGCACGGCGGTCGCCACGACCGGGCCGTCCCACTCGCCGACGAACGCGACGGCGTCCGAGGTCCCTCCCAGGTCAGCCATGCCGGAGTGTTCTACCGGAGTAGGCACCTCACCTCCACCCGGGCCGCACCCCTACGGGTGACCGGCTGGTAGGACTGGGGCCATGAGGATCGTCGTGCTGACCGGGGCGGGCATCTCGGCCGAGAGCGGCCTGACCACGTTCCGTGACACGGGCGGGCTGTGGGAGGGCCACGACCCGATGCAGGTGGCCACACCGGAGGCCTACGCCGACGACCCGGGCCTCGTGCAACGCTTCTACGACGCGCGGCGGGCGGCCCTGGCCGGCGTCGAGCCCAACGCCGCGCACCACGCGCTGGCCCGCCTCGAGGACGCGCTCGGCGACGACCTGCTCCTCGTCACCCAGAACGTCGACGACCTCCACGAGCGAGCCGGCTCACGACGGGTGCACCACATCCACGGCCGGCTGCAGGCCGCGTGGTGCACCGCCTGCGACGAGCGGTACGAGTGGCACGGCACACTGGCCGACGGCCCGCCGTGCCCGGGCTGCGGCGCTCGCGACCTGCGTCCCGACATCGTGTGGTTCGGCGAGGTGCCCTACGGCATGGACCTGGTCGAGGAGGCCCTCGAGGGCTGCGACCTCTTCGTCTCGATCGGCACGTCCGGCGTCGTCTACCCGGCCGCGGCGTTCGTCCACTGGGCCCGCGGCCGGACCCTCGAGCTCAACCTCGAGCCGAGCGCCGGCGCCTCCGACTTCGACGAGTCCCGGCAGGGCCCGGCCACCGTGCTGGTGCCCGCGTGGGTCGACGAGCTGCTGGGCTGAGCCGGCTCAGGAGCGCCGGGCCCGGTCGTGCACCAGGGGCCGGAAGTGCAGACGGACGCGGGTGCCACGACCGAGCACCGACTCGATCTCGATGCGCCCGCCGTGGCGTTGCATGATCTCCCGCACGATGCCGAGCCCGAGGCCGGTGCCCGGGCGCATCAGCGCGTCCTCGTTGGTCGAGCGGAACAGCGGCGCGAACAGGTTGGCCTGATCGGCCTCGGAGATCCCGATGCCCTCGTCCTTGCAGGAGAACGACAGCCCGCCGTCGGCGCGGCGCTCGATGCCCAGCCACACCTCGTCGCCGGCGTCGGAGTACTTCACCGCGTTGTCGACCAGGTTGGACACCGCGCCGGCGATCTCGAGCGGGTCGCCCAGCACGACGGCCTCGCTGAGGTCGCCGACGAGGTGGAGGGTGACGCCCGACCGCTCGGCCACGGCGGTCATCGCCGCGACCGTCTCCTCGACCACGGCGACGAGGTCGACGTGCTGCATCTGCGGCCGGTGCTGCGGGTCGCTGACCCGCGTCAGCGTCGCCAGCCCGTCGAGCAGGTGGCTGAGCCGCTCGCTGCCCCGCAGGATGGCCTGCGCGCGCTTGCGGTCCTGCTCCTCGACGGTCTCGCTCTCGAGCAGGAACTCGGCGTTGGCGGCGATGACGGTCATCGGGTTGTTGATCTCGTGGGTCAGCTCGCGCAGGAACCGGTGCCGGGCCTCCTCGGCCCCGCGCAGCTCCTCGAGCAAGCGGCGCTCCCGCTGGGTCGCGCGGGCGTTGGCGATGGCGCGGCCCAGGTCGTGGCCGAGCTCCAGCGCCGCGAGGCCCTCGCTGTCGGTCCAGCGTCGCGAGCCGGTGCGCCGCGCGCACATGAGCATGCCGAGCAGCTCGTCGTCGACGCCCACGGGCGCCACGACCACCGCCTCGAACCCGGCCCGGCGCAGGGCCTCGGTGAACCGGTCGGCGTAGGACGCGAGCCCGACGTCGCCCCAGACCTGGCCGGGCTCGATGATGATCACCCGCTGGGCGGCCCACGCGCGGGCGGCGGCGGCGTCGAGGGCGCTCCGCACCTCGGGGGCCATGCCCAGGCCCAGGCTGTCCGGGCCGTCGCTGTCGTCGTGGAAGAGGACGCGGATCTCGAGCTCGTCGACCGACAGCGCGCCGAGCAGCGTCGAGCGGGCCTCGCGCAGGAGGTGGTTGACGTCGTGGCGCGCCGTGTTGGACCGGGCCAGGCGCCGGGTGGCGCGGATGACCCTCATGTGGTCGGCGTACTCCTCGCGCTCCACGGCCGCGAGGATCGAGCGCAGCACCACGTCGAGGTCGTCGCTCAGCTCGAGGACGCGCTCCTCGCCGGGTCGGCGGAGGTCGGTCGGGACGTCGAGGTAGAGCAGCGCGCGCAGGTCGCCACGCTCGTCGGTGATCTCCGCGACGAGCATGTCGAGGGGGTGCCACGCCTCGGGGCAGTCGGTCACCGGGATGTCGGGCACGACGACGACGCCGTCGAGGCTCTCGCGGACCTCCTCGGAGAGCTCGTCGCCCGGGATCCACACGAAGTGACCCAGGCGCCGGCCCTCCGCGAAGACGAGCTGCATGTCGGCGAGGCGGGACGCGGTGCCGAGCCGCTCCTCCTCGTTGCGCTCGTCGCCGAAGATCGCGACGAACTCGAGCAGGCCCTTGGGCCGCACGACCTCGATGGCACAGACGCGGAAGCCGGCGCGCTTGGCCGCGTCGCGGGCCAGCTCGCGCATGAGCGCACGGGCGCGCGCGTCGCCCCAGCTGAGGTCGCGCGTCCTGCGCTCCTCGGTCCGTGCCTGCTCCATGGCGTCGTCGCCCCTCCCCACCCGCACCAAGGATGGTAGGGGGCCGGCCCAGCGCCCCGGCCGGTTATCACCCCTCGGGCGCCTGCCGGCGCATGACCTCGACCGTCGGCGTCGCCGTCAGGCGGGCGTGCGCCGCCGTCCGGCCGGGATCCACGCGGCGAACGTGGTGCCCTCCCCCAGCGTCGAGGTGACCTCCAGTGTGCCCTTGTGGGCGGTCACCACGCGCTCGATGATGGCCAGACCCAGCCCGGTGCCCGGACGCCGCCGCGCCTCGGCGCTGCCGGAGCGGAAGAACGGCTGGAACACCTTGTCGAGCTCGTCGGCGGCGATGCCGATGCCGGTGTCGGTGCAGGTCACCCGCACCCCGGCCACTCCGTCGACCGCCTGCGCCGAGGCCACCAGGCGGACCCGCCCGCCGGCCGGCGTGTACTTGACCGCGTTGCCCACCAGGTTGGCGACCAGCCGCTGCAGGCCAGCGGCCTCGCCGGTCAGGCTCAGGCCGTCGGCCACCGAGGCCTCCATCTCCACGCCGGCCGCGGCGGCGGTCGACGCCAGGTCGTCGCAGGTCTCGCGGACCAGCGCCGACAGGTCGACCTCCCCGGCCGCCGGCCCGTTGTCGGGGTCGCTCACCGAGGCCAGGGTCATCAGGTCGGCGACCATGTCCTCGATGCGCCGCGCCGAGCGGCCGAGCGCGCCGAGGGAGTCGCGCACGTCTCCGGGCGCGGGGTCCTGGTCGAGCAGCTCGAGGTGGGTGTAGAGCACGCTGACCGGGTTGCGGAGCTCGTGGGCGAGGGTCAGCACCATGTCGCGCCGGTAGTCGTTGACCTCGCGCAGCTGGGCGTTGAGCGCCCGCTCGCGCTCCATCAGCCGCGCCTCGAGCAGGAGCCTGGCCACGTCGCCGGCCACGGTGGTCGCGGCATTGATCTCGGAGGCGTTCCAGCGCGGCGCGTCGGGGGCGCGGCCCATCGCCAGGGTGCCGAGGTACTCCTCCCCCGCCCCGATCGGCACGAGCAGTCCGGACCCGAAGCCGCGGCTGTCGAGCAGGAGCATCAGCGCGTGCGGCGTCTCGATCGACTCCTCCTGCATGCTCCAGGTGCGCTGCGGCTCGACGACGACGTGCCCGCGGCGGCGCCACTGGTGGCGCATCAGCTCGGCCACCTCGGCGCGTGCGGCCTCGAGCCCCTCGACCACCGTGACCGTCGAGACCACGTCGACCGAGGCCACGTCCATCGCCTCGGTCATCGCCCGCGACAGCTCGCCGACGAGCTCCTGCACGCCCAGGCCGGGGCGTACGCTCCCGATCGCCCGGCGTGCCTGGGTGACCATGCGGAGCTGCTCGCCGTAGAGCTCGCGCTCCACGATGCTGATCACCGCCTCGAACATCGCGCCGACCTCGGCGTTGATCGCCTCCGCGGTCTTCGCCGTCGGCCGCAGCCCCGAGTGCGGCTCGTCGAGGTAGACGATCGCGCGCAGGTCGCCGTCCTCGTTCTCCAGCAGGCGGAGCATCTGGTCGTCGGGGTCCCAGCCGTCGGGCAGGCCGGACGCGACGGTCGCGGGCTTGTGGCCGTACTCGTCGAGCCACGCGCGGGTGTCGTCGTCGAGCCGCTCGCCCGGGATGTGGCGCCAGCCCGCGAGGTCCTCGCCGAGCGCGTGGATGTGGTCGAGCGCGAGCGGGGACGCCTGGCCGATCATCTTGTCGCGAGCCGCGTCGTCGCCCGCGATGGCCACGAACTCCAAGAAGCCGTCCGAGCGCAGCGCCTCGATGGCCACCACCTTGTGCTGCGTGCGGCGTGCCATGTCCTCCGCGACGGCGTGCAGGACCGCGCGCTGGGCCTCGTTGCCCCACGCCTTCCCCCGTGGGCGAACCCACCCCGCGTCGTCGCCCACCGCTGCTCCTGCCACCGAGACGAGCCGATGGCGCGACGTTACCCTCGATCGGCGGCTGGCGACGGCTCTTGACCATGATCGCGCCGCGTGGTGACCCGCGGGTAACATAGCGGCATGAAGCGTGAGATCTACGACGAGGACCACGAGGCCTTCCGCGCCTCGGTCAAGCAGTTCCTGGACCGAGAGGTCGTCCCGCACCTCGAGAGCTACGCCGGCAACCACGGCCTGGACCGCGACTTCTGGCTCGCGGCCGGCAAGCAGGGCTTCCTCGGCCTCGAGATCCCGGAGGCCTTCGGCGGCGCCGAGGCCGGCGACTACCGCTTCAACGCGGTCCTCACCGAGGAGCTCGCCAAGGTCAACATGACCCTTCCGAGCTGCCTCGGCATCCACGCCGACATCACCGTGCCCTACCTGGTGCACCTGACGAACGACGAGCAGAAGGCCCGCTGGCTGCCGCGCTGCGCGACCGGCGAGCTGGTCACGGCCATCGGGATGACCGAGCCCGGCGGCGGCTCCGACCTGGCCAACCTCAAGACCACGGCCGTGCGCGACGGCGACGACTGGATCATCAACGGGTCCAAGACCTTCATCACCAACGGCGGCTCCGCCGACCTCGTCCTGGTCGCCGCACGCACCAGCCCGGAGAAGAAGGCCAAGGGCATCTCGCTCTTCGCCGTCGACACCACGCTCGACGGCTTCAGCGTCGGCCGGGTGCTCGACAAGGTCGGCCAGGACGAGTCCGACACGGCCGAGCTGTCGTTCGAGGACGTGCGGGTCAGCAACGACGACCTCGTCGGCCCGCTCGACACCGGCTTCATCTCGATGATGCAGTTCCTGCCGCAGGAGCGCCTCGGCTCGGCCATCACCAACCTGGCCCACGCCCGGCAGATCCTCGAGGAGACGATCCAGTACGCCAAGGACCGCCAGGCGTTCGGCCAGCCGATCGGCGCCTTCCAGAACACCCAGTTCCTGCTGGCCGACCTGGTCACCCGCGTCGACGTCTCGCAGGCGTTCGTCGACCAGTGCGTGCTCGCGCACACCAAGAAGGAGCTCACCCCCGTCGACGCCGCCAAGGCGAAGTGGTGGACCTCGCAGGTGCAGAACGACGTGCTCGACCACTGCGTGCAGGTGCACGGCGGCTACGGCTACATGAACGAGTACCGCGTCGCCCGCGCCTGGCGCGACGCGCGCGTGACGAAGATCTGGGCCGGGTCCAACGAGATCATGAAGATGCTGATCGGGCGCGACCTGGGCCTGTGATGCGGGCCTTCGTCGCCCTCCTGCCCCCAGCCGGGGTCGTCGAGCACCTCGACGAGTTCCTGGCCGTGCGCCGGGAGGCGGCGGACTTCCGCTGGTCCGCGCCGGAGCAGTGGCACGTGACCCTGGCGTTCGCGGAGTCGGTGCCCGAGCGCTCGCTCGACCAGCTCGAGGAGCTGCTGGCCGCGGCCGCCGGGCGCCGGGCGTCCTTCGGGATGCGCGTCGCCGGCGGCGGCGCCTTCCCGCACCCCGACTCCGCCCGGGTGCTGCACGCCGGCCTCGAGGTCGACGACGACGCCGGGCTCGACCGGCTCGCCGCGGCCTGCCGGGCCGCGACGTCGCGGGCGGGAGCCCGCGTCGACGGCCAGCGGTTCCGTCCGCACCTCACGCTCGCCCGGCTCGGCAGGCCGGCCAACGTCACCTCGTGGGTCCGGCTCCTCGACACCTACGAGGGCCCGCGCTGGCAGGTCACCGAGGTCGCCCTGGTGGCCTCGCACCTCGGCGAGGGCCCGCGTCGCCGTCCGCGCCACGAGGTGGTCGCGACGTTCCCCCTCGGCTGACGGGGGGCGCGCAGCCAAGGCTCACCTTCGTTGCGTCCGGCCGCAGGCGGGGCGACGATCGAAGGGTGAGCCCGCAGATCGGTACCGACGACGACCCGAAGCACTTCCACGCCGAGATGGGCGGGGACGTCGGCGAGCGCCTCAACTGGCTGCGGGCCGCGGTGCTCGGCGCCAACGACGGCATCGTGTCCACCGCGGGTGTGGTGATGGGTGTGGCCGGCGCGACCGACGACAACGGGGCCATCGTGATCGCGGGCATCGCCGCCCTGACCGCAGGCGCGCTGAGCATGGGCGCCGGGGAGTACGTCTCGGTCAGCACGCAGCGCGACTCCGAGCGGGCCCTGCTCCACCTGGAGGCGCGCGAGCTGCAGCAGATGCCGCAGACCGAGGAGCGCGAGCTCGCCCAGATGTACGTCGAGAAGGGCCTGTCGGCCGAGACCGCGGAGCAGGTCGCCCGCGAGCTCACCGAGCACGACGCCCTGCGCGCGCACGCCGAGATCGAGTTCGGCATCGACCCGGACAACCTGACCAATCCCTGGCACGCCGCCTGGGCCTCGATGCTCTCCTTCACCGTGGGCGCGCTGCTGCCGCTGCTGATCGTGGCGCTCGTCCCCGCGGGGCAGCGGATCCTGGTCACGGTGCTCAGCGTGGCCGCGGCGCTCGCGCTCACCGGCTTCGTCAGCGCGCGGCTCGGCTACAGCCCGCGCGGCCCCGCCGTGGTGCGCAACGTGGGCGGTGGACTGCTCGCGATGGGCGTGACCTACCTGATCGGCACGCTCGCCGGCGTGCAGGTCGGGTAGCCGGGGCGAGGTCAGTCCCCCGGTCGAGCGCCCGCCGCTGGTTCATCAAGGTATGTAGGCGAACCGGCACTTCCCACGGTGAATTGACGCAGGGAAGTGCGGGTTGATCTGCATACCTTGATGAACCGACACGGGCGCCGCCTCAGCCGAGGGCGGCGACGATCTCGTTGACCTTGTCCTTGGCGTCGCCGAAGAGCATCTGGGTGTTGTCCTTGAAGAAGAGCGGGTTCTGTACGCCGGCGTAGCCGGTGGCCATCGAGCGCTTGAACACGATCACGTCGCGGGCGTTCCACACCTCGAGCACGGGCATGCCCGCGATCGGCGAGCCGGGCTCCTCGAGCGCGGCGGGGTTGACGGTGTCGTTGGCGCCGATGACCAGCACGACGTCGGTGTCGGCGAAGTCGTCGTTGATCTCGTCCATCTCGAGCACGATGTCGTAGGGCACCTTCGCCTCGGCGAGCAGGACGTTCATGTGCCCGGGCAGGCGGCCTGCGACGGGGTGGATGCCGAAGCGGACGTCGACGCCCTTGTCCCGCAGCTTCCGCGTCAGCTCGGCCACGGGGTACTGCGCCTGGGCGACGGCCATGCCGTAGCCGGGGGTGATGACCACCGACGAGGCCCCGGCGAGCAGGTCGGCGACCTCGCCGGCCTGGATCTCGCGGTGCTCGCCGTAGTCGCGGTCGCCGGCGACGGTGGCCCCGTCGGACCCGAACCCGCCGGCGATGACGCTGACGAAGGAGCGGTTCATCGCCTTGCACATGATGTAGCTGAGGATCGCGCCGGACGAGCCGACGAGCGCTCCGGTGATGATCAGCAGGTCGTTGCCGAGCATGAAGCCCGCCGCGGCCGCGGCCCAGCCCGAGTAGCTGTTGAGCATCGACACCACGACCGGCATGTCGCCGCCGCCGATGGCGGCGACGAGGTGGAAGCCCAGCGCCAGCGCGAGGACGGTCATGAGCGTGAGCGGCACCATCCCGACCCAGCCGTCGGCGAGCATGAACCACACCATCAGCGCGGCGGACACCAGCAGGACGGCGAGGTTGAGAAGGTGGCGCGCGGGCAGCACCAGCGGCGACGACTTCATCCGGGCGCCGAGCTTGAGGTTGGCCACGATGGAGCCGGTGAAGGTCACCGCGCCGATGAACACGCCCAGGAAGACCTCGGCGTTGTGCACCGCGTCGGACTCCAGCCCCAGCTCGCCGTGCAGGGACGCGACCTCGATGAAGGTGTTGTAGCCGACCAGCACCGCGGCGAGGCCGACGAAGCTGTGCATCATCGCGATCAGCTCGGGCATGCCGGTCATCTCGACCCGCCGCGCGAGCCGGATCCCGATGAGCGCGCCCACCGTGCCGGCGACGAGGATGATGACCAGCCCGACCACGACCGGGCCCTGGTCGACGTAGTCGGCGCCGAGTCGGTCGAGCACGAGCAGGAGGCTCGCGACCAGCGCGAGGGCCATCCCGGCCATGCCGAACGCGTTGCCGCGCCGCGCCGTCTCGTGCTTGCTCAGCCCGGCGAGGGCGAGGATGAACAGCAGGGCCGCCACGATGTAGGCGCCCGTGACGAAGGAGACCAGGTGCGAGTCCATGCCGGTCTCAGCCCTTCTGGAACATGTTGAGCATCCGCCGGGTGACCAGGAAGCCACCGAAGACGTTGATGCTGGCGAGCAGGATGGCCACCCCGGCGATGAGCTGGACCGCGAGGTTGTCGATCGGGGCCTGCAGGATCGCGCCGACGACGATGATCCCGCTGATGGCGTTGGTGACGCTCATCAGCGGGGTGTGGAGCGCGTGGTGCACGTTGCCGATGACGTAGAAGCCGATCACGACGGCGAGCACGAAGACCGTCAGGCTCGGCAGGAAGCTCGCCGGCGCGGCGGTCGCGAGCGCGAGGAACACCACGGCGGCCAGCCCGGCGGCGTACAGCCTGCGGCGCGGGTCGGGCGGCGGGGGCGGCTCCTTCTCGACGGCCGCGGGGGCGGCTGGCGCGGGGGCCGCCGAGACCTGCACGGGCGGCGGCGGCCACATCACCTCTGCGCCGTCGCCGGTGGAGCGCGTCACCGTGATGCCGCGCTGGACGACGTCGTCCATGTCGAGGGTGAGCACGCCATCCTTGCCGGGTGTGAGGAGCTTCAGCAGGTTGACCACGTTGGTGCCGTAGAGCTGGCTGGTCTGCGCGGCCAGCCGGCCGGCGAGGTCGGTGTAGCCCAGGACGGTGACGCCGTTGGCGGTCACCACCCGCTCGTCCTTGACCGTGGCGGCGACGTTGCCGCCGTTGGCCGCGGCCATGTCGACGACGACCGACCCGGGCCGCATCGCGGCGACCGTCTCGGCGGTGATCAGCTGCGGCGCCGGCCGGCCGGGGATCAGCGCGGTGGTGATGACGATGTCGGCGGCGCGCGCCTCCTCGTCGTACATCGCTGCGGTCGCGGCCTCCTGCTCGGCGGTCATCTCCTTGGCGTAGCCGTCGGAGGAGACCTCCTGCTCCATGTCGACCGTGACGAACTGCGCACCCATCGACTCGACCTGCTCGGCGACCTCGGGGCGCACGTCGAACGCGCGCACGACCGCGCCCAGCGAGCCCGCCGCGCCGATCGCGGCCAGGCCGGCCACCCCGGCGCCGACGACGAACACCCGCGCGGGCGGCACCTTGCCGGCGGCGGTGACCTGGCCGGTGAAGAGCCGGCCGAACTCGTGGGCCGCCTCGATCACCGCGCGGTAGCCCGCGACGTTGGCCATCGAGGACAGCACGTCCATCGACTGCGCGCGGGAGATGCGCGGCACGGCGTCCATCGCGAGCGCGGTCACGCCCTGGGCGGCCAGGCGCTCGACCAGCTCGGGGCTCCGCGCGGGCGCCATCAGGCTGACGATCGTCGACCCCGCACGCAGCCGGGCGACCTCGTCGGCGGTGGGCGCGTCGACCTTCACCACCACGTCGCTCGACCACACGTCCTCGCCGGTCCCGACCGCGATGCCGGCATCGGCGAACGCGCTGTCGGGCTGGTCGGCCGCCGCGCCGGCGCCCGCCTCGACCACCACGTCGTAGCCGAGCGCCGCGAGCTGCGACGCCGTCTTCGCGGTCGCAGCGACCAGGGTCTCCCCCGGTCGGGACTCACGTGGGATGCCGATGCGCACTACTGCCTCCTGTGGCGGGACGGTCGAACCGGGCACAAGGTACCGAACCTGTGGGGTGGGTCACCTCCGTGCGCTGTGGCGTGGACCACACTCGCGTCGCCGGCTGCCGCTTCCTCCGCCACGACGTGCGGGGCGGTGGGTCGGGCTCCGTGGGGCGTACGCGCGTGGGCGTCGGGGCTCGCGTCGTGTCGGAGTCCCCGCCTGAGCGGGGACTCCGACCGGATCGTGGAGGATCCGAGCCACCAGGTGACGCAGATCTTCCACGATCCCGTGAGGGCGTACGCGCGTGGCGGCGGGCCCGACCCGCCCTACGACGGGTCAGGCGCCCGACTCACGCGGGGAGGGTCAGTGGGCAACGCCGTAGAGCCGGTCGCCGGCGTCGCCGAGGCCCGGGACGATGTAGCCCTTGTCGTTGAGCATCTCGTCGAGCGCCGCGGTCACGATGGTGACCGGGACATCGAGGCCGGCGAGGCCCTTCTCGAGCTTCTCGACGCCCTCCGGAGCGGCGAGCAGGCAGATCGCGGTGATGTCGTCGGCCCCGCGGTCGGTGAGGAACCGGACCGCCGCCGCGAGCGTGCCGCCGGTGGCGAGCATCGGGTCGAGCACGTAGCACTGGCGCCCGGACAGGTCCTCGGGCAGCCGCTCGGCGTAGGTCGAGGCCTCGAGGGTCTCCTCGTTGCGCACCATGCCGAGGAAGCCCACCTCCGCCGTCGGCAGCAGCCGCATCATGCCGTCGAGCATGCCCAGCCCCGCCCGCAGGATCGGCACGACCATCGGCTTGGGCTGCGCGAGGTAGACCCCCGTCGTGGGGCCGACCGGCGTGGTGATCGGTCGCGGGTCGACGCGCACCTCCCGCGTCGCCTCGTAGGCCAGCAGCGTCACCAGCTCGTCGGTCAGCCGACGGAACGTCGGGGAGTCGGTCCGCTCGTCGCGGAGGACGGTCAGCTTGTGGGAGACGAGGGGGTGGTTCACCACGTGCAGGCGCATGGGGTCACCCTAGTGGGGCACGAGCCCGGCGACCGAGACGCCGGCGAGGGTTGGCGGCCCCCGTGCTTTCTGCGACATTTGAGGGCGACACTGGTCAGGAGGTGTGGGGATGTCCGAGCCCGGCGAGGTCGACTTCGCGCTCGTCGCGTTCCGCGAGGACGGCGCGTGGCAGGTGCAGGAGATCGCCGCGCCCGCGTTCGACACCATCGACTCCCTCGGTCACGCGCTGCGTCAGGTCTCCGGCGACGAGGGCGCCGTCGGGATGGTGGCGGTCGACGAGGACTTCTTCGTGCTGGTGCGCGTCGACGGCGCGCGCACGCGCGTGCTGCTCTCCGACGTGACCGCCGCCGACGAGTGGGAGCTCGCCCAGTCGGCGATCGACTACCTCGGCCTGCCCCCGCCCGCGGACGACGACATCGAGGTGCCGGCCGGCGACCTCGACCTGCTCGGCGACCTCGGCCTGCACGCCATCGACCTCGGCGCGCTCCTCGACGACGTGGAGCTCTACCCCGACGAGATGCTCTCCGACATCGCCCGCCGACTCGGCTTCGGCGAGCTCTTCGACGACGCCGTGGGCCTCACCTCCGCATGACGCTGCGCCCCACCCGGGTCGGCACCTGGGACGACGCCATGCGCCTGGCCCTCGCCGAGGCGCAGGCCGCCCTGTCCGCCGACGACGTGCCGGTGGGCGCGGTGGTCCTCGACGAGTCCGGGGCCGTCATCGCCACCGGCCACAACACCCGCGAGGCGGAGGGCGACCCCACCGGTCACGCCGAGGTGGTGGCCCTGCGCGCCGCGGCGGCCGCCCGGGGCGAGTGGCGGCTGACGGGGTGCACGCTGGTCGTCACGCTCGAGCCCTGCACGATGTGCGCCGGAGCGGTGGTGCTCGCCCGCGTCGACCGCCTCGTCTTCGGCGCCTACGACGACAAGCTGGGCGCCGTGGGCTCGCTGTGGGACGTGGTGCGCGACCGCCGCCTCAACCACCGTCCCGAGGTCGTCGCGGGGGTGCTGGCGGCGGAGTCGATCGCCCTGCTCGACGACTTCTTCGCCCGCCACCGCACGGTCGCCCCGCCCGCCGGCTGACCCGGCCGGACCCCGCTCGCCGCCGGCCCGGCGACGTACGCTCCCGGCATGAGTGTCGTGCGCCGCGCAACCGTCGAGGATGCCGAGGTGCTCGGCCGCCTGCTGTGGGACTTCAACACCGAGTTCGACACCGAGACCGACGCCGCCGACGTGCTCACCCGTCGCTTCGCCCGCCTGCTGGACCTCGACGGCGTGCTCGCCGTGCTCGCCGAGGACACCTCCGACCTCGCGACGGGGTTCGCCCTGGTCACGCTGCGCCCGGCGATCTGGTTCGACGGCCCGGTCGCGCAGCTCGAGGAGCTCTACGTCGTGCCCGCGCTCCGCTCGGGCGGCATCGGCACCCGGATCCTCCAGCTGGCCCGCGACCTGTGCCGCGAGCTGGGCTCACCGGAGATGCACATCAACGTGGACGAGGTCGACGTCGACACCCGCCGCTTCTACGAGCGGCACGGGTTCGTCAACGTCGAGGAGGGCGCCGACCAGCGCATGCTCTGCTACATCGGCCCGACCGGCTGACCAGCCGAGACCATCTCCTCGACGCCCTCGGCCAGGCACTCCTCCAGGGCAGCGAGGTCGGCCACCGCGCTCGCGTCGACGTTGACGCCGATGCACGCCGTGTCGGCGCAGGTCACCAGGCACACCGTCAGCGCCGCGCCGGGCAGCGGCCCCAGGACGTACATCCCCTGCACCTCGGCCCCGGCCATGAAGCGCCGGCGCGGCGGCCCGGGCAGCGAGAGGACGAACGCGTCGGGGACCGCGGCGGCACGCAGCGCGGACGCCCCCACGACGGCCGGCATCCGGTTGACCAGCGGCGCGGCGGCGTCGAGCACCTCGAGGGCCCGCTCGGTGTGCAGCGACAGCACCTCCCCGCGCACCGCTGCGACCCGGTCGACCGGGTCCTCGACGGCGAGCGGACCGGTGACCGACGCGGTGGCGAAGCGGTTGCCGAGGTCGTTGGCGCGCGCCAGCGAGACGCGGACGCCCACCGGGATCTCGGCGACCGTGCTGCCGCGACGGGCGTGGTAGCGCCGCAGCCCGCCGAGGACCAGCGCCACGGCGGCGTCGTCGAGCGTCCCCCCGCCGAGCCGGGCCACGGAGCGCAGCGGCTCCAGCGGGGCCTGGAAGGTGAGGAACCTCCAGCGCCGCCCGGTGCGCGGCGAGAGCTCCGGCGAGGGCGGAGCGGCCTGGGTGAGCAGCCGGCGCACCGAGGCGCCGTAGCGCAGGGTCGAGGCGACGGTCGCCTGTGGTCGCACCGCCGCCAGTGCGGTGCGGCGGGCCGCCGCGAGGGCGAGGTGGGGAAGCGCCGCGACCTCGTCGCGCAGGCCGGTGACGGCCAGGTCGACCGGGTCGGCACCCGCCGGTGCCGCCTGCTCCTCGCCGTGCGGCTTGCGCGGGGTGTGCGCGCGGCGGTCGGACTGGAGCATCGAGAGCAGCTGCACGGTCCCGAGCGGGTCGGCGAGCGCGTGGTGGATCTTGAGGACGTACGCCGCCCCGCTCGGCATGCCGTCGAAGAGGACGCCCTCCCACAGGGGTCGCGACCGGTCGAAGGGGCGCAGCGCGATCTGCGCGGCCTCGCCGAGCATCTCCTCGCGGCTCGCGACCCGCTCGCGGCGCAGGTGGTAGCCGAGGTCGAAGGTCGGGTCGTCGGCCCACACCGGGGAGGCGGTCGGCACGGCCGGCTCGACGACGCGCTGGCGCAGTCGTCGCACCAGCTCGGTGCCCCACTCGGTGGCGGCGACGAAGCGCTGCCAGTCGGGCGCGCGGTCGAGGTCGATCACGACGGTCGTCGTCGACGACTGCACAGGGTGCCGCTCGGCGCGCCACAGCAGGGTCTGCTTCGGCGTCAGCTCGCCGCCCGTGGCGATCGACGCGGCCGCGACCCAGCGCTCGACGTCGGCGGCGGTGCTCATGCGGGGTCCCCGCGGCGTTGTTCGGGGGAGCGCAGCGGAGGAGAAGAAGGCCGTGGGGTGCTCATGCGGGGTCCCCGCGGCGTTGTTCGGGGGAGCGCAGCGGAGGAGAAGAAGGTCGTGGGGTGCTCATGCCGGCCACCGGGCGAGGGTCTCCTCGAACCTCGTGTGCAGCGACGCGATCCGCTCGCTCATGTCGTCCACGCTCCAGTCGGTCTCGGGCTCCAGCACGCACACGTCGACGACCCCCGGGTTGAGCACCAGCGACCCGCGCCGCATCAGCTCCCCGGTGTTGCGGAGCACGATCGGCACCACCGGCACGCCCGCCTGGGCGGCGAGGTGGAACGCGCCCTTGCGGAAGGGGCCCAGCACCGGCGTCGCCGACCGCGTCCCTTCCGGGAAGATCATCAGCGAGGTGCCCGAGCGGATCCGCTCGACCACGCCGTCGAGCGTCGCGCGCGCCGACGCGGAGTCGGAGCGGTCGATCCAGGCCGGGTCGACGACCACCGAGCCGACGACGGCGCGGGGGTCCCAGCGCGCCTCCTTCTTGGCGACGATCGTGAAGTCGCGCTCCAGCAGCCGGCCCAGGACCGGGATGTCGAGGGCGCTCTGGTGGTTGGCGACGAAGATGGCCGGGCGGTGGGTCCACAGCCGCTCCCGGTGGAGCACGTCCATGCCGACGCCCGCCAGCGCCATCGGCAGCTGGGTGGCGAGCCGGATCGCGGTGTTGCGACCCTCACGCAGGTCGCCGCGCGCCACGCCGTACGCCAGTCCCAGGCCGACCCCGGCGTTCATGCCGGCAAGCGCGAGCGCCGTGCGCCCGGCCGCGCGGAGCGAGCCGCCCACCGGGTCGGACAGGTCGAGCACCGGCCACCCGAGGCGGGCGGCGGCGGCACGGAGGTCGCGGTGCGGGTTGAGGGCGGTGGGGCGACCCACCGAGGAGAGGAACGCGACGTCCTCGTAGCCGTTGCCGTAGGCGTAGGACTCGGCGAGGTCGAGCGCGTGCTCGCGGGCGAACGCGCGCACCCCGCTCGCCTTGTGGCGGCCCCACAGCATGGGTCCGTCGGTGGCGCCGGTGAACTGGCCGTCCTCCACGACGAGGCGGGTGCAGACGAGGTGCTCGACGCCGAGGTCGCGGGCGACGGGAGCGACCTGGTAGGTCGTGGCCGCGGACGCGACGGCGACGGTGTGGCCGGCGCGCTGGTGCGCCGCCACGAGCGCGCGCGACTCGCGGCGGATGGTGCCGGCGATCTTGGCGCGGAAGAGCCGCTCCCCGAGGTCGGCGAAGGCCTCCTCGGACTCGCCTCGCATCGCGGAGAACGCGACGTGCGCGATGCGGGTCGGGTCGCCGCCGAGCTCGCCGTCGACGGCCGTGACGACGGTGCGCAGGAACTCAGCGGGCGACACGTCGCGGCCGCGGAGCCGGTCGCCGTAGAAGGTGGCAGCGGTGTAGCCGGCGACGAGGGTGCCGTCGAGGTCGAAGAAGGCGCCCACCGACGGGCCCTGCGGCCCGGTCTCGATGGCCTCGATCGCTTCCTGCGCCGCGGTCGACAACCCGCTCACACGCGCTCCTCCCGGGGCTCGGCCGCCGGCTGCGGGTCGGGCGCCGGGCCGGGGTGCCCGACCGTGACCGTGTCGCCGGCCATCTCCCCGACGATGGTGACCCGTCGCACCGAGTCGCGCAGCTCGGCGGCGAACGCCTCGCGCGCCGACCCGACCCCCTCGCCCTCCTCGAGCAGGCCCTTGTGGCGGGCGAGCGCCAGCGCGGAGCGGAAGAGCTCGAGCGAGATCGACTCCTGGCTCGCGACCCGGCGCTGCAGCGCCCACTGGCGGCCCACCGCGAGCGAGTCGGCGAGCAGCTCGTCCTCGTCGACCGGGCCGTCGCCGTGGTCGGCGAGCCGGTCGGCGACGACCAGGTAGGCGTCGAGGAAGGGGCGCAGCACGAGGTGGGCGAGGTGGGGCCGGGCGCGCACGAGCAGCTCGCGCGCCCGCGCCGGCGTCATCTCGGTGACGGGCTCGCCGGCCAGCAGCCGCAGCTCGGTGCGCAGCTCCTCCTCGAACCGGCCCCGCGAGGGGAAGAAGAACTCGAACTTGAGCAGGTCGCGCATCCGCTTCGCCTCCTCCCAGCCCACCTCGAGCTCCCCTCCCGGCGGCAGCTCCGCGCCGGGCTCGAGCTCGCTGACGGTGAGGAGGGACAGCTCGCCGATCGCGCGCTCGACGAGGACGTGGATCACGGTGTTGCGGTAGAACGCGGCCACGAGGTGCTGGTCGTCGCCGATCTTCCACACCGGCTCGGTGCCCTGGTCGTACGCCGTCAGCACGCCGCTGCGGGTCAGCTCGGCGAGGGCGCGCCGGATGGTCGCGCGGTCGCGGAGGTCGGCCGCGCCGGCGACCGGCCAGCGGCGCGCCTCGATGTAGGCGGCGAGCGGCTCGACGGTGTCGAGCACCTCGTCCACCGTCAGCGCGCGGTCGGCGCCGAGGAGCGCGAGGGAGACGATCGCGGTGGTGGTGACCGGGGTGGCGCGGTTGAGGCGGTGGGAGATGTCCAGCGCGACCCGCTCGACGGCCTGGTGGCCGGTGACTCCCTCGGCGGCCAGCTCGGCCATCCGCTCGCCGAGCGAGAAGGGCTCGCCGACGGTGAGGTAGGCACGGCCGAGCCGCTTGCGCTGGAGGCGGGCGAAGCGCACCAGCCAGCGCCAGTCCTCCGGCGTCTTGCTGGCGCCACGCGCCTCCTCGGTCATCAGCGAAACCTCGTGGAGCTGGTCGTAGACGACGGAGACCGGCACGACCTGCACGTCCGGGGCGTCGTCGTGCTCGTCCTGGCCCTGCACGGTGTCGGTGAGGTACTTCAGGATCCCGTGCACCGGCGGGCGCAGCTTGCCCGTGCGCGTCCGGCCGCCCTCGATCGACCAGGCCAGGTTGCGCTTGTTGGTCACCAGCCGGCGGATGTAGGAGCGCAGCGCGAGGCGGTAGACCGGGATCTCCTGGGTCGCGCGGCGGATGAAGATGAGGCCGGTGCGGCTGGCGACGGAGCCGATGACCGGCAGGTTGAGGTTGGCGCCGCCGAACGTGTAGGTCGGGGAGAACCGCCGCGCCCGCAGCACGTTGGGGATGACCATGCCGTCGAGGTAGGAGCGGTGGCTGAAGGCGAGCGCCAGGCTGTGCGTCCGGTCGACCTTGCGCAGCTGCTGCACCTGGTCCTCGTCGACGAGGACGTCGTAGGCGCGCAGGAACCACTCGCCCATCCGCGCCCAGCCCTGCGACGCCCGGTCGTCGTGGGCGGCGCACATCTCGTGGAGGTAGCCCGTGACCTCCTGCCAGACCTCCTCCTCGGGCCGGCCCTGCTCGTCGGCCTGCGCGGCGACGGCGCGCTGGAACCGCTTGTCGTGCAGCAGCTCGGTCACCTCCGGCGGCGGAGCGGCCGGCAGCCGGTCCCCCACACTCCTCGGCAGCGCGGCTCGTGCGAGGTCTCGGGCACGTCGGACGGCAGTCACAGCCCCTCCTTCCCGCACGCGCCGCGGCGCGGGCACAGGCGTGGGCCGAAGTTACCGTCGTACGCGCTCCCTGGCCACGCCATCGGCGCAGTTGATGGACCACCCGCGGTTTTCGACTGGCACGACCTCTCCGGTAACGTTCGGCGCGGTGACGTGTCCGAGCGGCCTAAGGAGAACGCCTCGAAAGCGTTTGTGGGCGCAAGTCCACCGAGGGTTCAAATCCCTCCGTCACCGCCACGGGCTACGGAATCAAAACCGCAGCCAAACAGACGAAAGTCTGAGAAGCACCCCCTCGGGGCCCGAACCCGGGTCACGAGGGGGTGTTTTGGCGTCTCGGGGCGATCTGTTCCGGCCCTTCGCGACTGGTCGAAGGGCTCGCCGACGTCATCGGGGTCCGGAAACGCCGAAGCCCCCTGAATCGGGGTAGGCCGATTCAGGGGGCTGGGGTGCTGGTGTGGTGACCTCTGCTGGTCAGGCGGCTCCTTCGTCGAGGGCGGTCTCGACGTTCTCGTCGTAGGCGGGGTCACCGCGAGTTCCCTTCGTGCCGGGTGGCAGATGGGTGGGTGCGTGGTCGTCCTTGCGCTTGTATCGGGTGACGTAGAGGTCGCCGTTGGCGTCCTCGACAGCACGGCTGAGGAAGGCGCGGACCTTGCGGATGCCTGCGGCTGCGAGGAGGACGGCAGCGAACAGGGACTGGGCTGCGTAGCCGCGAGTGCGGCGCTTGCCGGAGGAGCCGAGGGCTTCCTTGCCCTCGTCCTTGGCGAAGCCGTGCAGACCTTCTTGGGACTGGCGCAGAGCGTTGTAGATGTCGGTGTGCTGGTCGGTGCCGAAGGGGAGGTCTTGGAGGTACTTGGCCAGGTCGACGCCGGACGACGGCTTCTTCTTGGCGCGCTTGTCAGCACCCGACTGCTTCTTGTGCGGCACGTCGTCGGCGTCGGACGGCTTGGTGGGGCGCAGGTCGATGGTGACGGACTCCTGTCGACAGGGCTTGGGCCAGACGCCGTTGGTCTGCGTGTCGCGGTTCGGGGTGATGCGGTCCTTGAGTCGGACCCCAAGTACGGGTCCACCGATCATCTTCTTCTCCTCCGAGCGAGGCTTGAGCGCGCAGATGACGGCCGGGTGGGACCCGGAGGCTGGGCAGCCCCACCGCTGGGTTCCGGAGTCGTTGATGCCCTTGTTGCGGGCACGGTAGGACTCGCGAGAGGCGATGCGCTGCAGGTACTCCTTGCGGGTGATGGTTCCGGCTCGGAAGTCCTTCGTGGCATCCACCAGGATCGCGGGGATGCTGGGGCAGTACCACTCGCCCTCGACGAGGACGAGGCCGTCAGCGCTGCCCTGTACGCCGATGTGGTCGTCAAGGATGGGCAGGACCAGTTTCCAGCCCAGCCCTCGTGCGGGGAGGTGGAACGTCTCGGCTGTGGCGTTGGCGTAGAGGCCGTCCCCTGCGAGGTAGTTGGGCGGGTGGACGTGGGCGGCAAGGTCGGTCATGACGCGGCGGGCTGCTCCGGCGGCGTCGACGCCGGGTGCGAGGTGCATGGCGAGGGGCAGGGCGGGCAGGTACTGGTTGTCGCCGAGGTAGTCGCAGGCGGCGACCATGAGGTTGATGTCGTAGCCGTAGAACGCCTTGCGGACTCCGTTGCCATGGTCGGCGTGGTCGCCGGTACGGACGTAGAACCCTGCGTTGGGGTCGGTGGAGGCGAGGGTGTTGTCGACGCCGCGACCCTTGGTGTGGAGGCGCAGCGGGGTGGCGTCGATGCAGGCCGAGCCGCGGTACTTGGTGCGGACCTTCGCGGGCAGGAGCGTGTAGGGGATGCGCAGGATGCGGTTGCAGACCAGCGTGAGGGCGTCGTGGTTGTCCAGGATCTCCTCTGCTGTGAGCGGGCGGTCGTTGTCGCGCAGCGTCACCCAGGGGATCTCCTTGCCGGTGGGGTGGATAGGGGGGTCGAGGGTGATGAGGAACCGGCGCAGCGCGGAGCGGACGTTTCGCTCGATGCGCCACAACTGGCGCCGGGCCTCGTCGGCGCTAGTCGCGACGGGGAGTGCCTTGACGTCGAGCAGTCGCATCGAGGTCGGGTGGAGGCGGAAGTAGAGGGTGCGGGCGATCTCGGAGGACAGGCACCCCTTGCCATCCATCGCGGTCAGCATGATGGCGACGAGCAGCGCCCGATAGCCGATCGCGGAGGGGCGTCCCGACTTCTTCTTGCGTCGAGCGATGCGCGCTTCGATGTGGTCGAGCACGTCGGCCTTGTTGATGGCGTCGAAGACGCTGTCCACGGTCTTGTCGGCGAACTTGGTGTCGTGGTGGTCGAAGATGCCGTGCACGGTGTCGTCGCCGACTACGCCCGGCCCGTTCATCGGGATGGCGAGCGTCTTCTCCCTGCGCTGGAGGAGGTCTGTGACCGTGCCGGTCTCGAACTTCTGCCGCAGACCACGACCGGTGATGGTCGAGTCGCTGCTCTTGATGCCACGCGGCTTGCCCGCCGGGACAGTCGCCTCTGCTTGAGCGTCGCCGGGTGTGCTGACGCTGCTCTGGACGCCGGTCTGGCTGCTGGCCCGCTTGGTGGCCTCCCTGTTGTTGATGGACGTGGTGCTCTGACGCTTAGGCCGGTGGCCCGGTGACTTCTCGCTCACGCCAGGTCCTCCTCGTCACCGAAGGACACCGTCAACGACATGTCGGTCTCGGGGATGGCGATGGTCATGGGCGGCCGGTAGGGACTGGCGCGC
Source organism: Nocardioides sp. Z13_37 (assembly GCF_058355585.1). Lineage (NCBI taxonomy): Bacteria > Bacillati > Actinomycetota > Actinomycetes > Propionibacteriales > Nocardioidaceae > Nocardioides > Nocardioides sp. Z13_37. Next base: position 905,923 of record NZ_JBZGDV010000001.1, on the reverse strand, counting down.
AGCAGCCGTGCGGTGCGCTCCGGCTCGGTCGGCGGGAGCATCTGCAGGAGGTTGTGAAGGTGGTTCGCCTCCTTCATGTCCGATGCCTCCATCAACTCCTTGAGGGGAGTGCCGTTGACGAGGTGCCAGCACAGCCAGGTGTTGCGCAGGCGGGTGGAGTTCATGAGCACCGGCGGGTTCTTCGCCATCGCCCGACGCACCGACTCGTTCGAGGAGTGAAGTCCGGGCTCGGTGCGCCACGGAGCCGTGAGGATGTGGCCGGGCTCGACGGCGAGCACGATGTCGGCCAGGCGACGCTCCCAGTGCGACAGGCACGTCACCGTTCGCGTGGACTTCGGCGAGGTCACCGTGACGTGGACGGCACCGTCGTCGTCGATGACGACGTCGTCGCGCTTGACTCGCGTCAGTTCACCACCGGTGAGGCCGCAGCCCAGTCCGAGGGCTAGGAAGGCCGTCATCCGCTTGACGCGCTTCTTCACGCTCAGCGTCTTCGCCCACACCCACAGGTCAGCCTGGTCGGCGTCGCTGAGCGGAGTGACGGGTGCTTCCTCGGTGATGGTCGGCTTGCGCAGTTCCCGAGGCGTGGCCCCGAGGAGGAAGTCGCCGATCAGTTCGAGGCGAACCCACGTCACGTTCTTCGACGTCTCCGTCCAACCCTTGGCCGGGCCAGCCCACTCGATGTAGCGGTAGCGCGTCTCCTCGCACAGCAGGTGCTCACGGGTCAGCGGCTGCCCGGTGCTGTGCGCCCAGCGAGCCAGACCCGCGAGGGCTGAGAGCGAGATCCGCATCCACGACTCGCCGACCGGGGTCGGTGCCATCGCGAGGGAGTCGATGATGGCCTGCTGGGTGAACTGCAGCGGCTCCGGCTGCAGGCACGGGTGGCCCTTGTAGCCGTTGACCATCGCCACAGCCATCTGCATGGCGACGTCAGCGTCGGGGTGCAGGGCAACGCCACGGTTCCTCATCGCGAGCCACCAGTCGGGAAGTCGAACCGGTGAGGGCAGCGGCGGCGGAGGCCGCAGGCGAGGTAGTGGGCATGCCACTGGGCAGAGGGCCACTCAACGTCCGGGGGAGGGACAGGCAGCGGTCGCTGGACAGGGCCAGACGAGGTGCGGTTGCAATGGTCAGTAGACCCGTGCGGCGCCGAGGCTGAGAGCCGGACTGAGAGCCGGGCGGAGTCGTCGCTGGAGGGTGGGCAGGGCAGGGCAGGGTCGCCTGTGAGGTGCATGTGCGGCACTTCCGGTTGACATCAAGACCGGAGCGCGACGACCTCGTGTTAGGGCACAGGCACACCGCGACCGGCAGGACGGGAATCGGTCCCAGTTCTGTGCCGGTGTTCAGGGTCAAAGCGGTGCATGTCGACGTCCTACCTACCACGCACAACGGCGATCAGTCGAACACAGATTCGAATAAGATGCGCGATGCCGACGAAAGCGCCGGTAGAGGGGCGGACAGAAGCAGCGGAGTGAATGGTTTCCATGCCTCAATGGTTCGGGAATCCACCTCCCCGAACTAGACGCCTAGTTGGGACGGTGGAGCCTCGAACCCGCCCCAACTAGACCCCCTGCAATGGGCCCCGCCCGGACGGAACCCCCGCCTGCTCGGACCCGCCTCAACTAGACGGGTTGACACCCGTTTCACGCTCAAACCGGCGCGAACCGCCCGCTCAGGAGCCCGTCGCGGCCGACGAGTCCGGGTAGTTCCAGTCCACGTTCGGGCGCGGCCCACCCTCGGCGACCGCCAGGAACCGCGCAATGAACATGGGGTCCGGCATCGCATCCGGCAGCACCGTCAACAACGTCGCGATGTCCTGAGTCGTCAGGTTCTCGTTGCCGTTCAACCTGGCATCCCACAAGTCCATCGCGTTCAACCGGTCATCGAGAGCAGCCAGCCCCGTGCGTCGCATCAAGATGCCGTTCTTGAACTCCCGCACGTGCACCGCGATCGCGTTCTGCACCACCGCGGCCCGGAACTGCGCCACCTCCACCGGATCGCGTCCCGACGGCGGCTGCCACACCCTCTCCGTGACCTTGGTGCGCTCGTTGCCCACCTTCCCGAACGCGTTCGGCGGCTTGCACCACCGCTTCGGACCCCTCGGCTTCCTCGCGCTCGTCTCAGTCACGCCGCGAACCCTAGAGGTTGACGGCGCGAATGCATGACCAAGGCGAACCCCGCCGAAGAGCCCCGCTCTCTGCCTATGGTGTGTCCGCGGGCGTTACGGGGTGTACGCCGCGGCCAGACTGCATCTGCGACCAGCACGCTCACCTGACCGTCGAAGCCTCGCGTCTGCCGATACTTCGACTGACGCCTTCTCGACGAGACTCATGCCTACACCGCGGAGAACTTCTGATGCCTGACGTGAACCCACGATCGACGATGCGGTGCTCTCGTGTCGAGTTCACGGGCTACCGCCGCCTCGCTGACACCGCTACGAACCTCGACGGCCGACTCACCGCGTTCGTCGGCTTCAACGAAGCGGGAAAGACATCACTCCTGCAAGCGCTCACCTGGTTCACCGAGGGCGACGACCTGGCAGTCACGGACCGAAACCGCATCCTTCCCCCAGCGAGCGACAACTCACCGGTCGTGAAGGTGTACTTCGAACTGACACAGGACGACAAGGACGCCATCGCCGACATCCCCATGGACCAGATGCCCTCGTCGATGACGCTGGCTAGGAACGCCGACACCAACCTCATCTACTCGTTCCACCCCTACCCGCGCCACCCCCGCAAACCACTCACCGACGCAGCCGAACGCCTCGACCAGGCGCTGTCACGACTGGCCGGGCAGTTCGAGGAGTCAGCAGACTCTGACTACCAAGACCCCAACGACTGGGCATCGACCGTGGCGCAAGCCCTACGGTCGCCCGACACCACGTGGAGCGAGGCGCAGGTTGAGGCGTGCGACAGCCTGTGTGACTGGCTGAGCGAAGTTCCTCATGGACGCAAGACTGCACGCGACGAACGTCTTGCCACCCTCCTCGCCATCGTCAAGGAACACGCCACGCAGCCTCCCGCGAGTAACCAAGTATGGAGTCGCCTCCGGGCGCGAATGCCCTCCTTCGTGCTTTTCGCCGACCAGGACCGCGAACTCCAGACCACCTACGAACTCGCGCCCGACAAGCGGGTACTGCCACCGGCCGTGCTGGCCCTTCTGCGCATCGCAGAAGTCGACCCGGAAACTCTGTGGACGCACCTCAACAACGGCGACAGCAGTAGCCGCGAAACGTTGCTCGACCACGGCAACGATCGACTGCACGCCCTGTTCAGCGAAGCGTGGAACCAGTCAGGTGTCACCGTCCGGCTCAACACCTCCGGCGTGCGCCTCGAAGTCATGGTCAAAGAACTCCGCACCGGCGGCAACGTCACCAACATCAGGGAGCGCAGCGACGGACTCCGCACCTTCGTGGCACTCGTAGCGTTCCTCGCGGCCGGAGAACACGACGTCCCACCCATCCTGCTCATCGACGAAGCAGAGACCCACCTGCACTACGACGCCCAAGCAGACCTCGTCGGCGTCCTGCTCAAGAACGTCAATGCAAGCCAGGTTTTCTACACCACCCACTCGCCGGGATGCCTGCCCAGCGACCTCGGAACCGGCATCCGCGTCGTGGAACGTGACCCCGTCTACGGCGACGCCAGCATCATCAAGAGCCACTTCTGGCAGAACGAAGGCCCCGGGTTCTCCCCACTGCTGTTCGCCATGGGAGCAGGGGCCGCCGCCTTCTCCATGTGCCGACAAGCGGTGCTAGCAGAAGGCGCGGCGGACATGGTGCTCCTGCCCTCCCTCATCCGTGAAGCCACCGGTCTGCTCGACCTCGACTACCAGGTCGCGCCGGGACTGTCACAGGCGCACACGGCGGGCATCGAAGTTGAGGAGGTCGCTGCCCGCGTCGTCTACCTCGCAGACGGAGACGCCGGAGGTGACAAGCACGTCGAGGACCTCAAGCAAGCCGACGTCCACACCAGCCGCATCTTCCAGTTGCCACCTGGCAAGGCCGTCGAGGACCTCATCGAACGCGACGCCTACATCCAGGTCGTCAACGAGTTCCTCACCAAGATGGGCCAGAACAAGACCCTCACCGAGGCCGACCTCGACCCGAACCTGACCATCTCGAAGGCGTTCGAGGTCTGGGCCAACGCCAACAAGGTCCGCACTCCCAGCAAGGTCGAGATCGCCTATGCCCTACTCGACTCCGGCGCCCGACTCACACCAGCGGGTCGAACGGTCCTCAAGAAGCGTCATGGGCAGTTCGTCGCCGCCTTCGCACGGGCCACCTGACTGCGTAGACCGAACGCTCGGCGCCGGACCTTTGAGGCTGAGCCTCTTCGCGCAGGGTCAGTGGGGATCTGCTGGACGCCTTACGATCGCGGCGTCCTCAGGCGCGCCAGCACGTCCTGGGTGATCAGGTTCGCGACCTCGACGGGAGGCCGGGCTGTGAGGCGTAGGCGATTGCACATCCTCGCCTGCGCGAGGAGCCGCGGCCGCAGGGCACCGACCACCGCCGCAACCCACTCGTCGCTCTCGCTCCGCTCCATGGAGTGACCGTAGGTACAGGCTCCGACACCGCACCCGAACGCGCCCGCCGCTCGTGACGGTGGCCCAAGCCGCCTGTCACAACGGCTCGGGCCACCAAGGTCGGCCCGGTGAACCTGTCAACCGTCCACCGGACCCACACGGTACCGCGAGAGCCCTGCAACCGGTCCTCGCAGCCACCTGACGGGTGGCCGGTCTGCCTGACACAACCGACCGGAACACCCGACGTAGACAGTATGGATCGACGTCGGATGGCCAGGGAAGGGAGAATCACTCGATCATCGCGGCATATGCGGGTGTTCGCCCGTTGTCCGATAGTTGGCTAGGAACCGAGCACGCCCACCGAGCGTCGAACGGCACCGCCACAAAGGAGAAGGTGTGAAGATCGGACACGTGTTCGCCGTGCTGGCCGCTGCGGCAACTGTCACAAGTGGGTGCAGTGCGTCGACGTCAGCATCGAGCAGCCAGACACCAGAGTCGGCCGCTCCAGCAACCTCACTTTCATGTGGCGAGGCCGACCAGTCCCGCGTCGCCCTTGACGTGCCAGGCCCGGGGCAGCCCACCCCCGAGGAGGCTGTGGCCCCCTATGCAGGTGCTTTGAAACTCGCTACGCGCGAGGTCGATGACGGCACGGTCGTGGTCGGTCTTAGGCGCGATGACTCAGTCTTTCGCGTGTATCAGGTGACCGAGCGGGCCGATGGATGGTGGCCCGACGGGTACTCGGAGTGCCGCGTCTAGGGAACGCCGATGAGTCGCCCGCGCGACGGGCGCTGAGGAGCGGGAGGGTCACGCGCGGCACGATCGAGGCCTGCCCGACTCAAGGCAAACAGTCACCCGCCGATATGTCTTGCAGTGCATACGCACCAGAGTGCATAATGACGGTGTGGAGGTGCATCGGTCGCAACAGTTCGCTCGCTGGGTCGACGACCTCGTACAGCGTGCGAAGGCAGGTGACCCACAGGCCCTCACGATGGCTCAACACGCGTTCGACGAACTGGACTACCTACGCAGACTCGACGCCGAACCGAACGAAGACACTGCCACCCTCAAGCGGGTCCGCCAGTCCAAGAGGTACCCCGTATGGCGACTGTCCCACCCTTACGACCCTGACACCGCCGTCCGCATCATCTGCTGGTTCGACGACGCCAACGAAAAGGTCGTCGTCACCTTGATCGGCGCGGACAAGGCACCCATGGGCGACGTCTTCTACGACAGTGTTGGCAGCCGCTCCGACCAGCAAATCGACCAATGGAAACGCGAGAACGAAGGTAAGCGCGATGAGTGACCACCGCATCCCCGAGGACGCGCCAGGCGGGTTCGCGCCAGCAGACGACGTGTTCGCAGCCTTGGAGTCCATCCCCGGACTGCACGACAACCAAGCCGCCCGGGATGCAGCCCGTGACCAGATGGAACGTGCCCACAAGATGGGTCTGTCCATGATCCGTAGGGCTGCAGAACTCACACAGTCCGAGGTCGCCGATCGACTCGGGGTCAAGCAGACTTCCGTGTCCCGACTCGAAGCCCGCCCCGACATGCTCATGTCCACTCTGCGCAACTACCTCGACGCAGCCGGAGCCGAACATCCCCGCATCGTCGTCACCATCGCAGGCACCGACTACGAAGTAGACCTCGAAGCGTTCGCCTGACCCACTGCATGGCTGCGCCCTGAGCCGCCCGCACACGCCCTGTCCCGCTCAGCCGTCCGGGAAACATGTCGGTGTGAACGGCAAGGATGAGCGACATGAGCGAGCCCGCCACCACGCTGTCCGTGCCTCACGGGCATCCGGCGCACATCCTCCTCGACGAGGAGACGCACAACTACCCGCACATCGAGATCGAGGTGGCCAGCGGTCGCCGCCCGGAGGGGATCGCAGGGATCCGGCACTGGTGGGCAGCAGCCTCGGTCACTGACCACACCAAGCCGCCGCTGAACATCCCTGTCGCGCACATGAGCCTCACGCTCGTCAACGAGTTCCTGTGCGACCCGCTGTACGCGCTCGACGCCATCGACGGCGACTCCATGCTCATCGCCGAGGCGCTCTGGCGAGGCGACCAGCGACGTCCCGAGTTCGAGGACCTGCTGGAGGGCAACTACGGGCCGGTGGCCGTCGTGAACTCCTACGAGGTCGTCCCCGAGTGGCGCCGCACGCCTCTGAGCCCGATGCTCGCGCTCCGGATGCTCAGCGTGTTCGCTGAACTCGACGTCAGTGCGGCAGCCCTCTACGCCGCCCCCTACAACAGCAGCCTCAAGGGCGCCGAACGTGCTGACGCGTCCGACAAGATCGCCGCCATGTGGGAACGGGCCGGGTTCGAGCGCCTCTACCCAGGGCGAGCGCCGCACGAGGACTTCAAGCAGGTCATGGTCCGCTCGCTCGACACCAGCGACATCGACCAGACCATCGCAGACCTCGCCGGACGCGACCACGTGCTCCGGGAGGCCGTCGAATGACGAACCCCACCGACGAGGAGCCGACCTGGGAGGAAGGCGCTGCACAGGGCACCACCGACGACCTTCTCCGCTGGGGCACAGACTGCTTCCACGTCGACCTCACCGACCAGGACACCGTGCTCAACCTCGCTGCCAACTCGATCCAGCGAGGGGCATGGCGCAACAACTCCGAACTCGAAGACATCCACGCCGGGACCTACAAGCGCCCCGGACAGAAGACACCGCGTGGCCTCTCCGACGCCGAGATGATGGTCGGCAACATCGAGACCTCACGCATCATCCGCACCCACCTCGCGACCGGTGGCGAATGGTGGTACCTCGCAGCAGAGGACGACCTGTTCAACTTCGACCGCCCGTACGCAGGTACGCCACTCACCGAACACGTCACGAAGAAGGTCCTCGGCCAGCACCGCAAGCAAGTCAAGAACAACCTGTGGCTGTTCCGCTGCGTCGAACGCGTCATCGGCTGGGATCGGTTCCTCCTCGGCCTCGCCATCAGCGACCTCGCCGACGGCATCAACTACGGCTCACCGCTCTGGCCCACGCAGGTCACCACATGGGCGACGACCTCCGACCCCGCGCCAACCGCGGCCCTCGTTGAAGCCATCACTGCCGACCCCACCAAGGTCGCACTGGATGACCTCACCGCCGCCATCGACACCGGCGTCGGTTTCGCCCATGGACACGAGCACTGGCACCAGGAGCACTGCGGTGACCCGAACCACCGACGCGACGCCGAGATCGGGTCGTTCCTCGGGTTCTACTCATCCCTCATGGGCATCCCGCAGCCGTGGCTCTACGCAGCCGTCAAGCAGCGCTCGGAGACACCAGCGGACGACTGACGCTCGCACTGCTTCTCTGGTCGGCGCGGGGAAACTCCTCAGATCGCGCGGGGAAACCCCAATGCGGGGCACGCCGGAGGCGACCCTGACCTGCGTGAACGTACTTTCTTCCGTAGCCCGCCACATCGACACAGCCCCTGACCCGCGCACGCGTGGGTCAGGGGCTGTTTCGCTTTGCCCCCAGCGGGACCTCCACCGGCCGTAGGCTCGCACGCATGGCCGACGACAACCCCGCGCTGCGCGCCCTCGCCGAGTCGGGCATCGCCCACGAGATCACCCGCCACGGCCGGGTGGGCTCCCTCGCCGAGGCTGCCGCCGCCCGCGGCGTGGACCCGTCGGCGATCGTGAAGACGATGGTAGTGCGCCGCGGCGAGGGCGAGCACCTGTTCGTGCTCGTCCCGGGAGACAGGGAGATCTCGTGGCCCAAGCTCCGCGCGCTGCTCGGCGTCAACCGGATCTCGATGCCCGACGCGGAGGCCGCGCGGGAGGTGACCGGCTACGAGCGGGGGACGATCACGCCGTTCGGGTCGAGGGCCGCGCTGCCGGTCGTGGCCGACGAGCGCGTCACCGGCCGGACGATCTCCATCGGCGCGGGTGCCCACGGCGTGGCGGCCACCGTCTCCGGCGACGACGTCGTCGCCCACCTCGGGGCACAGGTCGCGGACGTCACCGACCCCGCCTGAGCCCGGCGCGGACGACCGGTGGGCGGTCGAGACGGGTCGCCGTTGTGTGCCTGACGCGGGGATCCCGCTTGTAGCGTGTCCGCGTGGCCCCCACCGTGCTCGTCGTCGAGGACGAGCCCGACCTCGCCCAGATCATGGTCTTCGCGCTGCGGCGGGCCGGCTTCGAGGTGCTCGCCGTCGCGTCGGGCGCCGCAGCCGTCGCCTCGGCGCAGGGCCAGCCCGTGGCCGTGGTCGTCATCGACCGGGGGCTGCCCGACATGGACGGCCTGGAGGCCACCGCGTCGCTGCGAGCGGGCGGCTACCGCGGCGCGGTGCTCGTGACGAGCGGGCAGGCCGGCGAGGAGCACGTCGCCGAGTGCCTCGAGGCCGGGGCGGACGACGTGCTCGGCAAGCCCTTCACCCTCGCGCAGCTGGTGGCCCGGGTGTCGGCGGCGCTCGACGGACCGGCGGACCCGGCGACCACCACCTGACCACCACCTGGCCGCTGGCTGGCCGCTGGCTGGCCGCTGCCTACCGCCGGCTGACCGCCGGCTGACCGCCGCCTGACCGCTGCCTGATCGCCGGGCACAATCGCCTGGTGCGTGCCGTGGTGTTCGACGAGGTCCGGTCCCAGCCCGAGGTCCGGGAGGTGCCCGCGCCGTCGGCGCCTGCCGGCGGCGTCGTCGTACGTGTCGCGGCGACGGGCATGTGCCGCAGTGACTGGCACGCCTGGGCCGGTCACGACGACATCGCGCTGCCCCACGTCCCCGGGCACGAGCTCGCCGGCCACGTCAGCGAGGTCGGCGAGGGGGTGACCCGCTGGCGGGTCGGCGACCGGGTGACCGTGCCCTTCGTCTGCGGCTGCGGGCAGTGCGAGTGGTGCCGCGGCGGCGACGCGCAGGTCTGCCCCCACCAGCAGCAGCCGGGGTTCACGCACTGGGGGTCGTTCGCCGAGCTCGTGGCCCTGCACGCGGCCGACGCCAACCTCGTCGCCGTGCCGGAGTCGGTCGACCTCACCACGGCTGCGGGCCTGGGGTGCCGCTTCGCCACGGCCTACCGCGCGCTCGTGGGCCGCGCCCACGTCGCCGCGGGCGAGTGGGTCTGCGTCGTGGGTGCGGGCGGTGTGGGCCTCAGCGCCGTGATGATCGCCCGCGCCCTCGGCGCCCGGGTCGTCGCGGTGGACCGCACCCCGGAGGCGCTCGCCGCGGCAGCCCGGCTCGGCGCCGAGCACACCGTGCTCGCCGACGGCCGCCACGTGCCGGAGGCGGTCTCCGACCTGACCGGGGGCGGGAGCCACGTCGCGGTGGACGCCGTGGGCAGCGAGCAGACCTGCGCCGACGCGATCCTCAGCATGCGCCGCCGGGGCCGCCTCGTCCAGGTCGGGCTGCTGCCCCCGGTCGACGGGCACCCGCGGCTGCCGATGTCGCGGGTGATCGCGTGGGAGCTCGACCTGCTGGGCAGCCACGGCATGGCCGCCGTCGACTACCCGTGGATGCTCGCGCTGGTCGAGTCGGGCGCGCTGCGCCCCGACCTGCTCGTCGAGCGGACGATCGGCCTGGCGGAGGCCGCCGCGCTCCTGCCCGTCCTCGACCGGGCGACGGTCGCGGGCATGACCATCGTCGACCCGACGACCTAGGCAGTCGGCGCGGATCGCCTCACACGGGCAACAGCGTCCTGCGGGGTCTATTTGCACTGAGTGCAACAATTGCCGGGTGCCGACGACCCTGCCCACCGATGGCCGCAGCGCGCTCCGTGCGCAGCGGCGCCGGGCGATCCTCGACGCCGCCCGCGCGCTGGCGACCGAGCACGGCGCCGACGGCTTCACGGTCGAGCAGGTCGCCTCCCGCGCCGGGGTGTCGCGCCGCACGGTGTTCAACCACTTCGCCGGCCTCGACCAGCTGCTGGTCGGGGTCTGCGAGCAGGTGCTGGGCGAGGCGACCGGGGCGCTGCTCGACGACGTGGACCGCCGCACCGCCGACCTGCCGGCCGGAGAGGCGGGCGCCCGCACCGCGCTCGACGCGGTCGGCGAGGCCACCCGCGGGGTCGACCTCCCCACGGCCATCGCCACCATCCACGTCGCCCTGGGCTCGCCGCAGCGCGGCGACGAGCGCGCCCAGGGGATCTCGCGCACCGCCTTCGAGCACGTCGGTGGCCGACTGCGCCAGCAGCTGCTGCGGCGCGCTCCCGACCTCGACCCGGTCGACCTCGAGATCAGCCTGGCGCTGCTCTTCAGCGGCCTCACCACCGTCGCCGGGCTCTGGGTCGACCATCATCCCGGCCTGGCCCCGCCCGTCCCACCCACCGCGCGCACCGACTGGGACGCGCTCCTCGACCGCGTCCTCCACCGGCTCCGCGTCGGCCACGCCGGCTGACCCCCCCGGACTCCCGCACCACAACGAAAGGCCCGACCCCCTTCATGGCTGAGCTCCTCTACCGCATCGGTCGCTTCGCGGCCCGCCGCCACTGGACCGTCATCGGTGCGTGGCTGGCGCTCCTCGCCGTCACCGCGGTCACCTACGTGTCGTTCGCGGGCGCGCTGTCGCCCTCGATCTCGCTGCCCGACACCCCGACGACGCGGGTCTCCCAGCAGCTCGAGGAGGAGTTCGACGGCGTGGGCGGCGGCAACGGCGCCCTCGTCGCCGAGACCACCGACGGCGAAGCGTTCACCGCCGAGCAGGAGCGCGGGCTGGTCGACCTGTTCGACGAGATCGCCGACGTCGACGGCGTCGCCGAGGTGAGCGACCCCTTCCAGACCCAGAAGCAGGTCGACGACTCCGCGCGGAAGGTCGAGGAGGGCCAGAAGCAGCTCGAGGACGGGCTGGCCCGGCTCACCGAGGCGCAGGCCGAGATCGACGGCGGCCGCCAGGCGCTCCAGGAGCAGCGTCGCCAGGCGCGGGAGGCCGGCATGCTCGACGCCGTGCGCCCGCAGCTGCGGGCGGCGAAGCAGCAGCTCGACGAGGGCCAGGCCGAGCTCGATCGGCAGCGCGCCAAGGTGGAGGAGCAGGCACCCCGGCTCGAGGACGGCGCGACCCTGTCACGGCTGTCGTCCGGCTACCGCACGGTGTCCGAGGACGGCTCGGCAGCCGTGGCCAACGTGGTCTTCGACGACCCGATCGACGAGGTGACGCCCGAGACCAAGACCGCGATCGAGGACCTCGCCGCCGACGCCGGCATCGCCGGGGTGGCGGTGCACCCCTCGCAGGAGATCGCCCAGACCGTGCCGTCGATCCTCGGCCCCGGCGAGATCGCGGGCGTCGCGATCGCGGCGATCGTGCTGACCGTCATGCTCGGCACGCTGATCGGAGCCGCCCTGCCGCTCGTCACCGCCCTGCTGGGCGTGGGCGTGGCCTCGCTGGCGTCGCTGTCGTTCTCCGGGGTGGTCGACTTCGTCTCGGTGACACCGGTGCTCGGCGTCATGCTCGGCCTGGCCGTCGGCATCGACTACTCGCTGTTCATCATCAACCGCCACCGCCGGCAACTGAAGCAGGGCGCCGGCCTGCACGAGTCGATCGGGCTCGCCAACGGCACCTCCGGCAACGCGGTCGTCTTCGCCGGTGTCACCGTGATCGTCGCGCTCCTGGCGCTCAACGTGACGGGCGTCGACTTCCTCGGCCTGATGGGCACCGTCGGCGCGGTCGCCGTGCTCGTCGCCATCCTGATGGCCGTCACCCTCACCCCCGCGATCCTCTCGCTCGTCGGCATGCGGATCCTCAAGCGGCGCGAGCGCGAGCGGTTGGCCGCCGGCGAGCGTACGCAGGACGGCCAGGTCACCGACCGCGACCGGCCGATGCGCACCTCCCGCGCCTGGGGCGTGCTCGGCCTCGGCATCGTGGCGCTGCTCGTCGTGGCCGCCCCGGCGACGCAGATGCGCCTGGGCCTGCCCGACGGCTCCACCCAGCCCCCCGACTCCTCGGGCTTCCAGGCCTACGACGTCCAGGCGGAGCGCTTCGGCGAGGGCTACAACGGCCCGCTGCTCGTCGTGGCGGACCTGCCGGCGCCCGTTGCGGAGGACGACGTCGTCGCCGAGCAGGCAGCGATCGGCTCGGCCATCGATGAGCTGTGGTCGGTGGAGGCGGTCGTACCCATCGGCGTGTCGCAGGACAGCACGTCGCTCGCCTTCCAGGTCGTCCCGTGGGGCGCACCGTCCAGCGAGTCGACCCAGGAGCTGGTGCAGGACCTGCGCGAGCTCACCCCGCAGACCGTCGACGGCGGCGAGGTGACGCTCGGCGTGGCCGGCAACGCCAGCGCCAACATCGACATCTCCGAGCAGCTCTCCGACGTGCTGCCGACCTACCTGGTCCTGGTCGTCGGCCTGTCGCTGGTGATCCTCGTGCTGGTGTTCCGCTCGATCCTGGTGCCGCTGACCGCGACGCTCGGCTTCGTGCTGTCGCTGCTCGCGGCGTTCGGCGGGATCACGGCGATCTTCCAGATCGGCTTCCTGTCCGACCTGTTCGGCGTGCACGCACCCGGACCGGTGCTGAGCTTCCTGCCGATCATCGCCACGGGCATCCTGTTCGGGCTGGCGATGGACTACCAGCTGTTCCTGGTCTCGGGGATGCGTGAGGCGTACGCCCACGGCGCCCCCGCCCGGGTCGCGGTGCAGCACGGCCTGCACGCCGGGCGGGCGGTCGTCACGGCCGCGGCGATCATCATGATCTCCGTCTTCGCCGGCTTCATCTTCAGCCACGACGCCACCATCAAGCCGATCGGCTTCGGGCTGGCGTTCGGCGTGCTGCTCGACGCGTTCGTCGTGCGGATGCTGTTGATCCCGGCTGCGATGCACCTGCTCGGCGAGAAGGCCTGGTGGCTGCCCGGCTGGCTCGACCGGATCCTGCCCGACGTCGACGTCGAGGGCGCCCAGCTCGAGCGCAGCCACCCGGTGCACACCGGCGAGGACGCGTCGGCGCGCTGACCCGGAGGTCGTAGGGGGTCGTGGGAGTCCCGGTCCGGGCCGGGACTCCCACGGCCGCTCGCGCGTGGACCACAATGGTCGCGTGACCGAACCCCGCGCCGTCCACACCTGGCTGACCGACATGGACGGCGTCCTCGTGCGCGAGGAGGACCCGATCCCGGGCGCGAAGGAGTTCATCGCCGCGCTGCGGGAGCAGGGCGTCCCTTTCCTGGTGCTGACCAACAACTCGATGTTCACGCAGCGCGACCTGCGCGTCCGGCTGCTCCGCAGCAGCGGCATCGACGTGCCCGAGAGCGCGATCTGGACCTCGGCGCTCGCCACCGCGCAGTTCCTCGACGACCAGCGCCCGGGCGGGTCGGCGTACGTCGTGGGCGAGACGGGGCTGACCGCCGCCATCCACGACATCGGCTACGTGATGACCGACCAGGACCCCGACTACGTCGTGCTCGGGGAGACCCGCACCTACTCGTTCGAGGCGATCACCCGCGCGATCCGGCTGATCAACGGCGGCGCGCGCTTCATCGCCACCAACCCCGACCCCAGCGGACCCAGCGTGCACGGCATGCTGCCGGCGACGGGGTCGGTGGCCGCGCTGATCAGCACCGCGACCGGGCGCCAGCCCTACTTCATCGGCAAGCCCAACCCGCTGATGATGCGCAGCGCCCTCAACCGCATCGACGCGCACTCCGAGACCACGGTGATGATCGGCGACCGGATGGACACCGACATCATCAGCGGCCTCGAGGCGGGCATGCGCACGATCCTGGTCGCCACCGGCGCGACCCAGCGCCACCAGGTGGAGGACTTCCCCTACCGCCCGACGATGGTCGTCGACTCGATCGCCGACGTGGTGCCCTACGTCGCGCTCAGGTGCCTGCCCGAGGACGCCTGACGGCGCCCGCCCGGCCCGGCGATCAGGACAGCGGGCGCGGGTGCAGCAGGTAGCCGCGCCGCCAGGCCCGGTGCAGGACGACCGCGGCGACCACGGCCCCGGCACAGCCGAGGGACAGGTCGCCCAGCGTGTCGGCGTAGGCGAACTGGCGCTCGGTCGAGCGGCTGATGAAGGCGAAGAACTCCGCGACCTCCCACGCGATCGCCGCGGTGGCGCCGAAGGCGAGCGCGCGCTCGAGCACGCGCCCCATCCGGACGTCGCGGGGCAGGGTGAGGAGGATGAACGCCGCCGCGAGGAGGCCGGTGTTCATGAAGTGCATCCAGTCGTCGAACCACACGACGGTGTCGTAGAGGTCCATCCGGTTGCCGAGGATGTCGGTGAAGCAGGTGATCGTGATGAGCAGGTCGGAGACCCAGGGGAACGAGATCCGGTCGCGCCACAGCGTCCACCAGAGCACCGGCAGCGTGAAGGAGATCAGCGGGTAGCCGACGGCCCGCATGCCTGCCGCCTTGTCGCGCAGGTTGGCCTGGTCGGGGTAGAGCACCGCGAAGGCCAGCAGCAGGACCAGTGCGCCCTTGGCGATGACGTTGGCCGTCTTCGCCAGGGCCGGGGTCACCGGATGCTCGATCGCTGCCTCAGTCACGCAAACCCCTGTCGCCACGGCGCCACGGCGGTCGGGCGTCCGGCGCATAGTGTGGCAGCACCGTCCGGTGCGCTCACCACGTGGCTGCGTGGCACTCCCGCGCCGGGTGGTCCTCGACCTGCAGCGTGGCGTGGTCGATGCCGTGCCCGTCGCGCAGCGCCGCACGGGCCGCGGTGAGCACCACCTGGGCGTCGGCGCCCACCCGCAGCACGAGGTGGGCGGTCGCCACGTCCATCCCCGACGTGAGCGTCCACACGTGCAGGTCGTGCACCTCGGCCACCCCCGGCACCTGGTCGAGGTCGCGCACCACGGCGTCGAGGTCGACGCCGTGAGGCGCGTGCTGCCCGAGCACCGCCAGCACCTCGCGCCCGAGCATCAGGGCGCGCACGGCCACGAAGACGCCGATCGCGACCGCCACCACGGTGTCCCACTGGCCGACACCGGTGAGGGCGACCAGGGCGCCCGCGACGAGGACGCCGACGCTGCCGGCGGCGTCGGCCATCACCTCCAGGTAGGCGCCCCTGACGTTGATCGACTCGCTCGCGCCGCCGTGCAGCAGCACCAGGCACACGAGGTTGACCGCCAACCCGACGGCGCCGACCACCAGCAGCGGACCGGAGGCGACGTCGACGGCCTCGCCCCAGCGGCGTAGGGCCTCCACCACGACGTAGACCGAGACGCCCAGCATGATCAGCACGGTCAGGCCGGAGGCGAACACCTCGGCGCGGTAGGACCCGTAGGTCCGGCGGCCGGTGCCGTCGGGACGGGTGGCGATCCGGGTCGCGACCAGCGCGGCGCCGAGGGCCACCACGTCGGCCGCCATGTGCCCGGCGTCCGAGATCAGCGCCAGCGAGCCGCTGACCAGGCCGACCACGAGCTCGACGGCGAAGAACGCCGCCACCAGGCCGAAGGCGACCGCCAGCCGCCAGCGGTGCCGGGCGCCCGCGTGTCCGTGTCCCGCGCCCATCCGGCCCTCCATCGCCCGCGATCCGTATCATCGGTCCTCAGCGATGCTAGCCCCATCGCACTGCTGGCGTCGACGGTTCCACCTCGCTCCTCCGGTTGGGCCGGCGGGTGGCGCGTGCCGGAGGATGGGGCCTCCCGCCCACGTCCGCACCGAGGAGTCCGGTCCACCATGAGCACGTACGCCCCTCCCGACGAGCCGCAGGAGCGCCCCCTCGCGATCGGCCTGCTCGTCGGAGGCCTCGTCGGCCTGCTGGCCGCGACGGTGCTGCTCATCGAGCGGATCAAGCTCGCCGAGGACAGCGACTACGTCCCGACGTGCAGCATCAACCCGGTCCTGAGCTGCGGCAACGTCATGGAGTCGGCGCAGGCGGCGCTGCTGGGCTTCCCGAACCCGGTGATCGGCGTGGCGGCGTTCCCGGTGGTGCTCGCCACCGGCGCCGCGATGCTCGCCGGTGCCCGGCTGGCCCGGTGGTACTGGCTCGGCCTGCAGGCCGGGGTCACCGCGGCGATGGCGTTCGTGGCCTGGCTGGTCTTCCAGAGCCTCTACCGGATCGGCGCGCTGTGCCCCTACTGCATGGTCGTGTGGGCGGTGGTGATCCCGCTGTTCTGGTACGTCACCGCGCGCAACGCCACCGCGGGCGTGCTCGGGCCACCCGACGGGCGCCTCGCGAGCGTGCTGCGCGACTGGCGTGGACCGCTGGTCTTCGGCACGTTCCTGCTCGTCGTGCTGCTCGTCCTCGAGCGCTTCTGGTCCTACTGGTCCTCGCTGCTCTGAGGCCGACGGCTCAGGGGTGCCGCTCCTCGTAGTGGTGCCCGGAGCTGACCGCGGTGAGGGCGAGCAGGCGCTCCGCGCTCTCGAGGACGCCGCCCAGCTGCGCCTGGTGGGTGAGCGACCACAGCGAGGCGCGCCCCTCCGGGCGCGAGGCGACCAGGCCGCAGTCGCGCAGACAGGCCAGGTGCTGGGACACGGTGCTCTGCGCCAGGCCCAGGTGGGCCGTCAGGTCGACGACCCGGTGCTCGCCGAGCGCGAGGTGCCGCACGATCAGCAGCCGCGACGGGTCGGACAGGGCGTGGAAGAGCGCCGCCTCCGCCGTCAGCCCGGACGCCTCCGCTCTCATCGCCACCCGACGATGCTAGGCCATCCGGAGGTCGAGCAGCCGCAGCCGCTCGCCTAACCTTCCCGGGTGGAGAGGCGACTGCTGGCGGACACGCGCCCCCTCGCCAACCCCCACTTCAAGCGGCTGTGGCGCGCCAACATCATCACGGTCATCGGGGCCCAGCTGACCGTCGTGGCGGTCCCCGCGCAGATCTACGCGATGACCGGCTCGTCGGCCTACGTCGGGCTGACGGGCGTCTTCGGCCTGGTGCCGCTGGTGGTCTTCGGCCTGTGGGGCGGCGCGCTCGCCGACGTCTTCGACCGACGCACCCTGCTGCTGATCACCACCACCGGGCTCATCGCGACCAGTGCCTGCTTCTGGCTGCAGGCGGCGCTCGGCGCCGAGGACGTGTGGCTGCTGCTGACACTGTTCGCCGTGCAGCAGGCGTTCTTCGCCGTCAACCAGCCCACTCGCTCGGCGCTGCTGCCGCGCATCATCGAGCCGGAGCTGCTCCCCGCGGCCAACTCGCTCAACATGACCGTCATGCAGGCCGGCGGCATCGCCGGGCCGCTCGTCGGCGGCGCGCTGATCCCGCTGATCGGCTTCTCGTGGCTCTACCTGCTCGACACGATCACGCTCTTCGCGACCCTCGGTGCCGTCGTCCGCCTGCCGCCGCTGCCCGTCATCGGCGCCACCGTCACGCCGGGCATCCGCGCGGTCGTCGACGGCTTCCGCTACCTGCGCACCCAGCCGGTGCTGATGATGTCGTTCGTCGTCGACATCATCGCGATGGTCTTCGGCATGCCACGCGCGCTGTTCCCGGAGATGGCCGACGTCGACTTCGGCGGACCGAGCGAGGGCGGGCTGCCGTTCGCGCTGCTCTTCGCGGCGATCCCGGCCGGCGCCGTGGTCGGCGGCGTCCTGTCCGGCTGGGTCTCGCGCGTCGAGCGGCAGGGCTACGCGGTGATCGTGTGCATCGTCGTGTGGGGCCTGGCGATGGTCGGCTTCGGCGTCGCCGCCCTGCTCGCGCCCGCCGCGCCGGCGCTCTTCCTCGGCGTCGCCGTGCTGATGCTCGCGGTGGGTGGCGCCGCCGACATGGCCTCGGCGGCCTTCCGTACGTCGATGCTGCAGGCCGCGGCCGACGACTCGGTCCGCGGTCGGCTCCAGGGCATCTTCATCGTCGTCGTCGCCGGCGGCCCCCGGATCGCCGACGTCGCCCACGGCGCCACCGCGGCGGTCACCGGGGCCGCGGTCGCCGCGGCCGGCGGCGGCGTGCTGGTCGTCGTCGGCACCGTGCTCGCGGCCCTCGCCGTCCCGGCGTTCGTCCGCTACCGGGTCACGCGGGTGGCCTGATCCCCCGCTGGCCCTCCCCCTCCGCTGGTTCATCAAGGTATGTCGGCGAACCAGCACTTCCCAGGGTCAGCTCACGCCGGGAAGTGCGGGTTGACCGACATACCTTGATGAACCGACCGCGCGGCGGCAGGTGGCGGCGCGGCCGCGCGTCGACCGCGCGGCCGCGGAGGGTGAGTGGAGCGTCAGACGACGCGGGCCTTCGGGGTCCCCTCGGCCGTCTTGCCCGGGTCGCGTACGACGACCGAGCCGAGGGCGGCGTCGATGCGCGACATCACGTCCGCGTCGAGCTTCACGCCGGCGGCCTTGACGTTGTCGGCCACCTGCTCGGGCCGGGAGGCACCGACGAGGGCGGCGGCGACGTTGTCGTTCTGGAGCACCCAGGCGATGGCGAGCTGGGCCATCGTGAGGCCGCAGTCCTTCGCGATCGGCTCGAGGTCCTGCACCGCGGTGAGCACCTCGTCGCGCATGAAGCGCGAGATCATGTCGGCGCCGCCCTTGGTGTCGGTGGCGCGCGAGCCCTCCGGCGGGGCCTGGCCGGGCTTGTACTTGCCGGTCAGCACGCCCTGTGCGATCGGGCTCCACACGATCTGCGAGACGCCGAGCTCCCTCGACGTCGGCACGACCTCGTCCTCGATGACCCGCCAGAGCATGGAGTACTGCGGCTGGCTGGAGATCAGCTGGAAGCCCAGCTCCTTCGACAGCTCGACGCCGGCGCGGATCTGGTCGGCGGTCCACTCGCTGACGCCGATGTAGAGGGCCTTGCCCTGGCGCACGATGTCGGCGAAGGCCTGCATCGTCTCCTCGAGCGGCGTCTCCACGTCGTAGCGGTGGGCCTGGTAGAGGTCGACGTAGTCGGTCTGCAGCCGCTGCAGCGAGCCGTTGATCGACTCCATGATGTGCTTGCGCGAGAGCCCGGTGTCGTTCTTGCCCTTGGGGCCGGTGGGCCAGTAGACCTTGGTGAAGATCTCGAGCGACTCGCGGCGCTCGCCCTTCAGCGCTTCGCCGAGCACCGTCTCCGCCGCGGTGTTGGCGTAGACGTCGGCGGTGTCGAAGGTGGAGATGCCCTCGTCGAGCGCGGCGCGCACGCACTGCGTGGCGACGTCGTTCTCGACCTGGGAGCCGTGGGTGAGCCAGTTGCCGTAGGTGATCTCAGAGATCTTGAGGCCGCTGTTGCCGAGGTATCGAAACTCCATTGCCCCAACCTAGCGACGGGCTGGTGGGAGCCGAGGCCGACTCGAGGTCCGCGGACCGCCACCATGAAGGCAGTTGGGGAGCCGGTCGGCGCCCACCACGCTCACGCCACGAGCGCGTGGCGCCCAACTGCCTGCATGGTGCGCCAGCGGACCGCGACGAGGAGGGTTCAGTCGAGGACGACGAGCACGTCGCCGTCCTGCACCACGTCGCCCTCGGTCACCTTGATCGCGCTCACCGTGCCGCCTCGCTCGGCGAGCATCGGGATCTCCATCTTCATCGACTCCAGCAGCACGACGGTGTCGCCGGCCTCGACGCGGTCGCCCTCGGCGACCTCGATGGTGAGGACGTTGGCGACCAGCTCGGAGACGATCTCGAGGGAGGTGGGGCGGGCCATGGGCTCGACGCTAGTGGTTACCGGGCCGTAGCCGCTGATCGCGAGGCGCGCTCAGAGCTCGGCGAAGCGGCTCGGCTCGGGCCGGTGCGGCCCGGCCTCCTCGGCGCGCCGGCCACGGCGGCCCTTCGGCCCGGTGAGCGCGACGTCGGCGCGGATCACCAGCCAGCCGAGGGCGAGGCCGAGGACGAGGGAGTACGCGGCGCGCAGCCCGGCCTCGAGGTAGGAGGTGTCCGGGGAGATCAGGCCCGTCGCCAGCGGCACGGTGGCGGCGACGCCGAAGGCGCAGACCCACCAGCCCTGTCGACGGCGGGCGCGGACGTGGGTGCCCCACACCAGCGCCGGGATGCCGAGCAGGACGACGAGCGGGCGCGGGAAGGCGCCGATGCGGTCCGCGGTCCAGTCGGCGAAGTCGAGGACCGACGACACGAAGGTCTGGGCACCGTAGCGCCGCAGCAGCTCGGCGTAGGCCAGGGTCGCGATGAGGACGCCGAGGCCGATCGCGACGACGATCGCGCCGCGGCGGCCGAGGCCGTGGAGGCCGGCGCCGAGGCGGTGGACGATCCCGAGCACGAGGCCGAGGGCGAGGAGCAGCGAGATGATCTCGAAGCGCTCGGTCGCCACGGTCGGCTCGAAGCCGACGGCGGCGAAGGCGGTCACGGCGGCGACCGCGGTGGCGATCAGCGCCTCGCGCACCGCCTTGAGGCCGGTGACGGCGGGGACCGTCACCATCACGGCGTAGACGCTGCCCACCACGCACGTCATCACCGCGGCGCCGGTCGGCAGCACCCGGCCGCCCACGAGGAGGCTGGTCACCCCGAGAACGAGCGCCAGGCCCGCCGACACCAGCGCCCGGCCGGCGGTCCGGGTGGCCAGCAGCCACGACAGGGCCGTGACGACGGCGACCGCACCGGCGCCGTCGAGCCACCCGGGCGGAGCCGGGAGCCGGTCGACGCCCTGGGCACCGCCGAGGGCCGACCACCCCAGCGCGGCCGCCCCGAGGGCCAGCACCCCGAGCCAGGAGACGAGGAGCGAGCGCCGCGGGCCGTCGGGGAAGGACGTGGTGGCGTCCCCGCCAGCGGTGGGCGCAGCGGAGCGGGTGGCGACCCGGGTCTGTGGAGCGGCCGGCGCGGGAGCAGGGGAAGGAGCTTCCGCGGGAGTCGGCGTACGCGTCGGGCCGGGCGTCGGCTCCGGGGCCGGCGCGGGCTCCGGGCGGGAGGTCGTCGCCGGGGCCTCGGGCCGCGGTGTGCCCCGCCTGCGCCGCAGCCGCGAGGGCGGGCGCTCGGCAGCCCGCTTGCCGCGGGAGGACCCGCGGGGGCTGTCGGAGGTGGGGGAAGGCACGACGGAGGAGGTTACAGCCGGCGGTTGGCGAGGGAGGGATTGGTGCGACGGGCCTCGTCGAGGTCGGCACGGTCGAGGACCGCCTCGATGACCTGCTCCGTCCCGTCGGCCTCGGCGAGGGTGTCGCCGAGTGGGCCGAACACCGCGGAGTGCCCGACGTAGCGCGGCTCCGGCTGCCCGGCGCCGACCACGAAGCAGGTGTTCTCGATGGCCCGCGCGGCCAGCAGCGTGCGCCAGTGGGCGACCTTGCGGTCGCCGGGCAGCCAGGCAGCCGGCACCACGAGCACCTCGGCGCCGGCGTCGACGAGCCGGCGCGCGAGCTCGGGGAACCGCAGGTCGTAGCAGGTCATCAGGCCCACCTGCCAGCCGGCCACGTCCACGACGACGGGCTCGAGCGCGCCACCGGTCAGCCGGTCGGACTCGCGGTAGCCGAAGGAGTCGTAGAGGTGGATCTTGCGGTAGGTCGCGGGGCTGGCGCCGCGCAGGAGGAGAGTGTTGAAGGGCCGGTCGGGGTCGTCGGCGGTCTCGAACATCCCGGCCACGACGGTGCACGAGCAGGCGTCGGCGACGCGGGCCACCTCGCGGGCGAACGGGCCGTCGAGCGGCTCGGCGAAGGGGCTCACGTCGGAGCCGGCCGGGCCGAAGTCGCGCGCGAACGCCTCCGGGAGCACCACGAGGTCGGCGCCCGGCGCCACCTCGGCGAGGCGCGCGCGGTTGTCGTCGGGGTCGAGCCCGCTCGCCCACTGGTGGACGCGCACCCGCAGCCGGTCGCTCATCCGGTGTGCCCGGGCCGGCGGGCGGTCGGTCGCAGCGAGGCAGCAGGAGAACGCCGTGGGGTGGAGTCCATGTCCCCAAGGGTAGGCCGAGCGCTCGCTGCGGCTGGGAGGATGGCGCCATGGATCCGGACAGCGCCGCCGTCGGGTTCGACGGGGTGATCCTCGCCGGCGGCACGGGCGCGAGGATGGGCGGGATCGACAAGGCCGCCGTCGAGCTGGCCGGCCGGACGCTGCTGGACCACGCGCTGGGCGCGTTCGGGGACGCCGACCGGGTGGTCGTCGTGGCTCCGGTGGGCGTGCCCACGTCGCGTCCGGTGACGTTCGTGGTCGAGCACCCGCCGGGCGGCGGACCGGTCGCCGGGCTGCTGGCGGGCATCGACGCGCTGGCGGGCTCCGCGTCCGCGCCGAGCCTGGTGGGCGTGCTGGCGGTGGACATGCCGCGCGTGACCGCGGCCACGATGCGGCGCCTGCGCGACGCGGCGGCCGGGCACGACGGCGCGTTCCTGGTCGGCGGCGACGGACGACGGCAGCTGGCGGGGGTGCTCGACGCCGCCCGGCTGCGCGCCGTACGCCCGGCGCCGGGTGGCCAGCACGGGATGGCGCTGCACCGCCTGCTCGCCCTCCTCGACCTCGCCGAGGTGGCCGCGAGCGGCGACGAGGCCGCCGACGTGGACTCCTGGGCCGACCTGCGCGACCTGGGTCGCTGAGCGCCGGGCTCCCTTGCCGCACCGCCGTGGGGTGCGAGAGATTGGCCTCGTGAACCTCCACGACTGGATCGATGAGCTGAGCGACGTGCTCGACGTCGAGACCGAGGTCGACGAGGGGCTGGTCCTCGACCTCGCCCGCACCGCCTCGCAGAACGTGCAGCGCACGGCCGCACCCATCACCGCCTACCTCCTGGGGATCGCGGTCGGGGCCAGGGACGCCGACCCGGAGGAGATCGAGCGGCTCGCCGCCCGCGCCCAGCAGCTCGCCGAGAGCTGGGACCGGCCGGCCGACACGCCCGACCCCGACGACATCGACGACGACGTCCCCGACGACTCGACCGTCGACCACTCCACCGACCTCTACGAGGACTGATCACGTGCGTGCTGTCATCGCCACCGGGGCCGGTGGCCCCGACGTCCTGTCCGTCGGCGAGGTCGAGGAGCCGCGCCCGGGGCCCGGCGAGGTGCTGGTCGACGTGGTCGCCACCGCCGTCAACCGCGCCGACACCCTGCAGCGCCAGGGCCACTACCCGCCGCCCCCCGGCGCCTCGGAGGTGATCGGCCTCGAGTGCAGCGGCCGGATCGCCGAGCTCGGCGCGGGCGTGGAGGGCTGGCAGGTCGGCGACGAGGTGTGCGCGCTGCTCGCCGGCGGTGGGTACGCCGAGCGCGTCGCCGTGCCGGTCGGTCAGGTCATGCCGGTCCCGTCCGGCGTCTCCCTCGTCGAGGCGGCCTCGCTGCCCGAGGTCGCGGCGACGGTGTGGTCCAACGTCTTCATGACCGCCCACCTCGACAAGGGCGAGCGCCTCCTGGTCCACGGCGGAGGCGGCGGCATCGGCACGATGGCCATCCAGCTCGCCGCCGCGCGCGGCGCCGAGGTGTTCACCACCGCCGGCTCTCCCGAGACGCTCGAGCTGTGCCGCTCGCTCGGCGCCACACGCGCGATCAGCTATCGCGACGAGGACTTCGTCGAGGTGCTCACCGAGGCCGGCGGCGCCGACGTGATCCTCGACAACATGGGCGCGAAGTACCTCGGCCGCAACGTCTCCGCCCTCGCCACCGGTGGCCGCCTGGTGATCATCGGCATGCAGGGCGGCTCCCGCGCCGAGCTCGACATCAACGCGCTGCTGCGCAAGCGGGCGTCGGTGACGGCGACGTCGCTGCGCTCCCGGCCGCTCGCGGAGAAGGCACAGATCTGCTGCGGGGTCGTGGAGGACGTCTGGCCGCTGGTGGCGGCGGGCCGGGTGCGCCCGATCATCGAGACCACGATGCCGCTCGAGGACGTCGCCCGCGCCCACCAGCTGATGGATGACGGCGGGCGCGCGGGCAAGATCGTCCTGACGCTCTGACACCGGCCTCCCGCCCGCTCGGACGGCCCGCCCCACCGGACCGGGCATAGGCTGGGGGTCATGACGGAGCATCAGCAGCCCGCACACCCGGCCGGCAACGGCGACCGTGAGGAGCACGTCGTGGTGGTCGGCCCCGACGGGCAGCCCATCGGCACCATCCCGGCGAGCGCGCTCCCGGCGATGACGCAGGTGCCGGACGGTGAGGGCGAGGAGGACGGCGAGCGCCACATCACCGAGCTGGTCGAGCAGCCGGCGAAGGTGCTGCGCATCGGCAGCATGATCCGCCAGCTCCTCGACGAGGTGAAGGCGGCGCCGCTCGACGAGGCCAGCCGCAACCGCCTCAAGGACATCCACGCCTCGTCCATCAAGGAGCTCGAGAGCGGCCTGGCGCCCGAGCTGGTCGAGGAGCTCGAGCGACTCTCGCTCCCCTTCACCGAGGACGGCACGCCGTCCGAGGGCGAGCTGCGGATCGCCCAGGCCCAGCTCGTGGGCTGGCTCGAGGGCCTCTTCCACGGCATCCAGACCGCGATCTACGCCCAGCAGATGGCCTCGCGCGCCCAGCTCGAGCAGATGCGCCGCGCGCTGCCCGCCGCGGCGGCCGGCGGTCCCCGCCAGCAGCCGACCGGCATGCCCACCATGCCGACCGGCGAGTCCGACGACGCGGCCGGCACCCGCGGGGGCATGTACCTCTGAGTCCCCCCCGCCACGCTTGCGGGACCTTCGGCCGCGTCAGCGCGCGAGGCGTCGTACGACGACCAGGCCGAGCAGGCCGATGATCGCGGCCGCGGCTCCGGGAGCCGCCGCTCGGGCGAAGCCGGCGGGCGGGGAGTCCTCGACCAGGGTGCGCACCGCCGTCGGCGGCGGAGGCGGGTCGACCGAGGTGCCCTCGCCGAGGAGCGCCTCGACCTTCGCCACCTTGACCGGGTTGGCCACCGTGGTGCCACCGCAGCGGTCGGCCTCGAACGGCGCCTCGGTGCCGGTGACCATGAAGAGGTAGGAGGAGCCGACGGCGAGCTCGCCGAGACCGCACGCGTCCTTGCCGCCGGCGGAGAAGACCTGGGTGGAGCGCTCGGGAGCGCCCTCGTAGGCCCGCGAGGCGGTGACGTCGTAGGTGTGGTCGTTGCCGGCGACCTCGACGTTGTCGACGGTGCCGATGAAGACCGCGTCGGCACGCTCGACCTGCTGGCGGAGCTGACCGCGCTTGCACGTGCAGTCGGCGGCTGCCGGGGTCTGGACCGTCACGACGAGGCCCAGGCACGCGAACAGCAGCGCGGCGACGACTCGGACGGCTCGGATCATGGCGCGAAGCCTAGCGAGACAGGCCGAAGAGGGAGGCGAGCACCGCGGCCACCCCGTCCTCGTCGTGGTGGGGCGCGAGGTGGTCGGCCAGGCCGCGGACCGTCGGGTGCGCGTTGGCCATCGCGTAGGAGGTGCCGGCCCACTCCAGCATCGGCAGGTCGTTGGGCATGTCGCCGAACGCCACGACGTCGGCGGGGGCGAGGCCCATCTCGCCGGCGATCGTGGCGAGGGTGGACGCCTTGGTGACGCCTGCGGCGCTGATCTCGACCAGCGCGAACGTCGACGACCAGGTCGTGGTCACCAGGTCGCCCACCGCGTCGTCGACGCGCCGCCAGAAGTCCTCCGGGTCGAGCTCACGGTGCGTGGCCAGCACCTTCACCACGTCGTCGGTGTAGATCGACTCCCACGCGCCGCGGTGCGAGTCGCGGTCGTCGGGGTGGCGCGGGAAGGCGTCCTCGCTCGCCCACCCCGCGGTGTGCTCGACCGCGAAGGTGGTGCCGGGCACGGCCTCGCGCACCCGCTCGGCCACCTCGATGCCGACCGCGCGGGGCACCGCGCTGAAGTCGCGCACCCGCCGGTCGGCGACGTCGTACACGATCCCGCCGTTGCTGCAGATCGCGAGGCCGTGCCCGCCCACCTCGTCCCACAGCTCCTCCATCCAGCGCACGGGGCGCCCGGTGGTGAAGACGACCGGCACCCCGGCCGCGTCGAGCTGGTCGAGCACCGACCTGGTCCGGGCCGAGACCTGGCCGTCGGAGTGCAGCAGCGTGCCGTCGAGGTCGGTCGCGACGAGCCGCGGGGGGAGCACCATCCCGGCGCCCACGGTCAGGAGCCCTGCGGGAACCAGCGCGAGATCTCGACCGCCGCGCCCTCGTCGACCACCGCGGCGGTGACGTCGTCGGCGGCCTCGCGGACCTCCTCCACGGCCTGGCCCATGGCGACGCCGCGGCCGGCCCAGCGGAGCATCTCGATGTCGTTGCGGCCGTCGCCGATGGCGAGCACGTCGGCGGCGCCCAGCCCGATCCGCTCGCAGACGTGCTCGAGGCCCGAGGCCTTGGAGACCCCCACGGGAGCGAGGTCCAGCCACGCGGTCCAGCCCACGACGTAGTCGGTGCCCTGCAGCCCGAGCCTGGCGGCGAGCTCGATGAAGTCGTCGGCGGTGGCCTCGGGGTCACGGATGATCACGCGGCTCACCGGCTCGCCGACGATGTCGTCGACGTGGGTGATCAGCTGCTCGCCCGACAGCTCGCCCTCGGGGAAGACCCGGTTGACGCGGTAGCCGCCGACCTCGCGCTCCTCGACCGCGACCAGGGCCTGCGGGTGGTGCTCGAGCACCGCGGCCACGGCCGGCGCGGCGTCGAAGGTCTCCTCGTGGACGACCTCCATCGGCGGGTAGCGGAAGACCACGGCCCCGTTGGAGGCGACGACCCACAGCCGGTCGGCGTCCTCGCGGGGGATGTGGAGCAGGTCGGCGATCCTGGTCATGCCGTGCGGTGAACGCCCGCTGGCCAGCACGATGTGCGCGCCGGCGTCGAGCGTGCGGTGCACGGCGTCGTGGACCGGCTCGCTGATGGTCTCGTAGTCCTCGGCCTGCCCGTCGACCCACTTGAGCAGGGTGCCGTCGATGTCGAGCGCGACCACGCGCGGCCGCCATCCCTCACCGGTGTCGCCGGGCACGGGGGTGCGTCCGGCGTGCGTCTCAGCGGCCAAGGGGCTTCATCACTTCCAGGCCGCCGAGGTAGGGGCGCAGCGCCTGCGGCACGGTGACCGACCCGTCCTCGTTCTGGTGGGTCTCGAGGATCGCGACGATGGCGCGGGTGACGGCGGTGAGGGTGCCGTTGAGGGTCGCCACCGGCGTCGTGTGGCCGTCGACGCGGGTGCGGATGTCGAGGCGGCGCGCCTGGAACTCGGTGCAGTTGGACGTCGAGGTCAGCTCGCCCCAGCCCTGGCGCGTCGGGATCCACGCCTCGCAGTCGAACTTGCGCGACGCGCTGAGCCCGAGGTCGCCGGCGGCGGTGTCGATGACGCGGTAGCAGAGCTCGAGCTTGTCGAGGAACTCCTTCTCCCACGCCAGCAGCCGCTGGTGCTCGGCGTAGGACTCCTCGACGGTGGTGTAGACGAACATCTCGACCTTGTCGAACCAGTGCACCCGCCAGATGCCGCGGGTGTCCTTGCCGTGCGAGCCGGCCTCCTTGCGGAAGCACGGGCTGAACGCGGCGTAGCGCAGCGGCAGCGTCGCGGCGTCGAGGATCTCGTCGGAGTGGAAGGCCGCCATCGGCACCTCCGAGGTGCCGACCAGGTAGAGCTCCTCGCCCTCGATCCGGTAGACGTCGTCGGCCGCCTGGCCGAGGAAGCCGGTGCCCTCCATCGCGCGGGGGCGCACCAACGACGGCGCCGCGGTCTGGACGAACCCGGCGGCGCGGGCCTGGTCCATCGCCATGGCGACCAGCGCCATCTGGAGCTGGGCGCCGATGCCGGTGAGGAAGTAGAAGCGCGAGCCGCTCACCTTCGCGCCGCGCTCGAGGTCGAAGGCGCCGAGCAGCTGGCCGAGCTCGACGTGGTCGCGCGGCTCGAAGTCGAACTCGCGCGGCGTGCCGACCTGCTCGATGACGGTGTAGTCGTCCTCGCCGCCGGCCGGGGCGCCGTCGTCGGCGACGTTGGGGATGGCGCGGATCGCCTCGTCCCAGGCGGCCTCGGCGACGGCGCGCGCCGCCTCGGCCTCCTTGACGCCGGCCGCGAGCTGCTTGACCTGCGCGAGCAGCGCCTGCTTCTCCTCGCCCTGGGCCTTCGCGACGAGGGCTCCGCTCGACTTCTGCTCGGCGCGACGGGCCTCGAAGTCCGCGATCGCCTGCCGGCGCGCGGAGTCGGCCTCGAGCGCCCGGTCGACCACGTCGGTCGGAAGCCCGCGCTTGGCCTGGGCGGCACGCACGCGGTCGGGGTCGTCACGGAGCAGGCGGGGATCGATCACGCCTGAAGGCTATCCGGCGGTGGTGCGGTATGTACCACCCGGCGGCGCGGCCGGGTGGAGCGAGACCCCCGCCTCGGCGCATCGGGCAAATGCCCAAGGGCGGCCTTCGGCATACTGAGCCGGTGCTCGATCACCGACGTTCCGTCCTGCTCGCCTGGGCGGCGCTCGCCTCGCTGGCGTTCGCCGTGCTGGCGTTCGCGGTGACGCGCGACCGCCTCCCGCTCGACGGGCTCGACACCCTCGGCCGGTCCGCGGAGGACTGGGCCGACGACCACGCGCTGCTCGTCGACGTGCTGCGGGTCGTGGAGGTGGCGTTCGGCACGATCGGGATGACGATCCTCACGGCGCTGCTGGCGCTGGTCCTCCTCCTGCGGCACCACCGCTGGGCGGCGCTGCTGGTGGTCGTGGTGATGGCGGTGACATCGCTGGCGACCACGGGTCTCAAGCTGTGGCTGGGTCGCGACCGGCCCGACTGGCAGGACACCTTCGGCTCCCACGCCAACTTCAGCTTCCCCTCCGGCCACGCGTCGTCGACGGCCGCCTTCGCCGCGCTCCTCGTCATGCTGCTGGCCCTGTTCGTCCGACGTACGAGCGCGCGCCGGGTCGGGATCGCCGTCGTGGTGGCGTGGTGGCTGGTGGTCGGCCTGGACCGGGTGCTCCTGGGCCGGCACTACCCGACGGACGTCATCGGCGGCGCGCTGCTCGGCGTCGCGGTCGCGCTGGTCGCCCTGGCGTTCATCGACCCGCGGCCGCGCTCGATCGCGGCGAGGACCGAGCCCCTCCCCGAGGTCTACGCCTCGCAGCGCCGGCTCTCCGTCATCCTCAACCCGATCAAGGTCGAGGACGTCGGCCAGTTCCGCTCGCTCGTCGCCTCGATGGCCGAGGAGGCGGGCTGGTCGGAGCCGACCTGGCGGTACACGACCGTCGAGGACCCCGGGGCCGGGATGGCCGAGCAGGCGGCCGTCGCGGGCGCCGACCTGGTGCTGGTGTGCGGCGGGGACGGCACCGTGCGCGAGGTCTGCGCCGAGCTGGCCGGCACCGGCATCCCCGTCGGCATCATCCCGGCCGGCACGGGCAACCTGCTGGCCCGCAACCTCGGGCTGCCGCTCTACATCCGCGCCGCGATCGACGTGGCGCTCAACGGCCAGGACCGGGCCATCGACCTGGTCGAGGTCGGCGGCGACGGCATCGAGGACACCCACTTCATGGTCATGGCCGGCATGGGCTTCGACGCCGCGCTCATGGAGGGCGTCAACGAGGACATCAAGAAGCGGATCGGCTGGGCCGCCTACTTCGTGTCCGGTCTGCGCTCGCTGATGTTCCCGGCGGTCAGGTTCGAGATCCAGATCGACGACGAGGAGCCCACGGTCCACCGGGCACGCACGGTCGTGGTCGGCAACGTCGGCTTCCTGCAGGCCGGCATGCCGCTGCTGCCCGACGCGACCATCGACGACGGCATCCTCGACGTGGTGATCATCCACCCGCGACAGTTCCTGTCCTGGATCACGGTGGCGATGCGGGTGCTGCGCAAGAGCACGATCGTCGACGAGACGCTCGACCGCCGCACCGGTGCGCGCGTCCGGATCACGGCGTCGACCGACACCCCCCGCCAGCTCGACGGCGACTCCATCGGCGAGGGCCGCGAGCTCCGGATGGAGTGCATCCACGGCCGGCTGCTGGTGCGCGTGCCACGCTGAGGCCGCTCAGCCCGCGGTGAAGCGGTAGCCGATCCCGGGCTCGGTGACGAAGAGCGCCGGCAGCGCGCCCGCCGCGTGTCAGGGCCGGGCGTGCTCGATCGCCTCCTCCTCCTCGGGCGAGAGCTGCTGCTCGCACGACCAGGAGGAGATGGACTTGGCGTAGGTGCGGGCCTCGCTGCGCCCGTGGATCGAGGTGAGCACCACCCCGTGGCCGGCGTCGTCGAGCACCGCCAGGCTCCAGCTGAGGTGGCCGCCCATGTCGCCGAAGGCGTCGTAGCGCACCACCGACAGGTGCCGCAGCGCGTCGGCGCTCTCGGCCTTGAGGGCCGCGACCTCCTGCCGCAGGCCGTGCACGTCCTCGGGCAGCGCCTCGACGCCCTCGCCGGCGCTGCGTGTCCTCGTACGACGGAGGGCCAGCGCGGCGAGCGCGCAGGCCAGGGCGGCGAGGACGATGGCAACCACGGCGAGCATGCAACGACCCTATGTTCGGCGACTGGTCACGGCCGGTCGGACACGGCCGGAGGTGACACACTCGCGCACGTGACAGCTCGACGGATCGCCTACCAGGGAGAGCCCGGCGCCAACTCCCACCTGGTGTGCCAGCAGGCCTACCCCGACTGGGAGCCCCTGGCCTGCGCGTCGTTCGAGGACGCCTTCGCCGCGGTCGAGGGCGGTGAGGCCGACCTGGCGATGATCCCGATCGACAACTCGATCGCCGGGCGCGTGGCCGACATCCACCACTTCCTGCCCACCTCGAGCCTGCACATCGTCGGCGAGCGGTTCCTGCGCATCCAGTTCTCCCTGATGGCGCTGCCGGAGGCGAGCATCGACACGCTGCGGACCGTGCACAGCCACGTGCACGCCCTCGGCCAGTGCCGTGGGGTGATCCGTGAGCTCGGCCTGATCCCGGTGGTGGCGGGCGACACCGCCGGTGCGGCCCGCGAGGTCGCCGAGTCCGGCGACCCGACTCAGGCCGCCATCGCGCCGCCGCTGGCCGCCGAGATCTACGGCCTGCAGGTGCTGCGCGAGGAGATCGAGGACGAGGACCACAACACCACGCGCTTCGTGGTGCTCTCCCGCGACTTCGAGCAGGCGCCCGCGGGCGAGGGCCCGGTCGTCACCACGTTCATCTTCAACGTCCGCAACCTGCCGGCCGCGCTCTACAAGGCGCTCGGCGGCTTCGCGACCAACGGCGTCAACATGACCAAGCTGGAGAGCTACATGGTCGGCGGCCACTTCACCGCCACCCAGTTCCTCGCCGAGGTCGACGGCCATCCCGACGACCCGGGCGTGCGCAACGCGCTGGAGGAGCTCGCGTTCTTCACCACGGAGGTCAAGGTGGTCGGCGTCTACCCCGCCGACGCCTTCCGCGCGCGCTGACTGACACACTTCCTCGGTGATCGACCTGCTCGTGGTGGCGCTCGCCTTCGGGTCCATCTTCGTCGTCGAGCTGCCCGACAAGACCTTCATCGCCACCCTGGTGATGTCGACGAAGATGCGCCCGCTCTTCGTCTGGTTCGGCGTCGCGCTCGCGTTCCTCGTCCAGACCGGCGTCGCGGTGGGCGTCGGCAAGGCCGCCTCGTTCCTGCCCGCGCAGCTGGTCCACACCGTCGCCGCGCTGATGTTCGTGATCGGGGCGGTGATCCTCTTCCGCGCGGCCCGCTCCGCCGACGAGGACGAGCCCGCGCAGGAGGACGAGTTCGCAGCGAAGGCCGACTCCGGCGCCCACGGGCTCAAGGTCGTGGCCACGTCGTTCCTGGTGCTCTTCGCCGCCGAGTGGGGCGACCTGTCGCAGCTGCTCACCATCTCGCTGGTCGCGAAGTACGACGACCCGGTGTCGGTGTTCCTCGGCGCCTGGGGCGCCCTGCTCGCGGTCTCCGGACTGGCGGTCATCGTGGGCCGGCTGCTGCTCCAGCGGGTGCGGCTGGCGGTGCTCCACTATGTGGGTGCGACGGTGTGCCTGCTCATGGCAGCCTTCACGGTGTGGGAGATGACACGCTGACCGACCCGGTCCACGAGGGCCTCCGCTCGGAGGTCCGCGACCGGTTCGTCGCCGTCAACGGCGACCACACGATGACGCCCGAGGACGACGCCTACGTCCGTGAGCACTTCGTGGAGGCGACGGCCGAGGCGATGCGGCTCATGCTCGACGGGCTGCTGCCGCTGCCGTCGTACGTCCTCGGCGACGGCACCGCGATGGTGCCCGCCGACCACGGCCTGCTCGCGGAGCTGGCCGGCGGGGTGGAGCGGCTGCACGACTGGTTCGTGGCGTTCTGGGAGGGCGACGAGGCGGCCGGCGAGCGCGCGTGGCGGGACTACCTGTCCGGCCGGCACGCCGGCCTGCGGGAGGTGTCGCCCGTGCGGATCAGGCAGGTGGCCGAGCGCGTCGACGAGGCCGAGACCGCCCTCGACCTGCTGCGCCGCGACCCGCACGACCCGATGGGGCGCGGCATGCTCGGCGAGGCCGTCGACGGCGTCATCGGGGTGCCTGGCCTCGACTCGATGCTGCTGCCGCTGACGGCCTACGACCGGCTTCGCGCCGGGGGGCCCACGATCCGCGAGCGGTGGGTCGACGCCCCGCGAGCGGCGTTCCTGACCCCGGCGCCGCCGGTGTGGCCGCTGCGCACCGAGCGCCTGCTGCTGCGCCCGTACGAGCTCGCGGACGCCGACGCCTTCGTCGCCGCGTGGCGCTCCGAGGAGTGGACCAGCCTGCTGCTCAGCCCCCCGATGAACCGTGCCGAGGTCGTCGAGATGGTGCGCCGGCGCACCGAGCGGGGCGACGGCACGTTCATCGGCCTCGTGGTCACCACCCACGACGGCACGGTGGTCGGCGACTCGCTGCTCCACCTGCAGGGCACCGGCCTCAGCGAGAGCGAGATCGGCTGGACGATCCTGCCCGAGCACGCCGGCCGGGGCTACGCGACCGAGGCGGCGCGGGCCGTGCTCCGGCTCGGCTTCGAGCACTACGGGCTGCGGCGCGTCATGGCCAACCTCGACGTGCGCAACGACCGCTCCGCCGCCCTCTGCGAGCGCCTCGGCATGCGACGCGAGGTGCACCGGGTCGCCGACTTCTGGTCCAAGGGTGAGTGGACCAGCTCCTACGAGTACGCCCTGCTGCGCGAGGAGTGGCGCGCGGCGCGGTCCTGACGTCGTTCTGCCCCGCGTCGGTTCATCAAGGTATGCAGACGAACCCGCACTTCCCATGGCGAGCTCATCGAGGGAAGTGCGGGTTGAGCGACATACCTTGATGAACCGACGGAGGACGACCGCGCAGGGCGGTCGAGCACAGCCCGAGCCCGGATAGAGTCGCGCCCATGGTCACCACCCCGCACGGAGCCGACAGCGAGGTCGGCCGCCTGGCCACCGTGATGCTCCACCGCCCCGGCAACGAGCTGAAGCGACTGACGCCCCGCAACAACGACCGCCTGCTCTTCGACGGCATCCCGTGGGTCAGCCGGGCCCAGGAGGAGCACGACGCCTTCGCCGAGACGCTGCGCGACCGCGGGGTCGAGGTGCTCTACCTGACCGAGCTGCTCACCGAGACCCTCGAGAGCGAGCTCGCCCGCAACCACGCGATCACCAGCGCGCTCTCGGGTCTGCACCTCGGCGACACCATGCGCCGCTACCTCGCGCAGGCACTGCGCGACCTCGCCCCGGCCGAGCTCACCGACGTGCTCACCGCGGGCATCCGCAACGACGAGGTGCGCGGCGGCCACGGCCTGGTGACCAGCCTGCTCGACCCGCACGACTTCCTCATCGACCCGCTCCCCAACCTGCTGTTCACCCGCGACTCCAGCGTGTGGGTACGCGACCGCGTGGCCGTCACCAGCCTCGCCATGCCCGCCCGCAAGCGCGAGACCCAGCTGACCGAGCTCATCTACACCGAGCACCCCCGCTTCGCCGGCACCCGCAAGATCCACGGCTGGCACAACGAGCACGTGGAGGGCGGCGACGTCCTGCTGCTCGCCCCGGGCGTGATCGCGGTCGGCGTCGGTGAGCGTACGACCCCGGCCGGCGTCGAGCGGCTGGCGCGCCAGGTCTTCCACGCCGACCTGGCCCACACCGTGCTCGCCGTGCCGATCGCGCAGGAGCGCGCGACGATGCACCTCGACACCGTCTGCACGATGGTCGACGTCGACAAGGTCGTGATGTACCCCAACGTCGCCGACACGCTGCGCGCGGTGACGGTGACCCTGGCCGACCCGGGCTCGGGCGAGGCCGACCTGACCCTCGACGTCAGCGACCACGAGCCCTTCCTGGTGGCCGCGGCCAAGGCGATGCAGATCGACACGTTGCACCAGATCGACACCGGCCTCGACCCGGTCACCGCCGAGCGCGAGCAGTGGGACGACGGCAACAACACCCTCGCCCTCGCGCCGCGGGTGGCGGTGGCCTACGAGCGCAACGACGAGACCAACGACCGGCTCGAGGACGCCGGCATCGAGGTCGTTCGCATCGCCGGGTCCGAGCTCGGGTCCGGTCGCGGCGGACCCCGCTGCATGAGCTGCCCGGTCGCCCGCCTGCCGCTCCACGAGGACTGATCGGGCGTCACGTTCGGCCCCGTGCGTCGTTGACGGGGCATGAACGAGTCGATCCTGGACGGGCTCGGGCCCGCAGACGTCGAGCGCGTGCTCGCCGCCGGACGTGCGCTGAGCCTGCCGCAGGGCTGGTCGCCGACCGCGGAGCAGGCTCCCGCCGACAACGCCTACCTCGTCACCGAGGGCCGGGTCTCGGTCCGCGCGGGCGGTGTCGAGGTCGCCGTCCTCGGCCCGGGCGCCGTGGTCGGCGAGGCCGAGATCGTCAACCCGACGGTGCGCTCCGCGACGGTGGTCGCCCTGACGCCGCTGCGGGTGGTGCGATTCACCGGCGAGACGATCGAGATCCTGGTCGCGGAGGTGCCGGCATTCGGTGCGTCGCTGCGGGCCGGGCGCCGCGCGGGCGGCTGAACCGGTGGGCGCCGGGGCCACGCCCCCGTCCGGGAGCTCGAAGCCTCCCGCCCGGCGGGGCGCCCGACCCGAGTGCCCGGCGTGCTCACGGGCGATTTCGCGGTCGGCGACGTGAGAGCCCGGTCGTTGTTGACGGGGGAAACAACAACGACCGGGCACCCACGAATCTACTCCGCTCCGGAGCGCGGGCACAACAGTTGGATCCGTTGTATTCGGCCCGTGGCCCGATGGTGGACGCGACTTACCGGATCGTCACCTGACGGTTGGCGAGCCCTGCCCGCGCCGACCGCTCGGCGGCGGTGAGCTCGCCGCCGCGGAGGGCCTCCTCCAGGTCGGCGGCGAACCGGGCGGCGGGCTCCTCGAGGACCTCGGCGCCGGTGCCGACGGGGAGGTCCCACACCGGCGCGAGCAGCCCGTGGGCGCGGAACATGCCGACGAGGCGCGAGTCGTCGGCGATCGAGTCCTGGCCGGCGGCGTGCAGGCGGGCGAGCGCGTCGAGGAGCTCGTCCTCGGGGTGCGGCATCACCCAGCGCAGGTGCTCCTTGGTGCCGACGTTGGTCCAGTACGCCGCCTCGACCGAGGACAGCCGGCTGGTCGGCATCACGCCGCCGTTGGCCTGCTCGAGCGCGGCCTCCATGGCGGCGTCGCGCTCGGGGATGTCGTCGATCCAGTACTCGAACCCGTCGTAGAGGGTGATGTCGAGGCTCGTGTCGCTGATCAGGTCCTGGATGCGCGGGCCGTCGCCCGGAGCGGTCATCAGCCCGACGACGCCCGGCTCCTCGGTGGCCAGCGCGGCCTCGAGCACCGCGCCGAGGTCGCGCGCGGGGTCGCCGTAGGAGTGCTGGACCTGCAGGCCGAGCCAGATGTCGCCGGAGTCGCGCACCATCGCGGGGGCGGCGCCGGGCAGGAGGGTGGCGAGGCGGACCTTGCGCTCGCCCTCGGCGAGGGTCAGCGGGGCCGTCGCGGCCGGGACGAGCTCGCGCAGGGCGATCACGTCGCACTCGCTGGGCATCCCCTCGAAGGGGCGCGCGACGAAGGTCGGCGCGGCGCCGCCGGCCGCCCCGTGGCACGCCTTGTAGCGCTTGCCCGAGCCGCAGGGGCAGGGCTGGCGGGGGCCGACCTCACCGGGGGCGGGGGCGGACTGGGCGCGGGTGCGGGACTTCTTGGCCATGCCCGAGAACCTATCCGCCCAGCAGCTCCAGCATGTAGGCCGGCCGGTCGCTGATGACGGCCGCCACACCCAGGCCAAGGCACAGCTCGAGGTCGTCGGCGGTGTTGACGGTCCAGACGTGGATCTCGCGGCCCTCGGCGACCAGGTGCCGGCCCAGTCCGGGGTGGTCGCGCAGCTCACGGATGCCGGGCCCGATGATCCAGTCGTCGCCGGCGACCGGTCGCAGCACCGGCCAGCGGTGGGCCTTCTCGATCAGCAGCACCACGTCGAGCGCCGGCGCGAGCCGCCGGACGCGGTTGACGGCGTTGAGGGAGAAGCTCATCACCCGCGCCGGCGAGCCCGGCCCGTCCCACCCGAAGTCGCCCAGCGTGTCC
This sequence comes from Nocardioides sp. Z13_37, assembly GCF_058355585.1. Taxonomy (NCBI): domain Bacteria; kingdom Bacillati; phylum Actinomycetota; class Actinomycetes; order Propionibacteriales; family Nocardioidaceae; genus Nocardioides; species Nocardioides sp. Z13_37. The sequence goes on along the minus strand of NZ_JBZGDV010000001.1, from coordinate 869,358 downwards.
ACCAGCCGGCGCTCGACCAGGCCGCCGTAGCGGGTCGGGTGCTTGGTCTCGATGGCCAGCTCGACGCGCCGGTCGTAGTCGGCCACCGTCTCCAGCAGCCGGCGCAGGGTGAGCACCTTGCCCGCCTCGGGGTCGCGGTCGGGGGCCTCGTCGTCGAGGTCGGACCACGGGTTCTTCCACGACGCGAAGTCGAGCTCGTCGAGCTCGGCGAGGTTCATCGTCGAGACGATCCCCTCGGTGGAGGCGGTACGCCGCAGGTCGCGGTCGTGCACGCACACGAGGTGGCCGTCGGCGGTGAGCCGCACGTCGCACTCGAGCGCCTCCGCCCCCTCGTCGAGGGCCTTCACGTAGGCCGTCAGCGTGTGCTCGGGGCTCGCGTGGCTGCTGCCCCGGTGAGCCACCACCTGCGGCCGCCGTCGAGGATCAGCCGTGCGGGTGGCGCGGGTGCGCCGCGTACGTCGCATGGGTCGAGCATGCCACGGGACGGGCCCGGGGCATCAGTGGACGTGGTCGCGCCAGTCGTCGGGCACTCGGCCGGCAGGCCCCGGCACCGGCTGGTCCTCGGGCCGGCTCTGCGGGTCGGCAAGCCGCGGGCCCGTCACGCCGACGGAGCGGTCGAAGTCCCAGAACCAGTCCTCGCCCGGCTCGAAGCTCTGCATCACCGGATGACCGGTGGCCCGGTGGTGCGCGGTCGCGTGCTGCGACGGGCTCGAGTCGCAGCACCCCACGTGCCCGCACTGGGCGCACCGTCGCAGGTGCACCCACCACCCGCCGGCCTCGTCGCACTCCACGCACCCGGACCCCGACGGGGGCACCTCGGGATCGATCCCAGCCGTCATGGCCCCAGCCTGCCCGCTCAGGGCGTGTGGCGGAAGGCCCCCGCGAGGAAGCCCGGCAGCCAGTGCGCCTCCCAGTCGGGGATCTCCTGGCGCTCGACCGCGGAGCGCGTCGGCGCCTGCGCGGCCGTGCGGTAGCGGCCGTCCGCGCGCTGGAGGTAGTGGTAGTTGACCAGCTCGCGGCGCAGGTAGGCGACGTCCTCGTGGACACCGCGCAGCACCTCGTTGACCTCGGCCTCGGAGTAGTCGCGGCCGGGCTCGAAGCGGCTGAGCACGTCGAGCAGCACCGCCGCCCGCACCTTGCGCCTCGCCGGCACCCGCGCGAGGCGTCCGTCGGTAACGAACCGGGCGACGACGCGCCGCTGCTCGGCCAGCGCGGCGTCGTACGCCTCCTGCTCGAGCGCCGACCGCGCGGCGGCGTAGCCCTCACCGGTCTGCGCCATGCGCGCTCGCACGACGCGCTTGAAGTCACTGTCCCTGGTCACTGTCGATCACCTTCGACTGCGCTGCGCCCCCAGTGCGCCGCTGCAGCGGGCGACGATCTGACCTGATCCGGTGGATGCGCCCGAGGATCTGCTCCCCTTCGCCTGGCTGCGCGGACTGGGGCCGACGCGTCGGGCTGGGCGGTGGACGGCGCCCTGGGCCGTGAGTCTCCCAGAGACTCACCGGCCAGGGCAACGAGGTTGTGACCCTCGATCCCGCCTGACAGCGGTGCCGGCAGCACCCAGACTGTGCGCATGCCGTCGTCGAAGCCACGAGTACGCCTCCACCGTCGCGCGCGTCCGCGACCGGGCGTGGGACGCAGCGGTGCCCTGCTGGCCGCGCTCCTGCTGGCCGCGACCCTCGCCCCGGCGGCGTACGCCGAGCCGGTGCCGCTGCCCGTCGGCACCGACGTCGACTACCAGCTCGGCGGGGTCGCCGCGCTGCCCGACCACGTCGGGATCGTGGTGCGTGACCGGGCGGCCGAGCCCGCTCCGGGTCGCTACAACGTCTGCTACGTCAACGGCTTCCAGACCCAGCCCGGAGAGCGACGCCTCTGGCGCCGCCACCCCGATCTGCTCCTCACCGACCGCGGCCGGCCCGTGGTCGACGAGGCGTGGGGCGAGCGGCTCCTCGACATCCGCACCCCCGCCACGCGCGAGCGGCTGGCCCGGATCGTCGGGCGCTGGACCCGTGGCTGCGCGCGCGACGGCTTCGACGCCGTGGAGTACGACAACCTCGACTCCTTCTCCCGCAGCCGGGGGCTGATCCGGGCGCGGCACGCACGCGCGTTCGCCCGGTTGCTCGTCGCGGAGGCGCACCGAGCCGGCCTGGCCGCGGGCCAGAAGAACTGGGCCGACTGGGACGGCACGCGGGCCGGCTTCGACTTCGCCGTCGCCGAGGAGTGCGGCCGCTACGACGAGTGCGATCGCTACGTCGACTCCTTCGGCGACCGGGTGCTCGTCGTGGAGTACCGGGCCCGTGACTTCTCCGCGACGTGCCGCGAGCACGGCGACCGCCTGGCCGTCGTGCTGCGCGACCGTGGCGTCACCCCCGCTGGCGTACGTCGCTGGTGCTGAGGCGCTCGCGCCGGTTGGCCCACAGGCTCGAGGCGATCGTCACGGCCAGGATGGCGAGGATCACGAACAGCGAGGCCAGGGTCGGCACGTCGGGCACCGACGGCCAGACCAGGTGGGCCCAGTGCAGCACCAGCTTGGCGCCGATGAAGCCGAGGATGGCTGCCAGTCCGTAGCTCAGGTGCCGCAGCGCGCCGAGGGCGCCCTCGAGCACGAAGTAGAGGGCGCGCAGGCCGAGCAGGGCGAAGGCGTTGGTGACGAACACCAGGTAGGGGTCGCCGGTGATGCCGTAGACCGCGGGCACCGAGTCCACCGCGAAGACGATGTCGGTGGCGAGCACGGCGAGCGTCACGAGGGCGAACGGGGTCAGTGCGCGGGCGCCGTCGCGCACGACCGTGAAGCGGGTGCCCTCGTAGTCGTCGGAGACCGGCATGAAGCGGCGCATCACGCGGACCACGCGCAGCTCGGCGACGTCGACCTCGTGCTCCTGGCCGCGGATCGCGTCGCGCAGCAGCTTGGCACCCGTGGCGAGCAGGATGGCGCCGAAGATCAGGAACACCCAGTCGAAGCGCGACAGCGCGGCCGCGCCGAGGGCGATGAAGATGCCGCGCAGCACCAGCGCCCCGACGATGCCGTAGAGCAGCACCCGCTGCTTGAGCACCTCCGGGACCGCGAAGGCCGCGAGCAGCAGCATGAAGACGAAGAGGTTGTCCACGCTCAACGTCTTCTCGACCAGGTAGCCGGTGTAGTACTCCAGCCCGCGGTCGCCGCCGTGGGTGTTCCACACGTAGAGGCCGAACGCCAGCGGCAGCGCGACGTAGAAGGCCGACCACGCGATCGCCTCGCGCATCGAGACCTCGTGCGGGCGGCGGGTGGCGATGAAGTCGACGACCAGCAGTGCGACCACGGCCGCGAGGGTGACGAACCACAGGGTGGGGGACGCGATGGACGACATGGATCTCCTCAGGGGTGAGCTCCTGAGGTCTCTCCCACCACGGCTGGGCCGTGGTCGCCGCCGGGGCGCCTGCGGAGGCGCCGTAGTGACCGGCGGTGGTTGATGGGGTACTCCCCTCGACGGGCGATGATAGTTGAACGTGCAAGCGGACCACCCCAACCGCGCGGCACGCCGTATCGTCCCCACATGGAGACACTCGAGTACGACGTCGTGGTCATCGGTGGCGGTCCCGCGGGCGAGAACGCCGCCCAGTACGCCGTGGAGGGCACCTCGATGACCGCCGCCATCGTGGAGCGCGAGCTGCTCGGCGGCGAGTGCAGCTATTGGGCGTGCATCCCCAGCAAGGCGCTGCTGCGCCCGATCGCCGCGGCCGACGTCACCGCCGACCTGCCTGGCGTCTCGACCGCGCGGGTCGCCACCAAGGCGCTCCTCGAGCGCCGCGACACGTGGGTCTCCCACTACGACGACTCCGGGCAGGAGCAGTGGGCCGGCGACGCCGGCCTCGCCGTGGTGCGCGGCGAGGCCCGGCTGGCCGGGGAGCGGACCGTGCGGGTCTCCAACGCCGACGGCGACCGGCTGCTGCGCGCACGACAGGCGGTGGTGATCGCCACGGGCAGCGCCGCCCACGTCCCCGATGCGTACGCCGACGTGCTGCCGTGGGGCTCCCGCGACGCGACGGGAGTGGTGGAGGTGCCCGACCGGCTGGTGATCGTCGGCGGGGGCGTGGTCGCCTGCGAGGCGGCGACCTGGATGAGCGCCCTCGGCTCGTCGGTCACCCTCGTCGTCCGGGGCCCGCGCCTGCTCGACCGCACCGAGCCGTTCGCCGGCGAGGCCGTGCTGGCGAGCCTGCGCGAGCGAGGTGTGACGGTGCTGCTCGGCACCTCCGTCGACTCCGTACGCCGCGCCGACCCGGCCGCGACCGGCACGGGCCGCGTCCACGGCGGCACCGTCACGCTCACCACCTCCGGCGGCGAGCTCGAGGCCGACGAGGTGCTGCTGGCGATCGGCAGGAGCCCGCGCCTCGACGACCTGGGCCTGTCGTCGGTGGGGCTGACCCCCGACGACGTCACGTCGGGACGGCTGCCGGAGTGGCTGCACGCGGTCGGCGACGCCAGCGGCGGCCCGCCGCTCACCCACTGGGGCAAGCACCAGGCCCGCCTCGTCGGCGCCAGGATCGCCGCGGCCGCGGCCGGCGACGTCGCGTGGGAGCCCGACCGCGAGGCGCCGGTGCCCCAGGTCGTCTTCACCGAGCCCGAGGTCGCCAGCGTGGGCCTCACCGAGGCGGAGGCGCGCGCAGCCGGTCACGACGTGGTGGTGAGCCGGGTGCCGACGTCGTCGGCCTCCGGCACCGCGCTCCTGCGCGACCACGTGGTCGGCGACGCCCAGCTCGTCGTCGACCGGCGTACGCGCCTGCTGCTCGGGGCGACCTTCGTCGGCGCCCGCGGCGGCGAGCTGCTCCACGCCGCGACCGTGGCGATCACGGGCGGCACGCCCGTGCACGTGCTGCGGCACGCCGTGGCGTCGTTCCCGACAGCTGCCGAGCTCTGGCTCCGGCTCCTCGAGGAGCTGCCGCGCGAGCTGCGTACGCCCCCGCCCGTGGACTGAGCGGTCTCAGCCGCGCTCGCGCAGGTAGCGCCCGAAGTGGGGGACGGTGAACGCGATGCGGCCGCGCTCTCCCGAGTAGACGAGCCCCTTCTTGAGCAGCGAGTCGCGGGCGGGCGAGAGCGACTGCGGCTTCTTGCCGAGCGCGGCGGCCACGTCGGCGCTGAGCACCGCGTCGCCCTCGGCCTCGCCGTCGGCGGCCTGCGCGATCGCGACGTCGGCCATCGCCATCAGGTAGTCGCGCTCCCCCGGCGTCGCCCGCTCGTAGCGCGAGCCGAAGAACCCGACCGCCAGCTCCGACTCGGCCTCGGGCGCCGCCACGGCGACGTCGGCGGCGGTGATCGGCGAGCGCGGGGCGAGGTCCCACACCGCCTTGCCGTAGGCCTGGATGAAGTAGGGATAGCCGCCGGTCGCGTCGTACATCGCGGCCAGGGCGTCGGGCTCGTAGGCCGCGTCCTCGTCGGCGGCCGGAGCCTCCAGCGCCCGGTCGGCGGCCTCGCGGGAGAGCCGGTCGATGCGCTGGTAGCGGAACAACCGCTCGCTGTAGGACTTGCTCGCGCTCAGCACGGCCGGCAGGTGCGGGAGCCCGGCTCCGACGACGATGACCGGCAGCCCCGACTGGCTGAGCTCGTGGCAGGCCGCGCAGAGGGCGGAGACGTCGTCGGGCCCGAGGTCCTGCATCTCGTCGATGAACACCGCGACGCCCTTGCCGACGTCGGCGGCGAGCCCGCCCAGGTCGGTGAAGAGCTCGACGAGGTCGATCTCGATGTCGCCGGAGTCGGCGCGGCCGCGTACGGCGGCGGCGTCGATGCCCGGGCTCCACTGGTCCTTCAGCTTCGCGCCCGCCCCGGCATTGCGGTGGGCGAACGACTTGATCACGCCCAGGACGTGGTCGACGGACTCCTCGTCGCGGTGGCCGAGCTCGCGCACGGCCTGGTGCAGCGCGCTGCTCAGCGGGCGCCGCAGCGTCTGGCCCGGGCGGGCCTCGAGCTTGCCGGTGCCCCAGCCCTTGCGCACGGCGGCGCCGCGCAGCGCGTTGAGCAGCACCGTCTTGCCGACGCCGCGCAGGCCGGTGAGGACCAGGCTGCGCTCGGGGCGGCCCTTGGCCACCCGCTCGAGCACCACGTCGAACGCCGCGAGCTGCTCGTCGCGACCGGCGAGCTCGGGCGGGCGCTGGCCCGCGCCGGGGGCGTAGGGGTTCCGGATCGGGTCCACGATCAGACCGTATCGGCGCGTCTAGGTCGTTCCTTAGATCGGCCGATAGTCGGCGAGTCGCAGTTTCCCCGGTCAGCCGGGGAAACCCAGACTTCTAGGGGTTTGTACGCCACGACAAGTCGGGGTTTCCCCGCCTGACCGGGGAAACCCCGGGCGAGCGCCCGGGAACAAGGGGGTGGGCGCTCAGCCGGCGTGCTGCGACCGCTCGACCCGCTCCCGCGCGGCGTCGTGGGCGTCGTCGAGACCGCGACGCAGCAGGGCGATCAGCTCGGGCACCTCGTCGGGGCCGAGACGGAAGGTGCCGGCGCAGACGTTGTCGCGCCACAGCGAGAGCACCACGAGCTGCGACTCCTGGTGCCACGTGACGCGGAGCGAGCGGTCGTCGCCGCGGCGGTCGAGGAAGACCGTCCCGGTGCGAGGCACGCGCGGCGGGGCCATGCGCCATTGTGACGCGCACGACACCGATCTGAGAAGACCTGCCTAGACTCGGTGCGTGCCCGAGCTGCCCGAGGTGGAAGCCCTCGTCCAGGACCTGCGCGGTCGCCTGGTGGGCCGCGCCATCAGCCGCGTCGACCTGGCCGCCTTCAGCGCCCTCAAGACGTTCGACCCGCCGCTGCAGGCCCTGCACGGCACGCTGGTCGACTCGGTGACGCGCCACGGCAAGTTCCTCGACATCGACGCCAGCGGGGTGCACCTGGTCATCCACCTCGCCCGCGCGGGCTGGATCCGCTGGCGCGACGAGGTGCCGGCCCTGCCGGCCCGGCCCAACAGCAAGAACCCGCTCGCCGCCCGCATCGTGATCGACGATCCCGACCTCGAGGCGCAGCCGGGCCTCGACATCACCGAGGCCGGCACGCGCAAGGGCCTGGCGATCTACGTCGTGCGCGACCCGCAGGAGGTCGAGGGCGTCGCCCGGCTCGGGCCGGACCCGCTGTCCGACGACTTCACGATCGAGGCGCTGCAGCGCATCCTCGAGGCCGAGGGACGCAAGCAGATCAAGGGCGTGCTGCGGATGCAGTCGATCATCGCGGGCATCGGCAACGCCTACTCCGACGAGATCCTGCACGCCGCGCGGATGTCGCCGTTCAAGCCCGCCAACAGCCTCGACGAGACCGACCTGCGCACGCTCTACGACGCCATCCGCGACACGCTGGGCGACGCCGTCCAGCGCTCCAGCGGGCTCCGGGCCAGCGAGCTCAAGGGAGAGAAGAAGAGCAACCTCGCCGTCCACGGCCGCACCGGCCAGCCCTGCCCGGTCTGCGGCGACGTGGTGCGCGAGGTGTCGTTCGCCGACTCCAGCCTGCAGTACTGCCCGACCTGCCAGACCGGCGGCAAGCCGCTCGCCGACCGCCGGATGTCGCGGCTGCTGAAGTAGCCGTCGTCGTCGTGGTCGTCCTCGGGGGCGGGAGCGGCGTCAGTCGAGGCGCTGGGTGCGCAGCCGCAGCGCGTTGGAGATGACGCTGACCGACGACAGCGCCATCGCGGCGGCGGAGAGCATCGGGGAGAGCAGGACGCCGGAGAACGGGTAGAGCACGCCCGCGGCGACGGGGATGCCGGCGGTGTTGTAGACGAACGCGAAGACCAGGTTCTGCCGGATGTTGGCCATCGTCCGCTCCGACAGCTGGCGGGCGCGGACGATGCCGGTGAGGTCGCCGTTGAGGAGGGTCACCCCGGCCGACTCGATGGCCACGTCGGTGCCGGTGCCCATGGCGATGCCGACGTCGGCGGCGGCGAGCGCGGGGGCGTCGTTCACGCCGTCGCCGGCCATGGCCACCACGCGGCCCTCGCTGCGGAGCCGGGCCACGACGTCGGCCTTGTGGTCGGGCAGCACCTCGGCCTCGACGCGGTCGATGCCCAGGCGGCGGCCGACGGCCTCGGCGGTCACCCGGTTGTCGCCGGTCAGCATCACGACCTCGATGCCCCGGTCGCGCAGCTCGCGCAACGCCTCCGCGGTGCTGTCCTTGACCGGGTCGGCGATCGCCACCAGCCCCACGGCGGCTCCGTCGGCGGCGACGAGGACGACGCTCGCCCCGTCGCCGCGGAGCCGGTCGGCCTCGGTCGCGCACGCGGACGTGTCGACGCCCTGGCCGGTGAGGAAGTCGCTGGTGCCCAGCAGCACCGTGCGGCCCTCGACGACACCCTGCACGCCACGGCCGGCCGGTGCGTCGAAGCCGGTCACGTCGGGGATCGGGAGCCCGCGCTCGTCGGCCGCGGCGACGATCGCCTGGGCGAGGGGGTGCTCGGAGGCCCGCTCGACGCCCGCGGCGAGGCGCAGGATCTCGTCCTCCGCCTCCGTCGCGGCACCCGGGGCGCCGGACCCGACGGGGACGACCGCGGTCACGGCCGGCCTGCCCTCGGTGAGGGTGCCGGTCTTGTCCACCACGAGCGTGTCGACCTTCTCGGTCTGCTCCAGCGCCTCGGCGTTCTTGATCAGCACGCCCAGCCGCGCGCCGCGTCCGACGCCGACCATGATCGACATCGGGGTGGCCAGGCCCAGGGCGCACGGGCAGGCGATGATCAGGACGGCCACGGCGACCACGAGCGCGTGGGCGAGCCGCGGCTCGGGCCCGACGATCGCCCACACGATGAACGCCACCACGGCGACGGCGATCACGGCGGGGACGAACACCGCCGCCACCGTGTCGACGGTGCGCTGGATCGGGGCACGGGAGCGCTGGGCCTCGGCGACCATCGTCACGATCCGCGCGAGCATCGTGTCGCGGCCGACCCGCTCGGCACGCATCACGAACCCGCCGGTCGTGTTGAGCGTGCCGCCGATCGCCCGGTCGCCGAGGCCCTTGACGACCGGCATCGACTCCCCGGTGACCAGGGACTCGTCGACCGAGGACGTCCCCTGCTCCACCATGCCGTCCACCGGCACCTTCTCGCCGGGACGCACCCGCAGCACGTCGCCGATCTGCACCTGCTCGAGCGCGATCTCCTCGTCGGTGCCGTCCTCACGCACCCGGCGGGCAGTGGTGGGCGACAGGTCGAGCAGCGCCTTGATGGCGCCCGAGGTCTGCTCGCGGGCGCGTAGCTCCAGCACCTGACCGAGCAGGACGAGGGTGGTGATGACCGCCGCGGCCTCGAAGTAGACGTCCACGGCGCCGTCGGAGCGGAACGCGTCGGGGAAGGCCCCGGGTGCCAGCGTGGCGACGACGCTGAACGCCCAGGCCACCCCGGTGCCCATCGCGATCAGCGTGAACATGTTGAGGTGACGGGTGCGCACCGAGGCCCAGCCGCGGACGAAGAACGGCCACCCGCCCCACAGCACGACCGGCGTGGCGAGGACGAGCTGCAGCCACGTCGAGGTGGTGGCGGGGACGGCGTCGTGCAGGGCCGGGACGAGGTCACGACCCATGCCGAGGACCACGACGGGGATCGAGAGGACCACGCCGACCCAGAACCGGCGGGTCATGTCGCGCAGCTCCGGCGACGGCCCCGACTCGGTGGTGACGACGACCGGCTCCAGCGCCATCCCGCAGATCGGGCAGGCCCCCGGGCCCTGCCGGCGGATCTCCGGGTGCATCGGGCACGTGTACTCCACGGCCTCGCCGTCCCCCCGGTGAGGTGCGGCGCCGGCCGATCCGTGCTCCCGGTGGGCGGGCGTGCTCACCCGGTCCACCTTACACCCGCATACCCCCTAGGGGTACCGGCTCTCCGCGCCCCCGAGCTGCGAAGGCGCCGGCCGGACCCAACCCCCGTGACGGTTCGACCGGCACCTCGCGCGTCAAGCCTAACCTGACGAGGGCGAGTTTCTCACGCAGTGGCGCCCTTGTCGGGCGTTCGGCGGGAGAAGCGCTCCCATGCCGCCTGCCGCGAGACGCCCAGCGCGCGCCCGATCTCCGCCCACGAGATGGCGCGGTCACGGAGCAGGTCGACCCACTCCTGGGCGAACGCGGCGTTCTGCTCGGCAGAGGCGAGGATCTGCGGCAGCGTGGCAAGGAGCTCGGCCTCGCTCATCCGCTCCCAGGGCATCTCCGCGCGGGCGGCCGTCCAGCGCGCCTCGTCGTGGAGGATCGCGTGGAAGTCGTCGACGCAGCGCTCGCACACCTGGGCGCCGAGCCCCCCGATCAGGCGCAGGTCGGTGTCCGGTCCGCCGGGCTCGCCACAGAACGAGCAGATCTTGCCCTCGCGCGCGATCACCATCGACACTTCCTCCCTCACCGGCACTGCGCGCACATCGTACGGCCCGGGCCGCGGCCCCGGACGCCGGCCGGAGCGGTCGTCAGCCGACGGTCTCCGGGGTCTCCAGCTCGGGGATGTCCAGGTCGTTCATCGGGTTGCCGCAGGTCTCGTCGAGGTAGTCGGCGAAGGCGTCGGTCTGCTCCTGCACCTGCTCCGAGGCGTCGGCGCCGCCGCTCTCGAGCTCCTTCAGGGCCTCGAGGGAGAAGTCGGAGGCGTCGATCTCCTCGGTCTGCTCGATGACCACCTCGAAGCCCTTGCGCGCCTCGTCGGGGATGCCGGCCGGCGTCCCGACCTCCTCCATCCGCGCACCCCAGTCCTGCACGGCGCGGGCCATGTCCTCGTCGCTCGGCAGCTGGGGGACGGTGGTGTCCTCCGGCACGAGGCCGGACATCATGCTGTTGGCCGCGGCGCAGAACTGGTCCTCGTCGGCGTCGGTGGGGGCATCGCCCGCCCCGCAGGACGTGGTGACGCCGGCGAGCAGCACCGCGGCGGCAGCCAGCCCGAGCCGGGCACGGATGGTCATCTCGGATCCCCTCCGGTGGGCGCGTCCCACCAGGCAGTCGCGTCGCGCTGGCGTCCAGCCTCTCGTGGCCGCCGCTACTCGTCCAACCGGAACGGCTCCGGCACCGGCAGGTCGAGGCAGCGGCCCAGCGACTCGAGGTAGTCCTCGCGCGAACGCCGTACGACGCCCAGCGAGGCCAGGTGCGGGGTCTGCCACTGGACGTCGAGCACCCGCCGGTCGGCGTGGCGGTCGCTCATCAGCTCGACGAGCGCCAGCAGCGCCACCTTCGACGCGTCGCGCTCGCGGTGGAACATCGACTCCCCCGCGAAGAGCCCGCCGACGCTCACGCCGTAGAGGCCGCCGGCCAGCTCGCCGTCGCGCCACGCCTCGACCGAGTGGGCCCACCCGAGGCGGTGCAGGCGCGAGTAGGCCCGGCGGAACTCCGGGGTGATCCAGCCGTCGGGGCGATCGCGGCTGCCGCACCGGGCGATGACCTCGTCGAACGCGGTGTCGATGCGGATCTCGAAGTCGCGCGCGGAGCGGCGCAGCGAGCGCGAGACGCGCAGCCCGTCGAGCGGCAGCACCCCGCGCTCGACGGGCGAGAACCAGCCCAGGTGCTCCTCGCCGTCCAGGGTCACGGGCATCGGGAAGAGGCCGAGGGCGTAGGCGGTGACCAGGGTGCCCGGCTCGAGGTCGGCGCCGAGCGCCACGAGGTCGTCATCGGGGTCCCACGTCGAGCGTGGGGGGAAGCCCCACGGCGTCGGAGCGGGGGCGATGGGCATCTCCAGCACGGTAGCGAACAACCGAATGGCTCGGAACGACATCCCGCTCAGGGGGCCCCGCGCCGAGCCGGCGGCGACCTGCGCGGTCGTACGATCGGGCCATGGGCCTGAAGCAGACCGTCGGGCGGCAGCTCGCCCCCCGCATCCAGGAGCTCGCACCCGGCCTCACCGGCGGTTTCGTGCGTGAGGCGCTCAACCGCGCGATCGACGGGGTCGGGCCGCTGGCTCCCGCCGCGGTCGCCGCCGGCAAGCAGCTGCGCGAGCAGCGGGGCGACGTCGAGCGGGCGATCCACGAGGTCATCGAGAACAACGTGCGCATCGCCGGGGCCCAGGGCTTCGCCACCAACGTCGGCGGGCTGGTCACGATGGCGGTCACCATCCCCGCCAACGTGACGGGCCTGGCGATCATCCAGTGCCGGATGGTCGCCGGCATCGCCCACCTCCGCGGTCACGACCTCGACGACCCGCGCGTACGCAACGCCGTCCTCGCGGTGCTGCTCGGCGAGGACCAGGTCGACGAGATGGTGAGGAAGCGCCGGCTGCCGAGCACGCCGATGGCGCTGGCCACCGCACCCATGCACGACCCCACCCTCGACGGCACCATCTCGGCCGTCGTGGCGACCGACATCATCACCCGGGTGGCGGGCAAGCGGCTGGCGACCACCCTCGGCCGCCGGGTGCCCGTGATCGGCGGCGTGGTCGGCATGAGCGCCGACGGCTTCGCCACCTGGCGGATCGGCCGCTACGCCGACCGCGAGCTGCTCGCGCGCCGCCGCTGAGCGTTCCGGCCCCCACTTGGAGGCCTGGTCTGACACCTGGAGGCCGTTGCGTCGGCCTCCAGGTGTCGGAGTCCCCGCTCGAGCGGGGACTTCGACATGACGACGAGGGCGGGCGGACGAACGAGCCCGGCCGCGGGTCAGCCGCGGCGGCGGAGCCGGCGGTAGACGTCGAGCGAGCCCCGGCCGGCGGCGGTCTCCTCGAGCGTGGTGACCACCTTGCGCCTGGCCCGGTAGGCGGGCGTCGCCCGGGCCCGCTCGAGCTGGTCGCGGGTCTCGTGGAGCTCGCGGTGGAGCCGCTCCTCGACCGCCCGCAGACGGGCGGCCTCCACGAGCAGGGCGCTGATCGCGTCGAGCGCGGGCGGCAGCAGCTCGTCGGCGGTGACGGCGTCGGGGTCGGCGTACGCGCCGAGGTCGGGGCCGCGCAGGTCGTCGAGCGAGCCGACCACGTCGTAGCCGCGCTGGGCCAGCACCTCGATCCAGTGGTCGGAGAGCCCGCGCGCCCACGCATGGTCGTCGGGCGGCAGGCCCAGCCGGGCCGAGGTCACGCTGCGCGAGAGGGTCTGGTGCGCCAGCGTCTCGCGGACCAGCGGGCGGTAGTCGGGGGGCGCGATGATCGAGGTGACCCGCTCGTTGATGGTGCGCAGCAGCGCGGTCTCGGGAACGCCGAGGGACGGGTTCTCCCGCTCGGCGGTCAGGTCGAGCGGCAGCCCGTCGAGGCCGAACGTCCGCGAGAACCGGCGCCACAGCTCGCCGCGGTCGGCGCCCGGCGGCGGCAGCGTCACCAGGTGGACGCGCTCGGACGGCAGCGAGGAGCCCCAGCGGTCGAGGATGTCGGGGACCTCCTGCACGGCCCAGAACCACGAGCCGATCCGCGAGTCGCGGGCGGGGTCGCGGATGGTCCGCAGGAACTGGGCGTAGGTGATGTGGCTGCGGTGCTTGACGTTCTCCTGCCACTCCGCGGGCACCTGGCGCACCAGGTCGCGCGCCGACAGGACGAGGTGGACCTCCGCGTCGCCCAGCGAGTCCAGCGCCCGCTCGACCTGGGTGGGCGTGGCCCGCGCGAAGATCTCGTGGCTGATGATCGAGGTGCCGTGCCACGACCGCACCTGCTCGGCCAGCCGGTCCCAGGCGCCGACCGCCTCGGTCTCGATGCCGCCCCACGGGAGCGTCATCAGGTCCAGCGCGGCCAGGAAGTGGGCGTCGAACCGGTCGGCCGGGTAGAGGATGTCGTGCTCGCGGAGCACGGACTGGTTGCGGAAGAGGACGTCCTGGAGGTACGACGTGCCGGTCTTGGGGCAGCCCACGTGCAGAAGCACCCGCCTGCTCACCGCTCCACCGTCCTCTCCACCACGTCGTGTCCGCCGGTCCGTCCCGGCCGCCTCGTCCCCGCCGGCGGCGGGTCCGTGCGCCACTGCGGGTCGACGATCATCCGGATCGCCAGGTCGAGCACCTGCCGATCGTCCGGGGCGTCCGCGCCGGCCCGGTCGGACCCGCGCGGGGCGAGGTCGGCGAGGTCGCCCACGACAGGGTAGCCAGCACGGGTCAGCGCCCGGGTGGTGCGGGCCGCCGACGCGACCACCCAGTCGTGCTCGGCGGCGGGCACGCCGACCGGCGCGACGCCGGTGTCGGGGATCCGCCGCTGCAGTGTGCGCATCAGCGCGGGGCGCTCCACGACCGGCACCCGCAGCCCGACGACGGCCGCGACGCGGCGCGCGAGCTCAGCCTGGTCGGCGCCCGGCACCCGCACGGGCGGCAGCCGGCGTACGCCGACCTGGCGCGGCAGCTGGTCGAGGTCGGTCACCACCCGGACGAACGGCCGGCGCCCGCCCCGCCGTCGTACGGAGTCGGCGAGGTCGACCCGGGCCGGCAGCTGGTCGCGCTGGCGCCAGAAGCGCAGCCAGTCGATCCAGGGACGGCTGCCGTGCTCGAAGCACCGCTGGGTCCAGGTGTGGGCGAGCAGGTCGTCGAGCGGTCCGCCGACGGCCACGACGAACGCCCGCGGGCCGCCCTCGGGCCGGCCCCGGGCGAGCAGGTGCTCGCGGGCGGCGGTGGCGACCAGCGGGTCGCCCACGAGGCGGTAGCGGCGGCGCCACGGCCGGGACAGGCGGGGGCGGACCGGGTCGGCGCCGAGCGCGACCAGGTCGTCGGCCAGGAGCGAGGCGGCGACCCGGAGCAGCTCGTGCTCGCCGACCGATGCCGGGTCGACCGGCCGGGGACCGAACGCGGCCGGCGCGGCCCCGACGAGCGGGAGGTCGGCCTTGCCGCGCCCGGCGGCGGGCGCCGCGAGCACCCGGTCGGCCAGCTCGGCGCAGGACCGGTCGTCGCGCGCGCCGGTGGCGCTCGCCCGGGCGACGTTGACGCGGCGCAGCAGCTCGAGCTGCTGGGCGCCGGGCAGCGCCCGCCCGGCAGCCGGGCGACCGGGGCCTGCGCCGGGGTCAGGGGCCGGTCCGGTCCACTCCAGCCACGGCGTCGTGCCACCGGCGCGCAGGTGGGCGATCCAGCCGTGCACGGACCCCGCCGGCCCGGTGGCGCCGGTCCGGCGCGTCACCGGTCGCGCAGCCGACGCGCGGTGTCGCGCAGCCGTCCGCCGAGGGTGTCGGAGGACGCGCGGGCGGCCGCCTCCTGCGTCATCACCGTCAGGGCGTCGAGCGCGGCGCCGAGCTCGAGCTTGGCGCGCACACGGTCGGGGTCCTTCCACTTCTCGCCCTCGGCGGGCCGGCGCGGGCGCAGGTCCTCCACGTCGCCGACGACGTCGACCCCGCTGCCCTTGATCCAGTCGATCCACAGGTCCGCCTGCTCCTCGGCGAAGCCGTAGCGGTCGGGAGGGAGCCGGACCGGGACCGCCGTGCGGGAGACGAGCACCTGCTGGGCGAGCAGCTCGCGGATCAGCGCGTCGTACGCCGGGTCGCGCCACACGCCGAGCTCGAGGCGCCGGTTGAGCTTGCGCAGCAGCGAGGTCTCGGCGATGCCGAGCGAGCGGTTGTCGCGCTCGGAGTCGAGCGGGGCCCACGCGGGGTCGATGCTGAAGGCCCGGCAGAACCGCAGCCACAGCTCGTCGCCGTTGGGGCCGCGGTCGTGGGGGACGGTGACGACGTGCACCCGCTCGGGAGGGAGCTTGGCGCCCCAGCGCGCGAGCACCGTCGGCAGGTCCATGGCGTTGAAGAACCACGTCTGGCTGCGCTCGACCTTGGTCAGGAACCGCTTGAAGGGCCACTTGCGGCCCTGCTTGATGGACTCCTGCCACGCGGCGGGGAGCTGGCGGCCGAGGTCGCGGGCGGAGTAGACGATGTGCACCTCCTGGCCCGCGAGGTCGTTCATCGCCCGGGCGACCTTGTCGGGCTTGGCGCCGGCGAGGATCTCGTGGCTGATCACCACGTTGCCGTCGGCGCGCCGCACCTTGCGCATCATCGAGTCCCAGGCGCCCTGGGCGTGACCGGGCGCGCCGCCCCAGTCCTGCTCGAGGAGGTCGAGCGCGGCCCGGAAGTGGAACATGTCCGAGCGGCCGCCCCGCGGGCTGGGGATCGTCACGCCGTGACGCGCCAGCGAGGAGGCGTTGAGCAGCAGCCGGTCCTGGAGGTAGGTCGTGCCGGTCTTGGGGGCGCCGATGTGGAGGTGGACGACGCGGCTCATGCGGGTGATTGTGCCCGAGCCGGGATGGCGCCGTGCGATGCGGCTGGCGAATCGCCCCGTCGACGACCGTGCGCCACCGGGCTACTCCGCCCCGGCGAGCGCGCGGACGACGGCACTGGGGCTCGGCCGGCCGAGCTGGGCGGCCATCCAGGTGCTGGTGGCCACGACGGCGTCGAGGTCGACCCCGTGCTCGATGCCGAGGCCGGTCAGCATCCACACCAGGTCCTCGGTGGCGAGGTTGCCGGTGGCCGACTTGGCGTAGGGGCAGCCGCCGAGCCCGCCGGCACTGGCGTCGAAGGTGGTGATGCCGGCCAGCAGCGCCGCGTGGGTGTTGGCGAGCGCCTGGCCGTAGGTGTCGTGGAAGTGCATCGCCAGCCGGTCGGTGCCGACGCCCGCCTCGCCGAACGCCGCCACGAGCGCCGCGACGTGGCCGGCGGTCGCCACGCCGATGGTGTCGCCGAGGCTGAGCTGGCTCGCGCCGAGGTCGAGCAGCCGGGTGCCGGCGGTGACGACCTGCTCGATCGGCACGGCGCCCTCCCAGGGGTCGCCGAAGCACATCGAGACGTAGGCCCGGACGTCCATCCCGGCCTCGCGCGCCCGCGCCACGGTGGGCTCGAACATGGCGAACTGCTCGTCGAAGGTGCGGTTGAGGTTCTTGGTCGCGAAGGTGTCGGTCGCGCTGCCGAAGATCGCGACGTGCTCGAGACCGAGCTCGAGGGCCCGGTCGAGCCCGCGCTCGTTGGGCACGAGCACCGGCAGGTGGCGACCCTGCTCGCCGAGCTCGGTCATCAGCTCGGCGGCGTCGGCGAGCTGCGGCACCCAGCGGGGGTGCACGAAGCTGGTCGCCTCGACGATCGGCAGGCCGGCGGCGACGAGGCGGCGTACGAACTCGGCCTTGACCGCCACCGGGACGATCGCCTGCTCGTTCTGGAGGCCGTCGCGGGGGCCGACCTCGTAGATCGTGACGCGCTCCGGCAGGCCCTCGGCGCGGACGGTCATCGGGAGGTCAGTCATCGGCCGGCTCCACGGTGAAGAGCACTGCGCCGAGCTTGACCAGGTCGCCGACGGCGGCACCGACGGTGGTGACCGTGCCGGCGAAGGGCGCCCTGAGGGCCAGCTCCATCTTCATCGCCTCCATCACGCCCATCGTCTCACCCTCGGCGACGGCCTGGCCCTCGGCGACGTTGACCGCCAGGACGGTGCCCGGCATCGGCGCGAGCAGCGTGCCGTCGCCGGCCGCGACCGTGTGGTCGCCGAACGGGTCGGGGCGCTCCCACGCCCATCGCTGTCCGCGGTGCACGACGTCGACGAGGTCGCGCTGGACGTTGAGGACGGCGTGCTCGGCGACGCCGTCGACGAGCAGGTGGACGGTGTGGTCGGCCGCCGACACCAGGCGTACGTCGTGGCTGGTGCCGTCGTGCGTGACCCGGCCGCGGTGCCGGTCGACGACCACCAGGTCCTCGCCGAGCACCACCGTGTCGGGCGCGGGGTCGGCGCCCATCCGCCACCCGTCGGCACGCCACGGCCCGGGCTCGCCCATCGTGTCGAGCAGCACCTCGGTCCACGCGCCGAAGACCCGCGCGAGGCCGGGATCGGGCATCGCGACGTCGTGGCGGTCGAGCCACGCGGTGTCGATGGTCGCCTCGCGGAACTCCGGCGAGTCGGCAAGGGCGCGCAGGAAGCCGGTGTTGGTGGTGATCCCCAGGATCGCGGTCTCGCCGAGGGCGTCGACCAGCGCGGCCCGCGCGGCCTCCCGGTCGGCGCCCCAGGCGATGACCTTGCCGAGCATCGGGTCGAAGGCGGTGGAGACCTCCTGCTCGGGCTCGAGCGCGTGGTCGACGCGGACATGGTGAGTGCTGGAGCGCTCGACTCGGTGACCAGGCCACCGCACGATCGACGTGCGCCCGGCCTGCGGCAGGAAGCCGTGGAAGGAGTCCTCGGCGTAGACGCGGGCCTCGATCGCGTGGCCGTCGAGCGTGACCTCGTCCTGGGTGAAGCCGAGCGGCTCGCCCGCGGCCACCCGCAGCTGGAGCTCGACGAGGTCGACCCGCTCGCCGCGGATCCGGACGACCTCCTCGGTGACCGGGTGCTCGACCTGGAGGCGGGTGTTCATCTCGAGGAAGTAGAACTCGCCGGTGGCGTTGTCGAGCAGGAACTCGACGGTGCCGGCACCGGTGTAGCCGCACTGCGCGGCGAGCGCGACGGCGGACGAGGTGATGGCCGCGCGCTGCGCGTCGGTGATCGTCGGTGCGGGCGCCTCCTCCAGCACCTTCTGGTGCCGGCGCTGCGTCGAGCAGTCGCGCTCGAAGAGGTGGCGCACGGTGCCGTGGACGTCGCCGAAGACCTGCACCTCGATGTGGCGCCCCGACTCGACGTACTTCTCGATGAGGAGCGTGTCGTCGCCGAAGGAGGAGGTGGCCTCGCGGGCGGCGGCGGCCCTCGCCTCCGGCAGCTCAGCGGCGCTGCGCACCACCCGCATGCCCTTGCCGCCGCCGCCGGCGGCGGCCTTGACCAGCACGGGATAGCTGAACGTCGCCGGGTCGTCGTCGAGGGCGTACGACGGCACCACCGGCACGCCGGCCGCGACGGCGATGTCGCGGGCCCGGTCCTTGCGGCCCATCGCGTCCATCACGTCGGCACTCGGGCCGACCAGGGTGACGCCCTCGGTGCCCTCGAGCTCGCGGGCGAAGGCGCTGTTCTCGGACAGGAAGCCGTAGCCCGGGTGCACCGCCGTTCGCGAGCCGCCGCGGCGGTGGGCCACCTCGGCGATCTCGTCGACGGAGAGGTAGCTCTCGACCTCGACCGCCTCGTCGGCCTCGCGCACGTGCAGCGCGTCGCGGTCGGCGGCGGTGAAGACCGCGACGGTGGGCAGGCCCAGGCGCCGGGCCGTGCGGATGACGCGACGGGCGATCTCGCCGCGGTTGGCGACGAGGACTGCGGAGAACGACTCGGTCATCGTCATCACATCCTGAAGATGCCGTAGGACGGCTCGGGGATCGGGGTGTACGACGTCGCGGCGAGCGCCATGCCGAGCACCCGGCGGGTGTCGGCGGGGTCGATGACGCCGTCGTCCCACAGCCGCGCGCTGGCGTAGTAGGGCGAGCCCTGGGTCTCGTACTGCTCGCGGATCGGCGCCTTGAACTCGTCGTCGTCCTCGCGGCCCGCGACGCTCGCGAGCACCGAGGCGGCCTGCTCGCCGCCCATCACCGAGATGCGGGCGTTGGGCCACATCCAGAGGAACCGGGGGTCGTAGGCGCGCCCGCACATGCCGTAGTTGCCGGCGCCGAACGAGCCGCCGATGACGACGGTGAACTTCGGCACCACGCTGCACGCGACGGCGGTGACCAGCTTGGCGCCGTCGCGGGCGATGCCCTTGTTCTCGTACTCGCGCCCGACCATGAAGCCGGTGATGTTCTGCAGGAACACCAGCGGGATCCCGCGCTGGTTGCACAGCTCGATGAAGTGGGCGCCCTTGAGCGCCGACTCGCTGAAGAGGATGCCGTTGTTGGCGACGATGCCGACCTCGTAGCCGTCGATGCGGGCGAAGCCGCACACCAGCGTGTCGCCGTAGAGCCTCTTGAACTCGTGGAAGCGGCTCCCGTCGACCAGCCGGCGGACCACCTCGCGCACGTCGTAGGGCGTGCGGGTGTCGGTGGGCACGACGTCGTAGAGCGACTCCGGCGGCTCGTGCGGCTCCTCCACCCCGGCCCTCGGCTCGCGGGCCGGCCGGACCGCGGGGAGGGTGTCCACGATGGAGCGGACGATGGCGAGGGCGTGGGCGTCGTCCTCGGCGAGATGGTCGACCACGCCGGACGTGCGCGCGTGGACGTCGCCGCCGCCGAGGTCCTCGGCCGTGACGACCTCGCCCGTCGCGGCCTTCACCAGCGGCGGGCCGCCGAGGAAGATCGTGCCCTGCTCGCGCACGATGACCGTCTCGTCGGACATCGCCGGGACGTAGGCCCCGCCGGCGGTGCAGGAGCCCATCACGCTGGCGATCTGCGGGATCCCCTTCGCCGACATGTTGGCCTGGTTGAAGAAGATCCGGCCGAAGTGCTCGCGGTCGGGGAAGACCTCGTCCTGCAACGGCAGGAACGCCCCGCCGGAGTCGACGAGGTAGATGCAGGGCAGCCGGTTCTCCGCGGCGACGGTCTGGGCGCGGAGGTGCTTCTTGACCGTCATCGGGTAGTAGGTGCCGCCCTTGACGGTCGCGTCGTTGGCCACGACGACGCACTCGCGGCCCGAGACCCGGCCGATCCCGGCGACGACGCCGGCGGACGGGACGGCGTAGTCGTCGCCGTCGGCGTACATCCCGAACGCCGCCAGCGGTGCCAGCTCGAGGAACGGGCTGCCCGGGTCGAGGAGCCGGTCGACGCGGTCGCGGACCAGCAGCTTGCCGCGGTCGGTGTGCTTGCGCCGCGCGGACTCCGACCCGCCCTGGCGCACCCGCGCCAGCCGGGCGCGGAGGTCGTCGACGAGCTCGCGCATGGTCGGGGTGGTGCTCACGGGATCGGACACCGGCTCAGGTTAGCGATCGTTAACCTCCGGTGTCCACCGGTCCGGCCTGGGCAGAGCACGGTCAGGCCCGGGGCGGGAACTCCCCGCGCAGCACCGTGCCGCGGCCCGGCGCCGTGTCGAGCGCGAGGCGCCCGCCGGCCGCCGCGACCCGGGCCTCCATCCCGAGCAGCCCGCCGACGTCGACGCTGGCAGGGTCGAAGCCGCGACCCTCGTCGCTCACGGCGAACGCGAGGTGCGGGCGTCCGCGGACCGTGATCACCACCTCGGACGCACCGGAGTGCTTCGCGGCGTTGGTCAGCGCCTCGAGGATGCAGAAGTAGGCCGCCGCCTCGACCTCCCGGCTCTGCCGCTCGACGTCGACGACCTCGAGGGTGACCGGCACCGCGGAGCGACGCGCGGCCGACTGCAGGGCCGCGACCAGGCCGCGCTCGGTGAGCAGCGGCGGATAGATGCCGCGGGCGAGCTCGCGCAGCGCGTCGGCGGTCTCGCGGTTGTCGGTGGCCAGCTGCTCGAGCAGCGCCGCCGCGCTGTCGGCGCGTCCGGCGGCGAGCTCCTTGCGCGCCCGCTCGATCGTCACGCTGGTGGCCAGCAGCCGCTGCTGCGCGCCGTCGTGCAGGTCGCGCTCGAGGCTGCGGCGGGCGGCGTCGGCGACCTCGACGACCCGGCGCCGCGACTCCACGAGCTCGGCCGACTGGTCCTGCAGCCGGGCGTAGGCCACGCGCACCAGCATCACCACGACGGCCACCCCGGCGGGCAGCGACGCGGCGACGACCGTGGCGTTGACCCACCACAGCTCGCTCACCGCCTCCGGTCGCCGCCACTCGCCCAGCGCGGCCACGCCCGCGCTGCCGATCACCGCGACGACGCTGAGCGCCAGGATCCAGCGCCGGCCCAGGAAGGGGAAGCCCACGAGCAGCGGCACCATCGTCAGCAGGGCCGTCAGCGGGCTGAGGATGGGCGTGGCCCAGGTGCCGCCGACGGCGAAGACGAGGGCCGCGAGCGTGAGCCCGACGACGGCCGCCGGGGCGCCGTGTCGGGGTGCGAGCGGCGCGGTGGCGAGCAGCAGCACGACCGACGCCACCATCACCGCGAGGTCGACCTCGACCGCGCCCGGGCGGAAGCCGAGGACGTACGCCGCCGCGAGCAGCAGCGTCGCGACGCCCAGCACGGCCAGGTTGATCCGCATCAGCCGGCGCAGCGTCGGGTCCAGGCTGTCCCAGCCGCTCAGGACGCTCATCGTGACGCGCTCACGCGAGTCGCGCGATGCCGCCGACGCCGGCCTCGCTGAGGAAGACGAGCGTCGCCGCCACGCGGCGGTGGACGGGCGCGTCGGCAGGCAGGTCGAGCTTGGTCAGGATCGAGCTGATGTGCTTCTCCACGGCCCGGTCGGTGACCGCGAGCTCCGCGGCGATCGCGGCGTTGGTCATCCCCCGGGCCACCATGCCCAGCACCTCCAGCTCGCGCGGCGTGAGCCGGTCGAGGACGGAGTCGGTGCGGCGGGCGCCGGTGGCCACCAGGGAGTCGACCACGATCTGGTCGATGACCGACCCGCCGGCCGCGACCGTGTGCAGCGCGGTCGCCAGCTCGTCGACGTCGGCCACGCGCTCCTTGAGCAGGTAGCCACGGCCGTCGCTGCCCTCACGCACCAGGTCGAGCGCGTACTCCACGTCGGAGTACTGGGTCAGCGCCACCACGCCGGTGTCGGGATGGGTGCGGCGCAGCTCGATGGCCGCGCGGATCCCCTCGTCGGTGAGGTCGGGCGGCATCCGGATGTCGGTGAGCACCACGTCGGGCTCGTGCTCGTCGACGGCCGCGAGCAGGTCCGGCAGGCTGGTCGCGGTGGCCACCACGTCGATGTCGTCGCGTCCCTCGAGCAGCGCGAGCACCCCGGCGCGCACGAGATCGCCGTCCTCGGCGAGCACCACGCGGATCGGGGGCATGCGCGCATCGTAGCGATCGCCCGCCCCGTCCCACGAGCACCACTGGTAACGCGGTAGATGAGCCAAGCAACGCCGGAATCCGTCGTCGCCAAGGGATTCCGCGACGATATCTTTTGCCCGATGGTGGTGCTGGCACCACTCACACCTGGGGGTGTAGCGCCTACGATCTAGCATTCAGGACAGAGTCCGACGGTCGTGGGGACCGGCTTGGACCGCTGTGGGGTGGTGCCAGGGGTGGCACACCGTGTACCTGGGGAGGCACGTGTGATTCCGCTGGCAGTCTGGCAGGCGCCGGAGCGTCGGATGACGCTCCCGTCGCCGCGCGAGCGGTTAGCAGGCACTAACCTCGTGGCCGTGACCCCGCGCCGGCAGCAGATCCTCGACATCGCCGCCGACCTCTTCGCCGCCCGGGGCTTCCACGGCGTCTCGGTGGCCGAGCTGGGTGCCGCCTGCGGCATCTCCGGCCCGGCGCTCTACAAGCACTTCGAGTCCAAGGACGCGATGCTCGCCGAGATGCTGGTGAGCATCAGCGAGACCCTGCTGGCCGAGGGCCGCAGCCGCGTCGCCGCCGCCGACGACCCGCGTGCGGCGCTCGAGGCCCTGGTCGAGTGGCACATCGAGTTCGCCCTCGGGCACCGGGCGCTCATCGTCGTGCAGGACCGTGACTGGAGCAGCCTGCCCGACAGGGCCCGCGAGCGCGTCCGTGCCCTGCAGCGCGCCTACGTCGACGTCTGGGCCGAGCAGATCCGCCGCCACGACCCGACCCTGAGCCCGGAGACTGCGCGCGCCCGCGCCCACGTCATCTTCGGCCTGCTCAACTCCACCCCGCACAGCGGCCGGCTCCCCGACCCGCAGATGCACGAGGTGCTCCGCCACATGGCCCACGGCGCGCTCGGGCTCTCCTGACGCCTCACCCGTACGCCCGACCCGTACGCCTGCTCCGCTGCCCCGACCTGGCCGACGGGGGGTGGGTCACCAGGCCTCGAACGGGCTGTCCTGCCCGAGCAGGCGTGCCGCGCGGACCGCGGCGTCCTCGGCGACCACCAGGTCGTCGACCTCGTCGGGCCCGGCACCGCCCGGCGGGGCGTCGCTGGGCGCCGGGTCGGGGGCCTGGCGGACCAGCCGGTGCAGGTCGCGCAGCACCCGCTCGCGCGAGAGCCCGCGCAGGTGGGTCAGCACGAACGGGTCGGCCTGGATCAGCCAGGCCAGCTGGGTCAGCACGGCCAGCGCGTGGGGGCACGGGTCGAGCCACGCGTCGCAGGTGCACGCCGAGCCCAGCTCGCCGCCGTAGGGCAGCAGCTCGACGCCGGCCTCCTCGACCGCCTCGACCAGCGAGTGCGGCAGCTGCCCGGCCAGGAGCGCGCCGATCCTGCCCGACTCGGCGGCGACGAGCTCGGTGAACGCCCTCGCGTCGCCCCGGTCGAGGACCGGCACGGTGACCTCGACGGTCCAGGCGTCCTGGCCGTCGTTCACCGCGGCCACCGCGCCGCCCTCGGTGACGGTGATCGCGCCGACCGACCCCGAGCGCGCCAGCGCCCGGCCGCGGCGCAGGTCGGTGACGCTGAAGGCGGCCTCCTCCACGGCGCGGAGCACGGCCTTGCTCCACCAGGTGCCGGACCCGCCCCCGCGGCGGGGCGGCAGACGGGGGTGGGTGGTGGCGGTCTCGTCGGACGGGGCGCTCATCCGGAGCCCTCGCGGCGCAGCTCGACCAGGTCGCGCAGCTCGGCGTCGGAGAGCTCGGTCAGTGCCGTCTCACCCCGCGCGAGCACCGAGTCGGCCAGGGAGCGCTTGCGGGCCAGCAGCTCGGCGATGCGCTCCTCGATGGTGCCCTGGGTGACGAAGCGGTGCACCTGCACCGGCCGGGTCTGGCCGATCCGGTAGGCCCGGTCGGTGGCCTGGTCCTCGACGGCGGGATTCCACCAGCGGTCGAAGTGGATGACGTGGTCGGCGCGGGTGAGGTTGAGCCCGGTGCCGCCGGCCTTGAGGGAGAGCAGGAACACCGGGACCTCGCCGGCCTGGAACCGCGCCACCATCTCGTCGCGCTGGCGCACCGGCGTGCCGCCGTGCAGCAGCTGGTGGGGCACGCCCGCCGCGGCGAGGTGGCGGACCAGCAGCTCGGCCATCGCGACGTACTGGGTGAAGACGAGGACCGCGCCCTCCTCGGCCATCACCGTGCCGACGAGCTCGTCGAGGAGCTCGACCTTCTCCGAGCGCCCCCGCATCTTGGGGTTGGCCTGGCGCAGGAAGTGGGCGGGGTGGTTGCAGATCTGCTTGAGGCCGGTGAGCAGCTTGAGCACCAGGCCGCGGCGGGTCTCCTCGTCGGCCTCCTCGATGCGACGCATCGACTCACGCACCAGGGTCTCGTAGAGGACGACCTGCTCGCGGGTCAGGCCGAGGAGGTGGTCGGTCTCGGTCTTGGGTGGGAGCTCGGGCGCCACGCCCGGGTCGGACTTGCGGCGGCGCAGCAGGAAGGGGCCGATCAGGTCGGCGAACTGCCGCGCCTTGGTGGGCTCGAGGCCCGACTCGATCGGGCCGGCCCACACCTTGCGGAACGCGTTGCGGCTGCCGAGCAGGCCCGGGATCGCCCAGTCGAGGATCGACCACAGCTCGGTGAGGTCGTTCTCGACCGGGGTGCCGGTGAGGGCGACCCGGGCGGTGCTGGGGATGGTGCGCAGCGCGCGGGCGGCGGCCGAGCGGGAGTTCTTGATGTGCTGCGCCTCGTCGGCCACGACGAGGTCCCACGGCACCTCGGCCAGCAGGGCGGCGTCGTTGCGCATCGTGCCGTAGGTGGTGAGGACGAAGCCGTCGCGCACGCCGTCGAGGTCGCGCGTGCTGCCGTGGTGGCGGCGTACGGCGACGCCGGGGGCGAAGCGGCGGATCTCCGCCTCCCAGTTGCCGAGCAGCGAGGCCGGGCAGACGACCAGGGTGGGGGCGCCGCCGCGCCCTTCGCTGCGGTGCAGGTGCAGCGCGATCAGCGTGATCGTCTTGCCGAGACCCATGTCGTCGGCCAGGCAGCCGCCGAGCCCGAGGGAGGTCAGCTCGGCCAGCCACGACAGGCCGCGGCGCTGGTAGTCGCGCAGCTCGGCGCGCAGGCCCTCAGGCACGTCGATGAGCTCGCCCGTGACCGCCTCACGCACCCGGTCGCGCATGGCGAGCAGGCTCGCGCCGACGACCGCCTCGTAGGGGGCGTCGTCGATGTCGACGACGCCGGTGAGGGTCGCGGCCAGCGCCTGCACGGGGGTGACGGTGCGGATCAGCCTCTTGCGGGCGCGCTTGATCACGGCGGAGTCGACCGCCACCCAGTTGTCGCGGAGCTTGATGATCGGGCTGGTCGTGCGGGCCAGCTCGTCCATCTCGTCGTCGGTCAGCTCCTCGCCGTGCAGCGACAGCTGCCACTCGAAGCCGAACAGCGCCTGCGGTCCGAAGAGGCCGTCCTGCAGCGGCTCCTCCCGCCCACCGGACGGCGACCGGTGGCCCAGCTCGACCCGCTGGGTCACGTCGCGGTCGAGGTACTTGGGCCACATGACCGGGTGTCCGGCCTCGGCGAGCGCCGCGGCGCCGCCGTCGAGCAGCGACAGGATCTCGTCGGTGTCGAGGGTGATCTCGTCGGGGACGCGCAGGTCGAGCAGCCGGTCGAGCACCGGCCAGGCGTCGGCCGCCGAGCGCAGGGCGATCGCGGCGTGGGTGCGGGCCCGCTCACCGAAGCCGTGGGCCGCGTCGGGGCCGGCCTCGGCCCACAGCTCGGAGGCGTCGGCGACGTGGGCGGGGTTGTCGACCGCGTGCACCTGCATGACCAGGCGCACGGCGCCCGCGACCAGCTCCTCCTCGTCGGCCTCGACCCGGAACGAGATCGACACCAGCTGCGGCCGGTCGTCGCGCCCGCGAGCGCGGATCCGGGCGATGCGCTGCTGCAGCCGGTCGCTGAAGTCGTCGGGGCTCCGAGGGCCGGGCGCGGGCATGGGGGCGGGACCGCGGTGCCGGGAGCGCCCCGGGGTGGTGCGGGGCATGGTGTCGACGACCGCGTCGAGCATCCCGCGCACCATCCCCTCGGCGGTCGCCTCGTCGAAGCCGTCCCACGCCCGCGAGCGCGCCAGGTCGGCGATCCGCTGCTCGTCGGCCGCGTCGAGGCCCGCGACCTGCCAGTGCCGCCCCTCGGGGTCGGGGGCGAAGCGGCCCGACGCGACCAGCTGCAGGCCCATCAGCGCGGCCCCGGCGAGCAGCGCGACCGACGGGTGCACGTCGGCCTGGTCGCGCACCTTGCCGAGCACCGGCAGCGCGCCCCTGATCGGCATCACGATGGTGCGGCGCGCGTCGGTGAACTCCACCGACCCCTCCCGGGGCGGCTCCCCCACCAGCAGCCGGGCCGGTCCCGTGACCGGCACGAGGCTCATGCCCGCCCACCCCGGCGCGACGCCGCGGCCGGCGGCGGAGGTGAGGACCACGGTGGGATGTCGGTCATCTGGCCCCTCTCCGGTCCACCGGGTGGTGGACGACGAGACGCTAACGCCTCGCACCGACACGGAGTTCCCGCCCCGGCTCGCGCCGGGCCTCGCGCAGGTGCTCGACCGGCTACGGTCGACGACCATGGGCACCCCCGTGGACGTCTCCGCACTGCTGGCCGCGCACCCGGTGATCGACGGGCACAACGACCTGCTGTGGGAGGCGCGCGCGCAGGCGGCGTACGACTTCTCCCGCCTCGACGTCGGCGCGGGCGGCACCCCCACCCACACCGACCTGCCCCGGATGCGCGCGGGCGGGATGGGCGCGCAGTTCTGGTCGGTCTACGTGCCCACCCGGCTGACCGGCGACGCCGCCGTGAGCGCCACCCTCGAGCAGGTCGACGCCGCGCGGATGCTGACCGAGCGCTACGCCGACCAGCTGGTGTGGGCGACGACGGCCGACGAGGTCGAGGAGGCGTGGGCCTCCGACCGGATCGCCTCGCTCGCGGGCGCCGAGGGCGGCCACTCGATCGACTGCTCGCTCGGCACGCTGCGCGCGCTCCACGCGCTCGGCGTGCGCTACCTGACGCTCACCCACAACGCCAACACCCCCTGGGCCGACTCGGCCACCGACCGCCCGGTGGCGGGCGGGCTCACCGACTTCGGCCGCGAGGTCGTGCGCGAGATGAACCGCACCGGGATGATGGTCGACCTCTCCCACGTCTCCGCCGACACGATGCGCGACGCGCTCGAGGTCGCCGAGGCGCCCGTCATCTTCAGCCACAGCTCCGCGCGGGCGGTGACCGACAGCCCTCGCAACGCCCCGGACGACGTGCTCGAGGCGATGGCCCGCGGCGGCGGGGTGTGCATGGTCACCTTCGTGCCGAAGTTCGTCAACGAGGCCTGCGCCGACGCCCACCGCGAGATGGTCGCGGCCGCGGCGAGCGAGGGCGTCCCCGAGGCCGACGGCGTCCGGTTCGCGGCGTTCGAGCGGGCGTGGGTGGTCGACCACCCGCAGCCCACGGCCACGCTCGACGACGTCGTCACCCACGTGGAGCACGTGCGCGAGGTGGCCGGCATCGACCACGTGGGGCTCGGCGGCGACTACGACGGGGTCGAGACCCTGCCCGCGGGGCTGGAGGACGTGTCGGCCTACCCGCGGCTGCTCTCCGCGCTGGCCGAGCGCGGCTGGTCGGCCGGGGACCTGGCCCGGCTGACCTGCCGCAACACCCTGCGGGTGATGCGCGAGGTCGAGGCGGTCGCGCTCGACCTGCAGTCGCAGCGCGGACCGAGCCTGGCGCGGATCGAGGACCTCGACGGCGTACGCCCGAGCGCCGGTGCCAGTGACCCAGGCCACGCGTAAAACGATTGCGCCGGGGTGACCGGCACCCCCTAACGTTGGCGGGTGACCCACACCCAGACCCAGCCCGGCGAGATCCGCCCGGAGCACTCCGACAAGCTCGACAAGAGCGTCCTGATGGTGGCCGGCGTCGTCGTCCTCGGCGCGATCATGTCGATCCTCGACATCACCGTCGTGTCCGTCGCGCTCAACACCTTCCAGCAGGAGTTCGACGCGACCGCGGCCGAGGTCGCCTGGACGATGACCGGCTACACCCTCGCCCTCGCCAGCGTCATCCCGCTGACGGGCTGGGCGGCCGACCGCTTCGGCACCAAGCGGCTCTACCTCCTCGCGGTGCTGCTGTTCACCCTCGGCTCGGTGCTCTGCGCCGCGGCGACGTCGCTCGAGATGCTCGTGCTGTTCCGGGTGCTCCAAGGCCTCGGCGGCGGCATGCTGATGCCGCTCGGCATGACGATCCTGACCCGCGCCGCCGGCCCCGAGCGGATCGGTCGCGTGATGGCGGTGCTCGGCATCCCGATGCTCCTCGGCCCGATCTTCGGCCCGATCGTCGGCGGCGCCCTGATCGAGAGCGCGTCGTGGCACTGGATCTTCCTGATCAACCTGCCCATCGGCATCGCCGCGATCGTCTACGCCTGGATCGTGCTGCCCAAGGACGACGTCGAGCCGTCGGAGACCTTCGACTGGCTGGGCATGCTGCTGCTCTCGCCCGGCCTCGCGGCGTTCCTCTACGGCGTCAGCTCCATCCCGGAGGAGGGCACCGCCATGGCCGCCCGCGTGCTCGTGCCGATGGTCGTCGGCATCGCGCTCATCGTGGCGTTCGTGCCGTGGGCGCTCGCGCGGCGCAACATCCACCCGCTGGTCGAGCTCCGCCTGTTCAAGAACCGCAACCTCACGGTCGCGATCCTCGCGATGACGCTCTTCGCCATCGCCTTCTTCGGCGCCTCGCTGCTCTTCCCGCTCTACTTCATCCAGGTCCGCGGCGAGGGCACCCTCTTCACCGGGTGGTTGCTCGCCCCGCAGGGCGTCGGCGCGATGCTCACGATGCCGCTCGCCGGCATGTTGGCCGACCGGATCGGCCCCGGCAAGATCGTGCTGGTCGGGCTCACGGTCATCACGGTCGGCATGGCGATGTTCACCCAGATCGCCGCCGACACGTCCTACGTCTACATCCTCGGCGCCCTGTTCATCATGGGACTCGGCATGGGCGGCACGATGATGCCGATCATGACGGCAGCCCTCGCGACATTGACGGCGCACAACGTCGCTCGCGGCTCCACCCTGCTCAACATCACCCAGCAGGTCGCGGCCTCGATCGGCACCGCGCTCTTCTCGGTGATCCTCACCAACGAGCTCAAGGACTCGCGCTTCGTCGCCGCCGGCACCGCGCTGGCCGAGGCCGGCGACGACCAGACCAAGGTGGCCGCCATCCTCGAGCGCTTCGGGATCTCGCCCGACCAGCTCGGCAACCTCGAGCAGCTGGTGACCAGCGACATGGCCGACGCGTTCGCGACGGTGTTCATCGTCGCAACGGTGCTCGTCGCCTGCTGCCTGATCCCGGCGGCGTTCCTGCCCCGCAAGAAGGTCGCCCCGGTCGACCCCACGATGATGATGGGTCACTGACGCCCGACCCGGACCCTCCGGCACCGCTGCCCGCACCCCTGAGTCGTCCCTATGCTTGCGAGACATGGACGGTCTCGGGGCGGAGCTGCCACAACGCCACACCTTCGTGTGGGTCCTGGCCGCGGCCGCGGGGGTCTTCGCGGTTCCGGCCGTGCGCATGGTCCGCGCCGCCACCGGCGAGTCGGGCGGCACGGCGATCGGCGCCTGGGTGATGGCCGCGGTGATTGCCCTCGTGCTCGTCGTCGCGCCCCTGCTGCTCGTGCGCAGCATCCTCACCCGCCACACCTACGTCTCGGACGAGGCGGTGTCGGTGGTCGCCGGCGGCGAGGTCCGCCAGCAGATCGCCTTCGACGACCTGGCCGAGATCAAGGTGCGCTACACCGGCGACGGCGGCAAGGTCATGCCCAGCGAGCGGATCTTCCTCTCCGGCGAGCCCCGGGTCGGCCGGGGCACGATCCTGGTGTCCCGCTTCCACGTCGAGTCGCTGCAGCCGCTGCTGCGCCGCCTCGAGGCGGAGGTCGCCGAGCGTCCCGGACTGCTGCGCGGCGACCTCGAGCGCGACTACTTCGAGCACGCGGTGAAGACCGCGCTCTGACGGTCCCGCGGGCGAGCCGACCCGTCATCCGTTCCCGACCCCATCGGTGCGGATCCGGATGACGGACCCGGCGGGCCGGCCGGGGCCGCGCTCAGCCCTGGGAGGCGAGGGCCAGCGGGAGGACGGCGCTCGCCCCGGCCGCGCGGATCGCGGTCGCGGCGACCGTGAGCGTCCAGCCGGTCGCCACCTGGTCGTCGACGAGCAGCACGGTGGCGCCGGGCGGCACGTCGGCGTCGAGGCCACCGCGACGGCGCACGGCCGCGACGCGCTGGGCCGAGTTGGACTGGCCGGCGCGGGGCGGGACGGAGGGGTCGCGGATCGCCCAGGTGCCGACGATGGGGATCTGCATGACGCGGGACAGGCCGTCGGCGAGGTCGCGGGTCAGGGTGGGCCGGGTCGCCGACTCCACGACGACGATCGCGTCGGGACGCGACTTCCACTCGGGGGCCCAGTCCTTCATCACGTCCATCACCGCCTGGGCGAGCCCGGGCGGGACCGGGCCGTCGGGGGTGTCCTCGCGGAAGAGCGCCCGCAGGGCCTGGCCGTGGCCGAGGTCGGTGAGGCGGGCCACGGTGCGACCCGGCTCGGCGCCCTGGGTGATCTTGCCCTTGAGGTCGAGGCCGAGGTTGGCCAGCGCCGTGGGCCACATCCGGCGCGGCTCGAGCACGACGCCCGGGCGGGAGAGCCGCTGGCCGGCCTCGGCGACCGCCGTCTCGCTCACCGACGTGGAGAGGGTCAGCCCGCCGCAGTTGTCGCAGCGCCCGCAGTCGGTGGCGTCGGGGTCGTCGAGCTGCTGGCGGAGGTAGCGCATCCGGCACTCGGTGGTCTCGAGGTAGCCGAGCATCGCCTGCTGCTCGCGCTCGCGGGCCTCGGCCACCCGGGCGTAGCGCTCGGCGTCGTAGTGCCAGGGACGCCCGGTCGCGACCCAGCCGCCCTGCACGCGCTGGACGGCACCGTCGACGTCGAGGACCTTGAGCATCGACTCGAGCCGGTTGCGGCCGAGCTCGACGCGGGTCTCGAGCGTGGCCGTCGACATCGGGCGCTCGGACGCGCCGAGGGCGGCGAGCGTCTCGCGGACCTGCTCCTCGCGCGGGAAGCCGAGAGAGGCGAAATAGGCCCAGATGTCGCGGTCCTCGAGCTGGGGCAGCAGCACGACGGTCGCCTCGTCGGTGCCGCGGCCGGCGCGGCCGACCTGCTGGTAGTAGGCGACGGGCGACGCCGGGGCGCCGAGGTTGATCACGAAGCCGAGGGTCGCGTCGAAGCCCATGCCCAGCGCGCTGGTGGCGATGAGGGCCTTGACCCGGCCGTCCACCAGCGCCTGCTCCAGTGCGTGCCGCTCGTCGGGCTCGGTCTGGCCGGAGTAGGCCGCGACCTCGAGGCCGCGGTCGCGGAGGTAACCCGCGACCTCCTGCGTGGCGGCGACGGTGAGGCAGTAGACGATGCCCGACCCGGGCTGCTCGGCGAGGTGGTCGGCCAGCCAGGCCAGCCGCTGCTCGGGGGTCCGGAGCCGGACGACGCCGAGCCGGAGGGACTCGCGGTCGAGCGTGCCGCGCTGCACGAGCACCTGCGAGTCAGCGGCCCCGTCGGCGTGCACGCCGAGCTGCTCGGCGACGTCGTCGGTCACCCGTGCGTTGGCGGTCGCGGTCGTGGCGAGCACCGGGATGCCGGTGGGCAGCTCGGCGAGCAGGGTGCGCAGCCGGCGGTAGTCGGGGCGGAAGTCGTGGCCCCAGTCGGAGATGCAGTGGGCCTCGTCGACCACGAGCAGGCCGCAGGTGGCGGCGAGCCGCGGCAGCACCTCGTCGCGGAAGCCGGGGTTGTTGAGCCGCTCGGGGCTGACGAGGAGGACGTCGACCTCCCCGGCGCGGATCTGCTCGTTGATCGGCTGCCACTGGTCGATGTTGGTCGAGTTGATCGTCACCGCCCGGATGCCGGCCCGCTCGGCGGCGGCGATCTGGTTGCGCATGAGCGCCAGCAGCGGGCTCACGATCACGGTCGGGCCGGCCCCGCCCTCGCGCAGCAGCTTGGTGGCCACGAAGTAGACGGCCGACTTGCCCCACCCGGTGCGCTGGACGACCAGGGCACGGCGCCGGTCGACGGCGAGCGCCTCGATCGCCGCCCACTGGTCCTCGCGCAGCACCGCGTCGTCGCGCCCGACGAGCGCGCGGAGGTGCCGCTCGGCCGCCTCGCGGGCGGCGGGGCGGACGTCGGCGGGGCTGGTGGGGACGGCGGTCATGCCACCTGTCTACCAACCGCCACCGACGCTGCGCACGGCGCCTCAGGCAGTTTGTGGATCGCGGTAGTTGTCGAGCTGGGTGGTCGACTTGATCAGCTGCTGGAGCGCGGTGAGCTCGGTCGCGTTCATCTCCGAGGCGTAGCGCGAGGCCTTCGCCAGGGCGGTCGAGGCCTTCTCCAGCGCCGGGGAGATGTCGGCGACGAGGTCGGCGAACTTGTCGAGCGACTTGGCCAGGTCGGTCATCAGCGTCCGGGTCCTCTGGATCAGCTCGCGCGCCTTGTTGGCCGCCGTGGTGATCGCGTGCGGGGCCGCGATGCCGAGGGTGGCCGCGGCCTCGCCGAGCAGCTTGATGATCTGGCCGATCGCGTCGGACATGATCTGCACGATGAACTCGCGGACACCGGCGAGCACCGTGCCCCCGAGGGCGACGCCGGCGCCGACCCCGGTGCAGACGTTGCCCATGCCGCGCACGAGCGACTCCTCGGCCTCGGCGAACTCACGGTAGGCGTCCATCGTCATGCCACGCAGGCCGCTGAGGTCGCCGGCGACGGCGCCGCGGTAGTCGTCTGCCAGGCCGCGGAGGTGGCCGGCGCAGTTCTCCCAGGTCTGAGCGAAGGACTGGATGGTGGCGGGATCGCCGAGCAGCTCGTCGAGGGCGTCCTGCACCGGGCCGATGTGGGAGATGAGCCAGCCGGCGAACATCGACCCGAGGGTGCCGATCGGGTCGATGACCGCGCCGACGACGTCGATGCCGGCGCTGAGCCCGTTGACCGAGCCCTCGATCCAGTCACCGCGTCCGAAGGCCTCGGCGGAGTCGGCGGCCCCGTCGATCATCTTCAGGCCGTTGGTCATGTCGTTGAAGCCGGGGTTGCGGTCGACGAGGGCGACCAGGTCGTTCACGACAGTGCCTTCTGGATCGTCTCGTTGAGCTCAGCGACCTTCTCGTCGACCAGCTCGAACAGGTCGGCCGCCGACCGCATGCCCGTGGCAGTAGCCGACAGGGAGTCGCTCGCGGCGCGGGTGGCGCCGACGCCGGCGACCTCGAGCGGCGCGATCAGCGGGTAGACCAGCGCGGCGCCGATCTTGCCGAAGGTGTTGGGGTGGAAGGAGACCGAGTCGGCGGCCTGCACGGCCCTGTCGGCCCGGCCCTTGAGGTGGTCGACCTTGCCCGCGTGGCTCCGCATCGCGGCGAGGCTGACGTCGATGCTCATCGTTGGTACTCCTCGTAGCCGAACGTGTTGCGGTAGGACTGCGTGATCGTCGACGCCGCCGCGACGTCGGGACCGTAGATCTCGCGGGCGGCCTGCTCGACCTCGAAGCTCAGCCGGCGCTTGGCCTGCGAGTGGGCCTCGAGCACGCTGTGCGCGAGCCGGGCGGGGTCCTGACCGGCGAACGAGTCGTCGAAGCGCAGGTCGACCATCTGGCCGTTGCCGTCGACGACGACGGTGACGACGCGGTCGGTCGACACGCCCTCCACACGCATCCGTTCGGTGGTCGCGGCCAGGGCCTGGGCCTGGTCCAGTCGGGCCTCGGCGGCGTCGAACGAGTCGTTCATCGCCGCCAGATAGGCATCGAGCCGTGAGCTCATCAGCAGTCCTCCTGGGATGTCGTCGTGCGTAGGACGTCTTCCCCGCCCTACTGTGGGCAAACATGGAGAGCCCGCCCGGTGCATCGTCGCCGGCCACCGTCCTCACCCCCCGACCGCTGGTGCTCCGCCTGGCGATCGGGGTGCTGGTCGTCGGAATCATGCTCGCCGCGGCCACGTGGGCAGAAGGTGGGGACCAGCGCGCGCTGCTCACCGTCGCGATCCTCGTGGCGATGGTGGTCCTGCCAGCGTGGGCGATCTGGTGGGCGCGGGGTCGCACGATCCTGGTCCGCTCGGACCGCGTCGTCGTACGCCGGGGCGAGCGCGAGGTGCGTACGTTCGCCTTCGACGACCTGACCGAGGTCCGCCCAGGGGTGGACGGCTCGGCGGGCGGGGCCACTCCCGAGTTCTGGAACAAGTCGGTGACCCTCCTCGGTCGGACCACCGCGGGCAGGCGGCGCGGCCTGAAGGTCACGGCGCAGACCGTCGAGAGCATCGACCCCCTGCTGCTCGCGCTGGCGCCGGTGGTCGCGCGGCGCCCGGACCTCCTGCCGCACGAAGTGCACCGCGCCCTGTTCGAGGAGTACGTCCGCGACCTCCGCTCGGGCCGTGGCCGCCAGCGCGGCTGAGGCGGGCCCGCAGCCGCTCCTCGAGGCGCTCGGGCCGGTCGCACGGGACCGGTCCGAGCTGTCCTCGAGTCGGCGACCCGGGCTCGGGCTCAGCGGGCGCTGCGAGCGAGGAACCGGTCGAGGTCGACGCCGGCGCGGCGGGCCGCCTTGCGTGCCTCGGGCGTCGTCAGGTCGGGAGCGACGAACCCCTCGGGCTCGATGGTGCTGTCGGCGGCGGCGTACTGCCGCTGCAGGGCGGCCTGCGCGTCGGCGCCCGCGGCCGCGGCGGCGGCCACCTCGGCCGTGACGGCCACGGCGGCCCCGGTCAGCAGCGGGCTGACCACCGGGGTGTAGCCCGAGGCGTGACCGGAGACCTTGGGGTGGTAGCTCTCGCTGATCGGGTTGGACAGCCCGTTGATCCACTCGGCGTCGTCGCACACGGCGTGGCCGACGAAGCGGCTCGTCGGGTCGGCGAAGGAGAAGCCGGCGGCCGACGCGGCGGCGGCGAGGCGGCTGTTGAGCAGGTCGGCGGTCTGGTTGAGCCGGGCCTCCTCCGCCGGGGAGAACCAGGTCAGCGCGTTGCAGTCCTCGCCGTTGAAGATGCGCGGGTAGCCGACGACCACGACCTTGGCCTGGGGCGCGCGGCTGCGGATGCCGGCGTAGAGGGTCGTGAGCCGCGAGGGCAGGGTGGAGGTGATGAACGACTGCGCTCCGTTGATCGCGCGGTCGCAGCTGCTGAGCCAGCCCGGCAGGGCGCACTCGGTCAGCACGCTGGCGAACCCGGCGTCGTTGCCGCCGACCGACACCGAGACGTAGGCGGTGCTCGCGGGGAGGGCGGGGAGCTGGGTGGAGGTGACGTCGGGGATGGTCGCGCCGGAGCAGGCGCGGAAGTTGAGCGCGTAGCCGCGGGCGGCCGCGATCAGGCTCGGGTAGGCCGACGTGGAGCGCTGGCAGCTGGAGCCGTCGGCGATGTAGGAGCGGGTGCCGGTGCCCGAGGAGTAGGAGTCGCCGAGG
Source organism: Nocardioides sp. Z13_37 (assembly GCF_058355585.1). Taxonomy (NCBI): domain Bacteria; kingdom Bacillati; phylum Actinomycetota; class Actinomycetes; order Propionibacteriales; family Nocardioidaceae; genus Nocardioides; species Nocardioides sp. Z13_37. The sequence goes on along the minus strand of NZ_JBZGDV010000001.1, from coordinate 833,404 downwards.
GCGACGTAGCCGGGCGCAGCGGCCTGGGCGGGCAGGGCCAGGAGCGGGGTGAGCAGGCCGGCGAGTGCTGTGCCGAGCACCGCGAGGCGGGACGAGGGGTTCATCTGTGTCCTCCGAGATAGGTGCCACCCGAGTGTGGCCCTCATCACACTAGGGACGCCCGTCCCCCTCGACCAGACCGAACGGTCGCCGAACGCGCTCGGGAGACGCCGACCGGATGCGCCGGCCGGCGTCAGTCGCCCACGCGGCGCAGCCGGGCGCCCGGGGGCGGCGGCGTGGCCGTGGCGTCGCGGAACGACTCGCCGACCAGCTCCGGCACGACCTCGCTGGCGTCGTGCTGCGCGGCGATCTCCACGTCGGCGACGAACCCCACCTCGGTCAGCTCCCGCCCGCCCGCGCAGAGGAGCAGGTCGTGCGGCAGCACCGCCGCCTGCCAGGCGGCCATCGCCATCCGGGCCTCCGGGCTGGCCCCGGCCTCCGCCTCCTGGTCGAGCGCGGTGAGCACCGCGCCGGCGCCCCACAGGTCCTCGGCGGCCGGGCGGAGGGTGTCGTCGTACCACCGCTCCCCTGCCGGTACGACGACCACGCTGGCGCCGTCGGCGACCTTGGGCGCGAGCCACCGGGCGACCGCGCCGGCGTTGCGCAGGCAGGCGCCGACGACCTTGGCGCCGGACTCGGCGAGCGAGAACGCGATGGTCGAGCCGTTGGGCGAGGGCAGCACGAGCCTCTCGACGCCCTCGACCTCGGCGAGCCCGGCGGGCGAGAGGGAGACGTGGCGGGCGTCGCCGCGCGACAGCGCCTCGAACCGGCCGACGGCGAGCGTCGCCCCGTGCCGCATCGCGTGCTCGGCGGCGCGGGAGTCCTTCCAGCGGAAGGGGAAGACCTCGATGCCGCGCTCGAGCGCGACGGTGAGGGTGGTGGTGAAGGAGAGCACGTCGACGACGACCGCGTAGTCGGCGGGCACGGCCTCGGCACCCGTCGGGCCCCACTCCATGCGGAGCCGGTAGGTCGACTGGTCGTGTCCGGGCAGCGTCACCCGCCTCATTCAACAGCCCCGGCGGCTCGCGCGCAGCACGGCCCGCCCGAGTCGGCCGCGATCAGTCGGGGACGTTGGGCACGACGAGCACCGGGACGCGCGAGGCCCGGACGACCTGTGCGGCGGTCGAGCCGAACCGCAGGCCGGCGAACCCGCCCGCGCCGCGGGTGCCGACGACCAGCATCTCCGCGTCGGCGGCCGCCGCGACGAGCCGCTCGGTGGCCTGGCCACGCAGGGCGTAGAGCTGCACGTCGACGTCGTCGGGGATCCCGGCCGCCGTGCAGTCGTCCTCCAGGTCGGCGATGACCGCGCGCTCGAACTCGGCGAAGGGCGGCACGTAGCCGCCCACCATCGAGTCGGGCCGCGGCGCCGTCGTCACGCTCCACACGCGGATGACGTGCAGCGTGACGCCGAGCCGTCGGGCCAGGTCGGCGGCCCGCCGCACGACGGTGGTCCCCACCCGCGACCCGTCGTGGCCGACGACGATCCCGCCAGTGATGTCAGCGCTCTTGCTCACCATGGCGTCATCGTAGGGACGCGGGCGGGCGGCACGTCAGGGCCGAAGGTCCCCTCGCCCGGTCACCAGATGCGGACGCGACGCTCCGGGTCGAGCCACAGCCCGTCGTCGGGGCCGGTCTCGAAGACCTCGTGGAACTCGTCGAGGTTGCGCACGATGTTGGCGCGGAACTCGGCCGGGCTGTGCGGGTCGATGGTGAGGTACTGGAGCTCCTGCTCCTTGCGCCGCTTGGTGCGCCAGACGTGGGCCCAGTTGAGGAACAGGTCGCGCCGGTCATCCATCGACGCCTCGCCGCCCTGGCTGATCACGAACGCCTTGTGGGCGATGGTCAGCCCGCCGAGGTCGCCGATGTTCTCGCCGACGGTGAGGCTGCCGTTGACGTGCTCGCCGGGCAGGTTGCGCGGCTCGAAGGCGTCGTACTGCGCGATCAGCGCCTGCGACTTGGCCTCGAAGGCGGCCTTGTCGTCGGCGGTCCACCAGTCCTGGAGGTTGCCGTCGCCGTCGTACTGGGCGCCCTGGTCGTCGAAGCCGTGCCCGATCTCGTGGCCGATGACCGCGCCGATGCCGCCGTAGTTCTCGGCGTCGGTGGCGTCGGGGCTGAAGAACGGCGGCTGCAGGATGGCGGCCGGGAAGCAGATCTCGTTGGTGCCGGGGTGGTAGTAGGCGTTGACCGTCTGGGGCAGCATCAGCCACTCGTCGCGGTCGACCGGCTGGCCGACCTTCTCCAGCTGGCGGTCGGTCTCGAACGCCGACGCCGACGCCACGTTGCCCAGCAGGTCGTCGGCGGAGACCGTGAGGGTGGAGTAGTCGCGGAACTCCGTCGGGTAGCCGATCTTGGGGTAGAAGCGGTCGAGCTTGTCGTAGGCCTTCTTCTTGGTGTCCTCGCCCATCCAGTCGAGCGCCTCGATGGAGCGGCGGTAGGCGGTGACGAGGTTGGCGACCAGCTCGTCCATCATCTGCTTGGACCGCGGCGGGAAGTGGCGCTCGACGTAGACCTTGCCGACCGCCTCGCCGATGGCGCCCTCGACGAAGTCGACGCCACGCTTCCAGCGAGCGCGCAGCTCCGGGGTGCCGTTGAGGGTGCGGCCGTAGAAGTCGAAGTTGGCCTCGACGAACGGGTCGGGCAGGTAGGCCGCCGAGCTGCGCACCACGCGCACGTGGAGGATGTCGCGCCAGGTCTCGATCGGCGTCTCCTCCAGCACGGTCGAGAGGTGGGAGAAGAAGTCCGGCTGCATCACGATCGAGCGCCGCAGCATCTCCTCGGTGCCGCCGAGGCCGGTGATCCAGGTGACCCAGTCGAAGGCGGGGCTGAGCTCGCGCAGCTCGTCGAGGCTCTTGTGGTTGGTGGTCTTCTGCACGTCGCGCGTCTCGGCGGCCTCCCAGTGACCCTCGGCGAGCCGGGTCTCGTAGGCCAGCACGCGCGCGGCCGCACCGGCCGGGTCGTCGTGCTCGCTGAGCTCCAGCAGCGTGGTGAGGTAGGCGAGGTACTTCTCGCGGATCTCGGCGAACTTGTCGTCGCGGTAGTAGGACTCGTCGGGCAGGCCGAGGCCGCCCTGCGCGAGGTAGACGATGTTGCGCGAGGCGTCGCCGCGGTCGGGGGTGATGTAGGAGCCGAACACGCCGGGGCCGCCGATGCGCTCGTACGCGCCGAGGAAGGCCGCGAGCTCGGTGAGGTCGGCGACCCGGTGGGCGCGCTCGAGCAGGCCGCGGATCGGGTCGAGGCCCTTCGCGGCGATCGTCTCGGTGTCCATGAAGGAGGCGTAGAGCTGGCCGATCTTGCGCTCGTCGTCGTCGAGCTGGTCGGCGGGGCGCTCGGCGAGCTCGGTGATGATGTCGCGCACCTGCTGCTCGGCGGCGTCGGCGAGCGCGATGAAGGCGCCCCAGCTCGACTTGTCGGCGGGGATCTCCGTCTCGTCGAGCCACCGGCCGTTGACGTGGCCGAAGAGGTCGTCCTGCGGGCGGATGTCGAGGTTCATGCCGTCGCGGGCGGCGTCGAGGATTGTCACGTCGCGACCCTAACCCCGTCGGCCCAGCGCCGGACGCAGCAGAGGGCCCCTGTGGAGGAGCGGCGGACGGCCCGACCGGCGTCGCGCCCGGCATCGGCCCCCCGGTCGGCCCCTCTGCTCGCTCGCTCGTTCGGCCGGGCTCAAGCGGTCACAGCCCCGCTCAACACGTCGGATCCGACGTGTTGAGCGAGGCCCTCACCGCTTGAGCTGCCGCGTCAGCGGCCCTGCTGGAGCTGGGTCCAGGTCTGCGCGGCGGGGCCCTCAGCGCACCCGCACGACCGACTTGCCGAGGGTGCGCCGCTCGTCCATGTCGACCAGCGCCTGCCCGAAGCCGGACAGGTCGTAGGTCGCCCCGATCGGCGGGCGCACCACGCCGGACTCGATCATTGGCAGGAGCCGGTGCCACTGCTTCTGCATGTACCCCGGGCGCGCCATCGCGTAGGCGCCCCAGCCGACGCCGCGGACGTCGGTGTTGCCGAGCAGCAGCCGGTTGACCTTCACCTGCGGGATGCCCTGCCCGGCGGCGAACCCGACGACGAGGACGCGTCCCTGCTCGGCGAGGCAGCGCAGCGAGTCGGTGAACGCGTCGCCGCCCACCACGTCGAGGACCACGTCGACGCCCCGGCCGCCGGTGAGCTCGCGCACCGCGTCCTTGAAGTCCGGGCCGACGACGACCTCGTCGGCGCCCGCCGCGCGGGCGAAGTCGGCCTTCTCCTGGGTGCTGACCACCGCGATCGTGCGGGCGCCGAGGCCCCGGGCGACCTGCAGGGTCGCGGTGCCGACCCCGCCGGCGGCGCCGTGCACCAGCACGGTCTCGCCCTCGCGCAGCCCGCCGCGCTCCTCGAGCGCGAACAGGGCGGTGAGGTAGTTCATCGGCAGCGCCGCGCCCTCGTCGTACGACATCGCGTCGGGCAGGGCGAACGTGAAGATCGCCGGATTGGCGACCTGCTCGGCGGCGCCGCCGTTGAGGTTGACCCCCGCGACCCGCTGGCCGACCGTGAACCCGCTCGACTCCGGGGAGCCCGGGTCGAGGACGACACCCGCGAAGTCGACGCCGAGGGTGAACGGTGGCTCGGGCTTGAACTGGTACTCCCCACGGCTCAGGAGCAGGTCGGGGAACGCGACGCCGACGCTGTGCACCTCCACCAGCACGTCGTCGCGGCCCGGGACCGGCGGGTCGACCTCACGGACCTCGACGTCGGCGGGACCGGTGGGCGTGACGACCTGGACTGCGCGCATGCGCCGACCCTAGTCAGGTGCTCACCCGACCCGCTTCACCTCGGCGAGCTCGAAGTGCATCGGGTCGGTCCAGCGCCAGTCGCCGCCCCACGCGAATCCCCACGTCTTGAAGATCGCCACCACGTCGCGGTCGATCTCGCCGACGGTCCCGCGCTGGTTGCCGGCGGTGTTGAGGTCGAGGGCGAGGCCGAAGGAGTGGTTGGACAGCGTGGTGGTGTCGGCGATGAAGCGCGGGTAGTAGCACCCGGCGTACTGGCGCGGGTCGATCTCGTCGGCCAGCCCGCGCTGCTCGACCTCCAGGAGGGCGGCGCGCAGCTGGGGGAAGAGGTCCTTGTGGCAGGTGACGCTGCCGAGGATCGGCACGGACTCGGTGCGGATGTGGGCGGCGACCCAGGCGGGCTCCGGGGCGATCCGGCCGCCGCCGAGCACCTGGTAGCGGAAGGTGCCCACGACGCTGCCCAGCGTGCCGCCGGCGGGCACCGCGGTGAGCCTGGCGTCGGGGTCTAGGCCGAGCCGGGAGGCCACGTCGAGCATCTGCACCGAGGCGTCCTTGCCGACCAGCCGCTCCAGCGGCTTGCGGATGCTGGCGGGGGCGACGGCGTCGGTGGAGATGAGCAGCCCGTTGTCGGTGTCCATCCCGATGTCGTCGGCCCACGCGGTGTTGACGACCATGTCGATGGTCGGCAGCTGCGGGGTGTACGCGCCGACGTGCAGGGTCGGCGCGTCGTCGCCGGCGCCGAGCCGCACCATCCCCGTCTCGGGGTCGGCCAGCCGCGTGGCGACCGTGCGGTCGATGGCCAGCTCGCCCCCGGCGACGCGGTCCCAGGCCTCCTGGAGGTCGGCGACCTCGGCCTGCGTGAAGTGCCGGTAGGCGCCCGGGTCGACGGCGGCGACGGTGAGGACGCGGTTCTCCAAGCTCACCTGGCCCAGGCCGATGCGCTCAGTGTGCGCGACGCCGCGCAGGTCCTCGATCCGCTCGAGCAGCGCGTCGTCGATGGGCTTGTCCCACTGCACGAGGACGTCGGCGCTCCACAGCCGTCCGTCGCGCTCGCCGGGCGGCTCGACCGCGTGGTCGGGATCGGCCACGGTCGGGGTCGTGGCCGACGCGGTCGGATCGGGGGTGGAGGCGGGCGCCGGGTCGGGACGCTCGCGTGCGGCGGGCTCGCTGCAGGCCGCCAGGCCCGCCGGCCCCGCCAGCAGGGCGAGCGTCGCCACGGCCGCCACCCGTCGTCGTCCGCGCACACCTCGACCCTAGGCAGGAGGTGTCTGGACGCGGCGGGGGATGGTGACCCATGAGACGAGGCCGCCCAGGGCGAGCAGCGCCGCGCACGCGAGCATCGCGGTGCCGTACGCCGAGTCGAACCGGGCGGGGTCGCGGTAGTCGTCGCCGGCCAGGCCGACGGCCATGGGCAGCGCGGCGACGGCCAGCAGCGACCCGGCCCGCGCGACGGCGTTGTTGATGCCGCTGGCGATGCCGGCCACCTCGTCGGGCGCGGCCGCCAGGACGGTGGCCGTCAGCGGGGCGACCATCAGGGCCAGGCCGACGCCGAAGACCGTGAGGCCGGGCGCGACGTCGCGCCACCACGTGACCCCCGGCCCGACGAGCATCAGCAACAGCGTCCCGGCCGCCATCACCAGCGGGCCGAACGTCATCGGGATGCGCGGCCCGATCCGCTCGCCCAGCGCACCGCCGCGGGCCGCGAGCAGCAGCATGCACAGCGTGATCGGGAGCGTGGCGAGGCCGGCCTCGAGCGCGGTGTAGCCGCCCACGGTCTGCAGCTGGAGCACCAGGAAGAACAGGACGGCGCCGAGCGCGGCGTAGACGAGCAGCGTCATCAGGTTGGCGGCGCTGAAGGTGCGGTCGCCGAACAGCCCGAGCGGCACCATCGGCGCGCGGGTGCGCCGCTCCACCACGACGAAGGCCGCGGCCGCGGCGATCCCGCCCCCGGCCGCCCAGATCGTCGCGGGCCCGCCCGCGTCGGTCAGCGCCCACGTGACGCCGGCCAGGGCGAGGGAGGCGAGGGTCGCGCCGGTGAGGTCGAAGCGGCCGTGCGCGCGCGGGTCGCGCGTCTCGGGCACCCACCGCAGGGCCAGCCACACCGTCAGCACGGCCAGCGGGAGGTTGATCAGGAAGATCCACCGCCACGACGCGTGGTCGATCAGCAGGCCGCCGACCAGCGGCCCGATCGCGGACGCGATCCCGCCGAGGCCCGACCAGGCACCGATCGCCCGGCTGCGGTCCTCGGACCGGAACGCCCCCTGGATCATCGCGAGGCTGCCCGGGGTCAGCAGGGCGCCGCCGACGCCCTGGAGCACCCGGGCCGCGATCAGCACCTCCGCGGTCGGGGCGAGCCCGCACAGCAGGGAGGCCAGCGCGAACCACACCGTGCCGATGACGAAGACCCGCCGCCGGCCGAGGCGGTCGCCGAGCGAGCCGCCCAGCAGGATCAGCGAGGCGAGGGAGAGGAAGTAGCCGTTGGTGATCCACTGCAGCTGCGCCAGCGAGGCGTCGAGGTCGGCGCCCATCGACCGCAGGGCCACGTTGACCACGGTGCCGTCGAGCAGGGTCAGCCCGGAGCCCAGGGTCGCGGCGGCCACCACGCCGCGCGCGGTCGGCGTGCCCCAGACGACTCCGCTCATCGGCTCACCCACGCGCTCAGTCGCGCAGCACCCGGGGCGACGTCATGGCCATGAGCCGAGTGTGGCAGGACTCAGTCGTGCTCGGCGTGGCGACCTTCGGGCACCTTGGTGACGAACGTGAGGGCGACGGAGGCGAGCGCGACGATCCCGATGGTCGTGTAGGCCAGGGTGTAGGCCTTGTCCTCGCCGATGAGCGCCGAGGCGAGCACGGGCCCGATCACCCCGCCCAGGCTCCAGCCGACGAGCATCAGGCCGTAGATCGCGCCGGCGTTGCGCACGCCGAAGAAGTCGCCGGCGGTCGCGGGCATCGTGCCGAAGGTGCCGCCGTAGCAGAGGTAGATCACCGCAGCGAGGACGGAGAAGAGCGCCACGCTCCCGGCGTGCGGCAGCACGATCAGGCAGGCGCCCTGCAGCGCGAGGATGGCGGCGAAGGTCCTCATCCGCCCGATCCGGTCGGAGATGCCGGCCCACACGATGCGGCCCGCGCCGTTGAAGATCGCCAGCACGCCCACCAGCGTCGCGGCGCCGGTGACGCTGACGCCGGCGATGTCGGTCGCGCTGAGCTTGGCCTGCGAGATGAGCGAGATGCCGGCGCTGACGCTGAGGGTGAGGATCGCGGTGAGCAGGTACCACTGCGGAGTGCGCAGTGCCTCGCCCTGGGTGTAGTCGCGGCCCGTGCCGGCGGCCGCGCCGCCGGTCGTCTCCATGCCGGGGACGACGTAGTCGGCGGGCGGGTTGCGGAAGATCGAGGCGCCCACCAGCGACATCACCAGGTAGGCGATGCCGAGCGGGATGAACGCCCCGGTCGGGTCGTCGGGGTCGCGGTCGATGAGCCACTGGGCGACCGGCGAGGTGAGCACGGCCCCGAAGCCGAAGCCGCCGACCGCCAGCCCGGTGATCAGCCCGGTCTTGTCGGGGAACCACTTCTGCAGCATGGCGATGGGCACGATGTAGGCGAAGCCGAGGCCGAAGCCGCTGATGACGCCGTAGCCGAGGATCAGCAGCCAGTAGTCGTCGGAGCCGTTGGTGAGCCCCGCCAGCAGGATGCCGATGCCGTAGACGACACCGCCCGCCAGCGCCACGACGCGCGGCCCCCGGGCGTCCTGGAGCCGGCCGCCGAGATAGCTGCCGATGAAGATCATGCCGATGGTGACGGTGAAGGGCAGCGAGGCCCGTACCTTGCTGAGCTGCCACGACTCGGCGTCCTCGAGCGCGCCCCCGAACACCGACCAGGCGTAGACCGCCCCGATCGAGAACTGCAGGAGCAGCCCGCCCCCGACCAGCAGCCAGCGGAAGCCGCCGGGTCCGGAGCGGCTCGAGGAAGCGGGATCCTGCGCTCGCGTGGGTGTCTCGTCCATCGCTGTCTCCTTCGTCCGGCCCCGGCCGTCGGTCGGCCCGAGAGGCGCCGTTCTGGCTCAGCCCTGGTGGCGCACCTGCTCGCCGCGCTCGACCCGCTCACGCTGCGGCACCACCGTGTACTTCGGGTCGTTGGCCGAGGCCAGGCCGGCCTCGTAGACGCCCATCCGGGTGCACAGCGAGCCGGCCATCAGTGCAGTGCCCGCGACGGCCGAGAGCATGCGGCTGCGCCCGCCCGCGAGCGCGCCGGCGGCGCCCGCGACGGTGAGCACCTTGCTGGCGCGCATCCACCTGCCGGCCTGGCCGGTGTGCAGCGTCTGGGCGGACAGGCCCATCGAGGCCTCCATGCGGTGGGCCATCACCAGCTCCACCGCGGCGCCGCCCACCGCGAACGCGCGGGCGGGACCGGCCTCGGCCACGGGAGCGGTGACCATGCACCAGCCACCGGACGCGGCCGCGGCGGAGCCGCAGAAGACGAAGGGGAGCTCCTCGTAGGCGGAGTGCCACGCCGGGGTGGCGGTGTCGGCGAGCAGCACCGCCGTGTACGCCGCCACCGGCGGGGCGGTGATCGCCCCCACCAGCCCGGCGGGGCGTCCCAGCCGCAGCAGCAGCCGCACCGGTCCGCGCTGCCACCGGGTCGGGAGCATGCCGACCAGCTCGGCGGCCGTGGCGAGGCCCGCGAACGGGCCGTGCAGGCTGAGGATCCAGGTGCCGACCGACATCGGGGAGGTCAGCTTGACCACGCGCAGCATGTTGAGGAACCGGCTCGGCCTGCCGAGGTCGTGGACCAGCGCGACGATGCTGAGGAGCAGGGCGATGAGCGAGCCGATCCGGCCGGCGCGCCGCAGGCCGGGGCGGTCGGTGAGGTCGGCCCCGGCGGCGAGGAGCGAGGTCCCGGCCGCGACGCCACCGGTGAAGAGGTAGTAGGCGATGTCGTGCTCCCACGGCGCCGCCTTGACGATCGGGCGGCCGTAGTAGGAGGTGAAGTCGGCCTCGGGCACCATCACCCGCTCGCCGCCGCGACGACGGCCGCGGGCACGCGAGCGACCCGGGCTGCCGCCGTGCCGGACCTGCGGGCCGGCGCCGTCGACCTCGCTCACGAGCGCCTCCGCACGAACGACAGCGCCGCGCCGATCAGCAGCGCCGTGCCCGCCATCCCCGCGCGGGTGAACATGTGCGGCAGGTCGCGGGTGGTGACGACGGGGTCGGGCGGGAGGCCGTAGACCTCCGGCTCGTCGAGCAGCAGGAACATCGCCCCGGTGCCGCCCACGCCGTCCTCGGGGTCGTTGCCGTAGAGCCGGGCGTCCATCACCCCCCGCTCGTGGAGCAGCGCCACCCGGGCGTTGGCGCGCTCGCGCAGCTCGTCCACGTCGCCGTACACGATCGACTCGGTCGGGCACGCGGCCGCGCACGCCGGGCGCTGGCCGTCGGTGAGCCGGTCGTAGCAGAGGGTGCACTTCTGGGCGATGCCCACCTTGGGGTCGCCCTCCGGGCCGCGGCGCCGGTCGATCACGCCGTAGGGGCAGGCGGCGACGCAGTAGCCGCACCCGTTGCAGATCTCGTCCTGCACCACGACCGTGCCGAACTCGCTGCGGAAGAGCGAGCCCGTGGGGCACACGTCGAGGCAGGCGGCGTGGGTGCAGTGCTTGCACACGTCGGAGGACATCAGCCACTGGAAGTCGGGCTTGGCCTCCTCGGGCACGTCGCTGGGCGGGGCGCCGACACTCGGCATGCCGAGGTCGGTGGCCGGGCGGGCGGGACGCTCGATGAACGCCACGTGGCGCCACTGGTTGGCGTTGAGGGAGTGGCTGTTGTCGTAGGAGGTGCCGAGCATCTCGAAGAGGTTCTCCGGGACGTCGTTCCACTCCTTGCACGCCACCTCGCAGGCCTTGCACCCGATGCACACGCTGGTGTCGGTGAAGAAGCCCTTGCGCTTGGGCGGATCGACGTAGCCGGCGTCGGGCGCCGGGTCGAGTGGTCCGAAGAGGCTGTTGCGGCCGATCACTGGCCCTCCTGGTCGTGCTCGTCGTCGTCGCTGGTGTCGGCGCCTGCCAGCGACCTGGCCTGCGCCCCTTCGGACGCGGTGACGATCCGCGCGTGGACGCCGTCGTCCACCCCGGCCCGCCGCGCGTAGTCGGTGACGAGCGTGCGCAGGGCCGCCCCCCTCGGCCGCCGCCCCGGGCGTACGTCGCACGTGCCGACCTTGCTCTCCTGGATGAGCACGTTGGGGTCGAGCGAGATGCCGAACAGGTCGTTGGTCGAGTCGCCGCTGACCAGCCCGCCGCTGCCCCAGTGGTAGGGCATCCAGACCTGGTGGACCGTGCGGCCCTCGACCCGCAGTGGGCGCAGCCGCTCGGTGACCAGCACCCGGCCCTCGATCGCCGAGCGGGCGGTGACCACGTGGCACCACCCCATGTGCTCGAGGCCCTGCTCGCGCGCGAGCTCGGGCGACACCTCGACGAACATCTCGGGCTGGAGCTCGGCGAGGTGCTCGAGGTAGCGGCTCATGCCGCCGGCGGTGTGGTGCTCGGTGAGCCGACTGGTGGTGAAGACGAAGGGGAAGACCTCGCTGTGCTCCTCGGGGGGAGAGGGGTTCATCCGGTTGTCGTCGCGGTCGTAGCTCTTGCGCGTGGGGTTGCCCTGCTGGCCGTAGAGCGGGTTGCGGAACGGCGACTCGACCGGCTCGTAGTGGGTCGGCATCGGGCCGTCGATGAGGCCCTGCGGGGCGTAGAGCGCACCCTTCCCGTCGCCCTGCATGATGAACGGGTCGATGCCCTCGATCGCCTCGACGCCGTCGGACCCCTCGGGCGAGCGGTAGGACGGCGGCTTGGTCTTCTCGAAGTCGGGGACGTCGTCGCCGGTCCACTCGCCGGCCTCGCCGAGTGTCGGGTCCCACCAGACGTAGGCCTTGCGCTTGCTCCACGGCCGGCCCTCGGGGTCGGCGGAGGCGCGGTTGTAGAGGATGCGGCGGTTCATCGGCCAGGCCCAGCCCCACTCGGGCGCGACGAACGACTGGTCGTGGCGCGACTTGCGGCGGTTGGCCTGGTTGACGCCGTCGGCGAAGACCCCGGTGTAGATCCAGCAGCCGCCGGCGGTGGACCCGTCGGCCTTCATCTCCCCGAAGGACGAGAGCGGGCGGCGGGTGGCGACGTCGTAGCCGTTGATCTCCTTCAGCACGGCCTCCGCGCTGGGCTCGCCCCACGCGGCAGCGCCCTCGCTGCCGAGCGCGCCCTCGTCGTGCACGGGGTAGTCCCAGGCGAGGTCGAGCACGGGCCGGTCGCGCTCGTCGGTCGAGCCCGCCAGGCGCTCGCGGACCATGCGCCCGAGGTGGAAGAAGAACCACAGCTCCGAGCGGCAGTCGCCCGGCGGGTCGACGGCCTTCTCGCGCCACTGCAGCATCCGCTGCGTCTGGGTGAAGGTGCCCTCCTTCTCGGCGTAGGACGCGGCCGGGAACAGGAAGACCTCGGTGCGGCACTCCTCGGGCACGATCTCGCCCGTCGCGACCTCGGGCCCGTCCTTCCAGAACGACGCGCTCTCGATCTCGAAGAGGTCGCGCACGACCAGCCAGTCGAGGTTGGCCATGCCGAGGCGCTGCGCGCGACCGTGGGCCGAGCCGACCGCGGGGTTCTGGCCGAGCAGGAAGTAGCCGGAGACCTTGCCGTCGATCATGTCGAGCACGGTGCGGTAGGTGCCGTGGTCGCCGGTGATCTTGGGCAGGTAGTCGAAGCAGTAGTCGTTGTCGGCGGTGGCCGCGTCGCCCCAGTAGGCCTTGAGCAGGCTCACGGTGTAGGCGTCGGCCTTGGACCAGAAGCCCTTGCTGCCGGGGTTGCGGATGCTGTCGACGTAGTCGGACAGGGTCGCGTGCTGGTCGGGGTTGGGCATCGGCAGGTAGCCGGGCAGGAGGTTGAACAGGGTGGGGATGTCGGTGGATCCCTGGATGCTCGCGTGGCCGCGCAGCGCCATCACGCCGCCTCCGGGACGACCCATGTTGCCGAGCAGCAGCTGCAGGATCGCGCCGGTGCGGATGTACTGCACGCCGACGCTGTGCTGGGTCCAGCCGACGCTGTAGACCAGCGCGGTCGTGCGCTCGCGGCCGGAGTTCTCCGTCCAGGCCCGGCACACCTCGAGGAAGTCGGCCTGGCTCACGCCGCAGGTCTGCTCGACCACCTCGGGGGTGTAGCGGGAGAAGTGGCGCTTGAGCACCTGGTAGACGCAGCGCGGGTGCTGCAGCGTCTCGTCGCGCCGCGGGTGTCCCGCCACCTGCATGCCGTGGGCCTCGTTCTGCATGCCGGCAGCGGTGTCGCTCTGCGCCTGGGTCTCCTCGGAGTCGTCGGCCTGCGCCGAGCTCTGCTCGCCCGGGCCGTCCTCGACGTCGTAGGCCCAGCTCGTCGGGTCATAGGTGCGCCTGTCGGGGTCGAAGCCGCTGAACAGCCCGTCGAGGTCGTCGGTGTCCTCGAACGCGTCGCTGACGAGCGTCGCGGCGTTGGTGTAGTTGACGACGTAGTCGCGGAAGTCGAGCTCGTTCTCCAGGACGTAGCGGACGATGCCGCCCAGGAACGCGATGTCGCTGCCGACGCGGATCGGGACGTGCTTGTCGGCCACCGCGCTGGTGCGGGTGAACCGCGGGTCGACGTGGATCACCTTCGCGCCACGCCGTTGCGCCTCCACGACCCACTGGAAGCCCACCGGGTGGGCCTCGGCCATGTTGGAGCCCTGGATGACGATGCAGTCCGCGTTGGCCAGGTCAGCCGTGAAGCCGGTGGCGCCGCCGCGTCCGAAGCTGGTCCCCAGACCGGGGACGGTGGCGGAGTGTCAAATACGCGCCTGGTTCTCGATCTGGATGGCGCCCATCGCGGTGAAGAGCTTCTTGATGAGGTAGTTCTCCTCGTTGTCGAGGGTCGCCCCTCCGAGGCTGGCGATGCCCATCGTGCGGCGCACCCGGCGGCCCTTCTCGTCGAGCTCCTGCCAGGCGTCGCGGCGCGACTTCACCACGCGGTCGGCGATCATCTCCATCGCGGTGGTGAGGTCGAGGTGCTCCCACTCGGTCGCGAAGGGACGGCGGTACTTCACCGTGGTCTCGCGCAGCTCGCTGGTCACCAGGTTCTTGCTGGCCGAGCCCTTCGGGCACAGCCGGCCGCGGTTGACCGGGCTGTCGGGGTCGCCCTCGATCTGCACGATCTGCTCGTCCTTGACGAAGATCTTCTGCCCGCAGCCGACGGCGCAGTAGGGGCACACGCTGCGCGCGACCCGGTCGGCGGTGGTGGTGCGGGGCTCGATCTCGTCGGTGGCCCGCGAGCGCACGGCCTTGCCGCGGCCGAGGAAGTCGCCGCTGACGAGCTGGCGGAGCACAGGCCACGGCAGCTGGGCACGAGACTCACCCATGGCCCTCACCTCCCGCAGTGTGTGCTGTCCCACGACCCTACGGCGCTGCCCGGGGGCCGTCCACCACCCAGAGGGCGGTCAGCGTACGACCACCGCGCGCTCGCCCGCGGCCACGACCTCGCCCACCACCGGGTGCCCGGGAAGCTCGCCCACCACGAGGAGGCCACCGGACGTCTGGGCGTCGGCGAGCAGCACCAGCTCGTCCTCGTCGACCGAGGCGTCGAGGTGGGGCCGCACCCAGTCGAGGTTGCGCCGGCTCCCGCCCGGGACGTAGCCGTCGGCGAGAGAGGCGCGCGCCCCGTCGACGTAGGGCACGGCGGCCGCGTCGATGACGGCCGTGGTGCCGCTCGCGCGCATCATCTTCATCAGGTGGCCCAGCAGGCCGAAGCCGGTCACGTCGGTCGCCGCCCTCAGGCCGGCGTCGACGGCGGCCCGGCTGGCGTCGCGGTTGAGCTGCGTCATCACCGCGACGGCCTCCTCGAACCACTCGCCGGTCGACTTGTGCCGGTTGTTGAGCACGCCGAGGCCCAGCGGCTTGGTCAGGGTCAGCGGCATGCCCGGCTGCGCCGCGTCGTTGCGCAGCAGCCGCTCGGGGTCGGCGAGACCGGTGACGGCGAGCCCGTACTTCGGCTCCGGGTCGTCGATGCTGTGCCCGCCGGCCAGGAACGCGCCCGCCTCGGTGCACGCGTCGTCACCGCCGCGCAGCACCTCCCCGGCCACGTCGAACGGGATCCGGTCGCGCGGCCAGCCGAGGAGGTTGACCGCGACGACGGGCGTGCCGCCCATCGCCCACACGTCGGACATCGCGTTGGTCGCGGCGATGCGGCCGAAGGCGTAGGGGTCGTCGACGACCGGGGTGAAGAAGTCGGCGGTCGCGATGATCGCGCGCCCGGTGCCGTCGGGAGCGGGGTCGATGCGCACGGCGGCCGCGTCGTCGCCGTGGTCGAGACCGACCAGCAGGTCGCCCGAGGCCCGGCCCCGGCCCAGCCCGCTGAGCACCCGCTCGAGCTCGCCGGGCGGGACCTTGCACGCACAGCCGCCGCCGGAGGCGTACTGGGTGAGGCGGATCGCCGGGTCGGACGTGCTCGCGCGCTGGGTCACCCGGCCAATCTAGGCACGGCCGGGTCAGGGCCGCGACCACGTGCCCGGCCTCCGGACCGTGGGCGCGGCCGCGAGGACCCGACTAGGGTGGCGCGCGGAGGCGGTTCTCGTCTGGTGACGGACGCGGTCCTCAAAACCGTTGCGACCCAGCAGCTGGGTCGGGCGGGTTCGATTCCCGTCCGCCTCCGCCACACGTGTGCCGGGTCGTCGGACGAGGAGGGGCGGGTGCCGGATCCGCGGCGGGCCACGCCCCGCACCGACCAGGTGCTCGCCGACGAGCGCCTGGTCGCCGCAGCCGGACGGCTGGGGCCCGGCCTGGTCAAGCAGGCGGTGGCCCGCGCGCAGGAGCGGTGCCGCGCGGGCGACGTCGCCCCCGAGGACGTCGCCGACGTCGCGGTGGCGTCACTGCCGGAGTCGGCGTCGAGCCTGCGGCGGGTGCTCAACGCGACCGGGGTCGTCGTGCACACCAACCTCGGGCGCGCGCCGCTGTCGGCGGCGGCCGTCGAGGCGGTGCGCACCGCCGCCGGCGCCACCGACGTCGAGCTCGACCTCGCCACCGGACGCCGCGGCCGCCGCGGTCGCGGCGCGCTGGACGCCCTCGCCGCCGCCGTTCCCGACGCGGGCGGCGTGCACGTGGTCAACAACGGTGCGGCGGCCCTCGCCCTGGTCACCCGGGTGCTGGCGCGCGGCGACGACGGGCGCGACACCGTGGTGATCGCGCGCGGCGAGCTCGTCGAGATCGGCGACGGGTTCCGCATCCCCGAGCTGATGGAGTCGGTGGGGGCGCGGCTGCGCGAGGTCGGCACCACCAACCGCGTCCACCTGCGCGACTACACGTCGGCCGTGGACGACACGACCGCGTTCGTGCTCAAGGTGCACCCCTCCAACTTCGCGGTGACCGGCTTCGCCTCCTCGGTGCCGGCCCGCGAGCTGGCCGGGATCACCCACGCCGGACGCCGGGTCCCCCTCGTCGTCGACATCGGCTCCGGCTTGCTGGCGCACCACCCCCGGCTCCCCGACGAGCCCGACGCCGCCGGGGCGCTGCGCGCGGGCGCCGACCTCGTCACCGCGTCCGGCGACAAGCTCCTCGGCGGGCCGCAGGCCGGCCTGCTCCTCGGCGAGGCGGGCCTCGTCGAGCGGCTGCGGCGCGACCCGTTCGCCCGCGCCCTGCGCGTCGACAAGCTCACCCTGGCCGCGCTGGAGGCCACGCTCGCCGGGCCGGTGCCACCCGTGCCGGCCGCGTTGGGCCGCTCGGTCGACGACCTCCGGGCCCGCGCCCGGGCGATCGTCGGCACCTGGCCCGCCGACCTGGTCGGCGCGCTCGGCGTCGAGGTCGTCGACTCCGCCGGAGCGGTCGGGGGCGGCGGCGCGCCGGGCGTCGAGCTGCCGAGCGCGGCGATCGCGCTGCCCGAGCACCTCGCGGCCCCGCTGCGCGCCGGCGACCCGCCCGTGCTGGGCAGGACGGTGCGTGGACGGCTGCTGCTCGACCTGCTCGCGCTCGACCCGGTCGACGACACCGCGCTCGCCGACGCCGTAGGCCGCGTGGCGGGCGCGGACCGGTCCTGATGCACGTCGTCGCCACCGCGGGCCACGTCGACCACGGCAAGTCCACCCTGGTGCGCGCCCTCACCGGCACCGACCCCGACCGGCTCGCGGAGGAGCAGCGGAGGGGGCTGACCATCGAGCTCGGCTACGCGTGGACGGCCTGGTCCGACCTGGGTGAGGTTGCGTTCGTCGACGTCCCGGGGCACGAGCGCTTCCTCA
This sequence comes from Nocardioides sp. Z13_37, assembly GCF_058355585.1. NCBI lineage: Bacteria > Bacillati > Actinomycetota > Actinomycetes > Propionibacteriales > Nocardioidaceae > Nocardioides > Nocardioides sp. Z13_37. The sequence continues at coordinate 816,363 of NZ_JBZGDV010000001.1, read as the reverse complement.
CCACCATGCTCGCCGGCGTCGGCCCGGTCCCGGCGGCCCTGCTGGTGGTGGCGGCCGACGACCCGTGGATGCCGCAGTCGGCCGAGCACCTCGCCGCCCTCGACGCCCTGGGCGTGGCCCACGGCGTCGTCGCCGTCACCCGCAGCGACCTGGCCGATCCCGCGCCGGCCATGGCGCGCGCCGCCGCCGAGGTGGCGCGCACCAGCCTGGCCGGGGCGCCGGTCGTGGCGGTCAGCGGCCGCACCGGCAGCGGCCTCGACGACCTCCGCGGCGCGCTCGCGACCGTGCTGGGGCGGCTCCCCGTCCCGGACCCGGCTGCCGACGTGCGCCTCTGGGTGGACCGGCGGTTCACCGTGCGGGGCGCCGGGACCGTCGTCACCGGCACCCTGCCCGCCGGCACCGTGCGGGTGGGCGACACCCTGTCCGACGGTGCGCGCACCGTGCGGGTCCGCGGGCTGCAGGCCCTCGGCCGCGACGCCGACGCGGTCAGCGGCACCGCGCGGGTGGCGCTCAACCTCACCGGCGACGTCGACGGCATCGAGCGCGGGACACCGCTGACCGCCCCGGCGGCGTGGCACCACACCGAGGTGGTCGACGTACGCCTCCGGGGCGGCGACCACGGCGCGGGCCCGCCGCTCTCGCCGCAGCTGCACGTCGGGGCGGCCGACGTCGCCGTGCGCCACCGCCCGCTCGGCGACGCCGCCGACGGCATCGCCCGGCTGACGCTCGAGCGGCCGCTGCCGCTGCGCGTGGGCGACCGGATGGTGCTGCGCGACCCCGGACGCCGGGCGCTGTGGCGCGTCGACGTGCTCGACCCCGATCCGCCGCGGCTGCGCCGGCGCGGCGCGGCGACCCGACGGGCGGCCCAGCTCTCCGGCGCCGACGGCACCCCGCGGCTCGCCGACGAGCTCGCCCGCCGCGGCCTCGCCCACCGCGACCGGCTGCGGCGCATCGGCGTCGACACAGCGCCGGGCGACCACCTCGAAGCCGGGCCGTGGCTGGTCAGCCGCGCGCTCGCCGGGGCGCTCGCCGTGCGGCTCCCGGGGCTCGTGGCGGAGCACGCGCGCGCCCACCCGCTCGACCCCGACGTGCCGCTCACCGTGCTGGCCGACCGGCTCCGGCTGCCCGACCCCGGGCTCGTCGCGCCGCTCGTGCGCGCGCCGCTCCAGGTCGTCGGGGGTCGGGTCCGCTCCCCCGGGTCGGGACTCCCGGCGGCGGTCGCCGCGGCCGTCGACGTCGTACGCGGCCAGCTCGCGAGCGGGCCCTTCGCCGCCCCGACGGCCGACCGGCTGCGCGAGCTCGGTCTCGACGACCGCGCCCTCGGTGCCGCCGAGCGCGCCGGCCTGCTGTGGCGGGTGGCACCGGGCCTGGTGCTGCTGCCCGGGGCCGACCGGGACGCGGCGGCGCGGCTGGCGCGGCTCGAGCAGCCCTTCACCACCAGCGCCGCGCGCCAGGAGCTGGGGACGTCGCGGCGGGTGGTGCTGCCGCTGCTCGACCGGCTCGACCGGGCCGGGCTGACCCGGCGGCTTCCCGACGACCGTCGTGAGGTGGCCGTCCCCCCGGTCGAGCGCTGAGCCCTCGCGTCGCCCGTGGGGGTGGACACTCGGTCCTCCGGGCGTCTCGCCGGTGTTGCGTCGGTCACACCGGGTCGACGCTGGCGATAGGTTGGTCGCCATGGAGCATCCCTTCGGCATCGACTTCGGCGGCACCGGCATCAAGGGCGCCCCGGTCGACCTCGAGGCCGGCGACTTCGCCCACGACCGGGTGCGGATCGACACGCCCCGGCCGGCGACCCCGCAGGCGGTCGCGCAGGTCTTCGGGCAGATCATCGAACGCTTCGAGGTCTCCACGCGGCCCGTGGGCGTGACGGTGCCGGGCATCGTGCGCCGGGGCGTGGTCCACTCGGCGGCCAACATCGACAAGTCGTGGATCGGCGAGGACGCCGACGCGATCTTCACCGAGGCCCTCGGTCGCGAGGTGCACGTCGTCAACGACGCCGACGCCGCGGGGCTCGCCGAGTCGGAGTACGGCGCCGCGAAGGGCCGCGGGGGCCTGGTCATGGTCATCACGCTCGGCACCGGCATCGGCTCGGCCATGATCTGGGACGGCCAGCTCGTGCCCAACTCCGAGCTCGGCCACCTCGAGCTGGGCGGGGCCGTGGCCGAGTCGACGACCGCCACCAGCGCCCGCGAGCGCGAGGGGCTGAGCTGGGAGGACTGGTCGCAGCGACTGACCGCCTACTTCCGCCACCTCGAGCGGCTGTTCTCCCCCGACCTCTTCGTGATCGGCGGCGGCGTGAGCAAGTCGTGGGACAAGTTCGGCCACCTCATCGAGGTGGACACCGAGATGGTGCCGGCCAAGCTGCAGAACCGGGCCGGCATCGTCGGCGCCGCGCTGGTCGCCCACCGTCTCGCCGGCACCGAGGACTGACCCGACCGGGGTCCCGGGCCGACGCCCGAGCGTCGGCTCAGGGCTCGAGCACTCGCCTGAAGGCCTCCGTCGCGCCGCGCAGGTAGCGCTCCACGACCGCCTTCTCCTCGTCGGTGAACCCGGCGTCGTGCTCGTCGAGGGCGCGGAACATCGGCATCAGGTGCCCGATGACCTCCGTGCGCCCGGAGTCGGTGATGTGCAGCTCGGTGCGCCTGCGATCGGCCTCGTGGGGACGACGCTCGACGTGGCCGCGGGAGACCAGGCGGTCGACGATGCCGGTCGCCGCCGCGGTCGACACCTCCAGCCGGCGCGCGACCTCGGCGGGGCCGATCTGCTCGCGGCTCAGGTGCTCGAGCGCGACCAGCTCGGACTCGCTGAACCCGGCGCGCCGCGACACGACGTGGTTGACCCGGGTCCCGAGAGCGAGGAGGTCGCGCAGCGCCATCAGGGTCGCCGGACGCTTGCTCTCGTTGCCCCGTCCGACCCAGCGCGGCGTCGTGGCGAGTGGCTGCTCGTCCGTCACCGCTCGTCGACCTCCCCGTCCTGTCCCGTGGCTTGCCTGTCCATGATACTACCTATAACTTGATAACTAACGTGCTTAGCAATCATCTTCCCTAGACTTTTACTTCACACTCTCGCCGAGGAGACCCCCGTGACCTCCCACCGCACTCCTGCCCTCGCGCGGGCGATCACCGGGCCCCGGCTCGCCTGGCTGTTCGCGCTGGTGCCGATCCTGATGGCGCTGGCCGCGATCGCGTTCGTGCCCGAGGGCGAGCGCGACACCACCCCCGTCGACCAGCTCCCGGCCGGGGCCGACAGCACGCTCGCGGTCGAGCTCGAGGACAAGCTGCCCGACGACGAGGGCCAGGTCGCCATCGTGCTGTGGACCGCCGAGTCCGGTGAGCTGGACAGCGCGACGCAGGGCGAGCTGACCAAGCAGGCCGTGGCGCTGCTGTCGGAGGCCGGCGGCGGGGACGGCCAGGGGGCGCCCGACGGCGCCCAGGGCGGCGGCCAGGACGGCGGCCAGGGTGGCGGCCAGGGTGGCGGCCAGGGTGGCGGCCAGGGTGGCGGCCAGGGTGGCGGTGCCACGGGCGGCGGCGAGGGCGGCGGCGAGGGCGGCGGCGAGGGTGGACCGCCCGGCGGCGAGGGCGGGCAGTCGCCCGTCGTGGTCGCCGAGGACGGCACCGCGGCTCTCCTCGCGCTCCCGGTGTCCACGAGCTCCGCGACCGACAACATCGACCGGGTCGAGGAGCTGCGCGAGCAGCTGCGCGCGGACGCCCCCGACGGCGTCGAGGTCCAGGTCACCGGCCCGGCGGGCATCCAGGCCGACATCGGTCAGGTCTTCGACGGCGCCAACTTCCGACTCCTGGCCTCGACGGCCGGCGTCGTGGCGCTCCTGCTGATCATCACCTACCGCAGCCCGGTCCTCTGGCTGATCCCGCTGACGGTCGTCGGTGTCGCCGACCGCTTCGCCGCGATCGCCTCGACCAACGTGCTGGAGGCGGCCGGCTTCGCGTGGGACGAGTCCACCGTCGGCATCCTGAGCGTGCTCGTCTTCGGAGCCGGCACCGACTACGCCCTGCTGCTGATATCGCGCTACCGCGACGAGCTCAAGACCACCGAGTCCCGCCACGCAGCGATGGCGCACGCGCTCAGCCGGACGTTCGAGGCCGTGCTCTCGAGCGCCACCACCGTCGTGCTCGGCCTGCTGACGCTGCTGCTGTCGGCCGTCCCCACCACCCGCGGTCTCGGCCTCGCGTGTGCCGTCGGCGTCCTGGTCGCGGCGACGTTCGCCCTCGTCGTGCTGCCGGCTGCGCTGGTGCTGTTCGGCCGGTGGGTGTTCTGGCCGCGCGTGCCGCACGTCGGCGACGCGGTGCTGGTCGACTCCCGCGGCTTGTGGTTCCGCGTGGGCAGGGCCGTCTCGCGGCGCCCGCGCACGTTCGTGGTCGCCACCATCGCGGGCCTCGCGGTGCTGGCCACCGGCACGGCGTCCATCACCACGGGTCTCGACCCGGCCGACCAGTTCCTCCAGCGGCCCGAGGCGATCTCGGCCGCCGAGCGGCTCGGCGAGTCGTTCCCGGCGGGCACGAGCGACCCGGTGCAGGTCATCACCCGCGACGAGCCCGAGAAGGTGCTCGCCGCCGTCGAGGAGGTCGACGGGGTCGACTCCGCGCGCATCACCAACGACGCCGACGGCATCGCCCGCATCGACGCCGTGCCCGACGCCGCACCCGGCAGCGACGACACCCGCGACATCGTGCTCCAGCTGCGCGACACGGCGGCCGACTTCGACGACACCTACATCGGCGGTGGCGACGCCGAGGCCATCGACGCCAGCGACTACGCCGCGAGCGACCGGCTGGTCATCCTGCCGCTGATCCTGCTGCTGGTGCTGGGCGCGCTGCTCCTGCTGCTGCGATCGATCGTCGCCCCGCTGCTTCTCGTCGCGACCGTGGTGGCGACGTACGCGGCCAGCATGGGTGCCTCGTGGTGGCTGTTCCGGACGGTGTTCGACTTCGACGCGATGGACACCGGGGTGCCACTCCTGGCGTTCCTGTTCCTCGTCGCGCTCGGCGTCGACTACAACATCTTCCTCGTCACCCGGGCCAGGGAGGAGGCGCGCGAGCACGGCACCCGCGAGGGGATGCTGCGCGCCCTGACGGCCACCGGCGGCGTGATCACCAGCGCCGGCATCCTGCTCGCCGCGGTCTTCGCGGTCCTCGGTGTGCTGCCGCTCGTGGTGCTCGCCCAGCTCGGCGCGATCATCTGCGTCGGCGTGCTGCTCGACACCCTGGTCGTCCGCACGGTGCTGGTGCCCGCCCTCGCCCTCACCCTCGGTGACAAGTTCTGGTGGCCGCGCAAGGTGACCGGCTGACCGGGCTCCCGGCCGTCGGTCGTCCCGCTGGGCCCTGACCGGCTGATGCCTGTCGGTCGGAGTCCCCGCTCGAGCGGGGACTCCGACACCTGGAGGCCGTTGCAACCCCCTCCACGTGTCGGACTCCCCCACCAAGAGGGCGGTTATGTCAGCGCCACCACCACGCGCCACCACCACGCGCCACCACGCGCCCACGCCGGGCACCCGAGCCCGGCGCGTACGACGCCGCGCCCGGGGCGGCGGGCGGGCTCAGGCCTCGCGGCCGCTGATCGCGGAGGCGACCCGCTTGGTGACGTCGGGGTGGAACACGCTCGGGATGATGAACGACGCGTGGAGCTCCTCGGCGCTGACGGTGTCGGCGATGGCCTGGGCCGCGCGCAGGAGCATGTCGGTCGTGACCTCGTCGGCGCCGGCGTCGAGGAGGCCGCGGAAGACGCCGGGGAAGGCCAGCACGTTGTTGATCTGGTTGGGGTAGTCGGAGCGGCCGGACGCCACCACGGCGGCGTAGCGGTCGGCCTCGGCCGGGTCGACCTCCGGGTCGGGGTTGGCCAGCGCGAAGACCACCGGCTTGGGCGCCATCGTCGGGATCCACTCCGCGTCGAGGATGCCCGGCGCGGACACGCCGATGAAGACGTCGGCGTCGACGAGGACCTCGCGCAGCGACCCGCGGGCGCGGCGGGGGTTGGTCGCCGCGGCCAGCTCGGCGTGGGCGGCCGACAGCGACTCGTCGCCGGCGGCGAGCGCGCCCGTGCGGTCGACCACGACGACGTCACGGGCGCCGGCGGCGAGCAGCAGGGTGACGATGGCGGTGCCCGCGGCGCCGCCGCCGGAGACCACGACCCGCACGTCCGCGAGCTCCTTCTCCACGCAGCGCAGCGCGTTGGTCAGCGCCGCGAGGACGACGATCGCGGTGCCGTGCTGGTCGTCGTGGAAGACCGGGATGTCGAGCGACTCGCGCAACCGGGCCTCGATCTCGAAGCAACGCGGCGCCGCGATGTCCTCGAGGTTGATGCCGCCGAAGCCGGGGGCGATCATCTCGACCGCCCGCACGATCTCGTCGGTGTCCTGGCTCGCCAGGCAGATCGGCCAGGCGTCGATGTCGGCGAAGCGCTTGAACAGCGCGGCCTTGCCCTCCATCACCGGCATCGCCGCGCCGGGGCCGATGTTGCCGAGGCCCAGGACCGCCGAGCCGTCGGTGACCACCGCGACCGAGTTGCCCTTGATGGTCAGCTTGCGGACGTCCTCGGGGTTGTCGTGGATCGCCATCGACACCCGCCCCACCCCGGGGGTGTAGGCCATCGACAGGTCGTCGCGGGTGCGCAGCGGCACCTTGGACTCCACGGAGATCTTGCCGCCGAGGTGCAGCAGGAAGGTGCGGTCGCTGACCTTGTGGACCCGCACCCCCTCCACGCCCGACACCGCGTCGACGAGCTCCTGCGAGTGGGGGGCGTCGGCGGCCGAGCACGTGACGTCGACGGTGAGGCGGTCGTGGCGCGACTCCGCGACGTCGATCGCGGTGACCACTCCGCCGTTGCGCGCGATCGTGGTGGCGACGGAGCCGACGACGCTGTGGTCGGCTGCGGTGTACAACCGCATGGTGATCGAGTAGGAGGACGCGGTTGCTGCCATGGCCAGAACCCTCCCGCTCCCGTGGGGTTACGAGCAAGTCACCTCCGTCTAGGCTCGACTCGTGGACACCAGCTTCAGTGACGAACCTGACAGCAACCGCTACGAGCTGCGCGCCGGCGACGAGCTCGTCGGCTTCATCGACTACCGCCTGGACGGCGACGTGATCCGTCTCGTCCACACCGAGGTGGGGTCGGAGTTCTCCGGTCAGGGACATGCCGCCACGCTCGCCCGCTCGGCCCTCGACGACGCCCGCTCGCGCGGGCTCTCGGTGCGACCCGACTGCCCCTACATCGCGTCGTACATCGACAAGCACCCGCAGTACGCCGACCTCGTCGCCTCGTAGCCTCGACCTCGGACCACGACCCGCCCGGAGGGCACGATGACCACCCCCACCCGCCGTCGGATGCGCTCGAGCAGCATCTCGCTCGGCATCACGGCGCTGATGGCCAGCAGCCTCACCGGATGCTCCTCGAGCGCCGACTACGCCGCGGTGTGCGTCGACCCGGACACCAAGGAGCGCGTCGCCGACGACCAGTGCGACGACGACTCCGACTACAACGGCGTCGGGACGGGCTTCTTCTGGTACTACCTCGCCGCCAGCTCGCGGGTGCCGGCCCTCGGCCAGACCGCGACCGGCGGCACCTGGCGCGGCAGCACGCTCAACGGCGCCGTGCAGCGCGGTGGCCTGCCCACCACGGGCGGCTCCACCGTGAAGTCAGCGACCACCAAGAGCGGCTTCGGCGGCAGCTCCCGCGGCTTCGGCTGAGCCGGCCCCGGACCGCCCGACCCCCGCCCGCCGCGCCCCACCGTCCCGACCCCAGCACCGCTCCCAGGAGACCACCCGTGACCGACCTGATCGACGCCCTCCTCCACGCCGTCGCCTACGCCCTCGTCGGCGGCGCCATGCTCGTCGTGTCCTACTACGTGCTCGACCTCGCCACCCCCGGGCACCTCGGCACCCACCTGCGCGGCGTCGACGAGAACGGCAACGAGTCGGTGCATGCCCACTCCAAGGGCGCCGGCGTGGTCACCTCGGCGTGGCTCGTCTCCAACGCGGCGGTGCTCTTCACCGCGATCTGGACCAACGGTGAGACCTCGCTCGGCTCGGCGCTCGTGTGGACCGTCTGCTTCGGCGCCGTCGGCATCGCGCTCAACACGATCATGTTCTTCGCGGTCGAGGCGATCACGCCGGGCGACCTGCGCTCGATCGTCACCGCTCCCGGGCCCGTCCGCCCCCTGGCCCACGTCGCCGCCGCGGTCGCCCTCTCGGTCGGCGCCATCGTGTGCGCCAGCATCGCCTGAGCGGCGGGGGACGCAGCGATGTGGCGGCACCGGTCGCGGGCGCGTGAGGGCTGGCGCGACACCGTCGTGGAGCACGGCCTGGTCTTCCCGACCACGAAGATGCCCGACGGCTCCGAGCTGCCCTACTGGAACGAGGACGCCTGGTACGAGGTGACCATGGAGGAGGTGGAGGCGCTCGAGGCCGCCACCGAGGAGCTGTGGGCGATGTGCCTGCAGGCCGTGACCCACATGGCCACGACGATGACCGACGAGCGGCTCGGCCTGCCGCCCGGGTCGCTGGGCGTCGTACGCCGCTCGATCGAGGCCGGCGACCCGGCGCTCTACGCGCGCTTCGACCTGGCCTACGGCGCGGACGGCTCGATCAAGATGCTCGAGATCAACGGCGACACCCCGACCGGGCTCGTGGAGACCGGGATCGTCCAGTGGAACTGGATGGAGGACGTGATGCCGGAGATGGACCAGTGGAACTCCGTCCACGACCGCCTCGTCGCCGCCTGGCGCAGCCTGCGCCGCTCCGGCCACTTCGACGGTGACCGCCTGCACTTCCTCTACGACCTGGGCGAGGAGGACTCCTACGACGGCGGCGAGATGGAGATGACGGTCCACTACCTGATGGACACCGCCGTCCAGGCCGGCTGGATGACCATGGCCCACCCGATGACCGAGGTCGGCTGGAACCCCGAGACCCGCGACTTCCGCGACGTGCACGACGAGCCGCTGCGCAACGCCTTCAAGCTCTACGCGTGGGAGGAGATGCTGGCCGAGCCGTTCGGCCGCCACGTCGTCGAGCAGGCCGAGGCGCGGCCGACGCGGTGGATCGAGCCGGCGTGGAAGGTGCTGCTCAGCACGAAGGCGCTGCTGCCGGTGCTCTGGGAGCTGTTCCCCCGCCACCGGCTGCTGCTTCCGGCCTACTTCGACGAGCCGCGCGACCTCCAGCGCTGGGTCGCCAAGCCGCTGCACGGGCGCGAGGGCGACAACATCCGCGTGCACCTCGACGACATGCTCGAGGACGTCGTGATGCCCGGCGGCTACGGCGCCGAGGGCTGGGTCTACCAGGCCTACACCGAGCTGCCGAGCTTCGAGGGCAACCGCGTGGTGCTCGGGTCGTGGATCGTCGACGGCGAGGCGGCGGGGATGCTCGTGCGCGAGTCGGACGACCTGGTCACCGACTACTACTCCCGCGTGGCGCCCCACGTGATCAGCGACGGCCTCGCGCCGTCGGAGGAGCAGGTCGCGCAGTGGCTGGCCGAGCGGGTCGGGCCGGACGCGCCGACCCTGGCCTGAGCACATCCCCACCCCGGCGGGCGGTGAGTCAGCAACCCTTTCCGCGACCGATTCGGTTGCCAGCTCACCGCCCGTCGGCGTACGCCCGGGTGGGCGGTGAGTCTGCAACCCTTTCCGCGACCGATTCGGTTGCCAGCTCACCGCCGGTCGGCGTACGCCCGGGTGGGCGGTGCGTCAGCAACCCTTTCCGCGACCGATTCGGTTGCCAGCTCACCGCCGGTCGGGCCGGACGCGCCGACCCTGGCCTGAGCCTGCGGGTCAGCGCACCACCGAGTCGGTGATCGTGCGGCTGGCCCCGAGGAAGAAGACGCCCGGGAAGGTCTCGAAGCCGTCGCTGGGGTTGTCGGTGAGCCGCGAGCCGCGGACGGTCAGCGTGCCGGTGCGGTCGTTGGAGACGAAGAAGATCGCCCCGCCGCCCTCGCGGGCCCGGTTGCCACTGATCGTCGAGTCGTCCACCGTGAGGTGGATGTCGTTGCCGTCGAGGTAGATCGCCCCGCCCGACCCGCCGCCGGGCGTGCCCGGTCGCGCCGGGTTGGCGCCGCGGCCGACGGCCCGGTTGCCGGTGAACGTCGAGCGGCTGATGCGCCACGACACGCCGATGCTGCTCAGCGCCGAGCCGTTGCTGCAGCGTCCGCCGGTGAAGGTGGAGCGGCGTACGACGACCGGGCGGTCGCGGTGCTGGTCGAGCACGCGCACCGCGGCCCCGCCGACGTCGGGACCGGTGCGGTCGCAGCGGTTGTCGGCGAACGTCGAGTCGACGATGCGCAGCCGGCCGCCGCGGACGAAGATCGCGCCGCCGCCCCCGCCGTCGGTGGACTCCCCGACGCTGGTGCCGCGGACGAAGCGCATCCGCTTCACCACCAGCCGCGGCTCGGCCTGGTCGTTGCAGTGCGACGTCGTCCAGACCTGTGCCCGATCGCAGGTGTTCATGTAGAGGATCCGCCGCTGGCCCGCCCCGCTGAGGGTGACCAGGCCACCGCCGTCGAGGACGACGCGGGAGGAGGTGTTGACCACCTTGGCCGTCCTGGCCATCTCGATCGTGACCGGCGACGGGCCGCAGTCGAACGCGATCACCCCGCCCCTGGCCACCGCGCGGACGACCGCGCGCGAGGTGCACGACGCGGGGGTGCCCGTGCCGACGACCACGTCGGCGCGCGCCGCCGCCCGCATCGTCGTCACCTCACGTGCGGCGGGCCCGGCGCCCACCGTGGAGGCGCTCGCCGTGGCAGGAGGTGCCGACGCCGCCACCGCGGCGAGCACCGCCGCGACGACGACGCCGGCGCGGATCACGACGCCTGCCCGGGCGCGTCCTGGAGGGCCTTCTCGATGTCGTCGGCGAGCTTCTCCGGCTCGGTCTGCGGCGCGAAGCGGTCGATCACCTGGCCGTCACGGCCGACGAGGAACTTGGTGAAGTTCCACTTGATCTTGCTGCCCAGCAGTCCGCCCTTGGAGGCCTTGAGCCAGTCGAAGAGCGGGTGCGCGCCGTCGCCGTTGACGTCGACCTTGGCGAACATCGGGAACGTGACGCCGTAGGTGCGCTCGCAGAAGTCGGAGATCTCCGCCTCGTCACCGGGCTCCTGGTGGCCGAACTGGTCGCAGGGGAAGCCGAGCACGACCAGGCCCCGGTCGGCGTAGGTGTCCTGCAGCTCCTGCAGGCCCTTGTACTGCCCGGTCAGCCCGCACTGCGAGGCGGTGTTGACGACCAGGACCACCTTGCCGTCGTACTGGCCGAGATCGGTCTCGGTGCCGTCGATCGCGGTGGCCGAGAAGTCGGAGAGAGAGGTCATGGGCCGAGTGTGCCAGCGATGGCTCACGACCGCTCCCCTCGCGCCGGCCGCTCCGGGGGCGAGCAGCGTGCCGCGGGGTCGCCGCGGTGGCGGCACCCACTGGGGTGTGGCCCGCGCCGCGACGGCAGGAGTACGACGGGGTCAACCGACCTCGGAGGCCACCATGTCGCTGCGCGTGCTCACCGCCCCGATCGCCGCCCCGATCGCCGCCCCGATCGCCCTCCCGATCGCCCTCGCGCTGGTCATGGCCACGCTCGGCTCGCCACCCGGCGCGAGTGCCGGCGCGAGCGCCGGCACGGCCGGGCGGGCCGCCGTCTCGTCGTCGTCCGAGTCCGCGGCTCCCCAGCGGGGCGCGAAGAGCAGGTGGACCGAGGCGGACAAGACCGGCTTCGGCACCGCCCGCACGCGGCGGAGCAACGTGTGGTTCACGCTGCAGGACGGGCGCGTGAGCGAGGTCTTCTACCCCGACCTGTCGACCCCGAGCACCCGAGCCCTCGAGCTGGTCGTCACCGATGGCCGCACCTTCACCGACCGCGAGACCGAGGACGTCGAGGTGGTGACCACGCGGCCCGACGAGGGCAGCCTGCGCTTCCAGCAGGTCGGCACGGCCACCTCGGGTCGCTACCGGATCACCAAGACCTTCGTCACCGACCCGCGGCGCGACGCCCTCGTCGTCCGGGTGCGGCTGGAGTCGCTCGACGGCGGCAGCTACCGGCTCCACGCCGTGCACGACCCGGCCCTCGCCAACTCCGGCATGGACGACCGGGGATGGGCGACGCGGGGGGCGCTGGTGTCCACGGACACCTCCGAGCCGGTCGCGGCCGCGCTGGTCTCCCGGCCCCGCCTCGCCCGCACCAGCACCGGCCTCCTCGGGCGCGACGACGGCTGGCGCGACCTCGAGGACGACCACCGCCTCGACCGGGCGGGGCGGTCGGCGGGCCCGGGCAACATCGTCCAGACCGGCCGGCTCGCCGGCGTCACCGGTCTGGCGGGCGCGCAGCGGGCGACCCTCGTGCTCGGCTACGGCCGCACCGGTGCCGAGGCACACCGCACGGCCCGCGCGGGGCTGCGCGCGGGCGCGCGGCGCACCGCCGCCCGCTACGACCGCGGGTGGCACCGCTACCTGCGCTCGCTCGAGGACGTGCCCGCCAGCGCCGCCGGCGTACGCCGCCAGTACCTCGCCTCCGCGCTGGTGCTCGCGGCGGCCGAGGACAAGCTCAACCCGGGAGCGCTCGTGGCCTCGCCGTCCGCGCCGTGGGCCTGGGGCGACGAGATCAAGGACCTCTCCTCGCCGTCGGGCGCCTACCACCTGGTGTGGTCGCGCGACTCCTACCAGTTCGGCACGGCGCTGTGGGCGATGGGCGACAAGGCCGCCGCCCGGCGCACGGTGGACTGGCTCTTCGACGTCCAGCAGCTGCCCGACGGGTCCTTCCCGCAGAACTCCGACGTCGAGGGCACGCCGGTGTGGTCGGAGCTCCAGCTCGACGAGGTGGCGCTGCCGATCGTGCTGGCCCGGCTGGTCGGCCGCGACGGCCCCCGCACCTGGCGCGGGGTGCGCAGGGCGGCCCGGTTCCTGGTGCGGTTCCGCGACGAGGAGACCGGCCGGCGGGCGCCGTACTCACCGCAGGAGCGCTGGGAGAACCAGGCCGGCTACTCCCCCAACTCGATCGCCACCCAGGTCGCGGGACTGGTCTGCGCCGCCGACATCGCCCGCAAGAACGGCGACCGGGCCTCGGCCCGCCGGTGGCTGCGCCTGGCCGACCGGTGGCAGTCGAAGGTGAAGTCGTGGACCCGCACGACCACCGGCCCGCTCAGCAGCAGCCCCTACTTCCTGCGGGTCACCAAGGACGGGCGCCCCGACCGTGGCACCGAGTACGGCATCGGCGACGGTGGGCCGTCCGCCGTCGACCAGCGCCGCGTGGTGGACCCCAGCTTCCTCGACCTGGTCCGGCTCGGCCTCGAGGAACCGGACGACCCCGACGTGGTCTCCACGCTCGCGGTCATCGACCAGGACCTCCGGGTCGAGACACCCAACGGCTCGTTCTGGCGACGCGCCAGCTTCGACGGCTACGGGGAGAAGCGCGACGGCGCCCAGTGGGAGATCACCGAGGACGACAGCGGCGAGACCCTGGGTCGCGCCTGGCCCCTCCTGAGCGGCGAACGGGGCGAGTACGCCGTCACCGCCGGGCAGGACGCGTCGTCCTACCTCGCCTCCATGGCTGCGGCCGCCGGCGCGGGCGACATGATCTCCGAGCAGGTCTGGGACGGCCGCGCGCCCACGGGCGAGGCCTGCTGTCCCGCCGGCGAGGGCACCCGGGCCGCCACCCCCCTCACGTGGTCGCACGCCGGGCTGGTGCGGCTCGCCTGGACGATGGAGCGCGGCACCCCGGTCGACCAGCAGCGGGTGGTGGCACGCCGCTACCTGCGCTGACCCGACGCCGGCTCCGCCATCCGGTCCGCCGGTGCGTCCTCGACCGCGGGCGACGAGGCGGACCGTGCCCGGATGATCGCCTTGCGGACCTCGTCGTACCAGAGCACCACCGACGCCAGGGCCACGCACGCGCCCCAGTGGGCGAGGTCGAGGGAGTGGGTGCCGAAGGCGACCTGGAGGAAGGGCACCTCCACCACGGCGAGCTGGAGGACCGCGCCCAGCGCGATCGACGCCCACAGCCACGGGTTGGCGAACAGGCCGTGGAACGCGCTGGTGGTCTCCGACCGGGCGTTGAGCGCGTTGAAGAGCTGGGCGAGGACCAGGGTGGTGAAGCCGGCCGTCCGGGCGACCTCGAGCGTGTCGTCGCCCTCGACCAGGCCGCCGGGCAGGAACACGTCGATCGCGAAGAGGGCCGCCAGCGCCATCACCAGGCCGACCGACACGATGCCGCCCCACATGCGCCCGTCGATCGCCCGCTCGGTCAGCCGGCGCGGCCGGCGGGCCATCACGTCGTCGATCTCGGGGTCGACGCCCATGGCGAGGGCCGGCGTGGAGTCGGTGACCAGGTTGATCCAGAGGATCTGCGTGGCGAGCAGCGGCAGCACGATCGCCTCGTCGCTCGCCGCGTCGAGGCCCAGCACCCCGGCGAAGACCACGCCGAGGAACACGGTGAGCACCTCGCCCATGTTGGACGACAGCAGGTAGCGCAGGAACTTCTTGATGTTGTCGAAGATGACGCGGCCCTGCCGGACGGCCGCCACGATCGTGGCGAAGTTGTCGTCGGCCAGGATCATCCGCGACGCCTCCTTGGTCACCTCGGTGCCGGTGATGCCCATCGCGACCCCGATGTCGGCCGACTTCAGCGCCGGGGCGTCGTTGACGCCGTCACCGGTCATCGCCACGATCTGCCCGTCGTCCTGGAGCGCGTCGACGAGCATCAGCTTGTGCTGCGGCGACACCCGGGCGTAGACCGACACCTCCCGGATGACCTCGCGCAGCGCGTCGCCCTCCAGGCCGTCGAGCTCGGCCCCGGTCACCGCCCGGGCGTCCGGCCCGACGATGCCGAGGTCGGCGGCGATGCGCCGCGCCGTGCTGGGGTGGTCGCCGGTGATCATGATGACCCGGATCCCGGCGCGGTGCGCCTCGGCGATCGCCGCGGCCACCTCGACGCGCGGCGGGTCGATGATGCCGACCACCCCGACGTAGACGAGGTCGTGCTCCAGCGCCGTGTCGAGGTCGCCCCCGCATGCCGAGCCGTCCGCGGGGGCGCCGTCCGGCTCGTCGTCGACGACGCGGTAGGCGACGCCGAGGGTGCGGAACGCCTCGCCCGAGAGGGCCTCGACCTCGGCGAGGCGCTCGGCCCTGGCCGCGTCGGTGAGCGGCACCGTCGTCGCGCCCACCTGCTGCTGGGTGCAGCTGGCGAGCAGGACGTCCGGCGCCCCCTTGCTGAACAGCAGGCGGGTCCCGTCGGGGCGCTCCTCGTGCAGCGTCGACATCATCTTGCGCTCGGAGGTGAAGGGGATCTCGGTCCGGCGCTCGAAGCGCGCCAGCCGGTCGGTGAGGCCGTCGAGCTTGTGCGCGGCCACCAGGAACGCCGCCTCGGTGGGGTCGCCCTGGATGGTCCACTCGCCGTCATGCTCGCTCAGCTGGGCGTTGTTGGCGAGCGAGCCGGCGCCCAGGAGCAGCCGCGCCTCGGCCAGCTGGGCCTCGCCCAGCTCGCCGCCACTGGCCGTCACCGCCCCGTCGGGGCGGTAGCCCACACCGCTCACGTCCGCGCTGCCCGACGCCGTCACCAGGCGCTCGATCGTCATCTCGTTGCGGGTCAGGGTGCCGGTCTTGTCGGTGCAGATCACCGACGCCGACCCGAGCGCCTCGACCGAGTCGAGCCGCTTCACCACGGCGTTGCGCCGCGCCATCCGCTGGACGCCGATCGCGAGGACGACCGACAGGATCGCGGGCAGCCCTTCGGGCACCGCGGCGACCGCGAGCGACACGCCCAGGAGCAGGACCACGACGAAGTCGCTCGCCGTGCTGACGCCCTGCACCACCACGATGGTGACCATCACGACGACGGCGATGGCGACCACGATGGCGCCCAGCATCCGGCCGATCCGGCCGACCTCGGTCTGCAGCGGGGTGGGCTCCTCCACCGTCGCGTCCAGCATCTCGGCGATGGCGCCGACCTCGGTCGACATGCCCACGCCGGTCACCACGGCGCGTCCGACCCCCTGGGCCACCGCCGTGCCCTTGTAGACCATGTCCACCCGGTCCCCGAGGGGGACGAGCCGCTCCAGCGTGGCCGGGGACTTGGTCACCGCCTCGCTCTCACCGGTCAGCGACGCCTCCTGGACGCGCAACGCGGTCGCGCTCAGCAGCCGGGCGTCGGCGCCGACCGCGTCGCCCTCGTTGAGGACGAGCACGTCGCCGCGCACCAGGTCGGCCGACGGCACCACCTGGAGCTCACCGCCGCGCAGCACCGTCGAGGAGGCCGCGGTCATGGTGCTCAGCGCCGCGACGGCGTCCTCGGCCCTCGCCTCCTGGGTGTAGCCGAGCACCGCGTTCACCACGACGATCGCGGCGATCACGAGGGCGTCGACCGGCACCCCCTCACGGCCCTCGACCAGCCACGAGACCGCCGAGATCACGATGGCGGCGATCAGCAGGTAGACCAGCGGGTCCTGGAACTGGGCGAGGATCTTGCGCCAGGTGGGGACCGGCTTCTTGGCCCGCAGCTCGTTGGGCCCGTCGCGGCGCAGCCGGCGCTGTGCCTCCTCGTCGGACAGGCCGGTCGCCGGATCCACCTCGAGCCGGCTGGCCACCACCTCGGCGTCGACCTGGGAGGGATCCACCGGCTCCGGCATCACGACACCACTCGGCTCATGCATCCATCATGCGCCTCCGCCGCCGGGCCCGGACGTGCCGGACGCCCCGGGGAGCACCCCGGGCGGACGCGGATCGTGTGTCGAGTCGTCGCGTCCTGACACGGCTGACGCCAAGATGAGCCGACTCGACGGGTTCGGGCGGTCAGGACGCGCCGACTCGACCTCGCTGCCGCGCGCTACGGGCTACGGGTGCAGCCCGAGGTAGCCGCCGAGCAGCCGGCGGAGCAGGGCGAGCGCCTCGTCGGGGGTGAGCGGCGCCTCGGCCGGGGTGCCCAGGCCGCGCGCCACGTGGATCAGGGCCGACTCGATCGTCTCGGCCATGAGCACGGGGCGGGGCTCGCCGTGCTCGGCCAGGGCCGCGAGCAGGGGGCGCTGCAGCTCGGCGTGGAAGGCCTCCATCGGCTCCTTGAGCAGGCGCGGGTCGGCCACCTCTCGCAGGGCGCCGGCCACGTCCTGCGCGGAGGACGCGAACAGCTCGACGTTGGCGCAGACGTAGGCCCAGACCTTCTCCCCCGGCGACGTCGCGCTCTCGACGCTCTCGCGAACCCGTCGCGTCCACTCGGGGAAGACGTCGCCCACCACGGCGGCGAGCAGCTCCTCGGCGGACGCGAAGTAGCGGTAGATGCTCGAGCGGGCCAGGCCGGCACGCGCGGCGGTGGCGGCGAGGGTGGGCGCTGCCCGGGTCTCGCCCAGGATGGCCCGGGCCGCGTCGAGCACAGCGCGCAGCTGCTGCTCGCGGTGCTCGGCGACGGTCGGCGCGGTGATCCTGGGCAACGGCCCACCCTCCTCCTGTGTCAGCGGGGTGCGGGTACCCCGAGCTTGCCGTCGATCATCTCGTGGACCCGGTCGCAGTGGTGCAGCACGTCGTGGTCGTGGGTGACCATGATCGTCGCGACTCCGTGGGTACGGGTCTCGCGGGCGAGCAGCGCGACCACGTCCTGGCTGCGCTGGCGGTCGAGTGCCGCCGTGGGCTCGTCGACCAGCAGCAGCTGCGGGCGGGTGACCAGCGCACGGGCGATGCCGATGCGCTGCCGCTCGCCGCCGGAGAGCTGGTGCGGACGGCGCTTCGCCTTGGCCGTCATGCCGACCTCCTCCAGCAGCTCCGCGGGGTCGCGCGGGTGCTCGACCTTGCCGAAGGTGAGCGGCAGGCGGAGCTGGTCGACCGCCTTCAGCGCCGGGACGAGGTTGCCCGACTGGAAGACGAAGCCGACCCGGGTGCGCCGCAGCTCGGTGAGCTGGCGACGGCTCAGCCCGGACAGGTCCGTGCCTCCGACGCTGACGCGGCCCGAGGTGGGCTGGATCAGACCGCCGGCCACGGCGAGCAGGCTGGACTTGCCGGCGCCGGACGGCCCGACGATGGCCACCAGCTCTCCGGGCGCGACCGACAGGTCGACGTGGTCGAGGGCGGTGACGGTCTCGTCGCCGTCGCCGTGGAGCAGGCTGACGTCGTCGAGCACGAGGGTGTGGTCGGTCATCGGTTCTCTCCCAGTGCAGTGAGCGGGTCGACGCGGACGATCCGGACGACGGCCACGACGGCGCCGACCAGGCCGAGCGTCAGCAGCAGGGTGGTCGCGACCGCGATCGGCCCGGCCTCGAGGGCGAACGGCATCGACGTGGAGCCGATGGCGGCGCCCATGGCGAGCCCCAGTCCGACGCCCACGGCGGCGGACACCACGAGCAGGATCACCGACTGGGCCAGGCTGTCGCGGAGCAGGTACTTGGTGCTCGCGCCCATGGCCCGCATCACGGCGATCTCGGGCTTGCGCTGGATGGTGAGCACCGTGAAGAAGGCGCCGACGACGAGCGCGGAGATCGCGTAGAGGAAGGCCTGGATGAGCTGGAGCGTCGAGGTCTCCGCGGTGTAGCCGGGCGAGGCGCCGAAGGACTCCTCGGTGGTCATCGACAAGGTGCCTGCGGCCTCGTCACCGGCGGCGAGGTCGACGTCGTCGCCGACCACGGCGACCGCGGTGATCTCGTCGTACACGCGGGCGGGGACCTCGTCGCCCTCGCGGACGCCCGCGCGGATCTCCTGCCAGGTCTCCAGCGGCAGGTAGCCGATGTCGACGTGGCCGAACGTGTGCTGGTCCTCCATCACACCGACCACGCGCAGCTCGGCGCCGGTCTGCTCGACGGTGATCACGTCACCGACCTCGACGCCCTCCTCGGCGGCGGTCGAGCTGACCACCACCTCGTCGGGTGCTCCGGTCAGGCCCGTGCCCTCGGCGGCCTCGGGGTCGAGGAAGGAGTCGCGCTCGATGCCGAAGAGCGCCAGGTCGACGTCGACGCCGCTGTCGGTCTTGCCGTTGACGAGGGCGTTGCCGAAGGGGGCTGCCTCCTCGACGCCGTCCTGCTCGGCCCACACGTCGACGGCATCGCGGTCGACGATGCTGCGCGAGAACGCGGAGTCCTTGGCGGTGCCCTCCTGGAAGGCGAACGAGGTCGTGCTCATGCGTTGCAGGCCCGACACACCGTCGGTGACCAGGCCGACGGACAGGCCGCTGAGCAGGACCATCAGGATCGAGATCAGCGCGACGACCGATCCCATGATGACGAAACGACCGCGCGCGAAGGCGATCTCACGAAGGGCTAGGAACACCGGGACAACATCTCCCCACAACTTGGCGACATCATGTCTCCATGATAGCGAACGATTGTCGCCAACCCAAGGAGAGGCCACCCGGCGGGCGGTCGCCGCGCGGGTCAGCCCTGCGGGCGGTCGGGGGCGGTCGGCAGCAGGCTGTGGGCGGTCTCGTCCTCCTGCGCGTTGTGCAGGCGCAGCACGGCGTAGAGGCCGTAGAGCAGCCGGCGCACCTCGACGACGTCCTCGGGCTCGGCCTGGTTGCCGGGGATGTCGTCGAGCAGGCGCCCCAGCCGCGAGACCTGCTGCTCGATCTCGGCGTGGGTCCGGGTCAGCAGGTAGGTCGCGGGCTCGCCGAGGGCGCGGGCGACCATCGGCACCAGCTGCGACTGGTCGGCGCGCTCGTGCGCGAGCAGCTCGGTGCGCAGGCGGACGAGGAGTCGCCGGGCCGGCTCGAGGTCGGGCTCGCGCGAGTCGATCCGGTCGGCGACGACCCGGATCTCCTCCACGACCGGAAGCGCGGCCTCGTGCTGGGCGTGCAGCTCGCGGCCGAGCTCCACGTCGGCGGGCGACAGCGCGACCGTGTGGGTGCGCCCGGGCAGGACCGCCCGCAGGCCGAGGACGATCGCAAGCACGTCGATGCCCTCCTGCAGCACGGCGCCCACCGCCGGCGGCAGCAGGCCCACCGCGGCCGCCACCATCGCGACCACCGACAGGCCCATCCCGACGCCGACCGCCTGGCGGGCGATGCGCCGCGACCGCTGGGCGATGAGGATGGCGTCGGCGAGCGCGTCCACGCGGTCGACGGTCAGCACGACGTCGGCCGCCTCCGAGGACGCGGTGGCCCCGCGGGCGGCGAGGGCGACCCCGACGTCGGCGGCGGCGAGCGCCGGGGCGTCGTTGACCCCGTCGCCGACCATCATCACCACGTCGCGTTCGCGCTCGGCCTCGATCACGGCGAGCTTCTCGCCGGGGTCGCACTCGGCGCGGACGTCGTCGACGCCGACGATCCTGCCCACCGTCTCGGCGGTGTCGGCGCGGTCGCCCGTGACGAGCACGACCCGCCTGACGCCCGCCTCGTGCAGGCCGTGGATCATCCGCGGCGCGTCGGGGCGTACGACGTCCTCCAGCAGCAGGGCGCCCGCCGCCACGCCGTCGACCGCGGCGAACACGGTCATCGAGCCGTCGAGGTCGGCGCGCCGCCGCACGCGTTGCGCCCATGCCGGGGCCGGGTCCGGGACGATCCACGAGGCCTTGCCGAGCGCGACCTGGCGCCCGCCGACGGTGCCACGCAGCCCGTAGCCGTGCACCTCCTCGACCCCGGCCGGCATCTCCAGCCCGAGTCCCCGGGCCGTGGCGGCCGAGACGATCGCGGTGGCCAGCACGTGCGGCGACACCTGGTCGAGCGAGGCGGCCAGGCGCAGCACCTCGTCGGCGCCCGGGTCGTCGTCCGCCGTGACCACGCCGACGACCTGGGGGCGGCCACGGGTGAGGGTGCCGGTCTTGTCGAACATGACGGTGCGGGCGCCCGCGAGCCGCTCCAGGGCCGCGCCGCCCTTGACCACCACGCCGACGCGAGTGGCCCGGGCGAGGCCCGAGATGTAGGCGATCGGGGCGGCGATCAGGAGGGGGCACGGGGTGGCCACCACCAGCACGGCGACCGCGCGGACCGGGTCGCCGGTCACGGCCCAGGCCCCGCCCGCGAGGAGCAGCGTGAGCGGCACGAAGACGACCGCGAGCCGGTCGGCGAGGCGGATGAAGGGTGCGGAGGAGGCCTGCGCCTGCTCCACGAGGCGGAGCATGCCGGCGTACGTCGAGTCGCGCGCGGCCGCGGTGGCGAGCAGGTCGAACGGCTCTCCGGCGTTGACCGCGCCGCTGCGGACCACGCCGCCGGCCGGCTGGTCGACGGGCAGGGGCTCACCGGTCAGCGCCGAGGCGTCGATCGTGGCCGCGGTCAACAGCCGGCCGTCCACGGGCACGACCTCGCTGATGCGCACCACGAGGACGTCGCCGGGCTCGACCTCGTCGACGGCGACCTCCACCAGCTCGCCGCCCTGGCGCCGGTGGGCCCGGCTGGGCGAGCGCTCCAGGAGCAGGCGCAGGTCCCGGCTGGCCCGGGCCGCGGCGCCGGCCTCGAGCAGCTGTCCGGTCGCCAGCATCACCGTGATCACGGCCCCGGCGAAGTACTCCCCCACGGCCAGGGCCCCGGCGAGGGCGAGCAGGGCGATCACGTCGACGGTGGGGCGGTGCCGCCGCGCGGCCTGGACGGTCGAGGCGAGGGAGACGACCAGGCCGACGACCGCGCCGACGACCCACGGGACACGGGCCGTGTCGCCGACATCGAACAGCCACAGCAGGCCGCCCAGGACCAGGAGACCGACCGAGCCTGCGAACAGCCAGGTCGTGGCGCGGGACCGGTCGGTGTCCATGCGTCCACCCGACCGCAGGATGCCGGGTCCGGCAAGGGCCTTCCCTCACGGCGTCATGGGCCGAACGGACCCGGTCGAGCCGTCGCGCGCATCGACCGCGTGGCCGTCTTCGGCCAATCGCTTGTGGCAGTCGTCACATGGCGCTATTTTGCGGCAGCCGCATGAATCGTTTCATGTATCCGTGACCGAGAGGCCCCCACCTTGCGACGCACCGCGCGCCAGCCCCAGTCGTACGCCCCTGCTCCCCGCCGAGCGGGGGCGCTGCTCCTGCTGATCGGCCTGCTGGCCAGCGGCCTCGCCGCCGTCGGCCTGTCGGCGCCGGCCGTCGCCGCGCCACCGCGCGAGTGCACCCCGGTGCTCGACACGGGCACCGAGCGGGTGGTCCTGCTGCGCCTGCCTGCCTCCGGCGGGACCGGTGCCGACTCCTACGACGGTGGCTACCTCGCGCCGGCCCAGGCCTCGGCCTGGACCGACTACGCGATCGAGGGCGACGCCACCACCTCCAACACGGTCGCGGTGTCGTTCCGCCAGAGCGGCAACAACGGTCCGTCGTTGCAGTTCTCCGCCGGGACGAACCAGCTCGGCCCGCTCCGCCTCAACAACGGCGGCTGGGCGGCCGACGGGTCCATCGCGCTGCCCGCGGGCACCCTCACCCCGGGTGAACCGTTCCACTTCCGCATCGCGGTCACGGGGCAGCAGGTCACCGTGTCGGTCGACGGCACACAGGTCGCGCAGTACTCCCTTCCCTGGATCCCGGCGTCGGGGACCATCGGCGTCCGCGTCTCGGGCGGCGAGACCGGCACCCTCGACAACCTCGAGGTCCGTCGCCTCGACACCGGCCGCTACCTCTACGCCGACGACTTCGACGGCCGCCCGTCCGGCCCCGCCGGCGCCACCGCCGCCGGGTGGGAGGGCCTCAGCATCGCAGAGGTCTGCACCGTGGCGGACTCGCCGGGCGACGCCTACTGGATCTGGAGCGACGACGCGACCTCGGTCAACAACTGGACCGCCTTCCGCACCACCTTCGAGGTGGACGACCTCGCCGACCTGCCCGCCACGGTCACCGCGCGGATCGCCGCCGAGACGAAGTACTGGCTCTACGTCAACGGCGAGCTCGTCGTCTTCGAGGGCAGCGTGAAGCGTGGCCCCAACCGCAAGGACTCCTACGTCGACAACGTCGAGCTGCGGCCCCACCTGCGCGCCGGCGACAACACGATCGCGATCCTTGCCGTGTCCTACGGCCGCGGCGGCTACGCCGGCCCGTACTCCGGCCGCGCCGGACTGTTCTTCGAGGCGGACGCGATCGACGTCCGCTCCAACGACACCTGGAAGGCCCAGAAGGTCGCCGCCTACGGCTCCATGTCGGTCGACACCAACTACCGCCTGGCCGAGCCCAACGTCCGCTACGACGCCCGGGCCGCGCTGCCGGGATGGGACGACTGGACGAGCGCCGACCTCGACGACTCCACCTGGCCGGCAGCGGTCACCGCGGGCAACGAGGGCAGCTCGCCCTGGAACCTCCTGGTCGACAACCCGATCCCGCTGCTCAAGTTCGAGGACATCACCGCGATCCCGGTCACCGACCCGCGGGTGAAGGTCACCAGCAGCGGCGGCGTGACGACGTACGAGCTGCGGCTGCCGGTCAACCACCAGCTCACGCCGTGGGTGCGGCTCGGCGCCGACACGCAGGCCGGGCGGACCGTCGGCCTCAAGACCGACCACGCCACCGTCAAGGGCTCGGGCACCGAGCAGGCCGTGCAGGCCGAGTACGTCACCCGGGCCGGCGCCCAGGACTACGAGTCGCTCGTGTGGATGAACGGCGACAAGCTCTTCGTCACCGCTCCCGACGGCGCGCAGGTCGAGGAGATCGGCTACCGGTTCTCCGGCTACGACACCGAGTTCGACGGCACCTTCACCTCCGACGACCCCTACATGGACAAGCTCTGGACCATGGCGCGCGACACCCTCTACGTCACGATGCGCGACTCCTACATGGACTGCCCCGACCGCGAGCGCTCGCAGTGGTGGGGCGACGCGACCAACGAGCTCGAGGAGGCCTTCTACGCCCTCGACCCCGCCGCGGCCGCACTCGGTCGCAAGGGCATCAGCAACGTCATGGGGTTCCGCAACGGCGACCTGATCCCGACCCAGGCACCCGCCGCGACGTTCTCGGAGCTGCCCGCGCAGTCGTTGGCCGGCGTGATGAGCTTCTGGATGTTCTACGAGTACTCCGGTGACGAGACCGTGCTCGACGAGACCTACCTGCCGTCCGTGGCCTACCTGCGGACCTACAACATGGCCGCCGACGGGCTGCTGCGGCACGACCACGGCGGCACGTGGCACTGGCACGACTGGGGCTACAACGAGGACGGCCGCCTCATCGACACGCTCTGGTACTACATCGCGCTGGAGTCGGCGCTGAAGTCGGCCGACGCCATCGGCGTGGCGGCCGACGACGCCGACGTCGCCTGGATGCAGGGTCGCGCCGCGTCGATCCGCGACAACATCGACAAGCTCTGGGTCGACGGCAAGGGCTTCTACGAGTCCACCGGCGACGGCCGTGCCGACGACCGCGCCAACGCGCTCGCCGTCTACGCCGGGCTGGCCAAGCCCTCGCAGTACGACCAGATCCGCGACGTGCTGGTCAACATCAAGAAGTCCAGCCCCTACATGGACAAGTACGTCCTCGAGGCGCTCTACCTCATGGGCTACCCCGACGAGGCGATGGCGCGGATGAAGGACCGCTACGCGCCGATGGTCAACAGCACCGAGCACTCGACGCTGTGGGAGTTCTTCGCCGGCCCCGAGCAGGACGCCGCCGGCACCTTCAACCACGCCTGGACCGGTGGCCCGCTGACGATGATGAGCCGCTACGCCGCGGGCATCCAGCAGGTCGACCCGGGGTTCACCGAGTTCGCCGTGCGGCCCCAGCTCGGGACGATGAAGAAGGTCTCCGCCGACGTGCACAGCGTCAACGGCGAGATCGCCGTCGCCATCGACGCCAGCGACCCGACGACCTACGACCTCGCGGTCACGGTGCCCACCGGCACCGTCGCGCAGGTGCACCTCCCGACCGTGGTCGTCGACGACATCACGCTCGACGGGCAGTCGCTCGACGAGGCCGCCGGGGTGCTCGGCACGACCGTCGACGCCGCCGCCGGTGAGACCGTCGTCCGGGTGTCGGCCGGCGAGCATGCCTTCGCCGCGGCCTCGCCGCCGGCGACCGTCACGCTCGCCAGGCTGGGCACCCTCCAGCCCGGCCAGGACGCGACCGGCGTCGTCACGGTCGCCAACACGGGCACCGCCGTCCTCGACACGGTCTCCGCCGAGCTCGACGTGCCGGGTCTCATCGACCCGGTCGAGCTCACCGGCGGTCCGGTCCCGGTCGGCGGCAGCGTCGACCTGCCCTACTCGATCTCGGTGCCGGAGGGCGCGCGCAGCGGCGCGACCTACGACGCCGAGGTGCGGACCACGGTGACCTACGGCGACCAGGAGCGGACCTCGACCACCTCGGTCACCGGCTTCGCGAAGGTCGCCGCCGACGTGGCGGTCGCCTCCGTGGTCGTCGGCGACCGTGTGGGCGCCTACCCGGCCACCGGGCAGTGGACCGCGACCGCGACCGTCCGCAACGACGGCACGTCGCCGGTGACCGGGCGCGTCGTCGCCCGGTCGGTGGACGACGTCCTCGAGGCCGGTGCGCCGTCACGGCTGGTGACGGTGCCGGCCGGCGGCAGCGTCGAGGTGCCGGTCACCGTGCACGGCGGCGGCCGCCACTGGCTGCCGATCATGCAGGCGGTCGTCGTCGACTTCCGCGACCGGGGGTCCGTGCTCGCCACGGGCACCAGCAGCACCCGGGTGAAGTGGTACGGCCCGCAGGGCCAGGGCTGGAACGCCACGGGAGCCGCCGCGGTCCAGGGCGCCACCGACTTCGTCGACCTCGGCGACGGCGGCACCGGGTCGACGGGCAACGCCCCGGCCAACGTACGGCCGGGGCCGACCGAGCTCGCCCACAACCTGCGGTGGAACTACGACCCGGCGATCCCGGTCGGGGGCACCAACACCGAGGGCGGCCTGACCCGGCGCTTCACCTGGTCGCGCGAGGGCAGCTGGTTCAGCGTCGACGTGGCGGTCGAGCAGGGCGAGCCGTTCGTCCTGACCATGCGCGAGACCGCCGACACCTCGGCCCCGTCGACGCTGTCGCTGGTGCAGACCCGGCCGAAGGCCTACCAGGTGCTCGTGGACGACGTCGTCGTCCAGCGCGTGAGGTACCTGATGCCCAACGAGGGCGTCGTGGGCAACACGCTCGCCAACTACCAGGTGCTCGTCGACGACCCCGAGGCACTGGACGTCGACGGCGACGGCACGGCCACCGTGACGTTCCGCTACGTCGACGGGAGCGACAGCTTCTACGACGCGTCGCTGACCGACGTGTGGGTCTCGCCCGCGCCGGACGGGCCTGCGGACGGCCGCGCGCCCACCGTGTCGGCCGCCCCGGTCGACTCCGCCGAGTACGGCCGCAACGGCTGGATCACCGCGCCGACCGAGGTCGAGGTGACCGCGGTCGACGAGACCGACCCCGAGCCGTCGATCGAGCTGGGTGTCGACGACGCTCCCCTGGCGGCGTACGACGGCCCGGTGGCGGTCGGCGACGACGGCACCCACGTCGTCCGCTACTCGGCGACCGACGCGGCGGGCAACGCCTCCGAGGTCCAGGAGCTGGCGGTCAAGGTCGACACGACCGCACCGGTGCCGTCGTTCGGGACGTTCCCGAGCGGCGAGATCAAGGAGGGCGAGGTCCCCGCCGAGCCCGCCTGCGCGGCCACCGACGCCACCTCCGGTGTCGCGTCCTGCACCATCACCGGCTACTCGACGGCCGTCGGCGAGCACACGCTCACCCAGGTCGTCGTGGACAGGGCAGGGCTCCGGGCGACCGCGACCCTCGACTACGAGGTCGTCGCGATCGACAAGAGCGCCCTCGGCGCGGCGCTCGACGGCGTCTCGGCACTGGACCCGGCCGACTACACCACCTCGTCGTGGGCCGCGCTGCGCGCGGTCGTCGACGGCCCGGACGGTGCCCAGGCGGTCTACGACGGCACGACCTTCACCGAGGCACAGGTCGCCGCGGCGACCCGGGCCGTGACCGACGCGCTGGCGCAGCTGGTCGAGCGCGGCGACCCGACGGCGCTGGCGACCCTGCTCACCGCCGCCCAGCAGCTCGCGGGCGACCTGAGCGGCTACACCGACGCCTCGGCGGATGCCTTCCGGGCGGCCCTGGCCGACGCCGTCGCGGTCCACGCGGCTCGCGACGACCGGACGCAGGCGCAGCTCGACGCCGCCACCACGGCCCTGCAGGCCGCGCTCGACGGCCTCGAGGCCAAGGCCCCTGCGGTCGACCGGTCGGTGCTCCAGCGGGTCCACGACCAGGCGGCGGCGCTCACCAACGCCGACGGCAGGTTCACCGCTGACTCGTGGGCACGGCTCCAGGCCGCGGTCGAGGCCGCGCGCGTCGTCCTCGCCGACCCGGGCGCGACCCAGGCCCGGGTGGACGCGGCGGCGGCTGACCTCACCGCGGCGGTGGCCGGCCTGACGCCCACCCCGGTGGTGCAGCCGCCGGTCGACGCGGTGCCGGTCCGGGTCACCCTCAACCAGAAGCAGCTGCGCCTGGCGAAGGGCCAGTCGCTGCGGCTCGAGGAGGGCGTCTACGACGCCGAGGGCGGGGCGTCCTACGCCGGCAAGGTCGGGTGGACCTCGTCCGACCCGAAGGTCGCGACCGTCAGCGCGAGCGGCGTGGTCAAGGCGCGCAGGCCCGGCAAGGTGACCATCACGGTCACGACGCTGGCTGCCGGGGCGTCCGGCAGGGAGCTGAGCGCCAGGATCAAGGTCACGGTGGTCCCGAAGGCGTCGAAGGTGAAGGTCGCCCGGGTGAGCGCGTCCGTGCCCAGGACGATGCGGGTCGGGAAGGTCGTCGACGTGACCGGGAAGTACCACCCGGCCGCGGCGACCCGGGTGAAGGTGACCTACCGGTCCTCGAAGCCCGGCGTGGCCACCATCGACGCCGCCGGCAGGATCGTGGCGGTGAAGAAGGGCACGACGACGATCGTGGTCCGGGCCGGCGGCGTGAGCCGGCGCTACACCGTCACCGTGAGGTAGCACCTCGATCTCTCCGCGCACACACAGCACCCCGCCCTCGGGCGGGGTGCTGTGTGGCGTGACGGGGTCCTCCGTGCCATTCGACCTGACGATGAGCACAAGGGCGCCGACGCGTCAGGACGTTCGACCTCGTGGCCCGCAGAGGCCAGGTCGGCACACAGCCGACGTCCCAGCGCGCCCGACCACCCGCCACGACGACCGCCACCTGGACGCACCTGAGCGACGTGCAGGACGGGCACGAGCCAGCAGCCCGTCGCCGGCGACGGCTCGGCAACGTCCGGATGTGGGCAACCCGGGTGAGCTCATCGCGGCAGATCCGGGCGAGCGTAGCCGCCCTCAACGCGGCAGATCCGGGCGAGCGTAGCCGCCCTCAACGCGGCAGATCCGGACGTCCGGTTGGCGCACTTCTAGCCGACGCGGTCGACTTCCCACCCGAGGTTGAACACCGCGATCTCCGCCGTCTCTCCCAGACAGCGCTGGGCCTCCTGGCCCACTTCCTCACCGAAGGCCTTGGTGACCGCATCAAGATAGAGATAGCCACCACCGCCTTCGACTCTGTCACCCATCGCGACTACGTCCCCGTTCGGCAGCGTGAGGACGTCTGGTGGAGCCCACGTCGTGCCTTCGGGCCACACGACTGGCATACCGCGCAGCCGGAGACAGCCACCTCGGAACGACACTCGTCCGGAGATTCCGGCGAACATGCCCTCCTCCGAAGTACCTACGGAGGTCAGCAGCGGTCCCGTGACGACGCCCCCACCTTCCTTCCCCTCGGTGGCGCCGGAACCACTTGTCGCGCTCGAACAACCGCTCAAGGGCGGGAAGACGAGCCCGGCGATAGCGATCTGTACTGCCCATCTCGCGTGCACTTCGTCCCCCGTCTTCCGACCTCTTGTAAGGATCGCATGCGACGGAGGTGCCCAAAGTCGCGTTGACGGGCGCATCCGCATCTCGGCATGTGGCGGATGCTCGGATCGCGGCAGTTGCGGACGTTGTGCCCGGCCGCGACGATCAGCCATGGACTTGTTCTGGCCGGCCGACGACGCGGCAGCAGCCGTTCGCTCGCTCTTCGACCGGATGGACCGGCAGGCGCGCGTGGCCTGTCGCCCCGTGGAGGTCACGACGGACGGGAGCGACCTGGTGGTCGTGTTCCGCTACGGAGGGCAGCCCGAGCTGTTCGCTGTGCGGTTCGCGCTCGACCTCATGCCTGAGGGACCGCAGACCGGCGAGGTGTGCACGTCCGTGGACGGCTGGGCGCAGGAGGTCGTCTGGGCTATCGACGAGGAGCTGGACACCGGCATGGTCGAGACTGCCGAGCGGACCGTGGCGGACGACGGGGTGGTCGCCCTCCGGTGGGGGAACACGTCGGGGACTCGCTGAGACCGCTCGGCGGCGAGGCACGCCACAGGGGGCCACGCAGACTCGCGTGGCCCCCTGCGTCGTCGCCACCTCGGCCGGTGGGTGGGGTCAGGTCCCTCGCAGGACCTGCTTCGCAGAGGCGGACGCCTTGACGGCCGGCGAGCCGAGGTAGCGGACGACGACCTTGTGCCTGCCGCGGCGGACCACGACCGACGCCAGTGCCTTGCCGCTCCTCGCCACCTTGGTGGTGGCGACGACCTTGCCGTCGACGACGAACCGCACCTTGCCGCGCGCCCGCACGCCGGCCGCCGTGACCTTCGCGGTGACCCACACCCGGGTGCCGGCCCTCACCTTCGTCCTGGCGACCTTGACCCTGACCGTGGCCGCGGCCTTGCGGACCGGTGCCGTCGCGGCCGAGGTCGCACTGGCCGGGGTCGCGCCGGACTTGCTGGCCGTGACCTGCACCGAGAGCCGGCGACCGCGGTCGGCGAGGCCCACCTTGTACGACGCCGACGTGGCGCCGGCGATCGGCGTCCCGTCGCGCAGCCACTGGTGGGCGTGCTGCAGCCCGCCGGTGCTCCACGACCCGGTGGTCGAGGTCAGTCGCTGCCCGATGCGGGCGGTGCCGGAGACCTGCGGCGCGAGGACCGAGGTCACGGCCTCGGGTACGCCCGGCGCGGTCGGCGCGGCGGCCAGGGACAGGACCGCCTGCCGGACGGGCTCGGCGTTGCCCGCCACGTCGGTCGAGGAGTACTGGACCGTGTGGTCGCCCACTCCCTCGACGACCACGGGGGCGCTGCCGGCGACCTGCCAGGCACCGCCGTCGATGCGGTAGCGCGTGGTGGCGACACCGCTCACGGCGTCGGTGGCGGCGAAGGACAGGGTGGCCGTGTCGGCTCCCTGCCCCCCCTTCGCCTTGGCCACCGAGAGCTCCGTGCTCGGCGCGGTGGCGTCGATGCCGACGGCGAGGGTGCGCGTCGTGGACGCGTTGCCCGCGGCGTCGCTCGCTCGGTAGGACAGCTCGTGCCGGCCCTCGCCGGTGACCGCGACTGGACCGACGTAGTCCTGCCAGCCGCCGTCCACGCCGGTCTGCGCGACCGGTGCGTCGTCGCGGTTGTCGACGGTGTCGAGCCGCACGGTCACGTCCGAGCGATACCACCCGTTGCTGCCGTGACGGCCGCTGGCGACGGTCGCGGAGACGTCCGGCGCCTGGGCGTCGTCCGGCACCTCGAGCACCCACAGGTCGGCGAGGGACGCGTCGCCCTGGCTCGAGCCGTCGGCGGGGAACTCGAACCGGACCCGGACGCTGCCGTCGTTGCCCGCCAGCGACGGGTGGTCGATGAGGGCGTCGTAGACCTTGATGCCCTGACCGCCCTCGCTGCGGGGCACCTGCTGGGTGCGCACCCGCACGCCGTCGACGTAGACGTCGTACTGCTTGGTCGTCGCCTTGTCGAAGGTCTCCACGTTGCGCAGGATGAACGGCTCGCCGGCCGGCACGTCGATCTCCACGGAGTACCACGAGCCCGGCACGCCCGCGTGCGAGTAGCGACGCGTCAGTCCGGCCTCGACGCTGGTCCCGCTGCTGGGCGAGGCCTGGATGCCGTGGGCACCCTCGGAGGCCGTGTCGCCGAAGTCGACGTGGTCCACCACGTCGGCCTCGGGCGGCCGCGGGCGGGCCACCGCGACGGTGGTCTCTGCGTCGGCAAGCTCGTCGCCGCCGCGCACCACCTCGACGGTCACCGGCACGGCGCCGCCGACCAGGTCGAGCGGCACCACCACGGGCACCTCCATGACGACCTGCTCGCCTGCCGGCACCACGGCGTCGGCCGACGGCACGGACCTCCACCCGGCCGGGAGCGTCAGCCTCGCGTGCGCACGTACGTCGGCGATGCCGGTGTTGCTCACCGGGACCGAGACGGTCGCGTGCTCGCTGGGGTCGGGGCCGTCGAGGTCGGCGGTGAGGTCGCCGATCCGAAGGCCGGAGGTGACGGTGGCCCAGTCGGCCGTGGACTGCTCGACGGTGAAGGTGTCGCCGCCGGCGGTGTAGGTCAGCGACAGCGTGGCGTCGTGGCTGCCGGGGGTCGCGTCGTCGGGGACCTCGACGGTGACGGGCAGCTGCACGGTCGCGCCGGCGCCCACCGGGCCGCCCTGCACCTCGGCGTCGCCGATCCCGTCGACCGACACCGTGCCGGTGAGGCCGGTGAGCGCGACGGAGCCGTCGTTGGTGACATCGACCGTGCCGGAGACCGTGCCGCTCGGGAGCACCGCACCGTCGACCGGCGGCAGCGTCATCGTGACGCCGAGCGCCGAGGTGAGCGCCAGCACCAGGCTGGACTCGATGGCGCCGAGGCCGCCGTCGAGCGAGCTCCTGACAGGCGCGTCGACGGACGACGATCCGAGCCAGGAGCGCAGGTCGCGCACCTCGCCCAGCGCGGCGCGCAGGGCGAGGGTCGATGCGGAACCGTCGCCGTCGACCGCGGCGAGGAGCGCGGTCGAGACGTGGCCGCGCACGGTGTCGATGCCCTCGTCCATCGCCCCGCGGTCGCCTGCGTCGAGGTCACCGGCGTCGGCGAGGTCGCCGACGTGCGCCTTCAGGGCGTCGAGCGACTCGAGCACCGAGCCGAGCCGGGCGTTGCCGGCGACCACGTCGAAGTCGTAGCTGCCCGAGCCGACAGTGACGGTGACGGTCTCACCAGCGTCGACCACGTCCTGGACGCCGTCCACCTCGTCGAGCAGCGCGCCGCCCTCGAGCACGGCGTGCTCGTTGGCCGCCGGCAGGACGACCTCGGCGGTGGTGCCGACCGGCACCTCCACGGCGAGCGACATGTCGTCGCCCTCGAGGGTCCAGTCGGTGGCGATCACGCCGTAGACGGACTCGAGCCGTCCCTTGCCGTGGGTCACCCCGCCACCGGGGTTGGGCTCGACCCGGATCCTGCGGTAGCCCGGCTCGACGGCCTTGATGGCGCCGATGTTCTGGTACATCCAGTCGCCGACGGCGCCGTAGGCATAGTGGTTGAACGAGTTCATGCTGACGTCGCCGAAGCTGCCGTCGGGCATGATCGAGTTCCAGCGCTCCCACATCGTGGTGGCGCCCTGCTCCACCTCGTAGCCCCAGGAGGGGTACTCCTTGCGGGTCAGCAGCACCCAGGCCAGGTCCTCGCGGCCGATGGCGCTCAGCGCCGGGAGCAGCCAGGGTGTGCCGAGGAAGCCGGTGCGGAGGCTGTTGCCGCTGGCGGCGAGCTTGGCGACGTACTTGGCGCCGACCGCGTCCACCATCTCGTCGGGCACCAGGCCCATGCCGAGCGCCACCGCGTAGGCGGCCTGGCTGTTGCCCTGGACCGTCCCGTCGGGGGCGATGTAGGCCTCGGCGAACGCGGCCCGGATCTCCTCGTCGAGCGCGGACAGCTCGGCGGCGTAGGCGTCCTCCCCGAGCACCGCGGCCATCTCGGCCATCATCCGGGTGGTGCGGGCGTACGACGCCGTGCCGAGGACGCCGCTGGGAGTGGGGTCGTCGAGGTTGAGCCAGTCGCCCCAGGTGCCGCGGCCCTGCTCGAGCAGGTCGGCACCCGCGCTGGCGCGCAGCACGTCGTGGAACCTCTTCATGTCGGCCCAGTAGCGCCGCGCGGTGCTGATGTCGCCGTAGCTCGCCCAGTGGGCGTAGGGCACCGTGATGCCGGCGTCGGACCAGCCGGTGCCGGTGCCGGCCTTGAAGTTGGGCGGCGTCGGCGCCACACCCTGGTAGTCGCCGTTGGCGTCCTGGGTGTCGCGCATGTCCATCATCCACTTGGACAGGAAGGCGCGGGTGTCGGTGAGGTAGGACGCGGTCGGGACGAAGACGTTGATGTCGCCGCTCCAGCCCAGCCGCTCGTCGCGCGCCGGGGTGTCGGTCGGGACCGACAGGAAGTTGCCGCGCTGGCCCCACGAGATGTTGCTGACGAGCTGGTTGAGCATTGGGTCGGAGGTCTCGAGGTCGCCCGTCGCGTCGAGGTCGGAGCCCCACACGACGCCGGTGACGTCGGTCGCGGACGGCGGCGTGGAGGTGCCCACGATCTCGAGGTAGCGGAAGCCGTGCTGGGTGAAGCGCGGCTCGTAGGTCACCGTCCCGGTCGAGGCGAAGGTGTAGCGGTCGGTGACCTTCGCCGAGCGCATGTTGGCGGTGTAGAGCGTCCCGTCGGGGTTGAGCTCCTCGCCGTAGCGGATGGTGACGGTCGTGCCCGCCTCACCCGTCAGCCTCATCCGCGCGACGCCGACCATGTTCTGGCCGAGGTCGTAGGTCCAGCGCCCCGGAGCCGGCTCGGTCCGGGCGACGGCCGGCAGCTCCTCGGTCGTGCGCACGGGCTCGTCGGGCTGCGGCACGACGGCGGCCGCCGGGGCGGTCCGGACCACCGCGGCGGTCCAGCCGGAGTCGTCGTAGCCGGGCTCGTCCCAGCCGGGCCTGGCCAGGCGGGCGTCGTAGGTCTCGCCGTCGATCAGATCGGCGAGCGTGTAGCCGCCGGTCGCCGCGTTCCAGGTGGCGTCGTCGGTGTCGACCCACTGCGTGCTTCCGTCGGAGTAGGTGATCCGCAGGCGGGCGAGCAGCGAGGTCTGGGTGCCGTAGTTGCCGGTGCCGAGGTGGGCGACGCGTCCGGCCCACCAGCCGCTGCCGAGCTCGGCGCCGAGCGTGTTGTCCCCGGAGGCGACGAGGTCGGTGACGTCGTAGGTCTGGCTCTGGAAGCGGTCGAGGTAGTCGGTCCAGCCGGGGGCCAGGTGCTGGTCGCCGACCTTCTCGCCGTTGAGCGTGAGCTCGTAGATCCCCCGGGCGGTGGCGTAGACCCGCGCGCTCTCGACGGTCTTGCCGGCGGAGGTGTCGAAGTCGGTGCGCAGCAGCGGCATGTTGGCGTCGGGCGAGCGCCACAGCACGTCGGTGCGGCCCTCGATCTTGAGCGCACCGTCGACGACGGTGCCGCCGGTGAACGGGTTGCCCTGGGCGGCGAAGTCGGTGTCGAGCAGCACGTCGCCGTTCTCGGCCGTCACCCGCACGTCGTGCACGGTGGAGCGCTCGGTGCCCTCGGTGGCCGTGTCGGCGCGAAAGCCGACGAAGCCCTTGGTGTGGGCGGCGTGCGTGCGGGTGTCGATCACGACGCCGTCGAGGCGGGTGGTGACCTGCGACCCGTCGAACGTCACGGCCATCGTGTGCCGGCCGGTGCGCAGCTGCTGGGCGGTGATGACGGCCGAGATGTCCACGTTGGCGAGCAGCGCGTAGCCGCCGTTGACCCGCACGTGCGGGCGCAGGCGGGGCGTGCCGTCGGCGACGCTCAGCTGCCACATGTAGCCGTTGTCGAGGTTGGCGGCCCGCACGAACGCGCCGAAGGCGAGGTTGTCGAGGGTGAAGTCGAACTCGGCGGTGTAGTCGGTCCACCTGTTCAGCTCCGCGCCGGTGCCGGCGCCGACCCACTCCGCGCTCCCCCAGTCGCCGCTCGTGAGGAGACCGGTCTCGAAGGACGCCGGCTCGCTCCAGCCCGACGCCTCGTCGTCGCCGTTCCAGACCCGCACCTGCCACACGTAGCGCGTGCCGGCCGTCAGGTCCGGACCGCCGTAGCCGACGTCGACCTGCCGGTCGGAGTCGACCTTGCCGCTGTCCCACACGTCGGCGTCGCCGAGCGCTTCCTCGCTGCTGGCCACCCGCACCTGGTAGGCCGACTGCACCGCGCCGCGCCCGGTCGAGGTGGAGTACCACGACAGGCTCGGGTCCTCACCGGGGATGCCGATGGGGTCGACGCGGGCGTTGGTCTCCAGTCCGGTGACCGTCAGCGGCGCGGCGGCGGCCGCCGTGCTCGTCGGCTCGGCGGACGCGGACGTCGGGGCCAGGGCCCCGACGCCGAGGCCGAGCGCGAGCGCGCCGACCAGGAGGCGCGAGAGGTCTCGGGAGGTGCGGAGCATGGGTCGCCTTTCGGAGCAAGCCAGGTGGAGCGGTGGGGTTGTCGGGAGGAGCTGGGAGCGCCGGGGCCTCAGCGCCGGCGGATCACGACCGTCGTGCTGGCGCGGGCGGCGGTCGTCGAGCCGAGGTAGGCGAGCTTCACGCGGTGGCGCGCGCCTCGCCCGATCGGCACCCGGATCGTGGTCGTGCCACGGGACTTCACCCGTGCGACCCGCTTGCCGGCGACCCGGACGACGACGGTGCCCCGAGGCCTGACACCTACGGCGGACAGGGCGACCCGCAACCGCACGAACCGTCCCTTGACCAACTTGTCGAGCACCGACACCCGCACCGTCGTGGTCGCCTTGCGCACCCGATCGGTCTGCAGCGACGTCGCGTCGGCACGGGCGGTGCCGGCCGTCGCGCTCACGCGCACCGAGAGCCTGGCCTTCCGGTCGCGCTTGCCGATCCGATAGGTCGCCGCGGTGGCGCCGGGGATGGGCTCCCCGTCGCGCAGCCACTGGTGGGTGACGGCCACGTCGGGACGGCTCCAGGAGCCGTCGGAGGCGGTGAGCCTGCGGCCGATCTCGGCGGTCCCGCTGACCTGCGGCGGGGCCAGCGCGACGAGCTGCTGACCGCCGTCAGCAGGCGGTTCGGCGGGCAGCGCGGCGACCTGCGCGTGCTGGACGGTCTCGGCGTTGCCGGCCACGTCGACGCTGAACCACGCGACGCGGTGGGCGCCGCGGCCGGGCAGGGCGACCGGGGCGGTGGCCGGCTGCCACTCACCGTCGTCGATCCTGACCATGGTCGCGCCGACGCCACTGGTGGCGTCGGTGGCACTCAGGCGCACCTGGGCCGTCGCCGAGCCGGACGTCGGGGCGACCACCTCGGCCACCGTCACGGGTGCCGTCTGGTCGACCTTGACCTGCACCGAGGCGGGCTCCGAGACGTTGCCGGCCGCGTCGGAGGCGCGGTAGGTGACGGAGCGCTCGCCGTCCGCGGTGATCTCGACGGGGGCGACGTAGGGCAGCCAGCCGGCGCCGTCCTGGATCTCCACCTGGGGCCGCTCGTCGTCATCGTCGATGGCGTCGACCTCGACCCGGACCGGGCTGGTGAACCAGCCGTCACGCCCGGGCGTGCCGACCGTCCGGGCGCCCACGACGGGGGCCGCGGTGTCCTTGGTGACGTCCGGCACGATCCACAGGTCGGCGACCGACGGGTCGTAGTCGGTGGGGTCGGTCGGGAACTCGATCTTGATCCGCGCCTTGCCGTCCGCGGTGGCCGCGAGAGCCGCCGGGTCGTCGACGAGCAGGTCGTGGGCGAGCCAGCCCAGCCCACCCTGGGTGCGCTTGACGAAGTAGCGACCCACCGGCACGTCGTCGACGTAGAGGTTGAACTCCTTGGTGCGGGCACCGTCGAAGGTCTCGATCATCCGGACCCCGAACGGCTCACCCGCCGGCACGTCGACGAGCGCGGAGAACCACGAGCCGGGATAGAGGGAGTGGGCGTAGCGACGGGTCAGGCCGGCCTCGGAGCTGGTGCCGCTCTGGGGGCCGGCGAGCACCTGGTGGGCCGTCTCGGAGGCCGGGTTGCCGAAGTCGACGTGGTCGCTCGCGTTGGCCGGCGGGGTGGTCAGGGTGACCGCCAGCGAGCCCTCTCCGCTGGCGAGGACCTGGTCGCCGTCGACCATCTGGGCACCCACCTGCTGCGCCCCGGCGACGACGCGGTGCGCGACCCGCAGGCGCGTGGTCACCGTGCGCGTCTCCCCCGGCTCCAGGGTGAGGCTCGGTCCTGCCGGTGGCGTCGGCCAGCCGGCCGGCACCGTGGCGCGCACCTGCCCGGTCTGCGGCTGGGTGCCCTCGTTGCGCAGCACCACGTCGACGGGGACCAGCGTGCCGCTCGGGTCGGTCACCGACCCGGTCACGCCGTCCACGGCGACACCGGCGACGATCTCCGCCCACGTCGTGGTCTCGGTGACCCGGTGCTCCTCGCCGCCGCTGGTGAACGTCAGCACGACCTCCACCTCGCGCTCACCCAGGCGGGCGTCGGGGGGCACGTCGGCGTCGAAGCGCAGCTCGGTCGAGGCCTCGGGCGCCAGCTCGGCCGCCCGGAGGTCGCCCGTGACCACCAGGTCGCCGGCGTCCACCTCGGCCTGCAGGCCCGTGACGGGCTCCCCGCCCCAGTTGGTCACCACGATGCTGCCCGCTGCCTCCTGGCCACGCACCACGGGCTCGGTGAGCGGGGCGAGCGTCACCCACACGTCGCGCTCGGGGTCGGCCTCGGGCTGGACCCGGAAGTCGTAGGAGCCGGACCCGACGGTGATCTCGGCGACGCCGTCGACGATCTCGACGGACTCGACGCCGTCGGCGTCCGCGGCGGGAGCCCCGCCCTCGAGCACCTCCTCGGCGGAGGTGGCGTCGCCCATCGGCAGCCGCACGGTGGCGGTGGCGCCGACCGGCACCTCCGCGGCCAGCTCGAGGCTGCGCCCGCGGGTGCGCCAGTCGGACGAGACCCGCCCGTACGGCGTCGCGAGGCCGGCGCGGGCGTGGTCCATCTGCTCGGTCGTGCCGGGCGCGATGGTGATGTGGGCGAAGCCCTCGTCGACCGACGGCCGGATGCCGGCGGCGTGCTGGAAGAACCAGTCGTCGACGGTGCCGAGGAAGTGGTGGCCCAGCGAGCGTGACTCGAGCGACCAGTGCTCCCACACGGTGGTGGCGCCGTTGGCGAGCTTGAAGCCCCAGCTCGGGTAGGTCGTCTGCTCGGCCAGTCGCACCGCGACGTCGGCGTAGCCGTGCTCGGTGAGCACCGGCAGCAGGTACTTCGTGCCGAGGGTGCCCGTGTCGAGGTGGTAGCCCCGGTCCTCGACGTCGGCAGCCAGGCGGGCCGCGACGGCGTCGGTGGTCTCCTCGTCGGGGGTCAGGCCGAAGGCGAGTGCGAGCACGTTGTGCACCTGGCGGTAGCGGTTGCCGTCCTGGCCGGCGCCGCGGTAGCGGTCGCCGTCGAGGTAGGCGGCGTTGAAGGCGTCCTTGACCACGCCGGCGCGGGTCGCGAGCCGGGTGGCGTCCGCGTCCTTGCCGAGGTGCTCGGCCGTGCGGGCCATCGAGTCGAGCATCAGGTAGAGGTAGGCGCTTCCCTCGACGCGCTGGTCCTCGCCGGGTGCGTGTCCGCCGCCCGGGCTGGCCTCCGGGCTGACCCAGTCACCGAGCCGGTTGCTGATGACGAGGCCGTCGGCCTGGCGCCGGCCGTACTCGAGGTCGACGTAGGCCAGCATGTTGTCGTAGAGCTCGGTCATCACCCGCTCGTCGCCGCCGTACTGGTAGAGCCACCACGGGGTGAGGATGTAGGCGGCGTGCCACGGCTGCGAGGGACCCCAGGCGCCCCAGGTGCCGGAGCTCGGGGCGATCACCATGGGCGCGCCGTTGGCCTCGCGGGTCTCGTCGACGTCGCGCATCCACTTCGCGAAGAGCTCGTGGGTGTCGAGGTTCATCATGAACATCTCGGCGCCGACCGCGGCGTCGCCGGTCCACCCGTTCTTCTCGAACATCGGGGTGTCGGTCGGGATGCCGTGGATGTTGTTGTAGAGCGTGTTGACGACCACCTCGTGCGTGCGGTTCATGATGTCGCTCGAGCTGTCGAACTCGCCGGTCCGCTCGGCGTCGGTGTGCAGCCACTGCGCGGTGAAGGCGCTGAGCGGCGGCGGCTCCTCGCCGGGCCAGCCGGTGACCTCGACGTACTGGTAGCCCTTGTAGGAGAACCGCGGCTCGAAGGTCTCCGGGGCGCCGGTGCCGGCGAGGGTGAACGTGTCGGTCTGCAGGCCGAGCTGGAAGCCGCCGTTGTTGTCGAGGTTGACCCGGCCGTTGGCGCGCAGCTTCTCGGCGTGTGCGGCCGTGATGGTGGTGCCGGCGGGACCCTGGGCGGTGATCGTCGTACGGCCGGCGATGACGTTGGGGAACTTCACCACGTAGACGCCGTCGGCGGGCTCGGTGATGGCGACCGGCTTCAGCTCACGGGTCACCCGGATCGGCTGCTGGCGCTGGTTGACCAGCTCGCCCCGCGGTCCGTCGACCTCGGCAGCGGCGTCCCACGCGGAGTCGTCGAAGCCTGTGGTGTCCCAGTCGGGCACCTCGTGGCGGGCGTCGTAGCGCTCACCGGCGTAGAGGTCGTCGAGGCGGGTCGGGCCACCGTGCGTGGTCCACGAGTCGTCGGTGACGACGCGCTCGCTCGTGCCGTCGGCGTACTGCAGGGCCAGGACGCCCCGGGCGCGGGGCTCGCCGTGCCACGGCGGGTTCTGCCAGTTCCAGACGTTGCCGCCGAGCATCCCGTAGAAGCCACGGCCGAGCTCGAGGCCGAGCACGTTGTCGCCCTGGGCGACCTGGTCGGTGACGTCGGTGCCGACGTACTGCACGGTGTCGTCGTAGTCGGTGAAGCCCGGGGAGAGGGTGTCGTCGCTGATCCGCTCGCCGTTGAGGGTGACGTCGGCGTAGCCGCCGGCGGCGACGTAATAGGTGGCGTTGGCGACGGGCTTGGAGACCGCGAACTCCTTGCGCAGCAGCGGTGCCGGCTTGTCGGGCCCGGCGAGCAGGGTCTCGGTGGAGCTGGTGAACCGGAGCTCCCTGCCCACCAGGGTGCCGCCGCCGAAGGGGTTGCCGTCGGAGAAGTCGGTATCGAGCAGCTGCGCGCCGTCACCCGTACGCGTGACGCGGACGCCGTGCACGGTGAACTGCTCGTTGGTGCCGTTGTGGGTGTTGGACCGGAAGCCGACCAGGCCGCGCGGCATGGCGCCGGTGCCGCTCACCTGGCGGTCGTCGACCTCGACGCCGTCGATGCGGGTGACGACGCGGGTGGTGTCGGCCGCCGCCCCGGCGCCGACGGTGATGCTGAGGGTGTGCTGGCCCTGGCTCAGCTGCGCGGCGGTGAAGTGCTGCGAGATGTTCTTGTTCTCCAGCAGCGCGTAGCCGCCGTTGACACGGCGGTGGGGACGCAGCGCCGGCACGCCGTCGGCGACCGAGACCTGCCACATGAGCGCGTTGGACAGGCCGTTGGCGCGGACGAAGACGCCGAACGCGTGGCGCTGGATCGAGAAGTCGAACTCGGCGGTGTAGTCGGTCCAGCGCAGCGCGGGGTCGGCCGGCGGAGGGGCGCCGATCCAGGCGGCGCCGTCCCAGTCGGCCTGGTCGACCATGCCCGTGCGGAAGGCGCTCGTCGAGCGCGCCGTACCGGCGTTGGTCACGACCTCGACGTCCCACACGTAGCCCGTGGCCGACTCGAGCGCGGGACCGTCGTACTCGACGTCGAAGGAGCGGGGGTCCTCGACGGTGCCGCTGTCCCAGACGAGGTCGCCGTCGAGGCCCTCGGCCTCGGTCGCGACGCGGACCCGGTAGGACTCCTGCACCACGCCGCGGGCCGTGGACTCGATCACCCAGCCGAAGCGGGGGCGCTGCAGGTCGATCCCGACCGGGGTCGCCTTGCGCTCGACCTCGAGCTCGGTCAGGGACACCCCCTCGGCCGCGACGGCCGGGGCTGTCGTGCCGGCGAGACCGACGCCGATGAGCCCGGCGGCCAGCACGACCAGCGCGGTCAGCGCCGATCCGAGACGGGAACGGGCGGGCTGAGGGTCGTTCGGGGGCACGGCATCTCCAGGTCCAGGGCGAAAGGCACGACCGGAACGCCGTTGAAACGTTCCAGAACGGTCATGCTAGGTGCCCGTGACGGCCGTCACAACGGGTCGGCGGGCAGTTGGCCGGATCCGGCCGACGGCGCTGGCGCCGCCCGTCGCCGGGAGAGCCGTCAGCCGACCAGCAGCACGTGCAGCGTGCGCGGCCCGTGGACTCCCTCGACCCGGTCGAGCTCGATGTCGCTGGTCGCCGACGGGCCGCTGATCCAGGTCTGCGGCCGGGCCGGGTCGAGCAGCGCGATCGCGTCGGGCACGTCGGCCACGACCTGGGTCGCGTCGACGATGCACACGTGCAGGTCGGGGACCAGGCTGATCGCCCGACGGCCCTGGTCGGGCTGGTGGTCGAGCACGATCGTGCCGGTCTCGGCGATGCCGACCGCGGCCCGGGTGACGACGGCGTCGAGTCCGTCGAGCTCCGAGGCGGACAGGCCGTCGTCGGCCACCGAGCCGGCGACCTCGAGGCCGAGCGCAGGAGGGACGACGGCGCGTGCCCCGCCGAGCACGTCGGCCACCGTCGCCGCGAGGTCGGCGGCCGAGCACCTGGTGACCACCGCGCGGTAGTCGGCGACCCGCTCCTCGAACAGCGCGACGAGGTCGCCGCGGTCGCCGGCGCGCGGCGCAGGGGGGACCGACACTGCCGGCGAGACGTCGGCGAGCGCGGCGCGGACGCGCCCGAGGATGTCGTCGCGGGCGCTCACGGTCGGTCTCCCTCGCGGCCACCGTCGGTGCGGTCCCACCAGTCGCGGAAGGACTCCGCCGGCGGTGCGGGCAGGTCGCGGGCACCGGTCCACCCCGCGGCGGGCCCGGGCAGGCGGCCGGCGGCGGCGCGGCCGCCCGGCAGCGTCGTACGGGAGAACCGCCTGAGGACCCGGCCGGCGAGGCCCGACGCGCGCTCGCCCCACGCCAGGCGACGCGAGTCGGAGAAGGCCCAGGCGGCGGCGCGCATCGCGATCGCCTCGGCCTTGGGGACGCGGTCGCCGCGGTGGGAGTCGACCACCGCGGCGCGCTGGTCGACGAGCACCGACGGGATGTCGATGCGCACCGGGCACACCTCGAAGCACGCGCCGCACAGCGACGAGGCGTAGGGCAGGGACGCCGTCTGCTCGTCGGAGACGCCGTTGAGCAGCGGGTTGAGGATCGCCCCGATCGGACCGGGGTAGACCGAGCCGTAGGCGTGGCCGCCGACGCGCTCGTAGACCGGGCACACGTTGAGGCAGGCCGAGCAGCGGATGCAGCGCAGGGCCTGGCGCCCCACGTCGTCGGCGAGCGCGCGCGTGCGGCCGTTGTCGAGGAGCACGACGTGCACCTCCTGCGGGCCGTCGCCGGGGGTGACCCCGGACCAGGTGGACGTGTAGGGGTTCATCCGCTCACCGGTCGACGAGCGCGGCAGCAGCCGCAGCATCGGGTCGAGGTCGGCCCACGAGGCGACGACCTTCTCGATGCCCACGACGCTGACCAGCACCTCGGGCAGGGTCAGGCACATCCGGCCGTTGCCCTCCGACTCCACCACCACGAGGGTGCCGGTGTCGGCGACGGCGAAGTTGGCTCCGCTGACCGCGACCTTCGCGCGCAGGAACTTCTCGCGCAGGTGCTCGCGCGCCGCTGCGGCCAGCACGACGGGGTC
This sequence comes from Nocardioides sp. Z13_37, assembly GCF_058355585.1. Taxonomy (NCBI): domain Bacteria; kingdom Bacillati; phylum Actinomycetota; class Actinomycetes; order Propionibacteriales; family Nocardioidaceae; genus Nocardioides; species Nocardioides sp. Z13_37. The sequence goes on along the minus strand of NZ_JBZGDV010000001.1, from coordinate 774,033 downwards.
GTCGGTGAGCCCGGCAGGAGCGGGGCGACCGACGTCGCCCATCCGGCGCAGGAAGATCTCGCGGATCTCCGCACGGTTGCGGTGGATCGCGGGCACCAGGATGTGGGAGGGCAGGTCGTCGCCGAGCTGCACGATGAGCTCGGCCAGGTCGGTCTCCCAGGCCGCGATGCCCTCGGCCTCCAGCGCCTCGTTGAGCCCGATCTCCATCGTGGCCATCGACTTGACCTTGACGACCTCGTCGACGTCGTGCGACCGGGCGATCGAGGCGACGATCGCGCACGCCTCCTCGGCGTCGTTGGCCCAGTGGACCGTCGCGCCGGCACGGACGAGGGAGGCCTCGAGCGTCTCGAGGTGGGTGGCGAGGTCGCGCAGCGCGGCCTCCTTGACCCCGGCGCCGGCGAGCCTGAGGTCCTCCCAGTCCTCCACCTCCGCGACGACGCGGGCGCGCTTGTCGCGGATCGTGTGGGTGGCGTGGGCGAGGTTGCGGCGCAGCTGGGTGTCGCCCAGCGCCTCGCGCGCCGCGGCCGGGAAGGCCGGCATGCCGACGAAGGTGCCGCTCATGTCGTGGGCCCTCCCGCGCGGTGACCGACGGCCGGGCCGCTCGAGCGCGACTCGGTCTCCTCGGTGGCGGCCAGGATCTCGGCCAGGTGCACGACGCGGACGCCCGCCCGCTGGCGCGACAGCACTCCGCCGATGTGCATCAGGCAGGAGTTGTCCCCGGCGACCAGCACCTCGGCGCCGGTGTCGCGGACGTGGCGCGCCTTGTCGGCGCCCATCGCCACCGAGGTGTCGGCGTTCTTGAGCGCGAAGGTGCCGCCGAAGCCGCAGCACTCGGTGGCGTTGGGCAGCTCGACCAGGTCGATCCCGCGCACCGCCTCGAGCAACTGCCGCGGGCGGTCGCCCACACCGAGCATGCGCAGGCTGTGGCAGGTCGGGTGGTAGGTCACCCGGTGCGGGAAGTAGGCGCCGACGTCGCTCACGCCGAGCACGTCGACGAGGAACTCGCTGAGCTCGTACGTGCGCGGACCGGTCTCCACGGCGGCGGCGAGGGCCGCATCGCCCGACCGCTCGGCCACGATCGAGTGCTGGTGGCGCGCCGATCCGGCGCACGAGCCCGACGGCGTCACGATCGCGTCGTAGCCGGCGAAGGCGTCGACGAAGGTGCGCACCACCGGCACGGCCTCGTCGAGGTAGCCGGTGTTGACCATGGGCTGGGCGCAGCACGTCTGCGCGCGTGGGAACTCGACGTCGACCCCGAGCCGCCGCAGCAGGCGCACCACGGCCTTCCCGGTGTCGGGGAACATCGCGTCGTTGACGCAGGTGACCATCAGCGCGACGCGCACACGATCCCCTTCCTTCGGTCGGCCGGCGAGCGTCGGCTCGGTCGGCGAAACGTTTCACATACTACGGGCCCGCGAGGCTTCCGGACCCGGGGCGAACGCTCAGATCAGGCCGGCGCGCACGACGTGGACCACCAGCTGCATGGTCGTGTCGACACCCAGGTCGTCGGCGAGCGCACGGAGCCGACGGCGGGCGGTGCGCTCGGACAGCCCGGTGCGGCGGGCCGCGACCTCGAGCGTCGACCCCTCGGACAGCAGTCGGAGGAGCTGCTCGTCGATCGGGTCGAGGTCGGGCGTCGCGGGGGCCACGTCGTCACCACCCCGCCGCGGATGGCGGGTCGTCGGGGAACACGCGCGCCGCCGCGCGGTCCCAGTCGAGCCCCGTGCGCGGCTCGTGGCGGCGGATGTCGTGCGTACGCCGGATCAACGAGCGCATCGCGGCCAGGTCGGGCAGGTCGGCGCCCAGCGCGCGGGCCTGGACCAGGCCGTTGCCCAGTGCCGCCGCCTCCGCGGGCCCCGCGAGCACGGGAACGCCCAACGCATCGGCGGTGAGCTGGCACAGCAGCTCGTTCTGCGAGCCACCCCCGACCACGTGGACGACGCCCACGTCGCGGCCGGCGAGCGAGGCGGCGAGCCGCACGTTGCGGCGGTAGGCGAGCGCCAGGCTGTCGAGGATCGTGCGGGTGACGTCGACCGGGGTGCGCGGCACCGGCTCGCCCGCCTCGGCGGCGAGCTGCTGGATGCGCGCGGGCATGTCGCCGGGGGGCAGCAGGCGCGGGTCGTTGATGTCGACGACGGTCCGCAGGGCGGGTGCGGCGGCAGCGCCGGCGAGCAGCGACGGCAGCGTGGCGTCGCGCAGCCCGTGGTCGGCCCAGGTGCGCAGCGACTCCGAGAGCACCCACAGGCCGGTGACGTTCTTGAGGAAGCGGATCGTCTGGTCGACCCCGGTCTCGTTGGTGAAGTCGGCGGCACGCGCCTGCTCGGTCAGCACCGGGCCGTCCAGCTCGAGACCGACCAGTGACCACGTGCCGGAGGAGATGTAGGCGACGTCGTCGCGCTCCGCCGGGACGCCGACGACCGCCGAGGCGGTGTCGTGCGACCCGACCGAGATGACGGGCACGCCGGCCGCGCCGACGTACGCCGCCACCTCGTCCACCAGGGGTCCCACCACGGTGCCGGGGTCGCGCAGCGGGGGCAGGATCGACCACGGGATGCCGATCCGCGCCGCGAGGTCGTGCGACCAGGTCCTGGAGCGCACGTCGTAGAGGCCGGTCGTCGAGGCGTTGGTGCGCTCGGCACCGATCTCGCCGGTCAGCCAGTAGGCCAGCAGGTCGGGCAGCAGCACCAGTCGCCAGGCCGCCTCCAACGCGGGTGTGCCGAGCTCGGAGGCCAGCTGGTAGACGGTGTTGAACGGCAGCTGCTGCAGGCCCGTGACGTCGTAGAGCTCCGCGTCGGCGACCAGCTCACGCACGCGCGCCGCCACTCCGTCGGTGCGCGGGTCGCGGTGGCTGCGCGGGTTGGCCAGCAGCTGCCCCGTCGCGTCGAGCAGGCCGTAGTCCACCGCCCACGTGTCGATCCCGATCCCGTGGAGGGGGCCGGTCCGGGCGACCTCGCGGATCCCCGCCAGCACCTCGCGATGGATGCCCAGCACGTCCCAGTGGAGCGCACCGCGCACCGGCACCCCGCCGTTGGGGAAGCGGTGCACCTCCTCGAGGTCCAGCGTTCCCGCCCCGACCCGGCAGGCCATCACGCGACCGCTGGTCGCCCCGAGGTCGACCGCGGCGACGCGAATGGGCTCGGACATGGTGGGAGGGACTCGATCCGCTCGGTCGCCGGCCACCGTCAGCGGAGGAACGCCGCTGCGACGCCGGCGTCGACGGGGACGTGCAGGCCGGTGGTGTGACTGAGCTGGTCGGAGCAGAGGACGAAGACCGCGTTGGCGATGTTGTCCGGCAGCACCTCGCGCTTGAGAAGCGTGCGCTGGGCGTAGAACTTGCCGAGGTCCTTCTCCTCCACGCCGTAGACGGCAGCGCGCGAGGCGCCCCAGCCGCCGGCGAAGATGCCCGAGCCCTGGACGACGCCGTCGGGGTTGACCCCGTTGACCTTGATGCCGTGCTCGCCGAGCTCGGCGGCCAGCAGCCGCACCTGGTGGGCCTGGTCGGCCTTCGCGGCGCCGTAGGCGACGTTGTTGGGGCCGGCGAAGATCGAGTTCTTCGAGGAGATGTAGACGATGTCGCCGCCCATCCCCTGCTCGATCATGGCCTTCGCGGTCGCCTTGGCGACCAGGAAGGAGCCCTTGGCCATCACGTCGTGCTGGAGGTCCCAGTCCTTCTCGGTGGTCTCGAGCAGGGAGCGCGAGAGCGAGAGCCCGGCGTTGTTGACGACCAGGTCGACGCCACCGAACGCCAGGACGGTCGCCTCCACCGCGGCCCGGACGGCGGCCTCGTCGGAGACGTCCGCCTCGACGCCGACGGCGACGTCCGTCGAGCCGATCTCGGCCGCCGCGGCCTGCGCCTTCTCCAGCGACAGGTCGGCGATCACCACGCACGCGCCCTCGGCGGCGAGCTTCTTCGCCGTCGCGAGGCCGATGCCGGACGCCGCGCCGGTGACGAGCGCGACGCGGGTGGCGAGCGGCTTGGGCTTCGGCATCCGCTGGAGCTTGGCCTCCTCGAGCGCCCAGTACTCGATGCGGAACTTCTCCGACTCGTCGATCGGGGCGTACGACGACAGGCCCTCGGCACCGCGCATCACGTTGATCGCGTTGACGTAGAACTCACCGGCCACGCGGGCGGTCTGCTTGTCCTTGCCGAAGCTGAACATGCCGACGCCCGGCACGAGGACGATCAGCGGGTCCTTGCCGCGGATCGCGGGCCAGTCGCCGCCGAGCGCCTCGGCGTTGCGGTCGTAGTAGGCCTGGTAGTCCTCGCGGTAGGCGACGGCCAGCTCCTGCAGGCGCTCGATGCTCTCCTCGACCGACGCGGAGGCCGGCAGGTCGAGGACCAACGGCTTGACCTTGGTGCGGAGGAAGTGGTCGGGGCACGAGGTGCCGAGTTCGCCGAGGCGGGGGTGCTCGGCGTGCGCGAGGAAGTCCAGCACGACGTCGGCGTCGGTGAAGTGGCCGACCATCGGGCGGTCCGCCGACGCGATGCCGCGGATGGTGGGCGCGAGGGCGGCGGCCTTGGCGCGACGCTCGGCCTCCGGCAGAGCGTCGTACCCGTCGAGCGCGGGACCGAACGGCTCGGCCTTCGAGTGCTCGGCGATGTAGGCGGCGGCGGTGTCGATGATCCACAGCGAGTTGGCCTCGGCCTCCTCGGTGGTCTCGCCCCACGCGGTGATGCCGTGGCCGCCGAGGATGCAGCCGCGGGCCTGCGGGTTCCTCTGCTTGATCTCGGCGATGTCGAGGCCGAGCTGGAAGCCGGGCCGGCGCCACGGCACCCAGACGACCTGGTCGCCGAAGATCGTGGCGGTCAGCTGCTCGCCGTCGGCCGCGGTCGCGATCGCGATGCCGGAGTCGGGGTGCAGGTGGTCGACGTGGGCGGCGTCGACGAGGCCGTGCATCGCGGTGTCGATCGAGGGAGCGGCGCCGCCCTTGCCGTGCAGGCAGTAGTCGAACGCCGCCACCATCTCGTCCTCGCGCTCCACGCCGGGGTAGACGTCGACGAGCGCGCGCATCCGGTCCAGGCGCAGCACGGCCAGGCCGCCGGGGGTGAGCGTGCCGAGGTCGCCACCCGAGCCCTTCACCCACAGCAGCTCGACGTCCTCGCCGGTGACCGGGTCGGTCTCGGTGCCCTTGGCGGAGGTGTTGCCGCCGGCGTAGTTGGTGTTCTTGGGGTCGGCGCCCAGCCGGTTCGAGCGCTCGACGAGCGCGGCGACGGTGGGGTTGAGGTCACTCACGGTGCGGTTCCTTCGTTGTGGACGTTGGTCGAGGGGGTCGCGGGCGACCTCACCTGACCGGGGATCAGTTCCAGCCGAGCTGCGAGCCGCCGACGCGGTCGGCCTCGATCTGCTGCTGGTAGCCGGACGCGAGGTAGGCGCGCATCGGGTCGGCGGGCAGGTCGCGCTCCTCGCGCCAGGTCGCGAGGTCGGCGCGGACGTCGGTGTAGAAGGCGTCCATGAAGACCTCGTTGGCCAGCAGCACGTCGCCGGCCGACCTGGCCTCGTCGAGCGCCTCGGTGTCGAGGAGCAGGGCCCGCGCGGTCATCTCCTGGACGTTGAGCACCGAGCGGATCTGGCCCGGGATCTTGTCCTCGATGTTGTGGCACTGGTCGAGCATCAGCGCGACGTCGCTCCCGGGCCCGAAGCCGCCGCCACGGATCACCTCGACCATGATCCGGAACAGCTGGAACGGGTCGGCCGCTCCGACGATCAGGTCGTCGTCGGCGTAGAAGCGGCTGTTGAAGTCGAACGACCCGAGCTTCCCCAGGCGCAGGAGCTGGGCGACGATGAACTCGATGTTGGTGCCCGGCGCGTGGTGGCCGGTGTCGAGGCACACCTTGGCGCGCTCACCGAGCGCGGCGACGTGGACGTACGACGTGCCCCAGTCGGGGACGTCGGTGTGGTAGAACGCCGGCTCGAAGAACTTGTACTCCAGCACCAGTCGCTGGTCGTCGGAGAGCTGGTCGTAGATCGTGCGCAGCCCTTCGGCCAGCCGGTCCTGCCGGGCGCGCATGTCGCCCTGGCCGGGATAGTTGGTGCCCTCGGCGAGCCAGATCTTCAGGTCGCGCGACCCGGTGCGGTTCATGATCTCGATGCACTCGAGGTGGTGGTCGATCGCCTTCTGGCGGACCCGCGGGTCGGTGTGGGTGAGCGCACCGAGCTTGTAGTCGTCGTCCTGGAAGGTGTTGGAGTTGATGGTGCCCAGCGTGACGCCCTGCTCCTCCGCGTACGCCGCGAGCGCGGCGTAGTCGTCGACCTTGTCCCACGGGATGTGCAGCGCGACCGTCGGGGCCAGGCCCGTGAAGCGGTGCACGGTGGCGGCGTCGGCGATCTTCTCCTCGACGGTGCGCGGGGTGCCCGCGGATCCGAACACCTTGAAGCGCGTGCCGGAGTTGCCGTAGGCCCAGGACGGGACCTCGATGGCGAGGTCGCCGAGTCGGTCGCTGATCTGGGAGAAGGAAGTCATCACTGGTCCTGGCTGGAGGTGGAGCTCGAGGTGGAGCTCGTGCGGGCGGAGTCCTCGGAGCTGGCGTCCGAGTGGTGCGGGGGGTGGTGCGGGGGGTCGTGCGCCGGGTCGTGCGCGGCGAGCTGGTCCTCGAGGTGGAAGACCTCGGCGAGCTGCCAGAAGCCCTGGTCGGGCGGGAGGTCGAGGTCCTCGAAGAACTCCGCCATCTCGGCCTGCCACCGCGCGTTGACGTCGGTGCGGGCCATGCCCTCCTGGGCGGCGGCGAGGTCCGGGGTCTCGAGGTAGCCGACGAGCAGGCCGTCCTCGCGCAGGAAGAGGGAGTAGTTGTGCCAGCCGGTGTCGCGGAGTGCGCGGAGCATGTCGGGCCACACGGCCGCGTGGCGCGCGGCGTACTCCTCCATGCGGTCCTTGCGGACCTGGAGGGTGAAGCAGACGCGCTGCATCACGGTCTCCTCTCGGCTGGGGAAGGGGGTGTGCCCGGGGCCGGCGGCGGCGCTCGGCCGTCGGCCCCGGGACGCGGTGGTGATCCGACTCAGAAGTCGAAGTCGGCGATGTTGTCGGCGTTGAAGGTGAACGGCTCGCCGAGCAGGACGACGCCGTCGGCCTCGACCTCGAACTCGCCCAGGTCGCCGGCCTCGAAGGTGTCGCCCTCCTCGCCGGAGATGTCGCCGTTGGCCAGGGCGGCCGCGGCGTAGGTCGCGAGGGCACCGAGGTCGCCCGGGTTCCACAGGGCGAACGCCTCGACGGTGCCGTTGTCGACGTACTCACGCATCTGGTTCGGGGTGCCGAGGCCGGTCAGCGCGACCTTGCCCTTGTACTGGCTGTCGGAGAGGTAGCGCGCGGCCGCGGCGATGCCGACCGTGGTGGGCGAGACGATGCCCTTGAGGTCGGGGTGGTTCTGCAGCAGGGCCTCGGTCTGGTCGAAGGACTTCTGGTCCTCGTCGTCGCCGTAGACGGTGTCGACGAGCTCGATGTCGGCGTAGTCGGGGTTGTCCGCGAGCTCGGCCTCCATCATCTCGATCCACGCGTTCTGGTTGGTCGCGTTGGCCGCGGCCGAGAGGATCGCGATCTCGCCCTTGCCGCCGATCTGCTCGGAGATCAGCTCGAGCTGCTTGGCGGCGATGCCCTCGGCGGTGGCCTGGTTGATGAACAGGTCGCGGCACTCGGGGTTGGTGTCGGCGTCGAAGGTGACGACCTTGACGTCCGCGCTGCGGGCCTCGTCGATCGCGTCACAGAGGGCGTCGGGGTCGTTGGCCGAGAGGATCAGCGCGTCCTGGCCCTGCTGGGCGACGGTGTTGATGTAGGACACCTGCGCGTCGGGGCTGGCGGTCTCGGGACCGACCTCCTCGAGGTCGGCGCCGATCTCCTCGGCGGCCGCCTCGGCACCGTCGGTGCTGGTGTCGAAGTAGGGGTTGCCGAGGTTCTTCGGCAGCATCGTGATGCTGAGGGCGCCACCACTGTCGCCGGAGCCGTTGTCGGCCGAGCTGTCGTCGTCGCCGCCACAGCCGGCGAAGGCGAAGGTGGCGGTCAGGGCGAGCGCGGCGAGGGCAGCGGGCCGCCTCTTCTGGAACTTCATGTGTCTCTACCTTTCGATGTCTCAGACGCCGGCGGTCGCCGTGTCCTTGTCGGGGCGCGGTCCCGATGGGTCCGCTGACGCCTTGCGGGGCAGCCGCGAGCCGGCCCACCCAAGGACGCTGGGGAGGATCACCGAGGCCACGAGGAGCAGGCCGACGATGACGTTGGTGACGTTGACCGTCACGCTCTCCAGGCGCAGTGCGCTGGAGATGACGCCGATCAGCACGACGCCGGCGAGGACGCCGTGCAGCCGGCCGCGGCCGCCGAAGATCGACACGCCGCCGAGCAGCACGGCGGCGATGACCTGCAGCTCGTAGCCGGTGGCGTTGTCGCCACGGGCGGAGCCGTAGCGGAGGGTGAAGTAGATGCCGGCGAGTGCGGACACCACGCCGGAGAGGACGAACACGATCAGCTTGGTGCGCCGCACGTCGACGCCGGTGAAGTGGGCGGCCTCGTCGTTGAGCCCGATCTCGTAGACACCGCGGCCGAACGTCGAGAAGTGGAGCAGGACCACGAAGCCCACGGCCAGCACCGCGAAGGGGATCATCACCAGCGGGATGCGGGTCTCGCCGATCGTGCCGGTGGCGAGGTCGGCCCACTTCTCGGTGAAGTCGGTGATGGCGGTGGTGCCGAGCAGCCCGACCGCGATGCCGCGGAAGAGGGCGAGCGTGCCGATGGTCACCGCCAGCGACGGCAGGCCCACGTAGGCGATGAGGAAGCCGTTGAGGGCGCCGCACGCCAGACCGGCGAGCAGGGCCAGGAGGGCGGCGGCGGGCACGGACATCCCGCCGTCGTGGAGCACCCCCAGCAGCACGCTGCTCAGGCCCATGATGCTGGCCACCGACAGGTCGATCTCGCCGGTGATGATCACCAGCGTCATCGGCAGCGCGATCAGCAGGATCGGCGCGATGTCCTGGAGGAGGAACTTCAGCGTCAGCGGACCGTCGAAGTTGGGCACGTTGAGGATCGAGTAGAGGACGACCGCGGCGGTCAGCACGATGACGGCCGTCTCGCGGGTCAGCAGCCAGCGCTGCCACAGCGGCGCCGCGTGCGCCGCGTAGGTGCGGGTGGCTGGCGTGGCCTGGGTGCTCATGTGTGGTCCCTCGATTCGGCGAGCTTGCGTGCTTGTCGGCGGGCGAGGACGCGGTCGAGCACGATCGCGCCCAGGATCAGCACGCCGACGACGGCGCGCTGCCAGAAGTCCTCGATGCCGAGGCTGGGCAGGGCGCGGTTGATGGTGATCAGGAGGAACGCGCCGATGGCCGCTCCCCACACGGTGCCGCTGCCGCCGAAGATCGCGATGCCGCCGATGACGGCCGCGGCGACGGCCTGCAGCTCGATGCCGCTGCCGACGCTGGAGCTCACCGTGCCGTAGCGGGCGGTGTAGAGGGCGCCCGCGAGACCGGCCAGGGCGCCGCTCAGCACGAACGCGGCCAGCAGGCGGCGGCGTACGGGCAGGCCGTAGAGCACGGCGGCGTCGGGGTCGGAGCCGATCGCGTAGAGCTCGCGGCCGCCGCGTGAGGTGTGGAGGTAGTAGCCCACCGCGGCGAGCACCAGCACCGCGACGATGGTGAGCAGCGGGATGCCGAGCACCGACTGCGTGCCGAGGCGCAGGAACTCGCGGGGCAGGTCGCCGGCGTTGATCCGGTCGCTGCCGGCCCAGGTGAGCATGATGCCGCGGTAGATGTAGAGGGTGCCCAACGTGATCACGAGCGCGGGCACGTTGCCGTAGGCCACCAGCACGCCGTTGACCAGGCCGAGGAGCGCCCCGAGCAGGAGGCAGGCCGCGACGACCGCGACGATCGGGATGGTGGGCTGCTCGATGAACAGCCGGCCGGTGAGGTAGGCGGTGAGGGCCATCACCGAGCCGACCGACAGGTCGACGTTGCGGGTGATGATGACGACGGCCTGACCCACCGCGAGCAGCAGCAGGATCGACGGGTTGAGCAGGAAGTTGCGCCAGCCGTCGGAGCTGAAGAGGAAGCCGTTGTTCTTGGTCGTGGCGAGCACGACGACCGCGACCAGGACCAGGAAGATCGAGAGCTCGCGCGATCGGAGCACCGTGGTGATCGCCCGGCGCGTCGGTGAGAGCCGGCTCGGCTCCACCAGCAGCGCCTCGCCTGCGGACACCTCGGCGGCCCCGGGGCCCGAGTCGGGGCGCTCGACGTCGGTGTGGCTCATCGGGCGTCCTCCAGGTGGTGGGTGGCGGCGTGCATGACGGCCTCCGGGGTGGCCTCGGCGCGGTCGAGCTCGGCGGTGATCCGGCCCTCGCAGAGGACCAGGACGCGGTCGGCCATCCCGAGGACCTCGGGCAGCTCGGAGGAGATCATCAAGATCGCGAGGCCCTGCCCGGCCAGCTCGGACAGCAGGCGGTGCACCTCGGCCTTGGTGCCGACGTCGATGCCCCGGGTGGGCTCGTCGATGATGAGCAGCCTGGGGTCGGTCGCGAGCCACTTGGCGATGACGACCTTCTGCTGGTTGCCGCCGCTCATGGTCGCGGCGTTCATGTCGAGGGCGCTGGTCTTGACCTCGAGCCTGCCGGCCCACGGCGCGGCGGCCCGGGTCTCCATCGCGCCCGTCAGCAGCCCGGCGCGCGCGATGCTGCGGCGGATGACGCCGGCGACGTTGCGGGTGACCGAGGCGTCGATGACCAGTCCCTGCTTGCGCCGGTCCTCGGGGATGAACGCCATCCGGGCGCGGATCGAGGAGCGCGGGTCGCGAGGCTTCACGGTCCTGCCGGACAGCGTCACCGAGCCGGAGTCGTAGGCGTCGACGCCGAACACGGCACGCGCGATCTCACTGCGACCGGCACCGACCAGACCGGCCAGGGCAACGATCTCGCCGGCGCGGACCTCGAAGTCGATGTCGTGGAAGACGCCGGTGCGGTTGAGCCCACGGACCTCCAGGACGGGTTCGCCGACCTCCGCGGCGACCTTGGGGAAGAGCTCGTCGACGTCGCGGCCGACCATCAGCGAGACGAGCTCGGCCGGCGTCGTCTCGTCGATGCGGCGGGTGTCGACGTAGGAGCCGTCGCGCATCACCGTGACGGTGTCGCAGAGCGCGAACACCTCGTCGAAGCGGTGGGAGATGAAGACCAGCGCCCGGCCCTCGTCGCGCAGGCTGCGGGCGACGGCGAACAGCCGCTCGACCTCGACGCCGCTGAGCGCGGCGGTCGGCTCGTCCATCACGAGCAGGCGGGCGTCGAGGGAGATCGCCTTGGCGATCTCGATGATCTGCTGGTCCGCGATCGACAGGCCCTCGGCGGGACGGCGCGGGTCGATCCGCACGCCGAGGCGCGCGAACAGCCGCTCGGCCTCGGCGTACATCGCGGGGCGGTCGATGCGGCGACCCCGGGCCAGCGGCTGGCGGCCCATGAAGATGTTCTCGGTGACCGACAGGTCGGGGAAGAGCGTCGGCTCCTGGTAGATCACGGCGACGCCCGCCTGCTTGGACTCCGCGGTCGACCCGAAGTCGACGGCACCGCCGTCGAGCTCGAAGGTGCCGGAGTCGCGGCGGTGCACGCCGGCGACGACCTTGACGAGGGTCGACTTGCCCGCGCCGTTCTCGCCGATGAGGGCGTGGATGCTGCCCGCCTCGACGACGATGCTTCCCGACCGGAGGGCGACCACGGGCCCGAACGACTTGGAGACGTCGTGCAGCGCGAGCACCGGTGCGACGGTGTTGCTGGCGGACATGGCCCTCTTCCCGGGGGTATTGAAAGGTTTCAGGTGGGAAGCACCGTAAGTGGCGGTCGTCACAGGCGTCAAGCACATCCGCGGACTTTCTTGTGACGTTTCATTCACCCCCGCGTTGGTCTACGCTCCTGTGGACCGCACACCCGAGGAGACCGATGGCGAAGAGCAACCACGTGTTGCGCAACGGGCGTCGGCCTTCGGTCAAGGACGTCGCCGAGCTCGCCCAGGTCTCCCTCGGCACCGTGAGCAACGTGCTCAACCGTCCCGACCGGGTCAGCGCCGGCACGCGTGAGCGCGTCGAGCGGGCGATGAGCGAGCTCGGCTTCGTGCTCAACGAGTCGGCCCGCCAGCTGCGGATGGGCCGGAGCGACACCCTGGCCTACGTCATGCTCGACGCGACCAACCCGTTCTTCACCGACGTCGCCCGCGGCATCGAGCTGGCGGCCGAGAAGGCCGACCTCTCGCTGTTCCTGTGCAACAGCGACGCCCGCGACGCCCGCGAGGGCGCCCACCTGGCGCACCTGCAGCAGCAGCGGGTCGACGGCATCCTGATCACGCCGGTCGACCCCGAGTCCGCCACGCTCGCGCGGATCACCGCCCACGGCACGCCGGTGGTGATCGTCGACCGCGCCAACACCACGGGCGGGTTCTGCTCGGTCACGGTCGACGACCGGCTCGGCGGACGGGTGGCCATCGAGCACCTCGTCGACCGCGGGCACACCCGCGTCGCCTTCGTCGGCGGCCCCTCCTCGCTCGGCCAGGTGCGCGACCGCTACGACGGCGCCCGGGCCGCGTGGGACGAGGCCGGCCTCGCCGAGTCCGACCTCCTCCACGTCGAGACCGACGGCCTGTACTTCGAGGAGGGACGCCTCGCCGGCGAGCGCCTCGCCGGCCTGCCCCGGCGCAGCCGTCCGAGCGCGGTCTTCTGCGCCAACGACCTCATCGCCCTCGGCCTGCTGCAGCAGGTGGTCTCGACCGGCCAGCGGGTGCCCGAGGACCTCGCCATCGTGGGCTACGACGACATCGCCTTCGCGGCGGGCGCCGCCGTGCCCCTCACCTCGGTGCGCCAGCCGCGCCAGGCCCTCGGCGCGGCCGCGGCCGAGCTCCTCATCGAGGAGATCAACGATCCCGGCCACCGCCACCAGCAGATCGAGTTCACCCCCGAGCTGATCGCTCGCACCTCGACGCTGGGCTAGGCCCCTCGCCGCGGTCCTCGAGGGGGGTCCGGATCGATTGAGTTGACCTCGATCACGTCCGTCGCCCGCGCCATGTCACGGACGTCAGGAGACGGCGTCGGTTGCGCGGAGCGCACCGAGAAGACGGCCGAGGACGGTCCACGCGTCGTCGAGAGCCCGTTGCCTGTGCGCCCGGGGCTGCGACGCGACCCAGAGAGCGCCTTCGTTCATTGCCCCGGACAGCAGCGCAGCTGTCGCAGCGACGTTCGCTGGAGCGAGTTGTCCGTGGTCGGCCAACTCGTTGAGCGCCTCGTCCAGGTGGCGACCCGAGCTGGCAGCGTCATAGCGGCGCCAGGCATCCCACCCGACGACGGCGGGCCCGTCGATCAGAAGGATCTGCCGCGTGGGGGCGGCTGAGCTGACGTCGAGGAATGCCCGACATCCCGCTTCCAGGGCCAGCCACGGATCAGCGCTGGTCGCTTGCGCCCGCTCCGCCGCGGCGACGACGTCGCGAGCGACGTCGCTGTGAGCCTGCGCGAGGACGGCCGTGAACAGGCCCTTCTTGCTCGTGAAGTGGTGATACACCGCCCCGCGGGTGACGCCCGCCGCGTGGGCCACCTTCTCCAAGCCCACACCACCGTAGCCATCGCTCGCGAAGAGCGAGCTGGCGGCCGCGAGCACCTGGGCAGCAGTGGCGTCGCTCTCCGCTCGTGTTCTTCGAGCCATCTCCACCCCCTTGATTCATACCGACCGTATGTATACCGTACCCGGATACATACACTCTGTACGTAAAGGAGCGAGTCCGATGACATGCACGAGCATCTATCCAGTCCTCATGGCCACCGACGTCACGGCCACCGCCGCCTACTACCGCGAGCACTTCGGGTTCGAGGCCGTCTTCCAAACCGACTGGTACGTCAGCCTCCGGCGTGACCGCTGGGAGCTGGCCATCGTCGATGCGACGCACCCGTCCATTCCGGTGAAGGGTCAGCCGGCGGCCGGCATGCTCCTCAACCTCGAGGTCGATGATGTCGACGCGGAGTACGAGCGGTTGGTCACCAACGGACCCCTCGACGCAGTTCTGCCGCTGCGTTCCGAAGACTTCGGGCAACGACACTTCATCGTCGCCGCCCCCGATGGCGTCCTCGTGGACGTGATCACGCCGATCGAGGCGACGGGGGACTTCGCCGGTCAGTTCACTGGCCACGTCGCCGTCACCGCGGACCACCCCACGGCCGCTCCGAGCTCAGGTGCTCCCTACGAGCGGGATGCTCGGTAGGAACCAACCGCGCGGGACATCCGCATCGGTCGCCTGCACGTGCTCACCGATGCACGGAGGCAGGGACGCGCTCGGTGTGGTCGCCGCGGCGGTCAGCGCCGGGGCCCCGGTGGTCCAGGTGCGTGCCAAGGACTGCACCGACCGGATGCTCCACGACTTCGCGCATCGGGTGGTGGAGCTCTGCGCACCGGCCGGGTGACCTGCATCGTCAACGACCGCGTCGATGTGGCGCTCGCCGTGGGCGCGGCGGGAACCCATCTGGGCGCAGGCGACCTGCCCATCGCAGCCGTACGCCTGGTCGCGGGTCCCGCGCACCTGACCATCCCACGGTGTGGGGTCGCCGTGGTGAGCCGGGTCCGCGCGGCGGTCAGGAGCTGCGTAGCAGCGCCGCACCCAGGAGCAGGAACGCTCCGGTGGCGGTGATCGCGCGGCGGACGTTCCAGGTCACCCAGCGGTCCTCGAAACGCTCCCTGGCCGCGGCGAGGTCCGTGGCCGAGGCGCCCGGGCCCAGCTCGGCGATCTCCCGGTTCAGCGGCAGGTGCACGGTCCCCGTGATCACGACGGTGGCGAGCGTGCACGCGAACGCGATCGCCAGGAGGACGAGAAGGTCGGTCCTCTGGCCCCACGCCGTCAGCAGCGCGACACCGGCAAGAGCAGGGACGGCGACGAAGGGCACCATGAACCACGGGTTGTAGACGGCGCGGTCCATCGCCTGGAACGAGGCGACGTAGGCCCGGTCGTCGACCTTGGCGAGTCCCGGCATCACCGTGTGCGCGAAGGCCGTCAGGAAGCCGGCGGTCAGTCCCGCGGCGACAGTGCCTGCGAGAAGGGACGAGACCAGGACCGCCCTCATCGCCCCACGCTCCACGCCACCGAGACCGCCAACGCCAGGTACACCGTCGCGACGGGAAGCCGAGTCCATCTCACGTCACGGGAGGCCTGCGCGACCCGCGAGGCGACCGCGCCCCCGGCGACGGCGACCAGCAGGTCCAGAACCAGGGCGAGGCAAAGGAACACGATGCCGAGGACGAGTAGCTGGGTGGCGGCAGGCGCCCCGCTCTCGTGACTGACGAACTGCGGGAGGAAGGCAAGGAAGAACACCAGCACCTTCGGGTTGAGCAGGTTCACCACCAGGCCCTCGCCGTACGCACGCGCGCCCGACCGTGAGGTCGTCGGAGCCGCAGTGTCGATCGGCTTCCTGCGAAGGGCGCCCACCGCCAGATGGAGCAGGTACACCGCACCCGCGACCTCGATCGTGGCGACCAGAGCGTCGGATCGAGCGACCGCCCCCGCGACGCCGGCGGCGGTCGCGGCGACGAAGATCGCGGTGGCCGTCTCGACGCCCAGCGCGGACGCGACACCGGCCCGAGTCCCCTGGTGGAGGCTCCGAGTCGCGATCAAGACGAGGTTCGGCCCCGGGACGAGGATGAGCGTGGCTGAAGCCAGGCCGAAGGCGACCAGCGTGACGACGTCAGGCACGGGGCACCGGCCCCGGGATGCGGAGGCGGCCCGCGGATCCGCGCTCGAGGATGGGGGGTGGCGGCGCCGTCGTACGTGTCATGCGTCGAGCCTCGGCCCCCGCTCGCTCTCGGTACAGTGCCACTCGTGGCGAAAGTGGACCGATCTCCGGACGCCGCCGGCATCGCCGCACTGGTGGGAGATCGGCTTTCGCGACCGGCGCCTCTCTACCGTTCGCTCGCCGAGGCGTTGGGCCGGCTGGTCGACTCGGGCGGGCTCGCGGCTGGCGACCGGCTCCCGTCCGAGCGGGCCCTTGCGGCCTCCTTGGGCGTGAGCCGCACCACGGTCGTCGGTGCATACGACCTCCTGCGCACGCAGGGCCGAGTCGAGAGCCGGCGCGGCAGCGGCACCGTCGTGCTTCCCTCGGGGGGGTCGCCGCACGGACGCCACGACGGCCGGGTCCCGGGCGGCGGCGCGAGCGGGCTGCTCGAGCGCATGATCGACACGCGCAAGGACGTGATCTCCTTGTCCTCGGTCGGGCAGGGCGTCGCTCCTCCACTGCTGGACGAGCTGACGGCCCAGATCGCAGACCTCCTCGCCACCGACCTACCGGGCCTGGTGGGCGAGGCCGGCTACCACCCCCGCGGCCTCCCCGAGCTGCGGGCCGCGATCAGCCGTCACTACGAGGTGCAGGGTCTGCCCACCAGCCCTGACCAGGTCCTCGTCACCACTGGAGCGACCCAGGCCATCGCCCTCTCGGCACAGCTCTACCTCCGCCGCAACGACGTGGTGGTCGTGGAGTCACCGAGCTGGCCAGGCTGCACCGACCTCTTCCGCCTGCACGAGGCCGACCTCCGCGGCGTCCCCCTCGATGCGGAGGGCATCCGACCCGACCGGCTCCAGGCCGCCCTCGGTGAGGGCGCCGCGCTCCTGTTCGTCACCCCCACCTTCCACAACCCCACGGGGGTGCTGATGTCGGCCGGCCGTCGCCGTCAGGTCGCCGAGCTCGCCCGCCGGTTTCGGGTGCCCCTCATCGAGGACCACAGCCATCCGAGCGACCCGGGGCGCCCGCACCGGCCGCTGGCCGCCGAAGCCGACGACAGCTCACCGGTCCTGACCGTCTCCGGGCTCTCCAAAGTGGTCTGGGGCGGGCTGCGCGTGGGCTGGGTCCGTGGTCCGGTCGAGGTCATCGACCGGCTGGCCCGGCTCAAGGCCATCGCCGACATGGGGAGCCCGGTGCTCGAGCAGGCGCTCGCGTCCCGCGTGGTGCCCAGGCTCGAGAAGTGGGCGCGGCACCGCGACGCGGCGCGGCGCGAGCGCCTGAGCACGTTTGGGTCCCTGCTCAGGGAGCGGATGCCCGAGTGGCGATGGGTCGAGCCCGACGGGGGATCGGCGCTCTGGGTCGAGCTGCCCGGCGCCGATGCCGGCGCCTTCGCCTCGGTTGCGCTCCGGCACGACGTGGAGGTCACCCCGGGTCACCTCACCGACCCGTCCGGAGCCCACGACGCCTTCGTCCGGGTGCCGTACGACCTCCCGCCGGAGGTCCTGTCCCCCACGGCAGACCGCCTGCAACGAGCTTGGCTCGACATGCGTCCCACGCGGACCGCGCCCGCCGGCTGACGCGGGCCCTCCGCGGGCACGGCGGTAGCCTGCTGGCGTGGCACAGGTCGTGGTGTACGGGGTACGAGGTCGTCTCGAGCAGCGTCGCGACGCCCTCTCGGGTGCGATCCACGAGGCGCTCGTCGTCGCGCTCGACTATCCCCCGGAGAAGCGCTTCCAGCGCTTCATCCACCTCGACCCGGCCGACTTCGTGTACCCACCGGACCGGGGCAGGGACTACACGATCATCGAGCTCTCGATGTTCGAGGGACGCAGCGTCGAGGCCAAGCGGAGGCTGGTCGCCGAGCTGTTCGCCCGGGCAGAGGAGGCAGCGGGGATCCACCCCCACAGCCTGGAGATCACCATCATGGAGACCCCGCGGGTGAACTGGGGGATCCGCGGTCAGAACGCCGCCGACCTGGACCTGACCTACCGGGTCGACGTGTAGGACTCACCGCTCGGCCCGACCTGTTCCACCGAGGGCGACCCCGCAGACGAGTGCGGTGACCCCGCCGACGACCGTGCCGGCGCGGCGTTCAGGCCAACTCCGGAAATGAGTAGAGCCCCAGGTCATCCCCGGGGCTACCCACTGGTGCGCGAGGGGGGAGTTGAACCCCCACGTCCTTTCGGACACACGGACCTGAACCGTGCGCGTCTGCCTATTCCGCCACTCGCGCCAGAAGCGGGCTCAGGCTACCCCACGGCCGAGGCAGGCTCCCAATCGGCCGCGGAGTCGAGCGGGCACGCGCCGGTGGCGATCCCGGGCCGACCGGGGCGGCACCGTGGCGAGGGGGCGAGCGGCCGGTACGCTCGGCGGCACCGGCCGGGCGGTGGGGTCATGCCTGCCCGCCCACGACGATCCGACCGAGCGCGACGAGAGGAGGCCCGATGCCGAACCCGCTGCAGCGCTTCGAGCAGCGGCTCGAGACCGTGATCTCCGGTGTCTTCGCCCGGGCCTTCCGCAGCGCCGTGCAGCCCGTCGAGATCGCCGCGGCCCTCCAGAGGGAGTGCGACAACAACGCCCAGGTGCTCAGCCGCCAGCGCCGGCTCGTCCCCAACGACTTCCACGTCGAGCTGTCGGCCACCGACCTCGAGCGCATCGTCGGCCTCGGCCGCGCGCTCGAGCAGGACCTCGTCGACCAGCTCCAGGACCACGCGGACGCCCAGGGCTACGTGTTCACCGGCCCCATCAGCATCGCCTTCGAGACCGCGAGCGACCTGACGACCGGCCGCTTCCGCATCCGCTCCAAGGCGCAGGCGAGCGTGACCGACAACGACCAGCGCACGCGTACGCGCTCCTCGCACGCCACCCTCGAGGTCAACGGCACCCGCCACCCGCTGCGCCCGCCCGGCCTGGTGGTCGGTCGTGGCACCGAGGCCGACCTGCGCATCAACGACCCCGGCGTGAGCCGGCGCCACCTCGAGCTCGTGGTGAGCATCGACGGCGTCGAGGCCGTCGACCTCGGCTCGACCAACGGCATCCTCGTCGACGGGTCGAAGGTGGCGCGGGCCCGGCTGCGCGACGGCTCCACCATCCGCATCGGCCACACCGACATGACGGTCCGCATCGACGGAGGTCGCGACGAGGCCGGGGGCTGGAATGTCTGAGCTGACCCTCTTCCTCATCCGGATGGCGTTCCTGGCGATCCTCTGGATCTTCGTGCTGTCGGCGATCTCGGTCATCCGCTCCGACATGTTCGGTGCGCGCGTGCCCGAGACCGCCCGCAACGGCGCCCCCGCGCCGAGCCGCAAGACCAAGGCCGCCAAGACCAAGGCGCCCCGCAAGCCGCGCCGCGGAGCGCCCACCCACCTCATCGTGGTCGAGGGTGAGAACGCCGGCGTGCGCGCCGAGCTCGCCGACGCCCCGCTCCTCATCGGCCGCGGCAGCGACGCCGCGATCAAGCTGGACGACGACTACGTCTCCACCCGCCACGCCCGCGTCGCGGCGAGCGGCGACGAGTGGTTCGTGGAGGACCTCGGCTCCACCAACGGCACCTACGTCGGCCCCGTCCGCATCACCCAGCCCACCACGATCGGCCCCGGCGTCCAGGTCCGCGTCGGCAAGACGATCCTGGAGCTGAGGAAGTGATGTACCTCCACTACTCCGCGATCTCCGACGTCGGCCGGGTCCGCCGCGAGAACCAGGACAGCGGCTACGCCGGTCCGTGGCTGCTCACGGTGTGCGACGGCGTCGGCGGCGCCGTGCGCGGCGACCTCGCCTCGAGCACCGCCGTGCAGGCGCTGCGCAAGCTCGACCAGGCGCCCGACGACGACATCCTCGGCCAGGTGGCGGGCGCGGTGCACCGCGCCGACGACCGCATCGCCGAGCTCGTCGAGGAGGACCCCGGCCTCAACGGCACCTCGACCACCGCCACCGTCGCGCTCTTCGACGGCACCCGCTTCGGCATCGGGCACATCGGCGACAGCCGCGCCTACCTCCTGCGCGGCGGCGAGCTGCGCCAGCTCACCCACGACCACACCTTCGTCCAGTCGCTCATCGACGAGGGACGCATCACCGAGGAGCAGTCGCGCACCCACCCGCACCGCAACCTCATCCTCAAGGCGCTCGACGGCGTGCGCCACGAGGAGCCCGACCTCTTCGAGGTCCCCGCCGAGGCCGGTGACCGCATCTTCATCTGCAGCGACGGCGCGTGCGGCACGCTCACCCACGACCGGATGGCCGACATCCTCTCCACCGGCACGCCCGACTTCGCCGCCGTCGAGCTCGTCCGGGCGAGCCTGGAGGCGGGCAGCACCGACAACGTCACCTGCATCGTCGCCGACGTCGCCGACGAGGCGCCGCCCGAGGACCTCGCGCCGCTGCTCGTCGGCGCGGCCGCAGACCTGCCCCGGCGACTCCCGCTCGGCGGTGCGGTCGGCGGGCTCTTCCGCGGCCACCGCTCCGGCGACACCGGCGAGATCCCGCCCGTGCCGGACGACGTGCCCGAGGGCGCCTACGTCGCCGATCCCATCGACCCCGAGGCCGTGCGCTACGCCCCCCGCGACCCCGGTCGCTACGCCTGGCTGCGGCGGCTGCTGGTCGCCGCGATCCTGCTCGGCCTGGGCTGGGTGGTGCTGGCCGCCGGCTGGTCGTGGAGCCAGCAGCAGTTCTACGTCGCCGAGGACGACGGCAAGGTGACCATCTTCCGCGGCATCGACGCCGACCTCCCGGGCATCTCGCTGTCCCACCCCTACGAGGTGACCGACGTCGAGCTCAGCCGGCTCAGCGACATCGACGCCGAGACGGTGCGCGAGGGCATCGAGTCCGACGACCTCGACGACGCCCGCCTGACCGTGGACAACTACGCCGCACGCCAGGACGTCGACCCAGGGTGACGGGACGAGTGCGATGAGTCAGACCGGAACCCTGATGGGCTTCGTGCACCGGCGACGCCGGGGTGCGGAGCTGTTCCTGCTCGTGCTGGCGCTGGTGGTCGGCATCGGCGCCTACGCGGCCGTGGGCCTGGGCGTGGAGGGCGTGGTGCCCACCGACCTCGTCGGCTACGGCGGCTGGCTGACCGCGCTGATCGTCGTGGCCCACGTGACCGTGCGTCTGGTCGCGCCCTACGCCGACCCGGTGCTGCTGCCGCTCGTCGCGGCGCTCAACGGGCTCGGCCTCGCCGTCATCCACCGCCTCGACCTCACCTACGAGGCGCTGGGCCGCGACAACCACACCTTCGCGCGCCAGCAGCTGACCTGGATGACGCTGGGCGTGTTCCTCTTCGTCGCCACGCTGGTGCTGCTGCGCGACCACCGGGTCCTGCAGCGCTTCACCTACACCGCCGGCCTGGTCGGCATCGTGCTGCTGATCCTGCCCTTCCTGCCCGTCATCGGCAGCGGCAAGAACGGCGCCAACATCTGGATCAACGTCGCCGGCTTCAGCTTCCAGCCCGGCGAGGTCGCCAAGGTGCTGCTGGTGATCACCTTCGCCGGCTACCTCGTGCTGCACCGCGACGCCCTCGCGCTCGCTGGGCGCAGGGTGGTGTTCATCGACCTGCCGCGCGGGCGCGACCTCGGCCCGGTCCTGGCGATGTTCGGCGTCTCGATGATGATCCTGGTGCTGCAGAACGACCTGGGCTCCTCGCTCCTCTTCTTCGGCCTGTTCCTGGTGATGCTCTACGTCGCCACCGAGCGGCCGGGGTGGCTCGTCGTGGGCGGGCTGCTGTTCGCCGTCGGCGCGCTCGCGGCGTACACGTTCGTCGGCAACGTGCAGAACCGCTTCAACTTCTGGCTGCACCCGATGGACTACTACGACTCCTCGCCGGGCAGCTACCAGCCGGTCGAGGCGATGTTCGGCATGGGGTGGGGCGGCCTCATCGGTCGCGGCCTCGGCAACGGCTTCCCCGAGCGGATCACCTACGCCGAGTCCGACTACATCGTCGCCGCGATCGGCGAGGAGCTCGGCCTGACCGCCGTGATGGCGATCATCCTCTGCTACGGCCTCATCGTGGAGCGAGCGCTGCGCATCGCGCTGATCTCGCGCGACGGCTTCGGCAAGCTGCTGGCCGTCGGCCTCGGCGCGATCGTCGCGCTCCAGGTCTTCGTCGTCATCGGCGGGGTCACCGGCCTCATCCCGCTGACCGGCCTCACCACCCCGTTCCTGTCCTACGGTGGCTCCTCGCTGGTGGCCAACTGGGTCGTCATCGCGCTGCTGCTGCGCGTCTCCGACCAGGCCCGACGACCCGCCCCGCGCCTCGACCCGGTGGACGACGCCGGCGCCGACAGCGAGAGCACCCAGGTGGTGAGGCTGCGGTGAACAAGCCCATCCGGGTCTTCTCGGTGTTCTGCCTGGTCCTGTTCCTGGCGCTGCTCGTCAACGCGACCTACCTGATGTACGTCCGCGCGGACAGCCTGTCCGACGACCCGCGCAACCGGCGGATCATCACCGCGGCGTTCTCCCGCGAGCGCGGTGCGATCCTCGTCGGCAAGGACGCGATCGCGCGCAGCGTGCCCTCCGACGACAAGTACAAGTTCCAGCGCACCTACTCCCAGCCGTTCAAGTACGCCCCCATCACCGGCTACTTCTCGTGGTACGGCTCGACCGGGGTCGAGCGCTCCCAGAACGCGGTGCTCGCCGGCGACGACTCGCGCCTGTTCGTCACCCGGCTCGTCGACATGCTGAGCAACTCCGACCCCAAGGGCGGCAACGTCCAGCTCACCGTCAACCCGGCCGCGCAGGACGCCGCGTGGACCGGCCTGGAGAACCTCCCCGGCGACGCCCAGGGCGCCGTCGTGGCGCTCGAGCCCACGACGGGGCGGGTGCTGGCGATGGCGTCCACCCCGACCTTCGACCCCAACAACTTCGCCTCCCACGACTTCGGCGCCGTCGCCGAGCTCAGCAAGGAGCTCAACGCCGACCCGCGCGAGCCGCTCGTCAACCGGGCGATCGGCACCACGCTGCCGCCGGGGTCGACGTTCAAGCTCGTCACCGCCGCGGCCGCGATCGAGTCGGGCAACTACGACGCCGACTCGCAGGTGCCGGGCGGCTACCGGTTCAAGCTGCCGCAGTCCAGCACGACCGTCGGCAACTACGACGGCGGCAACTGCGGCGGACGCCGGATCACCCTGACCCAGGCGCTGCAGGTCTCCTGCAACGTCACCTTCCTGAGCCTCGCCAACGAGCTCGGGGTCGAGGCGATGGCCGACCAGGCCGAGGCGTTCGGCTTCAACTCCACGTCGCTGGAGGACCTGGGCGGCCAGGCCGAGTCGCTCTACCCGCGCGACATGGACCCGCCGCAGACCGCGCTGTCGGGCATCGGCCAGTCCAACGTCACCGCGACCCCGCTGCAGATGGCGATGGTCGCCGCGGCGATCGCCAACGACGGGGACGTGATGCGTCCCTACGTCGTCGACGAGGTGCGCGCGCCCAACCTGTCGGTCCTCGACCGCACCGACCCGCAGAGCATCAGCAAGGCGATCTCCAGCACCACTGCCGACGAGCTGACCAGGATGCTCGTCGCGACCGTCGACTCGGGCACCGCGACCCCCGCGCAGATCCCGGGCGTCGAGGTGGCCGGCAAGACCGGCACCGCCCAGTCCACGGCCGACCGCCCGCCCTACGCGTGGTTCGTCTCCTTCGCCCCCGCCAACGACCCCAAGGTCGCCGTCGCGGTGCTCGTGCAGTCGAGCGACACCTCCCGCTCCGAGATCGGTGGAGGCCGGCTCGGCGGGCCGATCGCCAAGGCGATCATGGAGGCGGTGATCACCCGATGACCGTGCTCGCCCCGGGTGGCCACGTCGACGACGCCCACCGCTACGTCCTCGAGTCGCGCATCGCCACCGGCGGCATGGGCGAGGTGTGGTCGGCCCGCGACACCGTGCTCGGCCGGGCGGTGGCAGTCAAGGTGCTCAAGGCCGAGTACGCCGACGACCCGCTGTTCCGCAGCCGGTTCGAGACCGAGGCCCGCAACGCCGCCGCGCTGCACCACCCCGGGATCGCCGCGGTCTTCGACTACGGCCAGGGCGCACCCGGTGACGGCTCCGGCACCCCGCGCCCCTACCTGGTGATGGAGCTCGTCGACGGCCAGCCGCTCTCGGCGCTGCTGCGCCCGAGCGCCCCGCTCGACCCGGCCGCCACCCAGGACCTGCTCGCCCAGGCGGCCGACGCCCTCGGCGCCGCCCACGCGGCCGGCATCGTGCACCGCGACGTCAAGCCCGCCAACCTGATCGTGACCCCCGACCGCCGGATCAAGGTCACCGACTTCGGCATCGCCCGCGCTGCCGAGGGCATGGCGCTGACCCAGACCGGCGAGGTGATGGGCACGCCGGCTTACATCTCCCCCGAGCAGGCGGAGGGCGAGACCGCCACCGCCGCGTCCGACGTCTACTCCCTCGGCGTCGTCGCCTTCGAGTGCCTCGCCGGCCGCAAGCCGTTCCTCGCCGACACCCCGGTCGCCACCGCGATCGCCCACGTGCGCAACCCGGTGCCCGAGCTGCCCGACACCGTGCCGGCCGACCTCGCCGCGGTCGTACGCCGGTCGCTGGCCAAGTCGCCCGGCGACCGCTTCCCCGACGGCACGGCCTTCGCCCGGGCGCTGCGCTCGCCCGCGTCGTACGCCGCGGCTCCCGCCCCCGACGAGGACGCCACCGTCGTGGCGCCCGTCGCCGCCCCCGACGCTGCACGCGACACCGCGGCCACCCGGGTCGTCCCGGCGGCGGCTCCGCCGGCACCCACACCCGAGGCGCAACCCGCGCCCC
This sequence comes from Nocardioides sp. Z13_37, assembly GCF_058355585.1. NCBI lineage: Bacteria > Bacillati > Actinomycetota > Actinomycetes > Propionibacteriales > Nocardioidaceae > Nocardioides > Nocardioides sp. Z13_37. The sequence goes on along the minus strand of NZ_JBZGDV010000001.1, from coordinate 749,593 downwards.
CCGGACGGCGCAGGACCCCGTGGGCGCTGGTCATCGGGATCGTCGCGGTGGTCCTGGCCCTGCTGGTGGCGTTCTGGCTCGGCACCCGCGGCGGCGACTCGACGACCCCCACCGACGAGCCCACCACCTCGGGCGACCGATCACCCTCGCAGCAGCCCAGCGACACCCCGAGCGAGCAGTCCGAGTCCCCGACCCGGTCGCCGACGCGGACGCCGAGCCAGTCGCCCACCGAGACGCCGTCGGAGACCCCGTCCGACTCGCCGACCGAGACGCCCACCGAGACGCCCACCGAGACGGAGGCCCCCACGGTCGACGTCGACCCGGGCGCCTACGTCGGCCGCGACCACGGCGACGTCGAGAAGGAGCTGCGCGGCCTGGGCCTCGTGCCGGTGCCGGTGGAGCTGGACAACCCCGGCGAGCAGCCGGAGGGAATCGTGGAGTCGGTCGAGCCGAGCGGCACGCTGCAGGAGGGCGACCGGGTCACGGTCAGCTACTGGGGCGCGGCCACGGCCGGCCAGGAGAAGGACGACGAAGGGAACGACGAGGGATGACGCAGCCGGAGCCGACGCTGATCGGCGGCCGCTACGAGCTCGGCGAGCTCCTCGGCCGAGGCGGCATGGCCGAGGTGCGCAAGGGCAAGGACCGCCGCCTGGGTCGCACCGTGGCGGTGAAGCGCCTGCGCACCGACCTCGCCAGCGACCCGACGTTCCAGGCGCGGTTCCGCCGGGAGGCGCAGTCCTCGGCGTCGCTCAACCATCCCGCGATCGTGTCGACCTACGACACGGGCGAGGAGATGGCCACCGACGGGTCCGGCGTCGCCCAGCCCTACATCGTGATGGAGTGCGTCGAGGGACGCACCCTGCGCGACATCCTGCGCGAGGGCCGCAAGATCCTGCCCGAGCGAGCGCTGGAGATCACCGCGGGCGTGCTGTCGGCGCTCGACTACAGCCACCGCGCCGGCATCATCCACCGCGACATCAAGCCGGGCAACGTGATGCTCACGCCGTCGGGCGACGTGAAGGTGATGGACTTCGGCATCGCCCGCGCGATGTCCGACGCGTCGTCGACGATGACCCAGACGGCCGCCGTCGTGGGCACCGCGCAGTACCTCTCCCCCGAGCAGGCCCGCGGCGAGACGGTGGACTCGCGCTCCGACGTCTACTCCACCGGCTGCCTGCTCTACGAGCTCCTCACCGGCCGGCCGCCGTTCATCGGCGACAGCCCCGTCGCGGTCGCCTACCAGCACGTGCGCGAGCCGGCCTCCCCGCCGTCCGACCTCGACGACCAGCTCGACCCCGAGATCGACGCGATCGTGATGAAGGCGCTCGCCAAGCGGGTCGAGGACCGCTACCAGAGCGCCGCCGCGATGCGCGCCGACATCGAGCGCTACCTCTCCGGCCACCCGATCCAGGCACCGGCGGTCGCGCCGCCCACGGCCGAGACGGCCTACGTCCCGCCCACCCCGCCGTCCGACGCGACCTCCACGATGGCGGCCTCCGGGGGCTCCCCGGCCCCGCGGCCCGACGAGCCGGGCCGCGGCCGGACCGCGTGGTGGGTGCTCGGCGGCATCCTCGTCGTCGCGCTGCTCGCGGGCGGCGCCTGGCTGATCAACACGATGCTCTTCGACGACGCACCGGAGCGCAAGGCCGTGCCCAACGTCGTCGGCCTCACCGAGGACGAGGCCCGCATCGCGATCGGCGACGCGGGCTTCACCGTGGGTCGCATCACCCGTGAGACCTCCGAGACCGTCCCGGCCGACACCGTGATCCAGCAGGACCCCCACCGCGACGTGTTCGCCGACCCCGGCAGCTCCGTCGACTTCGTGCTGTCGCTGGGCAAGCCCGAGGTGGAGGTGCCGTTCGTGGTGGGCACGCTCCGCAAGGAGGCGCGGGCCGCGATGCTGGCGCAGAACCTCAAGGTGCGCTTCCAGGAGGAGGACTCCGACGAGCCGCGCTTCCAGGTGCTGCGCACCGAGCCGGCCGCCGGCACCGCCGTCGCCGAGGGCACGACGGTGACCCTGGTGTTCTCCGACGGGCCCGAGCAGGTGCCCGACGTCCGCGGGCTGCCGCAGCGCAGGGCAGAGCGCCAGATCACCGAGGCCGGCTTCGTGCCCAGCGTGCGCATCGACGCCTCGTCGACCGAGCCCAAGGGGACGGTCGTCGACCAGATCCCCGCCGGCGGCACGGCCGACCAGGGCAGCACCGTGACGCTCTTCGTCTCCGACTACGAGGAGCCGGTCGAGACCCCGACCGAGACACCCACGGAGACACCGACCGAGACACCCACCGAGACGCCGGAGACGCCCACCGAGACACCGACCGAGACGCCGGAGACGCCCAACCCGGAGCGCGCTCCGGCCGTGCGGCGCGACTGAGGCGGCGCGACTGAGGCGGCGCGACTGAGCACGGTGGCGGCGCGGCGCGCGTACGCCGGTCGTACGGCGGCCCTCTGGCGGGTCGGCTACTCCGGCATCGGGGTGGCGTAGGTGAGGTCGAGCAGGCCCTCGTAGGCCGGTGCGACGGCCGCGTCGACGGCGGTCATGTCCCACGTGACGCCGCCGCCGGGGATCGCGGTGTAGTCGCGGTAGACCGCGAGGATCGGGTCGGTGGTCAGCTGGGCCTCCATCGCGGCCGGGTCGCCGATGCCGACGATGACGTAGGGCGGGGAGTAGGGGATGCCGTGCAGCGTCACCTGGTTGCCCTCGCACTTGATGCCGGTGGTCGAGATGAGGCGCTGGCCCTGGATGGTGACGGCGACGGCCCCGGCGTTCCACATGGCGTTGGCGACGGCCTGGATGTCCTGCTGGTGCACGACGAGGTCGTTGGGGTTGCCCTCGTAGGAGGCGCGCGCCTCCTCGGAGGCGTCGTCGAGGGTGACCCGCACCGCCGGCCCGGCCTTCTCCGTCAGCCCCGCCGGGTCGACCAGTGTGGCGACCTTGCCCTGGACGCGGCGGACCGAACGGTCGCCGAGCTCGGTGCTCAGCGCCTCGACCTCCGCGTTGAGCGCGGACGCCCGTGCGGTCAGCTCGGCCGCCTCGTCGCGCTCGGCGCGGACCACGGAGGCCAGGTCGGTCAGGCGCCCGCCGCGCAGGTCGAAGCCGTCTGCCTGCTCGGCGCTCACCGCGAAGAGCGCCCCGCTGAGCAGCACCACCACCGGGGTCGCCACGCGCCACACGCGCCGGCGCCCGGGGGACGGGTGGGACGGGGACGGCATGACGACTACGCTAACCCCCCGTCGGGCGCCTGCCGCCCGCGACCGGCGTTCTGAGCTCGCCGTGACCCGCACACCCAGCCCCAGGAGCAGCAGTGTCGAAGTCCCCCACGATCACCTCTGCGGAGAAGACCTCGCTCTTCACCCCCAGGTTCCTGATCGCCCTGCTCCTCGTCGTCGTCGGCATCGCGTGGCTGGTCTTCTACTACGTCGAGGGCCGCGGCAACCCGACCGCGTTCCCCCCGGTCGAGGGCAGCCCCAAGGCGATGGCCGACCTCGGCAAGTGGAACTACGCGATCGGCTTCGGCCTGCTGATGCTCGGCCTGATGGTCTCGGCCCACCCCTCGACCCCGCTCGGCCGTGGCCGCGGCGTGGTGGTCGGCATGCTGGCGTGCTTCCTGATCGGCCTGCTGTGGATCTGCACCTTCTACGTCTTCTCCGACGACCTCTCCAAGCTGTGGATCCTCAACGACCTCGGCCAGTGGAACCTCGTCGTCGGCATCGCCTTCATGGCAGTCGGGTTCAGCTTCGCGACCAAGTGGGAGTAGGTTCTCCCCTGGCCCGGTGATCCGGGCCGATCGACATCCGTCGCCTCGAGCGGTGGGTGAGGCGCCTTCCTGGGGAAGGGGAGGCGTCTCTCCCACCGCTCGAGTCGTCTGTGGGGTCGTCGGCTCTCCACACTGTGGAGAACCCCTGTGGAGAATTACACCGGTGTAGTTGTCCACAGGTGTGTGCACACCTGTGCATGACGGACCTCCTCCTCCGGTGGCTGCTTGGTGCGTCATACGAACCCGCAGTCATGGGTGCCGCTACGCATGACGCAAGGGCCGGGAGCACGACGCCCGCACGCAGAAAGCCCCCGCCACCGTCGTACGACGAGGTGGCGGGGGCCGGAGAGCCGGCGCTCAGGCGAAGGAGGCGGCCCGGGCGAGCGAGATCGCGATGAGGGCGACGGCGAGGATGCCGAGCCCGGCCCACTGCACGACCGAGCGGTTCGACTTCGGCGCGTAGGCGATGATCGCGGCGGCCGCGATGCCGCCGAGGAGCCCGCCGAGGTGTCCCTGCCACGAGATCATCCGCCAGCCGACGACCGTGATCACGACGCCGAGCACGAGGTTCTGCACGAGCCACTGGGAGTTGAGCCGCGCCTTGCGGGCGGTGACGAGCAGGGCGCCCAGCAGCCCGAAGATCGCGCCGGAGGCCCCGACCGTCGAGCCGTACTCGAAGCTCAGCCACATCACCATCGCCGAGGAGGCGAGCCCGCTGACGAGGTAGACCGCCAGGAAGCGGCTGCGTCCGACGATCCCCTCGAGCGTCGGCCCGAGGATGAACACGGCGAACATGTTGAGCGCCACGTGCCAGATCTCGACGTGGGTGAAGACGCTGGTGATCAGCTGCCACCATGCGCCGTCGGCCACCCCGGGCACCTCGCGCGCCACGGCGCTGGTGCACACCGGGTGCGTCTGGTCGTAGATGTAGCCGTCGCCGGGCGCGCAGTAGCCGTTGGGCCGCAGCGCCAGCAGGTCGACCAGCTTGGAGCGGCTGCCGCCGGTGACAGCGATGGCCAGCCAGACGATCGCGTTGATGCCGATGATGACGTACGACGTCAGCCGCGGGTCGGCGCTGCGCTCGCCGCCGTACATGGCGCGGTTCTGGCGCGAGCCCTTGGCGGCCTCCTTGACGCAGTCGGGGCACTGGAAGCCCACGGCGGCGTCGCGCATGCAGTCGGGGCAGATCGGCCGGTCGCAGCGCTGGCAGCGGATCCAGGTCTCGCGGTCGGGGTGCCGGTAGCAGGTGGGCACCCCGGCCGCGGACTGGCCCGCAGCCGGCCCCTGGGGCGGCTCGGTCATGGCTGCGTCATGGCTGGGTCGTGTCTCGCGTCGCGGATCGGCGGCGGTGGGTCAGCGCTCGATGACGACCGACTCGATGACCACCGGCTCCTGCGGGCGGTCCATCGCGCCGGTGGGCGTGGTGGCGATCTTGTCGACCACGTCGCGGCTGGCCTGGTCGGCCACCTCGCCGAAGATCGTGTGCTTGCGGTTGAGCCACGGGGTGGCGGCCACGGTGATGAAGAACTGCGAGCCGTTGGTGCCCGGGCCGGCGTTGGCCATGGCGAGCAGGTAGGGCTTGTCGAAGACGAGCTCGGGGTGGATCTCGTCCTTGAACGTGTAGCCGGGGCCGCCGGTGCCGGTGCCGAGCGGGCAGCCGCCCTGGATCATGAAGCCGTCGATGACGCGGTGGAAGCCGAGCCCGTCGTAGTAGCGCTCACCCGACCGGCCGGCGTCGTCGCGGTACTCCTTCGTGCCCTCGGCGAGGCCGATGAAGTTCTCGACGGTCTCGGGCGCGTGGTTGGGGAACAGGTTGACGACGATGTCGCCCCGGTTGGTCTTGAAGATCGCCTTGGGGTCGGCCATGGAAGTGCCTCTCAGCTGTGGGTCTGGTCCATCTGTGGTGGCACGGCAGTCGGCTGCCGTCCGACTCGATCCTGCCACGTCGGACCCATCCGACGACCAGGCGGGCGACCCGTGACGGCGTGCGTTCCTGCCCACCCGGTCGGGGCTGGTCGCGTCAGGGTGGCCGTGGTGAGATGGACCCACACTGACAGAGGAGGTCACGCATGCCTTTCGGCCGCAAGAAGTCCCTGATGGACCGCGCGCAGGACTACGTAGAGCAGCTCTCGGAGACCGTCACCGACACCGTCATCCCCCAGCTGGAGTCGACGTGGGAGCAGGCGGTGGACAAGGCCGGACCCGCGCTGGCCGACGCGCGCCAGAAGGCCCAGCCGCTGGTCGAGGAGGGACGCACCCGCGCGAGCGAGGCGGCCGCCGCCGGCGCCGCGCTCGCCGCCGTGAAGGCCGCCGAGGCGCGCGAGAAGGCCGGCCCGCTGCTGGCCGAGGCCAAGGTCAGCGCTGCGGAGAAGGCGGCCGCCGCTGCCACGCTCGCCGCCGAGCGCGCTGCCGAGGGACGTGACCTGGCCGTCGCCAAGGTCAACGAGCTGCGGGGCGTCGAGCCCGAGCCCAAGGGCGGCAAGCTCAAGAAGCTGCTGCTCGTCAGCGGTCTGCTCGCGGTCGGCGGCTTCGTCTTCAGCAAGCTCCGCGCCAAGCGGGACGCCGACGCCAACTGGCAGTCGACCTACGTGCCGCCCGCGCCGCCGAAGTCGGCCACGACCACGATGGCGTCCCCGCCGCCGACGCCCGCCTCCCCGGCGAGCACCTCGGCCGCACCCGGTGGCGACCCGCTCACCGACCCGCTGCCCGACGACGTCACCGCTGACGACGTCGTGACCGCGGAGCCCCCGGCCACCGACGACACGGGCGGCGGCGCCCCGGGCGAGGCGATCAGCGACTCGGTCGAGGAGGCGCACAGCCCTTCCGACCCCGACCGCCCCGCCGAGGTCATCGACATCGACGACGTGCCGAAGAAGGGCTGACACCCAGCCACACCGCGATCGGGCGGTGCGTGAGCGGCCCCCACCGGGAGCCGCCTCACGCACCGCCCGTCTGCGTCTCCGGCCCCAGCGCGGGCTCCGGGCGAGGTGGAAATGGCTCAGACCGGCTCGGGACGGTTGGCCTCGATCCAGTCGTCGATGCGCTCCCACCAGTGGTAGAGCCACTCGATGCGCTCGTCGCGGTCGGCCGGGATCTCCTCACGGGCGACCCGCCACCAGCGCATGGTGATCTGCTTGTCCATCGGCAGCTCGCGCCAGACGTCGGCGACGGTGAGCATGTGGTCGAGCCCGGTGTGGGCCACCATCAGCACGTCGGCCTCGGGTGCGGCCTCGAGCGCGGCCAGTACGCCGCCGGGGCGGGGGGCCAGCACGTGGGTCATCTCCTCGGCACGCACCGCCATTCGCTCCAGGCCGAGCCGGCGCAGCCGGGCGATGGCGCGGTCGCGGCGCGCCGGGGTGAAGTTGCCGCCCTCCGGGAAGATCACGAACGCGTCGTTGACGTCGAGGCCCGCGGCGAGCGAGGAGATCTGCGACTCGAGGTCCTCGCCGGCAGCGGGGTTGGGCGAGATGAAGCGCGCCGGGATCCGGTTGAGGATCACGTCGATCGCGGGGTCCCAGGCGAGGGTGTTCTTCAGCACCACGCGCGGCTCGCGGTGGTACCAGTGCAGCAGGGCGTACATCAAGATGAACGAGTCGCCGGGCCCGGCATGGCGGCACATCACGAGCACCGGGCCGTCGGGCACGCGCGAGGGGTGCGGCCCGTCGGTGCGGATGCGGAGCGCCAGCACCCGGCGGGCCTCGCGGAAGAACACGATGAGCGTGCCCTGCACCAGGTCGTAGTGGATCCCGGAGAAGTAGGGCGAGCGGATCCGCCAGCCGAAGCCGCTCGCCAGCCACAACCCGAACAGCACGGCGAGCAGCAGGCTCTCGAAGGTGGCGTAGAGCAGCACGAGCCACAGCACGCGCAGCGCCCGCCACCGTCCCGGCAGCAGGGGCGACAGCGCGGCCGCCACGAGCAGCCACGCGGGCATCGTGACCCACAGGAGCACCGTGAGGGCCACCACCGCCGGAGCCACGACCAGGCGCCGCAGCGCCCAGACGAGGGGGCGTCTCACGACGGTCCGAGCTCGGCGTCGAGGTAGGCGCGCGAGGCGGCGTACGTCGCGTCGATGCGCGCCTGGACGCGGGAGAAGTCTCGGTGGGCGAGCAGCGAGTCGTCGCGCGGCGAGGTGCCGGCCGCCGGGAGCACGTGGGCCTCCACGCCGTCGGGGATCGTCGCCATGTCGCGGGTGAAGCGGTGCCGGCGGGCCACCTCGAAGCTCACGCGTGCGACCTCCCACGGTCGGGTCGGCACGCGCAGCGGGCGGTCGACGCGCCCCACCTGCAGCACGAAGACGCGGGTGGCGCCGAGCTCGACGGCCCGCCCGACCGGGATGGAGTTGACCAGCCCGCCGTCGAGGAAGTGCTCGCCGTCGACCTCCGCGGGCGGGAGCAACCCGGGAACGGCCGCGCTGGCGAGGATCGCCGGCACGAGGGGCCCGCTGGTGAACCAGTGCTCGGCGGCCCGCTCGATGCTGGCGGCGCAGACCTCGAGGTGGACCGGGAGGTCCTCGAAGCGGAGGTCGCCGAGCTCCTCCTCGAGCCGCGCGCGCAGCGGCTCCGAGGAGTAGATGTGGGTGCCGCTGGAGACGGCCCGCCGGACGGTGCGCAGCGGGCGGTCGCCGTAGACGTCGCGCCCGCGCGCGGTGGCCGCCCACAGCTCGGTCAGCCGGTCCACCACCGCCGGCTCGGGGCGCCTGGCCACCATCGCGCCGTTGAGTGCGCCGACGCTGGTGCCGAGGACCAGGTCGGGGACGATGCCGCGCTCGAGCAGCGCGCGCAGCATGCCGACCTCGACCGCGCCGAGGACGCCGCCGCCGCCGAGGACGAACGCGGTGACCATGGCTCGACCCTAGTGAGGATCAGGCGAGCTCGGGGTGTTCGGCGCGCACGCGCTGGGTGGCGCGGTGCTCGGCCCAGAACGACAGCACGGGGATCGTGCCGCACAGGAGCGTCACCAGGGTGAACGGCAGGTCCCAGCCCGCGCGGCGCGAGAGCAGGAACGCGCTGAAGAGGAAGATCATGTAGAGCCAGCCGTGGGCCACGCCGAGGTAGGTCGTGATCAGCTCGCCCACGTGCTGGGCGTCGGAGCCGGGGGTGACCCAGGCGGGCGTGCTGTCGAAGATTCCCCACATGGGGGAGCCGTCGAAGTTGGCCAGCGGCACGCCGATCAGGCAGAGCACCACGAGCAGGACCCCCACGATGGAGGCCATGACGCGGTAGACGGTGAGGTTGCGGGACACGTCGGTCAACCTATCCAGCGCTCGGAGAGCGCATGTCGGGAGCGGAAGCGGTGGCATCGCGCCGCCAGCGCCACCAGATGTAGGCGGCGAAGGCCCCGAAGACCCACCACTCGGCGGCGTAGAGGAGATTGCGGATGCCGGTCGAACGGCTCGGCTCGGGCAGCGACGCCAGCTCGGCCTCCTCGAGGCCGGGGCCGGGCTCGTCGCTGATGATGAACGCGGACCAGAGGTCGACGTCGACGCGCTGGACGGCGTCGGCGACGCGGATCTCGGGGAACACGTCGTCGTCGGGGTCGTCGTCGGTGACGACCGTCGCCTCGGGCGCCTGCAGCCACCCGGTCACCTCGGCCTCGCCCGACACGGCGAGCAGGTCGGGGTCGGGCTCGGCCGCCCACCCACGTACGACGAGCACCGCGGCGTCGCCGGTCTGCAGCGGCGCCACCGCCCAGTAGCCGGGCTCGCCGGACCCCTCGCGGTCGGCGACCCAGAAGCCGCCGTCGAGCCACCGGCCCGACACCTCGACCGGGCGGCCGAGGTCGGAGGCGCGGAACGGGTCGTCGTTGCCCATCACGTCGGTCAGTGGCACCGGCGCGACGTCGGTCAGGTCGCGCGCCTCGGCCGCGCGGTCGGCCTCGAAGGCGTCGTACTGCCACTTGCCGAGCATCCCGGCGATCCCCACCAGCACGAGTGCCAGTGCTGCTGCCCCGATGTCGGTCAGCAGGCTCGGGCGGCGCGGGGCGGTCACGGCCTCGATTGTCCCAGCCGCCCGGTCACCCGCCCCCGGCGCCTGCCAGCTCGTCCCGCCTGCGAGTGAGGTACGCCATCTCGGCGCGGTTGCCGGCCAGCCCGATCGCCCGGTCGTAGGCCTCGCGCGCCTCCGCGCTGCGGCCCATGCGGCGCAGCAGGTCGGCGCGAGTGGCGTGGAGCGCGTGGTAGCCGGCCAGCGCCTCGGCCACCGCCTCCACCTGGGCCAGCGCGACGTGGGGGCCGTCGAGCTCGGCGACCGCGATCGCCCGGTTGAGCCTCACGATCGGGGACGGGTCGAGACGCGCGAGCTGGTCGTAGAGGGCCACGACCTGCGACCAGTCGGTGTCGCGGGCGTCGGCGGCGTCGGTGTGGACGGCGTTGATCGCGGCGAGGAGCTGGTAGCGCCCGGGCGCGCGGCCCGAGGCGAGGCGCTCCCGCACCAGCGCGTGCCCCTCGGCGACGAGGGTCCGGTCCCAGGCACCGCGGTCCTGCTGGTCGAGGGTGACCAGCTCGCCACCGGCGGAGACCCGGGCGTCGCGACGAGCCTCGGTCAGCAGCATGAGGGCGAGGAGCCCGGCCACCTCGCCGTCGTCGGGCAGCAGCTCGCGCACCAACCGCGTCAGCCGGATCGCCTCCGCTGTCAGGTCGGCCCGCACCGGCTCTGCGTCGGCGCTCGTGGCCAGGTAGCCCTCGTTGAAGACGAGGTAGAGCACCGCAAGAACGCCGTCGACCCGGGCGGGCAGGTCGGCGGCGTCCGGCACCCGCCACGGGATGCGCGCGGCACGGATCTTGGACTTGGCGCGGGTGATCCGCTGCGCGACCGTCGTCTCCTGCACCAGGAAGGCGCGCGCGATCTCCGCGACGGTGAGTCCGCCGACCAGGCGCAGGGTGAGGGCGACGCGCGCCTCCGGCGCCAGCGCGGGGTGCGCGCAGGTGAAGAGGAGCCGCAGCCGTTCGTCCGCGACGGCTCCGGTGGGCTCGGGGGGTCCGGCGTGCTGGTCGGTGAGCATGTGGGCCTGCCTCTGCTTGGCCTCGCGCCTGCCCTCGCGGCGCAGGCGGTCGAGCGCCTTGTTGCCGGCCGTGGTGGTCAGCCAGGCGCCCGGGTTGGGGGGCACGCCGTCGACCCGCCACCGCTCGACGGCGGTCGCGAACGCCTCGGCGGCGGCCTCCTCCGCGACGTCGAGGTCGCCGAAGCGCCGCGCTAGGGCGGCGACCACCCGGGCCCACTCGTCGTGGTGGACCCGGGTGAGGACCCGGTCGGCGTCAGCGTCGGCGTCGGCGTCGGGATCGGCCACGGGTCAGGCGACGCCGCCGAAGGGGCGGACCTCGATCTTGCGGTGGCAGGCGCGCGAGGCGTCGACCGACAGCGCGAGCGCCGCGTCGAGGTCGTCGGCGGTGAGCACCCAGAAGCCGGCGAGGAACTCCTTGGACTCCACGAAGGGCCCGTCGCTGAACACCGGCTCGCCGCCACGGCTGTCGGTCACGGTCGCGTCGTGCGCTTCGGTGAGGCCGCCAGCGAAGACCCAGCGGCCCTCGGCCCGCATCCGGTCGTTGAACGCGTCGATCGCGCCGGGCGCGGAGTCGTCGGCGGGGTTGTCGGTGTCGCCGATGACGCTGAGGAGGTAGTGCATGTCGGTCTCCCGTTGTCGGTGGCCGCCCCTGTCGGACGGCCTCTCACCCCTACCACGAACGGCGTGACCGGGATACGACACCGCGCGACGCCGGGTTTCCTCCGGTCCCTCGCCCGGCGTCAGGCCGAGGCGAGGGCGAGCTTGACGGCGAACCCGACGAACACCGCGCCCACGGCCGACGTCGCGCCCGCCGAGAGCGCCCGCCGCCGCCGGAACGCCGCGGCGAGGTGGCTGCCGGCGAAGATCAGCACGCTGAGGTAGGTCGCGCTGGCCAGCGTCGCCAGCGAGCCGAGCACCAGGAACGAGACCACCGGGTGGGCGTAGGCGGGGTCGACGAACTGCACGAAGAACGCGACGAAGAACAAGATGGCCTTCGGGTTGAGCAGGCTGATCACCAGCGCGCGCCGGTAGGGGCGCTCGCCCCGTGCCTGCGGCTCGACGCCGGCCTCCTGCGCCGCGTCGGCGATCTGCTCGGCGACGGGTACGCGCGAGCGCCAGGTCGTCCAGCCGGTGCGCAGCATCCCGACCGCCAGCCACAGCAGGTAGGACGCGCCCGCCCACTTCACCACTGCGAACGCCGCCGGGTTGGCCTGGAGCAGCGAGGCGACCCCCGCGGCCGACAGGGTCATCAGCACCGCGTCGCCCGTCCACACGCCCGCCGCGCCGGCGTACCCGCTCCGCACGCCGCGGCGCGCGGCGACGGACAGGACGTAGATCGAGTTCGGTCCCGGCAGCAGGATGATGAGGATGAGCCCGACCAGGTAGGTCGGGAGGTCGGTGATGCCCAGCACGGCACCAGTGTGCGACCCCGGAGCGCCCGCGCCCAGCGGATTCCGGGCTGTGGAAGCGATGTCACACCGCCCTGCGCGCAGCTGCTGAGCGGTACGACGTGTCCTGGCCGACCGCGAAGCGGTGGGCCGAGCGCTACCGCCAGCTCGGACCGGACGGAATGGGTGATGCGTCCTCACGCCCACATCACTCGCCGAACCGCGTCCCCCAACCGATGGTCCGCAAGATCGTGCACCTGCGCTGGAAGCACCGGCTCGGACCCGTGCAGATCGCCGACCGGGTCGGTCTGGCTCCCTCGACGGTCCACAAGGTCCTGGTCCGGTGCCGGCTCAACCGCCTCACCCACGTCGACCGAGCCACCGGTGAACCCATCCGCCGCTACGAACACGACCACCCCGGCTCCCTGACCCACGTCGACGTCAAGAAGCTCGGCAACGTCCCCGATGGTGGTGGCTGGCGTTACGTCGGACGGCAGCAAGGACGCCACAACAGGCAGGCACCGCCGGGCAAGCCACGCAACCAGTGGCACCACGCCAAGATGGGCACCGCGTTCGTGCACACCGTGATCGATGACCACTCCCGCGTCGCCTACGCCGAGATCCACGACGATGAGACCGCCGCGACCGCTGCCGGTGTGCTCCACCGCGCCGTGGCCTGGTTCGCCGCCCGCGGTGTGATCGTCGAACGCGTCCTGTCCGACAACGGGTCGGCCTACCGAAGCTTCCTATGGCGCGACACCTGCGCCGACCTCGGGATCACTCCAAAGCGCACCCGTCCTTACGGGCCGCAGACCAACGGCAAGATCGAACGCTTCCACCGCACCATGGCCCAAGGCTGGGCATTCAAGAAGTTCTACAACTCCGAATCAGCCCGCCGAGCAGCTCTGCCAGCATGGCTCCACCAGTACAACCACCACCGGCCCCACCCCGCAATCGGAGGATCAGCGCCGATCAGCCGCCTGACCAACCTCACCGATACACCTAGGTGCGAAGGGTTCCGTGTCGGCCTTCGAGACTTGCGGCCATAGACCACGCGGAGGAGTCAAAGCCGCAGGGTGCGCCGCCGCGCCACGAAACCGCAAGCGGATCCGCTACTGGGGAGCGGCAGCACGTGCGAAACGGCGGACCTACCAACGCTGCCAAGGAGTCTCGACGGCACGGTGGTCGTTCACGCGCACGGACATAGGCGACGGCCTCAGTGGCGGGTACGCCGTCCAGCACGGAGGTGCAGGCTAGAGCGGTTCCTGTCCTGTCGCTGCCGCCCGTGCACGCGATCTCGACCCGCTCCGATGCCGAACGACGCGAGGCCTCGCGCATTGCGTCCTCAGCGTCGCGGCGGTCGGCGGGCAGCCGAAAGTCTGGCCAGCGGACCCATCGACTCTCCCAAGGTACGGGTGGTGGCCGTTCGGCGAGCAGGTAGATCCCAAACTCTGGATCCGCGCCCTCGGGCATTGCTCGGCGCAGACCTCGCCCTCGGACCACGCGGCCGATGGCAGCGACAAGGCTCCGGGCGCTCCCGGCTGTGCCAGGTGTTCACTCCGCGAACCTACGCCGCGCTGGTCACGAGGCGCGACCCGCTACCTGAGGACGTCGAGCAGCCCGCCCTCACCGCCGAGGACCTCTCCGTGTCCGGCGAGCTGAGCGCGCGCTCCCTGGACACAGGCATCCCCCTCATCGCGCGATCGACCAGGAACCACCGCCGTCGGCCCGACATAACCCCAGTTGTTCAACAACGAGGTCGAGTTTCCAGACTTCGCTGCGAATCTTGACAGTTCTTACGACTTGTTGAACAAGCACTGTTACAGCAGAGCCCCCGGATTGAGGATGCCGGCAGGATCCAGGGCGCTCTTGATCCGCTGGTTGAGGGCGAGTGCCTCCGGGCCGAGGTAAGCGCCGAGCCAGGGCCTCTTGAGCCGACCGACCCCGTGCTCGCCGGTGATCGTGCCGCCGAGGGTCATGGCGAGGTCCATGATGTCGCCGTACGCGAGCTGCGCTCGGGCCACCTCCTCAGGGTCAGCAGGGTCGAACACGATCAGGGGATGGGCGTTGCCATCGCCGGCATGGGCGATCACGGCGACGAGTACCTTTCGCTCCGCTTTGATCCTCTCGACCTCGCGCACCAACGATCCCAGTTGCGGCACCGGTACGCCGACGTCCTCGAGCAGCAGGGAGCCCAGCCGCTCGACGGCCGGGACAGCCATGCGACGTGCGCCGACGAACTGCTCGCCCGTCTCGGGATCGTCCGTCGAGTAGACCTCGTCCGCGGCGTGTCCGGCGCAGATCTCCTCGATCCGCGCGATTTCGTCGGCAGCGTGGGGCCCCGGCTCGTCGGACTGGATCACGAGCATCGCGGCGGCGGAGCGATCGAGCCCCATCCGCGCAACGTCCTCCACAGCGTTGATGGAGGTGTTGTCCATGAACTCCAGCATCGAGGGACGCATCGCGCGCGTGATGTCCAGGACCGTGTCGGTCGCGGCATCGAGGGACCGGAAGGTCGCGACGACCGTGGCCGGGGCCCGCTGTGCCGGGACGAGTCGCAGCACGATCCGCGTGATGATGCCCAGGGCCCCCTCACTGCCCACGAACAGCCTCGTCAGCGACAATCCCGCGACATCCTTGAGGCGCGGCCCACCGAGGTCGACTGCGACGCCGTCGGCGAGAACCACCGTCAGGCCGAGGACGTAGTCGGTCGTGACCCCGTACTTGACGCAGCACAGCCCCCCAGCGTTCGTCGCGACGTTGCCTCCGATGCTGCAGAACTCGAAGGACGCCGGGTCAGGGGGATACCAGAGCCCGTGCTCGGCGGCGGCCGCCTTGACCTCGGCGTTGAACAGGCCAGGCCCCACCGTGGCGGTCGACGTCTGTGGATCGATCTCGACGTCGCGCATGCGCTCCGTGGCGATGACCATGCAGCCGTCGACGGCCGAAGCGCCGCCGGAGAGGCCGGATCCCGCGCCGCGGGGGACGATGGCGATGCCGTGTGCAGCTGCGAACCGGACGGCGACCTGGACGTCGTCCGTCGACTCCGCACGCACCACCACGAGCGGGACACCTGCATCCAGATCGTTCGCGCGGTCCCATCGATAGTCCGCCATCCGATCGGGATCGACGATCACCTGCCCCTCGCGCAGGGAGTCGACCAACTCCGACAGGTCCGGTGCTCGACCGACGAGATCGATGTCCACTGACACCTGACTTCCCTCCTGTGGAACGTTCGCCGCGCGTCCTAGTCGCCTAGCCTCGCATCTGGTTGCCGAGCGCCCGGGCCACCTTCGCCAGACTGCGGGCCACCTCGGGGATCCGATCGACCGGGAGCCGATCGTTGGGAGCACTGATGCTGACTCCGGCCGGGAACGACAGATCCTCAATCGCCACCGCGACACATCGGCCCGACGCCTGGTTCTCACCCTCGTCGACGCCGTAGCCGAGCTCGCGGGTCCGTGCCAGCTCCTCGAGGTAGCGGTCCGGGTCGGTGATCGTCGTCTCGGTCGCCGCCGGCATGCCCGCCATCTGCAAGATGGTGCGCACCTGGTGCTCCGGCAGACTGGCGCAGATCGCCTTGCCCAGCGCCGTGGAATGCACGGCGCCGCGCTCACCGACCCGAGCGGCCAACCGCATCATGTGGGGCGACTCGGAGACCACCGTGTGCACGATCGATCCGCCGTCGAGGACACCGAGGTTGGCGGTCTCGCCCAGTTGGTCGCGCAGCCTGTCCAGCGCGGGCTTGGCCAGCTCCGCGAGCTTCTCGAGCCCTCTCGTGTCCTGCGGACGGAAGGCCGGTCCGAGACGGTAGCTCGCGCGGTCGTCACAGCGTTCGACGTAGTGCCTGACCTCGAGCGCGGTGAGGTACCGGAACGTCGAACTCTTCGGCATGCCGGTCGCCCCTGCGAGCTCGGACAGCGAGACTTCGTCCTGGCTGTTCGCAAGCGTGTCCAGGATGTCGCAGACCCGGTCCACCGCCCGAATGGGATACGCCGTCGTCCCGCTATCGGAGTCACCACTCATCGTCGCCACGTCCTTCACACGTTGACTCGCATCGTGAATGGTACCTCACTTCCGCCTGGTGAAACAGAGGACCAAAGTCCCGAGGGCCCGCGCGACCCACTCCGTCCTCCCCTCATCCGGCGCGCGCCTCGGCGTCCACCGTGTTGGTCACGGTGCCGATGCCCTCCACCCAGACGGTCACCTGGTCACCGTGGCGCAGCGACCGCTGCGGCGTCATGAACTCCCCACAGCCCCAGGGCGTGCCGGTCAGGATCAGGTCCCCCGGCTCCAGGGTGAAGGAGCGGGAACAGTGGGCGACGATGCGAGCGACGGAGAACACCATCTCCGCGGTCGAGGAGTCCTGCACCCGCTCCCCGTTGACGTCGGTCCCCATCCGCAGCCGTTGAGGGGACGGGACCTCGTCGGCGGTCACCACCTCCGAGCCCACCGGGCAGAAGGTGTCCAGGTTCTTGCCGCGGGTCCACTGGCCGTCGGCGAACTGCAGGTCCCGGGCCGAGACGTCGTTGACGACCGTGTAGCCGAGCACGTGCGAGAGCGCCTCCTCCTCGCTCACCCGGCGGGCGGTGCGTCCGATCACCACACCCAGCTCCACCTCCCAGTCGACCCGCGTGGCCAGACCGGGGTCGAACCGGATCCGATCACCGTCGCCGATCACGGTCGACGGGAACTTGGAGAACAGCAGCGGCTCTGCTGGCAGGGCCATGCCAGTCTCCCGAACGTGGTCGAGGTAGTTCAACCCGACCGCGACGATCTTCCTCGGCGTCACCGGGACCAGGCGTCGGGCGTTCCCGGGCAGCACGTCGCCGGGGGTGGCGGACGCGGCCGACACCAGGTCGCGGGCGGGAGCCTCTGTCGTTCCCAACAGACGTAGCACGTCGCCCTCCACGGCCGCGTACCGCCGAGCACCGTCGACCTCGATCGCGGTGATGCGCATGCCTAGGCCCCCTTCCTGGATCCGGCCAGAGCCGCGGGCTGCTGGGCGACCGTCGCCGCCAGCGCCTCGGCGAACGCCTCCAGGGTCTGGTCGATGTGAGCCTCGGTGTGGGCGGTCGACAGATACCACCGGCCGCCGGGCAGCACGAAGATCCCTCGTCCCAGAAGCTGTACCGTCAGCCGGTCGTAGAACTCCTGGTCGGTGGCCAGGAACCCGTCGAAGGTGTCCGCGGCGCTCACGCCGGGCGAGCACTGGAGGACCGGGCCCACCTGGCGTACGGACGCGCTCAGACCGTGCTCGGCGAAGGCGGAGCGCAGCCCGTCGGCCAATCTCGCGCCGAGCCGCTCGAACGACTCGTAGACGCCGGGGGCGGACAGCGCCTCGAGGGTGGCGCCGGCCGCGGCCAGGACCACCGGGTTGCCGTTGTAGGTGCCGGCGTGCACCACGCCGCGCTGGGTCTGGTCGATCAGCTCGGCCGAGCCCGCGACGGCGGCCAACGGGTAGCCGCCGGCGATCGCCTTGGCGAGGGTGATCAGGTCCGGCTGTACGCCGTACCGACTCACCGCTCCTCCGGGGTCGATGCGGAAGCCGGTGATCACCTCGTCGAAGACCAGGACCGTGCCGCTCTGGTCGCACAGCCGGCGGAGGCCGGCCAGGAAGCCCGGAGGCGGCTCCAGCACCCCGGAGTTGCAGAGCACCGGCTCGCAGAAGACCGCCGCGCAGTCGTTGTCGGGATCGGTCAGCACCCTGCGCACGGACTCCAGATCGCCCCACGGCACGATCACCACGTCGTCCAGGACGCTGGCGGGCTGGCCCAGACTGCCCAGCCCCAGCTCTCCGTCGGCACCGGGACGGTAGCCGACCAGGAACGGGTCGGACCAACCGTGGTAGTGCCCGGCGAACCGCACATAGCGACGGCGGCCCGTGGCTGCCCGCGCCAGCCGCAGCGCGACCTGTGCGGCCTCGGAGCCGGTGTTGGTCCACAGCAGCCGCTCCGCCCCCGGGATCCGGGCAAGCACCTGCTCGGCCACCTCCGGCTCGAGCAAGTGACCCGCCCCGTAAGTCGCCCCCCGCGGGATCTGCCGGGCGACCGCCTCGGTCAGGCCCGGGTGGCCGTGCCCCAGGATCACCGGCCCCCAGCCGAGCACGTAGTCAAGGTAGTCGTGCCCGTCGAGATCGGTCAGCCGAGCGCCGGCTCCTCCGCTGAAGAAGAGGGGGTGCGGCTTCATCTGTGCGCGCAGCCCGGTGGATACACCTCCCCCCACTGAACGCTTGGTTCGTTCCCATGCCTCTGCCGAGGCGGGCCATGAGGTGTTCGGCATCTCAGTCCTTCTGTTCCTTGGGTGGGTTGGCGGTGGCACGCACACCGGCTAGGTCGGGTCCGGGGGCTGGCGTCGCGGCGAGTACGCGACGACGTCCACCTCGAACTTGATCTCGCCCAGGCACTGCTGGATCGTCGTCCGGGCCGCGCCGGGGCGGCTGAAGAAGGTCGGGAACAGCGCGTTGTACTCGTCCTTGTAACGCGGATCCCCGAGGTAGGCACGCACCTGGACCACGTCGTCCATCCCGGAGCCAGCCAGGGCCAGGGCCTGCGCGACCTTGCCCATCGCGAAGGACATCTCCTCCGCGAACGGCCGGGGGTCGTAGGCCCCGCTCTCGTCGACGCAGGCATGCCCGGAGACGAAGACGAAGTCTCCGGCGCGGACCGCGGGGGGATACAGGTGGGGTACCGGTCCCTCCCCGATGTTCACCGCTCCGTTGGCGCGCTCGGTGGTGGTGGTGGCTCCCTGTCGGAAGGGAAGGGACGACTCAGACATAGCTGGCCTCCGGCTCGTAGGGGTACATGGGGCGCGTGCGGTGGGAGTAGCTGAACTCGTGGACGGACAGCCGGGTGATCCCCGGCGTGTCGACGACCAGCACCTCGCCGCAGACCGGCGCGTAGCCGGCCCGTGGGCCGTTGACGCCCTTGGCGACGATGGCGCGCAGTCGCGACGGGTCCAGGCCGACCGCAGTCAGCTGCGCGGGCGTGATCGGCTGCACCAGCTTCGAGGTCACCACGATCAGTACGCCGCTTCGGTCGCGGAGCGCGACCATCTTGCCGGCGTCGAAGTACCGCAGCCCTCCGTGCGCCATCCGCGGCTCCTCGTAGCGGCCGTCGGAGCGCCCGACCAGGTGGGCCCGCAGCGCGACCGGGCGGCCCTCCTGCTCGACGCTGCGGCCGCCGACCTCGACCTCGACCTGCTCGCCCGTCGTGGCGGCGTCGAGCGCGGCCACGGCCACCGGGTCGTGTATCACTACGGTCACCTCGCCGACCTCGCGGCGTACCAGCTCGGCGAGCAGCACCGTGGAGTCGCCCGGGCCTCCCCCGCCGACGTTGTCACCGACGTCGAGGACCAGCATCGGTCGCTCGTCGCGATGCGCCAGGATCCGGTCGATCGCGCTGTCCATGGCCACGCCCTCGCCGCGCAGCTCCTCCCGTCGGCTCCACACCTCGCGGGCCAGGCGACGGGCGACGTCGCCCGCGGCGTCCGGCCCCTCACGATGGCACGCGACCACCGACATCCCCATCTGGGGCACGTCGGCGTAGGGGAAGCCCTCGACGAGACTGCAGTCCAGGACGCCGTCCTCCGCCTCCAGATCGGCGGCGATCGCGAGCAGATCCGCTATCGGCCCGTGGGCGGTGTCCTGGCTGGTGATACCGACGACGAGCGGCAGCCGCTCCAGGGCCAGGCCAGGCCGCTGCCCGGACCGGATGATCTCCAGCACGAGTTCGCGGCACTCCCGGCCACGTGCACGGGCGTCCACGTGGGGATTGGTCTGGTACGGCAACAGGACGTCGAGGTTCGAGACCATCGCCTCGGACAGGTTGGCGTGCATGTCGACGACCGCGCCCACGGGCACGTCGCCGCCGACGACCTCGCGGACCCTCCTGGTGATCTCGGCGTCCGCGTCGGCGCAGCCGTCGGCGACGGCAGCTCCGTGCAGGCCGAGCAGGACCCCGTCGAAGGGGCCCTGCTCGGCGAGCATCGTCATCATCTCGCCCACGATGGCGGCGAACGCCTCGGCCGTGATCGGTCCCCGGGGGTTGACCCAGGCGCTGACCAGCGGCACCAGCCGGACCGACGACTCGAGCCCGTCGGGCTCCAGGAACCCGGCGAACGTCGTCTGAGCATCCCCGTGGTGGGCGACCAGCTCCGCTCCGCGGTGCAGGCCGCCGTCCTGGTACAGCGCCAGGTCGGCCTTCTGCGAGGAGAAGGTGTTGGTCTCGTGCCCCAGTCCGAGGACGGCGAGTGTGACGGTGGGGATCACGGCAACGTCACCGTCACCTCACGGTTGGTGCGGACCGCCTTGAGCAGCGTGCGCTCACCGGTGTGCGGGGCGATCAGCTCGACCGCCACCACCCGAGCGTCGCCGACCCCGGCGTACAGCTCGTACGGGACGCCGCCGCCGTAGCTCTCGTTGGGCGTGAACTCACGGCTGTAGACCAGGTTGCGGGCCTTCGGTCGGTTGCCGGGACGGTCGTAGATCCGCACCGTCGTGCCGGGGGCCAGGTCGGTGGTGGGCAGCTTGATGGTCAGCCAGTTGCCGTTGCGCTCGGTGCGGTTGTCGAAGTAGCGCGAGGGCAGCTCCGGGAACCACTCCGCCATGAACGAGTCGACGTCGCCGTCGCGGTCGAAGTCGCCGTTCACGCCGGTCGGCCAGTAGCGGGGAATCTTGGCGTTCTCCCACTGGCTGATCTCGGGCGTGGGCACCCGCTCGGAACCCAGTCCGGCAGGCGTGGCGAACTGCGGAACGCCGTCGGAGACGCCCAGGTGCTTGAACACCGCCGGCGTGGTGCCGTCCTTGACGGAGACGCCGGAGACGATGTCCAGCCAGCCATCCTGGTCGGTGTCGGCCAGCGTGATGTGCGCGGACTTGCTGTCGATCGCGCCGATGCCGGTCTCCGCGGTCACGTCGCGGAAGCGCGGGTTGCCGTCGGGGTCGTTGCCCTCGTTGAGGTAGATGTGGATCGGCTGCGGCCACACCGTGGTCAGCCCGGGATAGGGGTGGGCGCCGATCACCACGTCCGGCCGGCCGTCGCGGTTGAGGTCGGCGACGGCCATCCCGGCGGACTCGTCGTTCCAGCCGCCGGTGCGCATGGTGAACATGCTCGCGTCGGCCTCCGTGAAGCCCCCGGAGCCGTCATTGACGAACAGCCGTGCCCGGCCGTGGGTGGCGGCGCCGGTGGGGTCGGACTGCTTGCGCAGCGTCCCACTGATCAACAGGTCCGGTGCGTGGTCGCCGTTCAGGTCGGTCGCCGACGCGCCGAGCCCGCTGAGGTCGGCCGGCAGGCCCGAGTCGGCGGTGGCCTCCTCGAAGGTGAGATCGCCGTTGCCGAGGTAGAGCCGACTGGACGACGGGCCGAGCTGGGCCTGGTAGTAGATGTCCTCGACCACGAAGAAGTCGAGGTTGCCGTCGGCGTCGTAGTCGGCCACGGCGACGGTGCGCGCGCCGATCTCGGGCGCGACCCGGCGCGGCTCGGCGAAGCTGCCGTCCACGTTCTCCAGGACGACGACACTCTGGCCGTTGGTCGGCGGCGGCACGTTGTTCACGTACTCGTAGGGGTAGTACTGGCTCACCAGGAGGTCCAGGTCGCCGTCGTCGTCGAAGTCGGCGAAGGAGCTGCCGCTCGAGTTGCCGTCGCGCAGCTCGGGGAAGGTGTCGTCCGGGGTGAAGCCGTCCGGCCCACCCAGCAACAGCCGGTCGGGCGAGATCTCGGTGGCCCCGCGGGTGCCGAACCGGAAGAACTCGTCCCAGGGCATCTGCTGGTAGAAGCCCCCGACGTACAGGTCGAGATGGCCGTCGCCGTTCACGTCCGCGGACGCGGCGGTGTGGGCGAACATGCCCAGCAGGGGCTCCCACAGCCCCTTCTCCCGCGTCTGGTCGACCAGGACGGACTCCGTCGGCGCCGCGGGGTCATCGACCTCGGCGGCGGCGGTGGGCACGGCCGTCGCGGCCATCCCCACACACAGGGCGGGGCCGAGGATGCGGCCGACGGTTCGTCTTACTGCCATGACGTTCCTTTCATCTGGAGTTGCTCGATTGACTCGATCGACTTGAGGATCGCGGTGCTCAGGGCCGGCGGGCCCCCGCTCGTGCCCGGGCTGCGGGGGGTGCCGTCAGCCGGCGGGCGGGGACTCTTCCGCCAGAGCGCGGCAGTACTCCTCGGCGCGCTCCAGCGCCGTGCTGAGGATCCGCTCACCGCGCCCCACGCTGGCCGCGCGCGGATCTCCCCACACGCCGTCGACGGTAAGCTCGTCGAAGGCGTAGGCGGTGTCCACGAGCGCGCGCGGCGGCATCGCGTGCGGTACGTCGATACGGGCGCCCTCCGGGGTCCGCACCCGGTCCGGGCGGAGCAGCTCGGGGGCAAGCACCATCGCCAGGGACGTCTCGTTCTCGCAGGCGTGCCCGTAGGCGGCACCCGCGGTGCCTTCGGCACAGACGTCGTGGGCCAGCCTCGCCCACATCAGCGAGCCGACCCGGACCCGGTTGCGGACGCGCTGATCGCGCGCCACCAGCGACAGAGCCTCGATGTTCCCGCCGTGCCCGTTGACCACGACGACCTTGTCGAACCCCTGAGCCGCCAGCGAGTCGATGATGTCGCCGACCAGGCTGATGAAGGTGGCCGGCCGCAGCGTCACCGTCCCGGCGAAGGCCGCGTGGTGCTCGGACAGGCCGTACGGGAGCAGCGGACACAGGAGCGCCGTCCCGCCGAGCCGCTCGGCCAGCAGTTGCGCGAACCGCTCGGCGATCCGCGCATCGGTCAGCACCGAGAGGTGCGGGCCGTGCTGCTCCACCGCACCGACCGGGACGATCGCGATCCGGAAGTCGGCCGCGGCCATGTCCTCGGTGGTCAGCTCGCCCAGTACGTGCCCGCTCATGGCAGCCTCCTCGCGGGCAGCACGAACGTCTGGAGCTGGCTGAGCGCATCCAGCGTGTAGGCGCCGCCCAGCCGGCCGACGCCGCTGCGCCGGCCGGAGAATCCGCCGAACGGCGTGTGCGGCTGCCAGGCGGTCGCCACCGCGTCGACGTTGACCATGCCGACCTCGAGCCGCCGTCCGATCTCGAGAGCCCGGTCGATGTCGTCGCCGATGATCCCGGCGATCAGGCCGAGCCGGTGGTCGTTGACCATCCGCACGGCCTGCGCGTCGTCGGCGAAGGGCACCAGCATCGCGACCGGGCCGAAGGTCTCCTCGGTGAAGGCTTCGATGTCCGGACGTACGCCGCTGAGCACGGTCGGCTCGTAGAACAGCTCGGTCGCGGCTCCTTCGAGACGCCGCCCGCCCGCCACGGCCACCGCACCGCCGTCCAGTGCCTCGCGCACGTGCCGCTGGACCTTCTCCAGGACTGCCGCGTTGTTCAGGGGACCCATCTGGGTCGTCTCGTCCAGCGACGGTCCGACGCGGCGATTCCTCGCGGCCTGCGCCAGCGCGTCACGCAGGTCGTCGTGGATCGACGCGTGCACCAGGATGCGCTCGGTGGAGCTGCAGATCTGGCCGGCGTTGGCGAAGGCCGCCTCGGCGAGCGCCTCCGCCGCCCGGGAGATGTCGGTCTCCGGCAGGACGACCGTCGCGTTGTTGCCACCAAGCTCCAGCAGCAGGGGCTTCGTGCCCGCCGACCGGGAGATGGCCTCACCGGTCTCCGGGCTTCCGGTGAAGCCGACAGCGCTGACACCGCGATGGCCGACCAGCGCCGCCCCCACCGAGCCGCCGGTGCCCGTCACCAGGTTGACCGCTCCTGCCGGGAACCCGGCCTCCTCGATGCACCGTAGGATCCGGTCGGCGGTGACCGGGGTCAGCTCCGAGGACTTCCACACGATGGCGTTGCCCATCGCGAGCCCGGCGCAGAGGTACTCGGTCGGGATCGTGGCCGGGAAGTTCCACGGGGTCACCACCGCGAGCACCCCATGCGGCCGGCGTCGTACGACGATCGCGCGGGCCGGATCGTCGCTCGGCAGGATCTCCTCGGTGCGATGGCGGACCAGCTCGGCGGCGTCGCGCCACATCTCCACGGCCGCCGCGACCTCCCCCCTGGCCTCGACGATCGGCTTGCCCTGCTCAGCGGCCAGGTCTCGCGCGATGGACTCCTGCTGCTCGCTGAGCAGATCGGCCACCTGGACGGCGAGCCGCGCCCGGCCCCGCGGACCGAGCTCGGCCAGCGCCGCGGTCGCCTCCCACGCGGCGGTGACGGCGGCGTCCACGTCGGACGGGGACGCACACGACATCCGCGCCACCAGCTCGCCGGTGGCGGGGCTGCGGACGTCCATGGTCGCGCCGTCGGCGGCCGGCAGGCGCTTGCCGCCGATCGCCAGCAGGATCTCTCTCATCGTGCTGTCTCCTCCAGTCGAATGCGGGTTCCGCTCAGTGCCGATCGCTCGATGGCGAGGGCGGCTCTGACCGCCTCCGTCCCGTCGACGGCGCTGCACAGGGGTTCGCGCTCGCCACGCGCCACCTCCACGAGATGGCGGACCTGGTAGCCGATCGCTCCGGACATCCGCCCGTGCATCGTGGGCGCGTACCAGCTGTCCACCGGCACCGGGCCCGTCGCCCCCTGGACGGACAGCCCGGTGCCGCCCTGGTCGATGGTCAGGTAGCCGTGCTCCCCAATCACGCTGAAGCCGGTCAGTCCGGCGCCCAGGGACGCGTCCGGCAGCACCCAGCCCAGCATCGAGGTCCCGTGGGCGCCCGAGGCGAATCTCAAGCACACCGAGTACAGGTCGTCCACGTCGAAGCCCTGGGAGCGCAGCACACCACCGCTACAGACCGCGTCGACCGCGGCGATGTCCCCGGCGAACCACCGGGCGATGTCCATCTCGTGGGTGCCGTAGTAGAGCGGGACGCTGACCCGGCCTCCCAGCACCTGCTGGTCCGCGAGCAGTCCGATCCGCTCGCTGCGGATCGCCAGGACGCGACCGATCCGCCCGTCCGCGACCGCCGCCCGGGCCGCCGCGTAGCGCGGCTCGAACCGGAGGATGTGACCGGCCAGGACCGGTACGCCGGTGGCTGCCGCGGCGTCCCGGATCTCCTCGGCCGTCGCGACGTCGTGCGCGAAGGGCTTCTCGACCGCGACCGGGAGCCCGAGCCGGATCGCCTCGAGCGCGGCATCGCGATGCAGGTGGTCGGGCGTGCAGACCACGACCGCGTCCACCCCTGGGTCGGCCAGGGCGTCGAGCCCGGTGGCCCACCGTGCTCCGCAGGCGTCGGCGACCCTCCTCGCTCGCTCAGCGTCGACGTCGCAGACCGTCACGACCCGAGCGCCGTCGTGATCGGCCAGAGCCCGCACCCACCGCGTCCCCATGAACCCCAGGCCGACGACGGCCACGCCGACCGGAGCCGAGCCACCTGTCACCGACGCCATCAGCGCACCCGCCCGAGCGTGTCTGCCGTGGCACTCCCGGTGTCGCCTCGCGCCTCCATCGACGCCAGCTCCTCGGGCCCGAAGTGACACGCGGCCATGCCGCCGCCGGCCCGCGCAGTGAGCGCCGGCCGCTCGGTGCGGCAGATGTCCTGCGCGAAGGGACAGCGCGGGTGGAAGGCACAGCCGGTGGGTGGATCGAGTGGGTCCGGCGCGTCGCCGCGCACCTCGATCCGTGGCCGACCGCGCCGGGCGATGGTGGGCACGGCGTCCATCAGCACCCGGGTGTAGGGATGCAGGGGCCGATCGTGCACCGCCCCAGCCGGCCCCACCTCCACGATCCTGCCCAGGTACATCACAGCGATCCGCTGGCACAGGAACCGCACCACGTCGATGTCGTGGGAGACGAACAACAGGGCGAGCCCTCGCTCGCGCTGGAGCTCGGCGAGCAGGTTCAGGATCTGCGCCTGGACCGACACGTCGAGCGCCGAAACCGCCTCGTCGGCGACGATCAGCGACGGATCGAGCGCCAACGCGCGGGCGATGCCCACGCGCTGACGTTGTCCGCCGCTCAGCTGTCCCGGGAGCTTGTCAGCGGTGCCGACCGGCAGCCCGACGTCGCGCATCAGCTCGGCGGCCCGGCGAAGTGCGGCCGACTTGTCGCTCACCGTGCGATGGATGAGCATCGGCTCCGCGACGATCCGGCCGGCCTTCATGTGCTGCGGAAGACTCGCGTAGGGGTCCTGGAACACCATCTGCACCTGCTGCCGGTAGGCCGCCTCGTCGATCTCCTGCACCGGCCGCCCGTCGAACAGGATGTCGCCCGCCGTGTGCTTCTTCAGTCGCAGGATGGTGCGGCTGAGCGTGGACTTGCCACAACCGCTCTCGCCGACCAGTCCCAAGGTCTCTCCCGGCTGGATGGTCAGGTCCACATCGTTCACCGCGTGCACCGTGACCGACGCGCGCAGGCCACGCCGCACGGTGTAGCGGGAGTCCACTCCTCGAAGCTCGAGCAGGGGGGTCATCGCAGTCCCACCTTCCCCTTCGTCTGCTCGCTCTCGCTCTCCGGCGCGTGCAGGTGGCAGGACACCGTCCAGTCCGGCGCATAGTCCACGGCTGATGGGGCGACACTGCGGCAGATGGTCATCGCCGCTGGGCAGCGGTCGGCGAACGCACACCCCTGCCGGGTCGTCGCCGGATCCGGCAGGTCGCCGGGGATGGTCGCCAGCACGCCGTCCGTGGATCGGATGGCCCCAGGAGCAGAGGCCAGCAGCGCACGGGTGTACGGATGCGCCGGACTCGCCAGCACGTCCTCGGTGCGTCCGGACTCACAGACCTCGCCGGCGTACATGACGACGATCTCGTCGGCCACCTCGGCCACCAGCCCGAGGTCGTGGGAGATGAGCACCACGCTGGTGCCCAGGTCGTCGCGCATCGAGGCGATCTGGTCGAGGACCTGCGCCTGGGTGGTCACGTCCAGCGCCGTCGTCGGCTCGTCGGCCAGGAGCAGGTCCGGAGCCGTCAGCATCGTCATCGCGATCATCACCCGCTGGTTCTGCCCACCGCTCAGGCGGAACGGATGCTGCGCCATCACGTTCTCCGGATGGCCGAAGCCCACCTGGCGGAGCGCCTCGACCGACCGCGCGACCGCCTCCGACCTCGACACCTGTTGGGCGCTCCGGAGGGCCTCGACGAGCTGGAAGCCGACGGTCAGGACAGGGTTCAGCGAGCTGGACGGGTTCTGGAAGATCATCCCCAGCCGACGTCCACGCAGGGGCCGAAGACTCGCCTCGGAGGCGCCGACCAGGTCGACTCCGTCGAACCGGACAGCGCCGTCGGTGATGGCTCCGCCGCCGGAGAGCAGCCCCATCACGGCGTAGGCGGTGACCGACTTGCCCGAGCCGCTCTCTCCCACGATGCCGACGATCCGGCCACGCCGCACCTGGAAGGAGACGCCGCGCACGGCCTGCACCGGTCGTCCGTCGCGCCCCGGGAACTCCACACGCAGGTCGCGGACGGCCAACACCACGTCGGCATCGATGTCGATGTCGGGGCCGGCGGGCGCACCCGGTCGACCGGTCGCCTCGCGGGCGGCACGGGCGGCGGCACGGCGGGTCCGGCCGGACCGGCGGCGGCGCTCCCGTGGCTCGGCGGCCAGATTGATCGCGAGCACGGCGAGCATGATGGCCACGCCCGGCAGCACCGGGAGCCACGGCGAGCTCTCCATGTTCTGTCGCCCCTCGGCGAGGATCTGCCCCCAGGAGACCGCCGGTGCCGTGAGGCCGAAGCCGAGGAAGCTCAGCGTCGACTCCATGATGATCAGGTGGCTCAGGTCCACCAGCGCCACCGGGGGGACCACCGACCGGACCTGCGGCCACACGTAGGTCGTCATCTGCCGCAGCCGGCTGGCACCCAGCGTCCGCGCGGCCAGCACGTAGTCCTGCGAGCGCTCGGCGAGAACCCGGCTACGCACCACCCGGGCGTAGACGATCCACGCGGGGAGACCCAGGACTAGGATCAGGTGGATCGGCCGCCGATCGGTCATCATCCCGAGCACGACGATGGCGACGAGGATGAACGGCAGTGCCAGCTGGACGTCTCCCAGGCGCATGAGCACCGTGTCCACCACCCTGCCCAGGAAGCCGGCCGCCATCCCGGTGACGACGCCCAGGCTGGCCCCGAGGAGCATGGCGAAGACGCTGATCACCACCGACGAGCGGGCCCCCAGGAGCATCCGGGACAGCACGTCGCGGCCGAGGGAGTCGGTGCCGAACGGGTGCGACCAGGTGCCGCCGTCCCATACGGGCGGGCGCAGGGTGCCGGCGATGTCCTGGGCGTGCGGGTCGTGGGGCGCCAGCCACGGGGCCAGCGCGGCCACCAGGAGCAGGGCCACGATGCCGATCCAGCCCACTAGCCGCAGTCCCCGCGGTGCCCCGCGCTGCCGGGTGCCGGTGGTGGCGGGCGCGGCCACTCCCTCCGCCTGCTCGATCAGGGCGCTCATCAGGTGTTCTCCGCTCGTACGCGCGGGTCGAGCACGCTGTAGGTCAGGTCGACCAGCGAGTTGACCAGGACGAAGGTGACCGCGGCGACCAGCACAGCTCCCTGCACCATCGGGAAGTCTCGGGAGTTGAGGGAGTCGACGGCCAGCTTGCCGATGCCCGGCCAGTTGAAGATGACCTCGATGACGTAGGAGCCGGCCAGCACCACGCCGAGCTGCATCCCGATCAGCGTGACGAGGGGCAGTGAGGCCACCTTGAGCACGTGGATGCCGACGATCCGGGGGGATGCGATCCCGCGGGCCCGCGCCGCCCGGACGTAGTCCTGGTCCAGCGTCTCAAGGAAGGACTGCCGCACGGTCCGGATCAGGATCGGGGTGAGCACCACCGTCATGGTCGTCACGGGGAGGACGAAGCTGACCGGGCCGGTGAAGTCGACAGCGGGAAGCCAGCCGAGGTTCACCGCGAAGATCAGCACCAGGATCACTGCCAGCCAGAAGTTCGGCGTCGCCTGCGCGAGGGCGACGTACACCTGGACGCATCGGTCCCACCAGGACCCCGCGGCCAGGGCCGAGGAGATCCCGAGCACCAGCGACAGCACGGTCGAGCACGCGATGATGGCGATGGCCAGCATGATCGTGTTGGGCAGCGCGCCGAAGACGATGGAGCTCACGTCATACCCGCCGAGGTAGGAGCTACCCAGATCGCCGCGGAGCACCTGACCCAGGAAGCGGAAGAACTGGACGATCACGGGATCGTCGAGCCCGAGCCGCTCGCGGGTCGCCGCGATGGTCGCCTCCGAGGCGTCGGCGGAGTTCAACAGCCGGGCCGGGTCGCCGGCCAGTCGCAGCAGGAAGAACACGAGCGCTACGACGGCCAGGGCGACCGCGATCATCTGTGCCACCCGGCGCAGGATCAGTGACAGCATCGGTGGGTGCCGACTACTCGCCGAGGGTGGCCGGGTAGAAGTAGGTGTCGTAGTTGGGCAGGATCTGCAGCCCCTCGACCTTCTCGGACTGGGCGATCGTGAAGTCACTGTAGTAGAGCGGCAGCGACGGCAGCGTCTCCCACAGCCGCGCCTGAAGCTCTGCATAGACGCTCTCGCGCTCCGCCGGGTCGACCGTCCGCTTGCCCTCGGAGACGAGCTCGTCGACGGTCGGGTCGGTCAGGTGCCAGCGATTGGCGCTGGTGTAGATGCCGACGGCGGAGGCCGGCTCACCGCCACTCGCCCAGCTGATGTGGTAGAGCAGGCCGGTGCCATTCTTCTTGGTGGAGTCGTCCACGAGCCCTGCGACGTCCGCGGTCACGAGTTTCGGCTTGAGCCCGACCTTCTCCAGCATGGCCACGACCGCCTGGCCGACCTTGTCCGCCGCGGGCAGGAACCCGGGAGCGGCCCAGATCTCGAACTCGAGCCCTTCGGCACCGGACTCCTTGACCAGCCGGGTGGCCTCCTCGATGTCCTGCTCGTAGCCCGGCTGGTTCTCGACGTAGTACAGGGTCTCGCTGGGCATGTGGCTCATCGCCGGCCGGCTCTCGCCCTGCACGAGGTTCTCGGTCAGCGACGCCCGGTCGATGGCCAGCATCACGGCGCGCCGCAGATCGGGGTTCTCGTCCCAGGCGGCCACGCGGCCGGGGATCGACCACAGGTTGACCTGCTCCGCAGCGGTCATCGACTCCACGGCGATGCCGCCGGTGGACGCCAGGCTCTCGTGGTGCTCGGCCGGGACCCGGTCGATCACGTCGGCCTGGCCGGCCTTGAGCGCGTTCACCCTCGTCTGCCCGTCACCGACGTACTCCCACACGAGGGTGTCGATGGCTGCCGGGTCACGCCAGTAGTCCTGGTTGGCGACCATCGTCTTCTTGGTCGGCGTCTCCTTCTCCAGCTTGAAGGGACCGGTCCCGTTCGGCTCGGAGGCCATCGCGTCGGCTCCCGCCGCGACGTCCTTCGCCGCGATGATCGGGGTCTGCCGGATCGCGTCGAAGATCGAGGCGAGCGGTGTCTCGGTGACCAGCCGGACCGTGTGATCGTCGACCACCTCGACCTGGGTCGGGACCCAGCGGTCGACGAGGATCGACTCCTCCCCCGTGGCGCCCGACGCCCACTCGAACGACGCCTTCACATCGTCGGACCCGAACTCTTGACCGTCGTGGAAGGTCACGTCCTCGCGAAGCTCGAACTCCCAGGTGCGCTCGTCGACCTGCTCCCAGGACGTCGCCAGCATCGGCTCCGGAGCGTCCAGCCGACCGCTCGGGAAGTCCATCAGGGTGTCGTAGATCTGGCGGCTCAGGCGGTGCTGGCTCTGCGCCGTGCTCGCATAGGGCGTCCAGTCGGCCCAGAAGTTCTCGGCGATCAGGAACCGGACCTCGCCGTCCGCGGGGCCGCCGGCATCGTCCGTGGAGCCGCCGGTCGGCGAGCAGGCTGCGAACAGAGACAGGGAGAGAAGAAGCCCCGCTCCCATCGTGATCCTCGAGCGCATCGGATAACCACCGCGTTCTACTAGATGGAATGATCGTTCCGCAAAACGTAGTGTGCGCCCGACACGCAAGTCAATGGGCAGTTCGCGAGCGCCGGAACCGCGAGTCGTCGCACGGCTTGGCGCTCGACGAGGCCGAACCAGACCTCGACGAGGTTCCTCCACGACGCGTGGGTCGGGGGTGAAGTGGACCGTGAACCGGGGGTGCTTTTCGAGCCAGTCGCGGACGTTCTTGTAGTTGTGGGCGGCGTAGTTGTCCATCACCAGGTGCAGCTCGACGGGCTGCCCGTGCTCGTCGACGGCGTCGCGGTAGGTCCGCTCGATCTGGCGCGAGAACGCGAGGAACTCCTGGTGGCGGTGCTTGGGCTTGAGTGACGCGGTCACCTG
This sequence comes from Nocardioides sp. Z13_37, assembly GCF_058355585.1. Lineage (NCBI taxonomy): Bacteria > Bacillati > Actinomycetota > Actinomycetes > Propionibacteriales > Nocardioidaceae > Nocardioides > Nocardioides sp. Z13_37. Next base: position 718,237 of record NZ_JBZGDV010000001.1, on the reverse strand, counting down.
GCCGGTGGCGATCTCGAGGGCGCAAACAGGGTCGTGGCGCCTTCCACGGCTTGATCCCGTACGCCTTCCACGCACGATCCACCGTCTTGTGGCTGACCTTGCGCTCGGCGGCCTCGTAGCGATTGGGCCACTGGACCACCGTCGTCCGCGAGGCATCCACCCGAGCCGCGATCTCCTGGTTGCTCACCCCGTCGGCGGCCAGCAGCACGATCCGCGCGCTTCACCAGATCAGCCTTCACCGACCGCGACCGCCGGTGGCGGCCTCGGCGGCGTTGACCTGGGTGGCCAGGGCGATCGCGAGCGACCGCAGCTGCTCGGCGTTCATCTGGTCGAGCGTGCGCTCGACCGCGGCCTGATCGCGTTGGCGACCACGACATCGTCGACGGCCGGCTCCAGCGCGACTGCCGCGACATTCCAGTCGCCGCAAACCGTCCAGAGCCGGTTCAGCGCCTGGCCCGCCACCCCGAACCCACACCTGCTTGCTCATCAACCGACGAACCGCTCCGCGCCTCCCCAGTGGCCCGTCCCTTCCCTGGAAGGACAGCGTCGTACGCCCGCGGGCCATCCGGAGGGAGCGAGAGGCGTGAACCACCAGACTGTTGACGCCGCAGCACAGTACTGATAGACCTCTGCCGGCTCATTCTTGAAATTCGAATTCCATCTACTGAAACCACTCGATGGCGTGTGCCCGTCTCGGCGGGCCTGGCACGCAGATAGGAACCAGGCAGATGCGTAGAACCTCGACCGCGACGTTCGCGTTGACGATCCTCGCCGCGGGCCTCACCGCGACCTCCAATCCCGCGGGCGCCAGCCCAGCTGAACCGGACAGGCGGAGCACACCGGTCAGCTTGACCGAGACGACCCATCAGGCGGGACTCTGGGATCCCCTGCTCGGCATGTACGGACACGCTGCCCTGGCCGGCGACGTGAACGCCGACGGTTGGACCGATCTCGTGGTGGGCACCTTCGGCGATCGACCAGACGTGGACTATCAGGTTCGCAACTCACCAGGACGGTCTCCAGACCGCCTGTTGCTCGGCGGCCCGACGGGGTTCACAGCCGACCCGCACTTCCCTGCCTTCGTCGGCCGCACGACGGGCGGCGCCATCGTCGATCTAGACGGTGATGGGGACAACGACATGGTGCTGTCCCGCAACGGCGTGGTCCAGGCGAACGACCCCACCGGCGCCTACTCGATGCCGTCGATGATCCTGCGGAACGACGGGGGAAGGTTCACCGTGGCCCAGGAACTCTTCGGGCAGCGCACCATGCGGCACGTCGGAGTGCTCGACTACGACGGGGACAGCGACCTCGACCTGTTCTTCGTCAACGATCGGTACTACGGCAACGACTCCAGCGTGCTGCTGCGCAACGACGGCGACCTGACCTTCACCGACGTGACCGCGGAAGCAGGGCTGCCCACCACCGGGCTCACCGGTCTGGCGGTGGCCACCGTCGACCTCACCGGCGACGCCTTGCCGGACCTGCTGCTCTCCGGATCCCAGCGCAGCGAGCCCACCGCGGCAGGCATTTTGGACAGCGGTGCCGCGAGGATCTTCGTGAACCGCGGTGACGAAGGTTTCCGCGAGACCGACTCGAGCGCGATCACTTTCCAGACTCGCAGTCGCGGCGACGAATCCGGGGGCATCGCCGTCGGCGACCTCAACCGAGACGGGCTGCCTGACTTGGTGCTCGGCCAGCACATCGAAGGGACACCGGCTTCCAGCAGCCTGCTCGCTGACGGCCAGTCGATCCGGGTGTATCTGCACCGGGGGCTAGGAGCGGACGGCGGGCCAATGTTCCGAGAGATCGGCGCCGACGTCGGGCTCGGCGCGATCCACACCCGGGCTCCGCACGTCGAGCTCGTGGACATGGACAACGACGGCTGGCTCGACATTGTGGCGGCCACCTCGGTGGGAGATGGCACCAAGCCAGCTGTGTTCCGCTCGCTCGGCGTCCGGGACGGCCTGCCACAGTTCGCCAATCCCGAAGGCTTGGCTCCCGAGGAGCGGACCACCCCGCCCGAGCAGTCCGGTTGGGAGGGTCTCGGCATGTACCGCTACTGGGGAACCGGCACAACCTTGGACTACGACCGCGACGGCCGCATGGACCTCTTCCTCGCCGAGTGGTTCCCGGACCTCCCCTCCCGCCTGCTGCGCAACGAGTCCGGCGAGCACCTCCCGGCCCCGGCACGCAACAACTGGCTGCGGGTAGAGGGCACGGTGCCAGCTGCCGCGATCGGAGCGCGAGTAGACATCTACCGCCCCGGCGGCCTGGGCAGGGACACAGCCCTGATGGGCACCCATTACATCGTGGCGACGACGGGGTACGCGGGTGGCGTCGAGCCGCGGGTACACGCCGGACTCGGCCGGCTGCCGCAGGTCGATGTTCGGGTGACGCTGGCCGGCGGTGAGGTGCGGCACTACCGAAAGGTCCGGGCCAACCGAGTGCTCACCGTCGACTGATCGGTAGGTCCTTCCTGTCAGGTGGCAGGGTGAGGCGCCGCCACAGCTGGTTGTCGTGGCGGCGCCTCTGTTTGAGGGTCGAGGGCCCACCAACACCTGGGCATGACGCGCGACAACACGACTAGCCCTCCTCGATCGTGAGCAGGTGCGGGTTCTCGATCGTGCTGTGCCCGTTGAGCGACTCGATCCGGGCCGGGTCGGTCGGGGTGCGGGCCGGCCGAAGTGCTGGGCGATCGCGCACAGCGCCAGGAAACTCCCGGGTCGACCGGCGGTCATCTGCGGCCCGTTGTCAGAGACCGCGAGCAGGATCGGCCGGGTTTGATCATCGCTCTTGGGGTTTCGAGGAGGCCTTCGATCTCGAGCGCGGCAGTGAAGACGACCCCGACCTGAGTGGAGGTCGCCTCGCTGGACACGACGTTGGTGATCCACTGCCGAACTCGATCCCGCCGCCGTTCCCCTCACAAACAACGGACGCCACGGCGAGTCACTCACGGCAACCGTCCTCCCGCTCGATTGACATAACGGGCTCTTCCTACGTGAGGTGCGGGCTGGAGGATCTGCTTGGGGACATGTCGCTGACCCTAGTATCCGTGGCAGCTTGGGACGTTGATGTTCGGGCGCGTATCGCGCTGTTCGCATGCGCGGGCGTGGTCCCTGTTCGCCGCCTCCTTATGAGCTAGCCAGAGTGGCGCTTGCGAAGAACTCCGTGGGGACGGGGTATCGAAGCTCCCACGTGATGGCGATGGGACGTTCGCCGGTATGACTCACGTATGAGGCCGGTCCCAAGAACGTGTACGGGGCAGTGTCGTACTCGCCTCTTGGCTCTATTCGGCAAAAGATCAGCACCGTGCTGGTGCCCCCGAGATAGCGCTGACCCGTAGGTGAAGCGACTGACGTGGTGTTCTGCGACTCCCAATGGAACAACGTGGTGCTGATCGGGTAGTCGCGGTACATGGTGGTCGGGGAGTAGTCTGCCTCTGACTTCTTCAGGGTGACGAAGAAGGCATCGACGTTGAGCGCCTCGGAGTACGCGACGCCCTGCATCATGCTGGTTGGCTTGCGTTGGAGGTTGGCGTAGTCAATGGCGGCAAGGATCTCTTCGCGTTGGTATGACGCGTGGACTCGGAGCGGCACCTGCCCGAGTGATCCGGATAGTGGCAGCGCGGCATGCCGAGTCTCGTCGAACACCAGGTCGACGACCGCACCGAGCTCGGCGGCGGCGGCCTTTTCGTTGCGGATGGCGGCCAGGCCGTCGTCGTAGGATGAGAAGCCGCCGCCATTGGGGAAGGCGGAGAAGAAGAGCATCCGTGCCAGCCGTTGTTCCGCCTGCGTGAGGCCGTCGTACGGCGCATTGGACGTCAGCAAGCTGACATAGCTGGCCGCACGGACTCGATCGTCGATGTGCGCGAAGGCACGGATCCGCTTCAAGAGCTCAGCCTCGCGGGGCGTGCCATCGGGCGTCGGGAGGCCCGCGTCTCGCCGGAGCTGGGTCCAGGATTTCTGGCCGCGACGCAGGATGTCGGGCAGCTCGACCCCTGACTCGTGCACGAACGTCTGGAGGTCGAGGTCGCCGTAGGACCGAAGCTCCGCGGTCATCGCCTTCCAGCTGTTGGCGACTTGGGTGCGCAGGTTTTCGAGGATCAACGACTGGGCTTGTCGATCCATGACGATCTGGCAGCCGGACGGCAGGAAGGGGAACCCGCGTTCGATCTCGCGCTCGAGGCCCCGCCGCGTTTCGCCGGTGAGGGCGCGCAGCTTCTTGTCGAAGCGAAACTCTTGGCGCTGGTGACCGACGAAGTCGAGGACGGTCAGCACAGCCTTGTCGGGTGTGCGGCGAAGTCCACGACCTAGCTGCTGCAAGAAGATCGTGGCGCTCTCGGTGGGACGGAGGAACAGCACCGTGTCCACGTCTGGCAGGTCGAGGCCCTCATTGAACAGGTCGGCAGCGAAGAGGACGTTGACTCGGCGTGACTTGAGGTCGTCCAGCGCGCGCTGGCGCTCTGCTGCGGGCGTTTCGCCGCTGACCGCGAGTGCGGGGATGCCTGCGGCGTTGAACGCCTGGGCCATAAAGCGTGCGTGAGCGACGCCGACGCAGAAGCCAAGGGCGCGCATCGCTCCAGGATCAATCACCTTCTCGCGCAGTTGCTGAAGGACGATCGCGGCCCGCGCCTGGTTGCCGGTGTAGACGTGTGACAGCTCGCCCTCGTCGTATTGGCCTCGGCTCCAGCTGACGCGCCGTAGGTCGGTGCCATCGGCGACGGCGAAGTAGTGAAACGGGCAGAGCAGGTCCTTGCCGAGGGCGTCCCACAGCCGCAGTTCCGACGCGGTGCGCCCCTCGAAGAACTCGGCGCGGACGTCGATGCCGTCGGTGCGCTCCGGCGTTGCGGTGAGGCCAAGCAGCTCCCGTGGGGTCAGGTGGTCGAGGAGCCGTCGATACGTCGGCGCTTGGGCGTGGTGGAACTCGTCAATGACCACGATGTCGTAGGTGTCGGCCGGGATGTTCAGGACGCCGTAGGACTGCAGGGACTGCACGCTGGCAAAGACATGGTCCCACCGCTCGGGTCGTGCGCCGTCGACGTACAGCTCACCGAACGTCTGATCGGCAAGGACCTCTCGGTAGGTGCGCAGCGACTGCTGGAGGATTTCCTTGCGGTGCGCGATGAAGAGAAGTCGCGGCCGGTCGGTGGGTGTGGGCCCGCACAACCGGCGGTAATCGAGGGCAGCGACCACTGTCTTGCCTGTTCCGGTAGCTGCGACGACCAAGTTGCGGTGGCGGTTGTGGACGTCGCGCTCGACGGCGAGCTCGTCAAGCATGTGCTGCTGGTACAAGAACGGTCGAACCTCGAGTCCTGAGAGGCTGATAGTCACCCGGTCGTGCTGTCGTCGTCCCGAAGCTTCGGCGAGTGCGTCGTCCAAGCGGTCCCGGTCGACGTCCGGGTCGTACAGCTCGAAGCTCGCGTCGTTCCAGTACGTGTCAAAGGTGCCGTGGAACTTGTCGAGCAGCGATGGGGTTGCGATCCGGGACAACCGGACGTTCCATTCCACCCCATCGAGAAGGGCGGCGCGCGAGAGGTTGGAGGAGCCGACGTAGGCCGTGTCGTATCGGGTCTGGCGGCGGAACATCCACGCCTTGGCGTGCAGGCGGGTGCGGGCGGCGTCGTACTGGATCCGTACCTCTGCGCCGAGCTCGCGCACGAGCCGATCGAGCGCGGCCCGCTCAGTCGCGCCCATGTATGTCGTCGTGATCACGCGGAGTGGAGCTCGGCGTCGGCGCAGTCGCCCAAGCTCGTCCTCCAGGAGCCGGAGACCATGCCACTTGACAAAGGCGCACAGCAGATCCACCTCGTCCGAGGTGTCGATTTCGGCGCGCAGCTCGGCCGCAAGGTTCGGCTCGCCGACGCTGTTCGTCAGGAGCGCAGCGTCCGAGAGCGGCGTCTTGGGCCGAATAGATTCGATATCGACCACGCCAGGACCAGGCTCCATGGCAAGGCGCCGCAACTGGCGGGCAGGCGCATCCACTCTGGCTCCAGGGGCCTCAAGTAGGACGATGAGGTCGTTGAGCAGCTGAAGCCGACCGTCGGGATCCGTTCGGCCTTCGAGTGCGCTTCGAGTGAGCTCGTAGATGTGGCGCGCCAGCACGTGTGGTTGGTCAGCCGGATCCACCTTCGCGAACTCCGCCCGAAGCACGGCTTGGTCATCAAGCGCGGCCTGCAGCGCGTGGGTCACCAGATGCTCGTGAAGCCCGGGCACGACGAGCGGCTGTTCAGTCACCGGCCCAAGCTCTCACGCTCACCGGCGATTCGGGCACAAGCTCGACCGGCGGTCGGCGCCTATACCACCATGCGCAGGCTGGTCGCAGTGCGCGGAACGGCCTTCGACGCCGGCTACGGTCGGCGGGTAGGTGGATGATGGCCGCCCGTCGCGACAGAGGCCAGTTGGCCGGGACGTCTCGATCGATCTCGAGAGTCTCGCGCCTTCCCCCACCAGTCCCCCTAGAGACCGATCTCGAAGTCGACCGGAACACTCCAGAAAGAACAAAACCCCAGGATGACCTGCGGTCCTTTGGTTTGGTGGAGCCTAGGGGACTCGAACCCCTAACCCCCTGCTTGCAAAGCAGGTGCGCTACCAATTGCGCCAAGGCCCCGTGAGCGCCGGGCGCTCAAAGGTGGGCTCAGGCCTTGTCGACGGTGTCGGTGGCCTCGGCCCAGAGGGCCTGCTCGTTCTTGCCCTCGTCCATCTTCTTCTTCGCCAGGACCGCGCCGGCGGCGGCGAGGGCGACCAGCAGGAGCTTCTTCATGGACTCTCCTCGAGAGCGGAGCGAAGGGGATGGAGTGGGCCTAGGAGGACTTGAACCTCCGACCTCTTCCTTATCAGGGAAGCGCTCTAACCGTCTGAGCTATAGGCCCGTGCACGCCGCAAGCGGCGACGCCGAACGTTACCTGACCGCGGTCAGGCGGTGCCAATCGAGGTCGCGACTCACTTCTCGTCCTCGGCCAGGGTGACCTCGATGCCGCCGAGGAGGGCGGCCGCGAGGTTGTAGAGGAAGGCGGTCAGGGTGGCGATCGCGGTGAGCAGGATGACGTCGACCACCGAGACGAGGAGCGTGAAGCCGAGCACCCGCGACATGCCGACGTAGTTGGTGACGTCGAAGCTGGAGTTGCCGCTGTCGCCCTCGACGATGCTGCCCACGGCGGAGTTGATCGAGTCCCACACGCCGGCCGCGCCGAGCACCGACCACACCATGAAGATCGCGACGAAGGTGACCACGCCGAAGGCGACCGAGAGCAGGAACGCCGTCTTCATCACCGACCAGGGGTCGATGCGGGTCAGCCGGAGGCGGGCGCGCCGCGGCTGGCGCCCGGACGTACGCCGGGCGCGGTTGCCGCGCCCCGACTGCGGTCCGGCGTTGGCACGGTGCTCCTCAGCGGCGTTGGACAGCGTGTCCTGGAGCCGCCCGGTCAGCGACCTCTTGGTGGGCTCTCCGCCGGAGGTGCGGCGGGGAGTCGCGGTGCGTTCCGACATGGATCACTCCTCGGTGTCGTCGTCGGAGGGGGCTGCTTCCACAGCGTCCTGACCATCGATTGTTGCACCGTCGATCACGTCGGGCGATTCCGCAGCGGCCTCGCGGGCGGCTGCCTCGACCTCGGCGGCGCTCTCGGTGGCCAGCTCCTCGACCTCCTCGTCCTCGCGTGCCTCGACCGACCGGGCGACGACGGCGACGGTGTCGCCCTTCTTGGGCGTCACGAACTTCACGCCCTGGCTGTCGCGGCCGGTGGCCCGGAAGTTGGCGTCGATGGGGCTGCGGACGACCTGCCCGCCACTGGTGATCGAGAGGACCTCGTCACCCTCCTCGACGATGAACGCGCCGACCAGGCCGCCGCGGTCCTCGTTGGCGAGCTTGACCGCGCGGATCCCGACACCACCGCGGTTGGTGGTGCGGTAGTCGGTGATGCGGGTGCGCTTGGCGTAGCCGCCGTCGGTGATCGTGAAGACGTACTGCTCCTTCACCTCCGGCAGGTCGCCGGCCTCGATGGCCTCCGCCGACGCACCCTCCTGGACCAGGCGGGCCTCGGCGGCCTCCTCGGCCGCGACCTGCGCAGCGCGGATCACCGAGAGCGAGAGCACCGAGTCGTCGTCGTGCTTGAACTTCATGCCCCGCACGCCGCCGGTGGCGCGACCCATCGGACGCAGCTGGTCGTCGTCGGCGCGGAACCGGATCGCCTGGCCCTTGCGGGAGACGAGCAGGATGTCGTCGTCGGCGTTGACCAGCTCGGCGCCGATGAGCTCGTCGTCGTCCTCGCGGAAGTTGATCGCGATCACGCCGGCCTGGCGGGGGCTGTTGTAGTCGCCGAGCTTGGTCTTCTTGACCAGGCCGGTGCGGGTGGCCAGGACGAGGTAGGGCGCCTGGTCGTAGTCGCGGATCGCCAGCACCTGGGCGATGTCCTCGTCGGGCTGGAAGCTCAGCAGGCCGGCGACGTGGCCGCCCTTGGCGTCGCGTGCGGCCTCGGGGAGGTTGTAGGCCTTGGTGCGGTAGACGCGACCGGCCGTGGTGAAGAACAGCAGCCAGTGGTGGTTGGTGGTCGCGATGAAGTGCTGGACGACGTCGTCGCCGCGCAGCGTCGCGCCACGCACGCCCTTGCCGCCGCGCTTCTGCAGCCGGTACTGGTCGGCGCGGGTGCGCTTGGCGTAGCCGCCGCGGGTGATGGAGACGACGAGGTCCTCGTCGGGGATCAGGTCCTCCATCGACAGGTCGCCGTCGGCCGCGATGATCTGCGTACGCCGCTCGTTGCCGTGCTTGTCGACGATCTCGGTGAGCTCGTCGGAGACGATCTGCCGCTGGCGGGCCTCGTTGGCCAGGATGTCCTCGAGGTCGGCGATCACGCGCTCGAGGTCGGCGAGGCGGTCCATGATCTTCTGCCGCTCCAGGGCGGCCAGGCGGCGCAGCTGCATCTCGAGGATGGCGTTGGCCTGCACCTCGTCGATCTCGAGCAGGCTCATCAGCCCGCTGCGCGCCTCCTCGACGTCGGGGCTGCGGCGGATGAGGGCGATGACCTCGTCGAGGGCGTCGAGCGCCTTGGCCAGACCGCGGTAGATGTGCGCCTGGCGCTCGGCCTCCGCGAGGCGGAAGCGGGTGCGCCGCTGGATGACCTCGATCTGGTGGGTGACCCAGTGCGAGATGAACTGGTCGACCGGCAGGGTGCGCGGCACCCCGTCGACCAGCGCCAGCATGTTGGCGGAGAAGTTGCTCTGCAGCTCGGTGTGCTTGAACAGGTTGTTGAGCACGACCCGGGCGACGGCGTCGCGCTTGAGGATGATGACCAGGCGCTGACCGGTGCGCGAGCTGGTGTCGTCGCGGACGTCGGAGATGCCCTGGATCCGGCCGGAGTCGGCGAGCTCGGCGATCTTGAGCGCGAGGTTGTCGGGGTTGACCATGTAGGGGAGCTCGCTGATGACCAGCATCACCCGGCCCTTGGCGTCCTCGTCGATCTCGACGACGGCCCGCTGGGTGATCGAGCCGCGCCCGGTGCGGTAGGCCTGCTCGATGCCCTGGCGGCCGACGATCAGCGCGCCGTTGGGGAAGTCGGGGCCCTTGATCCGCTCGAGGAGCGCGTCCTGGAGCTCCTCCCTGGTGGCGTCGGGGTGCTCGAGCGCCCAGATGGCTCCCTCGGCGACCTCACGCAGGTTGTGCGGCGGGATGTTGGTCGCCATGCCGACCGCGATGCCGGCCGAGCCGTTGACCAGCAGGTTGGGGAAGCGGCTGGGCAGGATGGTCGGCTCTTGGGAGCGACCGTCGTAGTTGGGCTGGAAGTCGACGGTGTCCTCGTCGATGTCGCGCACCATCTCCATCGCCAGCGGCGCCATGCGGCACTCGGTGTATCGCATGGCGGCGGCGGAGTCGTTGCCCGGCGAGCCGAAGTTGCCCTGGCCGTTGATCAGCGGCGCGCGCAGCACCCAGGGCTGGGCGAGGCGGACCATGGTGTCGTAGATCGCCGAGTCGCCGTGGGGGTGGTACTGACCCATCACGTCACCCACGACGCGCGAGCACTTGGAGAAGCCGCGGTCGGGGCGGTAGCCGCCGTCGTACATCGCGTAGAGGATGCGCCGGTGCACGGGCTTGAGCCCGTCGCGGACGTCGGGAAGCGCGCGCCCGACGATGACGGTCATCGCGTAGTCGATGTACGACTGCTGCATGAGCGTCTGCAGCTCGATGGGCTGCACGCGCTCGTCGTCGCGGCCGCCGCCGCCGGGTCCGCCGGTGAGGTCGGTGGGGATCTCGGTCATCTCGTCTTCTCTCCTGCGTTCTATCGATGTCTAGGTCGGGTCTTAGATGTGTCTAGAGACCTAGATATCGAGGAATCGAACGTCCTTGGCGTTGCGCTGGATGAACGAACGGCGCTGCTCCACGTCCTCGCCCATGAGGATCGAGAAGATCTCGTCGGCCTGGGCGGCGTCCTCGAGGGTGACCTGCTTGAGCAGCCGGGCGTCGGGGTCCATCGTGGTCTCCCACAGCTCGTCGGCGTTCATCTCGCCGAGACCCTTGTAGCGCTGGACCGGATTCTCCTTGGGGAGCTTCTTGCCCTGTGCCTGCCCGTCGGCGAGCAGCGCGTCGCGCTCGGCGTCGGAGTAGACGAACTCGTGCTCGGCCGGCTTGTTCCAGCGCAGCCGGTAGAGCGGGGGCTGGGCCATGTAGACGAAGCCGTGCTCGATGAGCGGCTTCATGAAGCGGAACAGCAGCGTGAGGAGCAGCGTGTTGATGTGGTGGCCGTCGACGTCGGCGTCGGCCATCATCACGACCTTGTGGTAGCGCAGCTTCTCGAGGCTGAACTCCTCCTGGATGCCGGTGCCGAGCGCGGAGATGATCGCCTGGACCTCGGCGTTGGCGAGCACCTTGTCGATGCGGGCCTTCTCGACGTTGAGGATCTTGCCGCGGATCGGGAGGATCGCCTGGATGCGCGGGTCGCGTCCCTGGCGCGCAGAGCCGCCGGCCGAGTCGCCCTCGACGATGAAGACCTCGCACTCGGCGGGGTTGGTCGACTGGCAGTCGCTGAGCTTGCCGGGCAGGCCGCCGCCGCCGAGGAGGCCCTTGCGGTTGCGGGCCAGCTCGCGGGCCTTGCGGGCGGCGATGCGCGCGCTGGCCGCGGCCTGCGACTTGCGGACGATCTCGCGACCCTCGGCGGGGTTCTCCTCGAGCCAGGCGCCGAGCTGGTCGTTCATGATCCGCTGGGTGAAGCCCTTGGCCTCGGTGTTGCCGAGCTTGGTCTTGGTCTGGCCCTCGAACTGCGGCTCGCTGAGCTTGATCGAGATGATCGCGGTGAGGCCCTCACGGATGTCGTCGCCGGAGACGCGGTCCTCCTTCTTCTTGATCAACCCCCACTCCTCACCCCAGTTGTTGACCAGGGAGGTGAGCGCGGCGCGGAAGCCCTCCTCGTGGGTGCCGCCCTCGTGGGTGTTGATGTTGTTGGCGAAGGTGTGGACCGACTCGGTGTAGGAGGTGTTCCACTGCATCGCGACCTCGAGGCTCATGTGCTGCCCGCTCGCGCCCTCCGCGGTCTCGGCCTCGAAGGAGATGACCGTCGGGTTGGCCACGGTCTTGCGGCGGTTGAGGTGCTCGACGTAGTCGACCAGGCCGCGGTCGTACTTGAAGACCTGCTCGAGGCCCCCGGCCTCCGCGCGCTTGATCGCGTCGTGGCCGGCGTCGACCTCGTCGGTGACGGTGTCGTCCTCGACCGCGTCGACGCGGGAGTCGGCCTCGGGCCGCTCGTCGCGCACGACGAACTCGACGCCCTTGTTGAGGAACGCCATCTCGCGCAGCCGCGAGGTGATGGTCTCGAGGTGGTAGGTGGTGCTCTCGAAGATGTCCTCCGAGGCGTACCAGGTGACGGTGGTGCCGGTCTGCTCGCCGGGCTCCATCGGGCGCACCTGCTCGAGGTCGGCCTCCGGCACGCCGAGGTGGAACGTCTGGCGCCACAGGTGGCCGCGGTTCTTGACCTCGGCGACCAGGCGGCTGGACAGCGCGTTGACGACCGACACGCCGACGCCGTGCAGGCCGCCGGAGACCTTGTAGCCGCCGCCGCCGAACTTGCCGCCCGCGTGCAGCATGGTCAGCGCCATCGTGAGCGCCGGCATGTCCTGACCGGGCGCGGTGTCGGTGGGGATGCCGCGGCCGTTGTCCTCGACCCGCACGCCGCCGTCGGCCTGCAGGGTGAGCACGATGCGGGTCGCGAAGCCGGCCAGCGCCTCGTCGACGCCGTTGTCCACGATCTCCCAGATCAGGTGGTGCAGGCCGCGCTCGCCCGTGGACCCGATGTACATGCCGGGGCGCTTGCGCACCGCCTCGAGGCCCTCGAGCACCTGGATCGCGGAGGCGTCGTACTCCACGCCCTCGTCGACGGCCGTGTTGGAGCGCTTCTCGGCGGTGGCCTCGACGGCGGAGGCGAGGGCCTCGGCGCGCTGGGCCTCCGTGGGCTGGGTCTCGTCGGAGGGATCGGGAGCAGAAGCGGAGTCGGGGGTGGCTGGGGTGGACTCGTGATTCTGTTCGCTCAAGGCACAGCCTTCTGCTCATCGCCCCGGGCGGGTCCGGGGACGCTCGACATGAGTCGAGTCGCGGCGGTTGCGGTGGCAACACGATCTGCGACTCGTGAGCCCATATTACCCGTCAGGGCGCTCCAAACGAAGGACCAACCCCCGGATGGGGATGGATCCCGGTGCAAAAACCGCTCCAGCGGGCCTGTGGAGGCCTGTCAGCCGCTCGAACAGGGGGGTCGGTGGGTCCCCATGTGGTCCGGCGGCTGCCAGATCGGCAGAGCGCGGCTCCGGCGCTCGCGGCGGCGGCCCTTGCCCGCCCGCGCGCTGACGGTTCATCAAGGTATGTCGCCGAACCCGCACATCCCATGGCGAGCTGACCGTGGGAAGTGACGGTTCGCCTGCATACCTTGATGAACCAACGCCGCCGCGGCGGATCGCTCAATCCTGGGCCCACGACCGCGAGCAGCTCCCGCTGGGCGAGTGACTGCCGTCGGTCCTCAGCCGTAGGTGTCGCGCGGGCCGCGACCGTCGCGGCTCGAGAGCCGGCCCTTGGTCCAGGTCGGCAGGTGCGGGCCGACCACCTCGATCAGGGTGACCGTGCCGTGGCCGAGCTCCTCGTTGAGCCGGCGTACGACGGTGGGCGCGAGCAGCTTGAGCTGGGTGGCCCAGGCGGTTGAGTCGGTGCGCACCACCAGCCTTCCGTCGGCGAAGGACTCCGGCGTGCAGTGGTCGGCCACCTCCGAGCCGACGAGGTCGGCCCACCGCCCGAACACGCCCTGCACCTTGAGGTCGAGCTCCCACCCGTGGTTGGCGATCAGCCGGCCCATCGCCTGGTCGAGCGGCTGCGGGTCGCGGTCGTCGGGCCGGGCGCCGGACGCCCGCGGGGGCGTACGCCGTCGCGGTCCGTTGGAGCGGCGCCGGGTGGGCTTCCCCCCGGGACCGGCGGCGGCGGCACGCGCGGCCGCGCGGGCGAGGTCGAGCCCCTCGGCGCGGTGCTCGGCCAGCGGGCCGGGGACGGCGGCGCTCGTGTCGGCGCTCGTGTCGGCGCTCGAGTGCTCGGCCGCAGCGTCGGCCGTGTCGTCCTGGGTTGCCCCGGGGGTGCCGGGACGCTCGTCATCCGTCACGGGTCACCGCCCCGTCGGCGACGAGGTAGCGCACGCCCTGCAACGACGCGGGCACGTCGGCGGCGACCGCGGCGGTGACCAGCACCTGCTCGGCTCCCGCGACGAGCTCGGCCAGCTGCTGGCGTCGTTCGGAGTCGAGCTCGGCGAACACGTCGTCGAGCACCAGGATCGGGTCGTCCCCGTCGGCGCGGAGCAGGTCGTAGGAGGCCAGCCGGAGCGCGAGGGCGTACGACCACGACTCGCCGTGCGAGGCGTAACCCTTGACCGGCAGCCGCAGCTGCGGGTCGCCGAGGGTGAGCAGCAGCTCGTCGCGGTGCGGGCCGACGAGCGAGATGCCGCGGTCGAGCTCCTCCTTGCGGCGCGCCGCGACCGCGTCGAGGAGCGCCTGCCGCAGGTCGTCGGTCGAGGCGGTCACCTCGACGCTCGCGCGGTAGTCGAGGTCGGCGTCGTCGCGGCTCGCGCCTCGCGCGACCGCCTCGTAGGCCTTGCCGAGGTACGGGCGCAGGTCGTCGACGAGGCGCAGCCGGGCGCCGAGGATCTCCGCGCCGACCCGGGCCAGGTTGTCGTCCCAGATCTCCAGCGTCGACATCGCCGCGTCGCGCGAGGACCCGCGCGCCACCCCGGCGGTCTTGAGCAGGCTGTTGCGCTGCTTGAGCACCCGGTCGTAGTCGGAGCGCACGCCGGCCAGGCGGGGCGTGCGCAGCACCAGCAGGTCGTCGAGGAACCTGCGCCGGTCCGACGGGTCGCCCTTGACCAGGGTCAGGTCGTCGGGGGAGAACACGACGGTGCGCACCAGGCCGACGATCTCGCGGGGGCGGGGGAGGGGAGAGCGGTTGATCCGGGCGCGGTTGGCGCGGCCCGGGTTGAGCTCGACCTCGAGCAGCGCCGTGCGCCCGTCCTTGACGACCGAGGCACGCACGATCGCCTGCTCGGCGCCGGCGCGGACCAGGGGCGCGTCGGTCGCCACCCGGTGCGATGACAGCCGCGAGAGGTAGTCGATCGCCTCGACCAGGTTGGTCTTGCCCTGGCCGTTGCGTCCGATGAACGCCGTCGCCCCCGGCTCCAGCGCGACGTCGATGTCGGCGTAGGAGCGGAAGTTGTGCAGGGTCAGGTGCGCGACGTGCAAGGGGACCTAGCTCTCGCTCGGCTCCTGGCCGCTGCCCGCGCCGGCCTTCTGCGAGGTCTCGGTCTGGTCGGGCGCGCCGGCGCCGTCGGCGTCGCCGCCCTTGGGGGCCGGGGTGCGCACCGCGTGGCCGCCGAACTGGTTGCGCATCGCGGCGACCGCCTTCATCGCCGGGCTGTCGTCCTGGCGGGAGACGAAGCGGGCGTAGAGGGCGGCGGTGATCGCGGGGGTCGCGACGGCGTTCTCGATGCCGGCCTCGACGGTCCACCGGCCCTCGCCGGAGTCCTCGGCGTAGC
Organism: Nocardioides sp. Z13_37; assembly: GCF_058355585.1. Classification (NCBI taxonomy): domain Bacteria; kingdom Bacillati; phylum Actinomycetota; class Actinomycetes; order Propionibacteriales; family Nocardioidaceae; genus Nocardioides; species Nocardioides sp. Z13_37. The sequence goes on along the minus strand of NZ_JBZGDV010000001.1, from coordinate 703,203 downwards.
CGGCGATCTTGCTCAGGCCCGGGTCGTCGTCGAGGGCGGCGACCATGAGGTCGAGCAGCCACGAGCGGATGACGGTGCCCTCGCGCCACGAGCGGAACACCTCGGTGACGTTGTCGACCATGTCGACCTTCTGGAGCAGCTCCCAGCCCTCGGCGTAGGACTGCATGATCGCGTACTCGATGCCGTTGTGGACCATCTTGGAGAAGTGGCCGGCGCCCACCTTGCCCGCGTGGACGGAGCCGAAGTCGCCCTCGGGGGCGAGCGCGTCGAAGGCCGGCTGGACCTTGGCGATGTCGTCGCCGTCGCCGCCGTACATCAGGGCGTAGCCGTTGTCGAGGCCCCAGACGCCTCCGGAGACGCCGCAGTCGACGTAGCCGATCTGCTTCTCGGCGAGCAGCTCGGCGTTGGCGATGTCGTCGGTCCAGCGCGAGTTGCCGCCGTCGACGACGACGTCGCCCTCGCCGAGCAGGTCCGCCAGCTCGGTGATCGTCGCCCGGGTCGGGTCGCCGGCGGGGACCATCACCCACACGACCTTCGGGCTGGGCAGCGCCTCGACGAGCGCCTCGAGCGAGTCGACGTCGCTGACGTCGGGGTTGCGGTCGAAGCCGACGACCGTGAGTCCCGCGCGGCGCATGCGTTCACGCATGTTGCCGCCCATCTTGCCGAGCCCGACGAGTCCGATGTCCATGTCGGTGAGCCTAGCCGCAGTCGGGTCCCGACCGGCCGGACCGGACCCGACCGTCGACGCCGCGCTCAGCTGAGCAGGCGCCGGGGCATCAGCAGGTAGCGGAAGGAGCCGGAGTCGTCGGTGTCGGTGCCGGAGATGACGACCGGCTTGGTGGCCTGGGTGAACGCCAGGTCGACCATCTCGCCGTCGATCGCGGTGAGCCCGTCGAGCAGGAACTGCGGGTTGAAGCCGGTGGTGAGGTCGTCGCCGGTGATGTCGGCGTCGACCGCCTCGGTCGCCATCGCCTCGTCGCCGGAGCCGGCGTCGAGGACGATCTGGTTGTCACCGAACTTCATCTGTACGGCGGTGTTGCGCTCGGCCACGAGCGCCACCCGCTTGACGGTCTCGATGAGCTCGGCCTTGTTGACCTTGGCCACGGTGAGGTGCTCGGCCGGGAACAGCGAGCGCACCTTCGGGAACTCGCCGTCGAGCAGGCGCGTGGTGGTGCGGCGCACGCCGCCGAGCCCGGTGCCCTCGAAGCCGATGAGGCCCTCGCCGCCGCCGCTGGCGCTCAGCGCGATGGTGACCTCGGCGCCCGAGGTCAGCGACTTCGCCGTGTCGCCGAGCACCTTGGCCGGCACGAGCGCGGCGACGGACTCGTCGGGCGACTGCGGGTTCCAGGTGAGCTCGCGGTGGGAGAGCCGGAAGCGGTCGGTGGCCAGCAGCGCCATCGTGGAGCCGTCGATCTCGATGCGTACGCCGGTGAGCACCGGGAGCATGTCGTCGCGGCCCGCGGCCGTCACCGCCTGGGCGACGGCGTGGGCGAAGTCGGCGCTGGAGACGGTGCCGGTGGCCGAGGGCATCTCGGGCAGCGTGGGGTAGTCGGAGACCGGCATGGTCTGGAGGCTGAAGCGCGCCGATCCGCAGGTGAGCGACACGCGTGGTCCCTCGAGGGTGAGCTCGACGGGCTTGGCGGGCAGGCTGCGGCAGATGTCGGCGAGCAGGCGGCCGCTGACCAGCGCGCGGCCCTCGTCGTTGACCTCGGCGGAGAGCGTGGCGCGGGCGGAGGTCTCGTAGTCGAACGTCGAGAGCATCAGCCCGGCGTCGTTCGCCTCGATCAGCAGGCCGGCCAGGACCGGCGAGCTGGGACGGACCGGCAGGCTGCGGGCAGCCCAGGCAACGGCATCGGCGAAGACGTCGCGTTCGACGCGGAACTTCACAAGGGTCTCCTCGACGAGAGGTGGTGGTGCGGGCAACGAGCGACTGCACGCAGGCGGGGGCAGGAACCACAGGCGTGCACGTGGGAAGTGCATCCTGCCACGCGCTGTCGGCGCGGCGGCAGGGTTCTCCCCAGAGGGAGGCATGTCATTCGTTGGTGGGTGATGAGTCCAGTGGTGAGGTTCATAGTGGTCATAGGGACCGTGGAAACTGTGGAGGAGCCGCGTTGATGCAGGTCAGGGCGCCGCGAGGCTGTGGATGATGGCTGTGGACGCCGGAGCGGCGACCTGCGGGGTGGTGTGGACGAGCGACGGGTTCGTGTGATTCCTCCCGGGGAGTCCACAGGGGCTGGGGACGACGCGGCGGACCGAACCACAAGTTCTCCACACGTGAGGGACCTTCCGCGCAGGTGCGACGGTGTCGGGCCGGTCAGCCCTGGCGGGCCTGCATCTTGATCCGGTTGGTGAGCTCGCTGACCTGGTTGAACACGGCGCGGCGCTCGGCGAGGAGCTGGCGGATCTTGCGATCGGCGTACATCACCGTGGTGTGGTCGCGCCCACCGAACTCGCGACCGATCTGCGGCAGCGACATCGAGGTGAGCTCGCGGCACAGGTACATGCCGATCTGGCGGGCCATCACCAGGTGCCGGCCGCGCGAGGGCCCGGTGAGGTCCTCGAGGCTGACCCCGAAGTAGGCCGCGGTCTGGGCGATGATCAGCGCGTGGGTGATCTCCGGCTCGCCGCCCTCGGGGATCAGGTCCTTGAGGACGATCTCGGCCAGGGTCATGTCGACCTCCTGGCGGTTGAGGTTGGCGAACGCCGTCACCCGGATCAGTGCGCCCTCGAGCTCGCGGATGTTGGTCTGGATCTTGGAGGCGATGAACTCCAGCACGTCGGGCGGCGCGGTGAGCCGGTCCATCGCGGCCTTCTTGCGCAGGATCGCGATGCGGGTCTCGAGGTCGGGCGGCTGCACGTCGGTGATCAGGCCCCACTCGAAGCGGTTGCGCAGCCGGTCCTCGAGCGCCTCGAGTCGCTTGGGCGCGCGGTCGGAGGTCAGCACGATCTGCTTGTTGGCGTTGTGGAGGGTGTTGAACGTGTGGAAGAACTCCTCCTGCGTCTGCGTCTTGCCCTCGAGGAACTGGATGTCGTCGATGAGCAGCACGTCGACGTCGCGGTAGCGCCGCTTGAACCGGTCCTGGCGGTCGTCGCGGATCGCGTTGATGAACTCGTTGGTGAACTCCTCGCTGGAGACGTAGCGCACCTTCGCGTTGCTGTAGAGGCTGCGGACGTAGTGGCCGATGGCATGCAGCAGGTGGGTCTTGCCCAGGCCCGACTCGCCGTAGACCAGGAGCGGGTTGTACGCCTTGCCGGGCGCCTCGGCGACAGCGACGGCGGCCGCGTGGGGAAAGCGGTTGGACGAGCCGATGACGAACGTCTCGAACGTGTACTTGGGGTTGAGCCGGGTCTCCAGCGCGGACGGCCGGCGCTCGGCGGCCATGCCGCCCATCGGCTCGTAGGACTCCGGCGCGCTCGGCGCCGGCGGCTCGTAGGCCGCCTGCCGGTTTGTCGACAAAGCGTCAGATCGATCTGTCGATTCGTCGATCTGCGAGGTCGCCTCGGCCTCGAGGGCGGGGTTGACCGTGACGAGCATCCGGATCTCGCGGCCGAAGCTCTCGGAGAGCGCGTCCTCGATGTGGTTGCGCAGCCGGCCCTCGAGCTGGTTGCGGGTGAAGTCGTTGGGCACCGCGATGATCGCGGTGTTCTCGTGGAGCGTCATCGGCACGCTCGGCCTCAGCCAGGCGCGCTGGTTGGGCTGGAGGTCCTCGACGATCTGCTGCCACGCTGTCCCGAGATCTACCTGCTGGTCGTCCACCCGGACCGCCTTCGCTTCCACCATGTCGTCATGCGCGTGTTGCTGCTCGATTTCCCGCCTCGCACGGACGCGCCACCGATTCGACGATGAGGCTTCCACAGAGTTGTCCACAAGCTGTGAACTGCCGGTCCCGACCCGGGCGACCGGCTCCCCGTACCCCCGTCGTCGGCCGGACCCTCCACCGTTTTCGCAGGTCACGGGGCTGTCGTCGGCCTTCGTGGCCCGGGTCGCACGACCTCGTGGACCCTGGGGGGACCGTGGTCGGACGAGACCGCGGAGACAGGGAACGTAACAACCGGGCGAGCCGTGGAGCAAGACGTCATCCACAGGCTGTGTCCAGCAGGGGGCTCGCGGGTTTGACCCCCCGTTTCCCCTCCGCGTACCGTTGGCCGGTCGCTCCCTGTCGACGGGTGCCGCATGTCCACGATCCGCCGCCTGGCGGCTGCGTGGGTGCGCGGTGCCGGCCGAATGCCTGCACCGACGCCGTGTGGAGTGGACATCCCTCGAAACCTTCGGAGAAATAGCCGTGAGCAAGCGTACGTACCAGCCGAACAACCGTCGCCGTCACAAGGTGCACGGCTTCCGCCTGCGCATGCGGACCCGTGCCGGTCGCGCCATCCTGTCCAGCCGGCGCCGCAAGGGCCGCAAGAGCCTGGCCGTCTGAGGCCGGGGCTCACGGCGCCCGCCGTGCTCTCCGCTGCCCACCGCCTAACCACCGCTGACGACTTCCGTCGCACGGTGCGCCAGGGGCGGCGCTCCGGCTCCTCGACGCTCGTCGTCCACCTCTGGGTGGATCCCGACGCAGCGCGAGCGCCGGTGCAGGTGGGGTTCACGGTCGGCAAGTCCGTGGGCAACGCCGCCACGCGCAACCGTGTGAAGAGACGACTCCGGCACCTGACCCGGGAGCACCTTCCTGCACTGGAGGAGCTCCCGGGTCGTGCTGCGCTCGTGGTCCGGGCGCTCCCGGCCGCGGCCGATGCGTCGTACGCCGCCCTCGGCGCCGATCTGGCCCGTACGCTGAGCAGGGTGAGCACCCCATGAAGCACCTCCTCATCGGGTTCATCCGCGCCTGGCGCTTCGCGATCAGCCCGCTCTACGGCCAGGTCTGCCGCTACCACCCGAGCTGCTCGGCCTACGCGCTGGAGGCCGTCACCGTGCACGGCGCGCTGCGCGGCACCTGGCTGGCCGCCCGTCGTCTGGTCCGCTGCCACCCCTGGGCGGCCGGCGGCTACGACCCTGTTCCCTCCCGCGCCGGCTCGGCCGCGGAGTCCCCTGCAACTCGAGGAGCATGAGTGCTCGACTTCTTCGGTGCCATCGGCGGCGCGATCATGGCCCCGCTCTACTACGTCATCTCCGCGGTGCTGGTCGGCTTCCACAAGCTGTTCGGCTCCCTGTTCGGCGAGACGTCGGGTGTGGCATGGGTGTTCTCGATCATCGGGCTGACGCTGGTCATCCGGATGGCGCTGATCCCGCTCTTCGTCAAGCAGATCAAGTCCAGCCGCAACATGCAGCTCATCCAGCCCAAGGTGCGCGAGCTGCAGAAGAAGTACGGCCACGACCGTGAGCGTCTCGCGCAGGAGACGATGAAGCTCTACAAGGACTCGGGGACGAACCCGTTCGCGTCCTGCCTGCCGATCCTGCTGCAGATGCCGATCTTCCTGGCGCTGTTCCGCCTGATCGACCAGGCCGCCAAGGACCCCTCGCACGAGCGCGGGCTGATGACCGAGCAGCTCAACACGCAGTTCGGCGACGCGATCTTCCTCGGCGCCAAGATCTCCGACACCTTCCTCAACACCGACGACATCGGCGTGCGGGTGCTCGCCGCGGTCCTCGTGCTCGCCATGACGGCGACGACGTTCCTCACCCAGCGCCAGCTGATGAGCAAGAACATGCCGGCCGACGCGCTCTCCGGCCCCTACGCCCAGCAGCAGAAGATGCTGCTCTACGTGCTCCCCCTCGTCTTCGCCGTGGGTGGCATCGCGTTCCCGGTCGGCGTCCTCTTCTACTGGACGACCTCCAACCTGTGGACCATGGGCCAGCAGTTCTACGTCATCCGCAACAACCCCGCGCCGGGCACGCCCGCGGCCGAGGCCAAGGAGCAGCGCGACCGTGCGAAGGCGGCGCGCAAGGGCCAGAAGACGCCCGCCCAGCTCGAGGAGGAGCGACTCGCGGCGGAGGCGGAGGCACGACGCGCGGAGAAGTCGCAGACGCGCCAGCAGCCGCAGCGCCAGACCAAGGCCCAGCGCACCCAGAAGAAGAAGCGCTGATCCAGACTTCCCGGGACGGCGACCCTGCGGACGCCGTCCTCCGTGATCGAGAGCAGGAGACACACGTGAGTGAGCAGCTGACCGACGGCGAGACCGAGACCACCGAAGCCACCGAGGCCACCACTGACGGCGACGCCGCAGCGACCAGCGACGACGCCGCCGGCGCCGAGGGGACGTCTCGCCCGTCGAAGGTCGAGCGCCTCGAGCACGAGGGCGACATCGCAGCGGACTACCTCGAGGAGCTCCTCGACATCGCCGACTTCGACGGCGACCTGGACATGGACGTCGAGGGCGACCGGGCAAGCGTGCAGATCGGCGGCGCCGACCTGAGCCAGCTCGTGGGTCGCAACGGGGAGGTCCTGGAGGCGCTCCAGGAGCTGACCCGCCTCGCGGTCTACCGCGAGACGGGTGAGCGCTCGCGCCTGATGCTCGACATCGACGGACATCGCGCGCAGCAGCGTGAGCGCCTGGTCGCGCTGGCCGAGACGTCCATCGCCGAGGTCAAGGAGTCGGGCCAGCCGGTGTCGCTGGAGCCGATGAGTGCGTTCGAGCGCAAGGTCGTCCACGACGCGGTCGCCGCAGCCGGCCTGACCTCGGAGTCCGAGGGCGCGGAGCCCAAGCGGCACGTGGTGATCCTCCCCGCGTGAGTGACGACGTTTCACGTGAAACACCCTCCGTGCCTTCCGAGGCGCGGAGGGTGTTCGCGTCCGACCGGCTTCCGCTCGCGGAGCGCTACGCCGAGCTCCTGGCGACCGAGGGCGTGGTGCGAGGTCTGATCGGCCCACGCGAGGCGCCCCGCCTCTGGGAGCGCCACCTGCTCAACTCCGCCGTCCTGGGCGAGGCCGTCCCCGACGGGTCGTCCGTGTGCGACATCGGCACCGGTGCCGGCCTCCCGGGATTGGTGCTCGCCATCGCGAGACCCGACCTCGAGATGACGCTGGTGGAGCCGCTGCTGCGACGCACGACGTTCCTCGACGAGGTCGTCGCCGAGCTCGCGCTGGGCCACGTACGTGTGGTTCGCGGCCGGGCCGAGGACCTGCACGGCGCTGGGACGTACGACGTCGTGACGTCCCGCGCGGTGGCGCCGCTCGACCGCCTGCTCGGGTGGTCGATGCCGCTGGTGGCCCCCACCGGGGCGCTCGTGGCGATGAAGGGCCGGTCGGTCCGCGACGAGGTCGAGGCCTCGCGTGCGGTGCTACGTCAGTGGCGCTGCGGCGAGCCCGAGGTGTTCGAGGTCGGCGTCGGGCTGGTGGATCCGCCGACCACCGTGCTCCGGGTGCCGTGGGCCGATCCCGGCCGGATAGGTTGGCCCCTTGCCCGCGGGCGCCGGTCCTCCCCCCACAGCAAGCGGCCCGTGCGCGGGGACCGACGAGCAACCAAGCGAGAGGTGAGCTGAGTTGAGCCACGGCCCCGACGACGATGTGAACCCCGGCACCGAAGACGCCCCCGGAGGCGCCCCCGACGACGCCTCCGACTGGCGCGTCGGGGATCGGCCGTACCCGTTTTCCACCGGTGGGGAGGCCGCGCCTGAGCGGGATTATCCACAGTTCGGTGTCAGTCATCCACAGAATGGGGACGACCGGCCCGGGTCGTTGGCCCCGGCCGAGAACGATGTTTCACGTGAAACGACAGCCGCTGGACCAACCGGTGCGTCGACCTCGTCCGAGGACGTTTCACGTGAAACCAGCCCGACATGGCAGGTGCGGACCGCCGGCGAGCTCGCCGGACAGGACACCGACTTCGCGGACCACGCCACCCCGCTGGCCCAAGCGGCGCAACACTCCGTGCTCGCGCGGACGGGCGGACTGCGCCGGCAGGGCGTCCCGCGTCCGGAGGCGACCCGCGTGATGGTCGTGGCCAACCAGAAGGGCGGCGTCGGCAAGACGACCTCGACGGTCAACGTCGCGGCTGGCCTGGCCCAGCTCGGCCAGAGGGTGCTGGTGATCGACCTGGACCCGCAGGGCAACGCGTCGACGGCGCTCGGCATCGACCACCACCGCGGTGTCCCGTCGACGTACGACATGCTGGTCGAGGGTGCCCCGTTGGCCGACGTGATGACCGAGTGCGCCGACCTGCCCGGCCTGTGGGTCGTGCCGGCCACGATCGACCTGGCCGGGGCCGAGATCGAGCTCGTCAGCGTGGTGGCGCGCGAGCAGCGACTCGACCGCGCCATCGCCGCCCACCCGCTGGTGGGCAGCGCGGGCGAGGCCGGCGACGAGCGGTTCGACTACGTGCTCATCGACTGCCCGCCGTCCCTCGGGCTACTCACGCTCAACGCGCTCGTCGCGGGGCGCGAGATGTTCATCCCGATCCAGGCGGAGTACTACGCGCTCGAGGGCCTGGGCATGCTCCTGGAGACGGTGGAGATGGTGCGCCAGCACCTCAACCCCCGCCTGACCATCTCCACGATCCTGCTCACGATGTACGACGCCCGCACCCGGCTGGCGGCGGGCGTGGCCGAGGAGGTCCGCGGGCACTTCGGCGACCAGGTGCTCAAGACCGCGGTCCCGCGCTCGGTGCGCGTCTCGGAGGCGCCGTCCTACGGGCAGACCGTGATGACCTACGATCCGGCGTCGGCGGGAGCACTCTCCTACCTGGAGGCCGCCCGGGAGATCGCGACCAAGGGAGCAGCTACATGATCGAGGGCCAGGCATGAGCGCCAACGCACCGCGCCGCGGACTGGGCCGCGGCCTGGGGTCGCTGATCCCGACGACGCCGAGCCAGCCCGCTCCTCGTCCGCCCGGCGCCAGCACACCGGCATCGTCGTACGAGGACCCCGGGCCGGACGCCACTGCGGGCGTGGACCTCGCCGCGGGCGCGGACGCACCGGCGGGCAGCGTGGCCGGCGCCTACTTCGCCGAGCTGCCCATCGCGCAGGTGCGCCCCAACGCCCGCCAGCCGCGCCAGGTCTTCGAGGAGGAGGCGCTCGCCGAGCTGGTGCACTCCATCCGCGAGGTCGGCCTGCTGCAGCCGGTCGTCGTGCGCCGCACGGGCGAGGACACCTACGAGCTCATCATGGGCGAGCGCCGCTGGCGGGCCTCGCAGCAGGCCGGGCGCGACACGATCCCCGCGATCGTGCGCGAGACCGACGACGAGGACATGCTGCGCGACGCGCTGCTGGAGAACCTCCACCGCTCGCAGCTCAACCCGCTCGAGGAGGCCGCAGCCTACGGCCAGCTGCTCGAGGACTTCGGCTGCACCCACGAGGAGCTCGCCCAGCGCATCGGCCGCTCCCGCCCCCAGATCTCCAACACGCTCCGGCTGCTCAAGCTCTCGCCGGCCGTCCAGCGACGCGTCGCCGCCGGTGTGCTCTCCGCCGGGCACGCGCGGGCGCTGCTGTCGGTCGACGACGCCGCGCTCCAGGACAAGCTCGCCGCCCGGGTCACCGCTGAGGGCATCTCGGTGCGCGGCCTCGAGGAGATCGTGTCGGTCGGTGTCGAGGAGGAGGCGCCCCGCGTCCGGCGCAACAGGCCCGTCGCCCCCGGCCTCGGCGAGCTCGCCGACCGGCTGTCCGACCGGCTCGAGACGCGGGTCAAGGTCGACCTCGGCAAGGCCAAGGGCAAGATCACCGTCGAGTTCGCCAGCCTCGACGACCTGCGCCGGATCGTCGACATCATGGACCCGCGCAACCGGGACGACCGCCCGATCTGACGGCCCCGGCGTCGGCGGGGCCCATGCCGCCGGTCGGCCTGCCGCCCGTGGAGTTCGCGCGCGAGTTGCGGACATCTCGGGGCATGCAAGCCCCCAGAAGTCCGGGTTTCCCCGCCTGACCGGGGAATCCGCAGCGGGCAATGTCGACAAAGCAACATGTCGCCGTGTCGACCAAGCGACATGACGACAGGTCGCTCTAGCGCTTAGCCCGCTTTTCGGCGCGGCGACGTGCCCGGTCGCGCCTCTCCTCGGCGTCGAGTCGCGCGGCCTCCTCGAGCGTGGGCGCGCCGCCGCCCATGGAGGCGGGGAGCCACCACGAGCCGGGCGGCTGCTCGGCGGCCGGGTGGGCGGTGATCGTCTCGCGCAGCAGCTGCGACATCCGGTCGTGGAGCCGCGCGGTGTCGCCCACGGGGTCGTCGCCGGTCGGCAGCATCGGCTCGCCCACGGTGATCGAGATGGTCCGACCGCGGGAGAAGTCACGCGGGTGGTCCTTGGTCATCATCCGCTGGGTGCCCCAGAGGATGACGGGCACGAGGGGGACGCCCGCCGCGGCGGCGATGCGGACGGCGCCGGTCTTGAACTCCTTGAGCTCCATCGCACGCGAGATCGTGGCCTCGGGGAAGATCCCGACCGCCTCGCCGCGCTGGAGCAGGTCGACGGCCTCGTGGAAGCTGTCGAGCCCCTCACCCCGGTCGACCCGGACGTGGTGCATCGAGCGCATCACCGGTCCGCCGATCCGGTGGTCGAAGATCTCGCGCTTGGCCATGAACCGGACCAGCCGGCCCGACGGGTGGGCCGCGAGCCCGCCGTAGATGAAGTCGAGGTAGCTCACGTGGTTGAAGGCGAGCAGCACGCCGCCCTCGCGGGGCACCTGCTCGGTGCCGGTGAGCCTGAAGTCCTGACCGAGCAGGCGGAAGGCCGTCTTGGCGGTGACGATGATCGGGGGGTAGGTCACATCGCGCATGGCGAGGAGCCTAGGGGTCCCGCGGGCGGCGCCGCGAGCCATCGTGATCAGCGTCGCGTGGCGAGGAAGTCGGCGATGCGGCCGATGGCCTCCTCCAGCACCGCCGCCTCCGGCAGCGTCACCAGCCGGAAGTGGTCGGTCTCGGGCCAGTTGAACCCGGTGCCGTGCGTGACGAGGATCTTCTTGGCCCGCAGCAGGTCGAGCACGAGCTCCTGGTCGTCCTCGACCTCGTAGACCTCCGGGTCGAGCCGTGGGAAGCAGTAGAGCGCCCCGCGCGGCTTGACGTTGCTGACGCCGGGGATCTCGTTGAGGAGCCGGTGGGCGAGCATGGACTGCTCGTAGAAGCGCCCTCCGGGGCCGATGAGCTCCTCGATGGACTGGTAGCCGCCCAGGGCGGTCTGGATGGCGTGCTGGGCAGGCACGTTGGCGCACATCCGCATGTTGGCGATGAGGGTGAGGCCCTCCAGGAAGTCGGTCGCGATCTCCTTGGGCCCCGAGACCATCACCCAGCCGGCGCGGTAGCCGCACACCCGGTAGGCCTTGGACAGCCCCGAGAACGTCAGGCACAGCACGTCGTTGCCGCCGTAGGTCGCCGCGTGGTGGTGCACGGCGTCCTCGAACAGGATCTTCTCGTAGATCTCGTCGGCCATCACGACGAGCTGGTGGCGCCGCGCGATGTCGACGAGCGCCTTGACGGTCTCCGCGCTGTAGACGGCGCCCGTGGGGTTGTTGGGGTTGATGATGACGATGGCGTGGGTGTTCTCGGTGATCTTGGCCTCGACGTCGGCGAGGTCGGGGTTCCAGTCGTCGGTCTCGTCGCACCGGTAGTGCACCGGGATGCCGCCGGCGAGCGTCACCGCCCCGGTCCAGAGGGGATAGTCGGGTGCGGGCACCAGGATCTCGTTGCCGTCGTCGACGAACGCCTGGAGCACCATCGAGATGAGCTCGGAGACGCCGTTGCCGATGAAGATGTCCTCGACGCCCACGTCGCGCAGGCCACGTGACTGGTAGTAGTGCATGACCGCGGTGCGCGCCGACCAGATGCCCTGGCTGTCGGCGTAGCCCTGCGACTGGGGCAGGTGGTGGATCATGTCGGCGAGGATCTGCTCGGGCGCCTCGAAGCCGAAGGGGGCGGTGTTGCCGATGTTGAGCTTGAGGATCCGGTGGCCCTCGGCCTCGAGCCGCTGTGCCTCCACGAGGATCGGCCCGCGCACGTCGTAGCGGACACCTTGCAGCTTCTTGCTCTGTCGGATCGGGCGCACGCCTCATCCTCTCAGGCGCGATCGCGGACTAGCATCGGAGATGTGTCCCGCAAGACCGTGCACCTGACGGTCGACCACCTCCGCGAGCTGGCCGACCCGGTGCGGTCGTGCGTGTTCTGGGAGCTCACGCCGGTCGAGCGCTCGCGCCTCGACGAGGCCGACCGGGTCGCCGAGAAGGAGCGCTGGCTCGCGTCGGTGCTGCGCGAGTGGGGCCCGTGCGGGCGCGTGGTGCGCGTCGACGGGCGCACGGTCGGGCACATCGTGTACGCCCCGGCGACCCGGCTGCCCGGGGCCGCGGCGCTGCCGACCGCACCCGGCTCGCCCGACGCCATCGTCGCGGCCACCGCCTGGGTCGAGCCGTCGCTGCGCGGCAGCGGCCTGGGGCGTCTCCTGGTCCAGTCGATGGCCGCCGACCTGGTCGAGCGCGGCCACACCGCCATCGAGGCCTACGGCGACACCCGGGGACACACCGTGGGCTGCGTGCTGCCGGCCGACTTCTGGGGGCGGGTGGGATTCACCGTCCAGCGCGCGCACCCGACCACGCCTCGCCTGCGCATGGACCTGCGCACGACGCTGAGCTGGAAGGACGAGGTCGAGCTCGCGCTCGAGAAGGTGTGGGGGGCGGTGCGCCCCACACAGAAGGCGACCCGCCCGATCGGATCGGTGCGGGTCGCCTCGCGCGACTGAGATGCGGCTCAGATGATGCCGTCGAGCTCCTTGAGGAGCGCAGCCTTGGGCTTGGCCCCCACGATGGACTTCACGACCTCGCCGCCCTGGTAGACGTTGATGGTCGGGATGCCGGTGACCCGGTAGGACGACGGCGTGACGGGGTTCTCGTCGACGTTCATCTTGAGGAAGGTGAGCTTGTCGCCGTGCTCGGCGTTCAGCTCGTCGAGGATCGGGGCGACCTGGCGGCACGGGCCGCACCACTCGGCCCAGAAGTCCACGAGGACCGGCTTGTCGGACTTGAGGACCTGCGCCTCGAACTCGGCGTCGGTCACGGCGGCGATGTTGCCCACGGGTGTGCCTCTCTCTCGGTGCTGTTGCTGCGACGGAAGTCAGTGCTCATCTGAACACGCGGTCGGGAGCGGATGTTCCCGACCGCGCTCCTCAGAGGCCCGCGGTCTGCACCCGGTCGGTGAGCGCGTCGATCGCGACGTCGTCCTGCGCCTGGCGGGCCGTCGCCCCGGTGTGGTCGAGCTCCGCGAGGTAGCGCTCCGCGTCGAGCGCGGCCGAGCAACCGGTGCCGGCGGCGGTGATGGCCTGCCGGTAGTGGTGGTCGACCAGGTCGCCGGCGGCGAACACGCCGGGCAGGTTGGTGGCCGTGGAGGGGTGCCGGACCAGCACGTAGCCGTCGCCGTCGAGGTCGACCTGGCCGGTGAGCAGCTCCGAGCGCGGGTCGTGGCCGATCGCGATGAACAGGCCGGTGGCCGGCATCTCGCGGGTCTCGCCGGTGACGGTGTCCTTCAGCGTGATCGACTCGAGACGGTCGCTGCCGTTGATGCTCTCGACGACGGAGTTCCACTCGATCTCGAGCTTGGGGTCGGCGAACGCCCGCTCCTGCATGATCTTGGACGCGCGCAGCTCGTCGCGGCGCACGATCAGCGAGACCTTGGAGCCGAAGCGGGTGAGGAAGGTGGCCTCCTCGATGGCCGAGTCGCCACCACCGACCACCGCGATGTGCTGCTCGCGGAAGAAGAAGCCGTCGCAGGTCGCACACCACGACACCCCGCGCCCGGAGAGCTCCTCCTCGTTGGGCAGGCCGAGCTTGCGGTAGCCCGAGCCGGTGGCGAGGATCACCGCGCGTGCGGTGTAGGTCTCGGTGGCGGTCTTCACGACCTTCACGTCGCCGGTGAGGTCGACCTCGACGACGTCGTCGGAGACCAGCTCGGCGCCGAAGCGCTCGGCCTGGGCACGCATCTCGTCCATCAGCGCCGGGCCCATGATGCCGTCACGGAAGCCGGGGAAGTTCTCCACCTCGGTGGTGTTCATCAGTGCGCCGCCGGCGGTGACCGAGCCCTCGAGGACGAGCGGGTTGAGCGAGGCGCGGGCCGCGTAGACGGCGGCCGTGTAGCCCGAGGGGCCCGAGCCGATGATGATGACGTTGCGCGTCTCGGTGCTGGTGCTCATGAGTGGTCAGTGACTCCTGCAGGATCGACTGGTCGGGATGGGCGGTACGCCATCCTCAACGGATCGTAGGGGAGTGTTGTTCCGCAGCGGGAGGGCACTCAGGGCGCGGGCAGTGTGAGGGTGCGCACCGGCTCGCTGACCCCGCACACGTAGACCTCGGCCTGCTGGGCCGTGCCGTCGGGCTTGCGGAAGACCACCACACCGGGCTGGCCGTCGACCTCGGCCGCCAGCCGTCGACCTCGGCCCAGGTCCGGCAGGTCGCAGCCGCTGAGCGCCCCGGCCGAGCCGAGCGCTCGGTGGCGGGCGGTGGCCTGACCGCGCAGCGCCAGCAGCTCGTCGTCGAGGCGGGCGTCGGCCGAGGAGAGGGTGGGACGACCCGCGAACGGCGTCGCGGCGGTGCTCTTCAGCGACTCGGGGGCCTGTGCGGCGCCGGCGCTGTCCCTGGCGCTGTCACCGGCGCGGTCGTCGCCGCTCGCGTCGCTCCTCGGGGCGGGCGACTCGGCGATCGAGCTCTCGGACGGGGACCCGGCGGTCGCGTCGTCGGAGCCGCTGCGGGGCAGGGCCTGGCCGATGGCGACGCCGGCGACCACGACCGACGCCGCGGCCAGCAGCCCGATCCCGGCGCGGCGCCGCCGGCGCGAGCCGATGTCGACGATCCGTCCGGGCGAGGCCTCCGTCTCCGCGCCGGTGCCGCGCTCGGCGACGAGGGAGGCGAGGGCGTCGTCGAGGCGCGCGACGACGTCCGGGGGCGTCGGAGCGTCGTGGCGCGCGTCGGCGAGGAGGCGGCGTACGGCCTCCTGCTCGGGCGGGAGCCCGGAGGGCCCGGAGTGATCGGTCATCGGTGCTCACCTCCTCGGGCGGCGCGGCGTGGTCACGGTCAGGGATCTGCGATCCGGTGGGGGATCGGGGTCAGGGAGGGGGTCAGGGCGCGGGCGGTCCCCGCGGCCGCACCCGTGGTTGGACGGGACCCTCGGGTGGCGGGTTCCCGTGGGGCGGGTCACCGGCGGGATGGTGGAGGTCGGCGAGCATCCCGGCCAGCTTGGTGCGCCCGCGCGAGCAGCGGGACTTCACCGTGCCCTCCGCGCACCCGAGCATCTGGGCGACCTCGGCGACGGGGTAGCCCTCCATGTCGACCAGCACGAGCGCCGCGCGCTGCTCGGCCGGCAGGCTCGCGAGCGCGTCGAGCACGCGCCGGCGGCGCTCGGAGTCGACGGCGACCTCGTCGGGCTGGACGTCGCGCGCGGCGGTGGCCACCACGGTGCCGCGGTCCTCGACGTCGTCCGGCAGCGCCTCGAGCCGCCGGATCCGCGCCGACCGGATCCGGTCGAGGCACGCATTGACCACCACCCGGTGCAGCCACGTCGTGACGGCGGCCTCGCCCCGGTAGGAGCCGGCTCGGCGGAACGCGGCGATCATGCCGTCCTGGAGGCCGTCGGCGGCGTCCTCGGGGTTGCCCATCGTGCGGAGGGCGACCGCCCAGAGTCGGTTGCGGTGCCGGGCGAACAGCTCGCCGAAGGCGTCGGCGTCGCCGGCGACGTGGGCCTGGAGCAGTGCCTGGTCGGAGCGCTCGTCGCTCACCCGAGCACCTGCACCTCGGTGATCGTGCCGCGGAACCCGTCGTCGACCTGGGGCAGCAGGGTGAGCCAGACCGTGACGTAACGCCCGGACACCGCCTCGTCGAGGTCGATCACCAGCTCGCCGGTGCCGGACGTGGTGCCCACCGGCGTGAGCTCGGAGACTCCGGTGGGCGGCTCGGAGGTGACGTAGGCCGCGAGGGAGGTCTGCCCACCGGTCGTGGAGACGACCACCCGTCGCACCGCCTTGGTGCCGCCGAGGTCGACCACGAGGCCGACCCCGGTCTTGAGGCCGGCCGGGCCGAAGTTCTGCTCGTAGGTCGAGGTGGACCACGAGGTGGCCGGGTCACCGTCGAGGACGTTGGGCACCGAGTCGGGGTTCTCCTCCTGTGGCGCTGCGCCCTGCGGGTCGAAGTCGTCGGCGGTCAGGTCGGCGAAGGGCGTCGGCTCGGCGGCGCTGGGACTGGCCGTGGCGCTCGGCTCGTCGTCGGAGCCGGGCGTCGGTGGCTTGAGCCCGAGCTGGTAGGCCGCGACGGCGGCCACGCCCACGAGCAGGCAGATGCCCATGATCAGCGCGAGCCGGATCCACCTGCGCCCGGGCACCTGGTCGCCGGTGTCGTCGAAGTCGCCGGTGTCCCAGTGGTCGTCGGACCAGGACCCGGACGCCCACGACCCGGTGTCGCGCCCGAGCGCGCGCACGCCGGAGTCGCTGGAGGGGTCACGGCCGGCGCCGGTGCCCGCGTCGGTGCCCGAGTCCCACGGCCAGTACGACGAGTCGGTGAGGGCGCGGCTGCCGGGGCGCGGCCGGCGTACGGGCTGGCCGTCGGGCGGGTCGGGGGCGAAGAGCGGCTTGGGCTCCGGCTCGGCGAGCGGCGGTGGCGGCGCGGGCCGCTCGGCCCGGGCGCGCAGCCAGTCGACCTCGTCGACGTCGTCGTGGAACACCGGCATCCCCGCCTCCGTCGGCAGGTCGGTCACCGAGGGCGCGGGGTCTGGTGTGGCGGCCGGCGCGGGGTCGGGTGTGGGGTCGGGTGTGGGGTCGGGTGTGGGGTCGGGTGTGGGGTCGGGTGTGGGGTCGACCGCGGGCGCGAGCGCGTGGTCGGTGGCCGAGGGGCCGGCGTCCGGCTCGGTCGCGGGGTCGACCGCGGCGTCGACCTCCGAGGCGGACGGGACCACCAGCTCCATCTCGGTGCGGGTGCCGTCCTCGACGTCGGTGGCGGCGCGGGCGCCGGCATCGGGGGCGAGATCGGGGGCGAGATCCGGGCTGGCAGCCGGGGCGGGATCGGGCGCGGTCGCCACCGCCGGCGGCGTGGTGGAGACGGGAGGCAGCGACGAGGTGGCGATGGGACGTACGGGGTGGAGGGGGTGGGCCGGGACGTGCGTGCCGGTCGTCTCCCCGACGTGCTCGAGGAGCAGGTCGCGCACGGTGCGGGCCGAGGGTGGCGTGGCGTCCTCGCGGTGGGGGTTGAGGACCTGGTCGCAGAGCGCGTCGAGCATCCGCGGGATGCCGGCGCGGACCCGGCGCGGGCGCAGCACCTGTCCGTGCACCTCGGGTGCGGGGGGCAGGGTGGAGGGCGACACCCCGGCCCACTTGCCGGTGAGCGCGCAGTAGAGCAGGCCCACCAGGTCGACGTCGTCGACGTGGGCCCGTCCGGGCGGGAGGCCGCGCAGGGCGGCCTCGACCCCGAAGCCGATGATGCGCACCTGGCCGTGCTGGTCGACCAGCACGTGCTCGGGGGTCAGGCAGCCGTGGGCGAGCCCCGCCTCGTGCGCCCCGACGAGGCTGTCGGCCACCTCGGCGACGAGCCAGGCGGCCCGGCGGGGTGGGATCGGCCCCTCACGGGTGAGCAGGATGTCGAGGGAGTCGCCCTGGCCCCACTCGTTGACCACGAAGCAGCGGCCGTCGGCCTCCTCGGCGTCGAGCACCCGCAGCAGTCGCCGGTCGATGACCGGGCCGGTGCGCCGGGCCGCGTCGAGGAGCGGCTGGGCCCGGTCGTCGTCGCGGCCGAGGATGTGGACGGCGACCGGGCGGTGGAGCACCAGGTCGTGGGCCCGCCAGAACCGGCCGGCGCCCGCCTCGGCGAGGAGGTCGTCGAGGCGGTAGCGCCCGGCGAGGACGTCACCGGCCTGCATCGACGCAGCCACCGCTCACCCCCACCTCTCCTCACACGTCTGGTTGCTGGTCCACTCTAGGCAGTCTCACCCCCGTCGGAGGCGCGCCGCGACGGTGTCCACCACGGTCGTGACCTCGCGGATGCGCAACAACCGGGCGCCGACGAGCACGACCACGAAGCCGGCCAGCGCGCTGGACGCACCCCGGACCAGCCCGACGAGGGGCCCGGGACGCTCACCGAGGTCGGCCAGCGCGAACCCGACCAGCCACGCCGCGGCGCCCGCGGCGACGAGCACGACGGCCATCCGCGCGAGGAAGCGGAGCAGCTGGGGCGTCTCGAGGCCGCCCACCGTGCGGCGGAGCAGGGTGAAGCTCACCACCGCGCCCACGACGTACGACGACAGGTAGGCCACGACGAGCATCGGCGCCGTCTCCTCGGCCGGGCGCGAGGGCACCAGCAGGGTGGCGACCAGGACGTTGGTGGCCGACACGGCGACCTGGATGAAGAAGACGAGCCGCGTCATCTCCATGGCGTAGAAGCCGCGCAGCATGAAGTAGTGGACGGTGAAGAACACCAGCGCCGGCCCGAAGAGCGCCAGGGTCGGGGCGAAGCTCGCGGCGGTGTCGGCGCCGCCGCCCCAGCCGAAGGCGAAGCCGGCCACGTCACCCGCGACGACCGGCAGGATGACCGCGAAGGGGAGCACCAGCGCGAGCGCGGTGCGCAGCGTCGAGCCCACGGTGCTGCCGAGCTCGCGCAGCTCGCCGTCGTGGGCGAAGACGGAGAGCCGGGGCAGGATCGCGGTGGCGAGCGACACGGTGATGACCGAGTGCGGCACCATCATGATGAGCAGGCTGCTGCTGTAGACGGTGTAGCCGGTGCCGTCGCCACCCTCGGCCGTGCCGCCGGAGGCGAGCCTGACCACGACGAGGTAGGCCGCCTGGGTCACGACGACGAACAGCACCGTCCAGATGCCGAGCGACAGCGTGTGGCGCAGCTCGGGGTCGCGGAAGTCGAACCGCGGGCGGTAGGTGAAGCCCGAGGCCCGGAGGTAGGGCACCAGCACCACGAACTGGGCCACGATGCCGAGCGTCGAGCCGAGGCCGAGCAGCACCTCCTGGTCGGTGCCGAGCGGCGCGTACTGCTCGGGGCCGTCGCCGACCGATCCCCAGATCACCAGGTAGACGAGCAGCATCACCACGGAGAGGAGGTTGTTGGCGATGGGCGCCCACATCATCGGGCCGAAGCGCCCACGGGCGTTGAGCACCTGGCCCACCAGGACGTACATGCCGTAGAAGAAGACCTGCGGCAGGCACCAACGCGTCAGGTCGACGATCGACTCCAGGTGCGCCACCCGGTCGGCGTCGAGCAGGCGGCTGTCGAGGTAGATGCTCAGCAGCTGTGGGGCGAGCACGACCAGCAGCACCGTGACGGTGCCCAGGAACAGCGCCGAGAGCGTGATCACCCGGCTGGCGTAGGCGTCGCCGCCGTCGGGGTCGTCGGTGATCCGCCGGACCAGCTGCGGCACGAGCACGGCGTTGAAGATGCCGCCCGCCAGCAGGATGTAGACCATGTTGGGCAGCGTGTTGGCGATGGTGAACAGGTCGCCGCGCAGCCCCGCGCCGAGGGCGGCGACGAGCAGCGCGCTCCGGATGAAGCCCGACGCGCGGGAGAAGATCGTGCCCGCCGCCATCACGGCCGAGTTGGCCAGGACCCGCTGGTCGCTCACGAACGCTCCCCGACCGGGGACTGCGGCGCGCGCTCGTCCCCCTCGTCGCCGGTCTCGTCGCCGGTCTCGTCGCCGGTCTGGTCGCTGGTCTGCTCGTCGGTCTGGTCCTCGCGCTCGGCCTGCTCGCGCTCGGCGGCCTGGTCGGCCGCGAGCTGCGCGCGTCGCGCCCGGATCTGGCGGGGGAGCCGGTAGCCGACCATCCCGAACAGCACGAGCGCGCCGAGGGCCATCACGATCCAGATGAGCGCGCTCACCCGTGCTGCGCGGATGGGCAGCTCGGCGGAGGCGCCGAGCGGCACGCCGTCGAGGCTGGTGACCGCGAGCCTGACCTTGTGCACGCCGGCGCGGCTGGTGGTCGCCTCGAACCGCACCACGCTGCGCGCCCGGGGACCGAGGCGTCGTACGCCGCCCCCGCTGAGCGTCAGCGCGCCGTCGGTGCGCACCTGCACCCGCACCTCGACCGGCTGGTCGAGGCCGTTGACCAGGGTGACGCCGAGCTGGCCCGAGTCGCTGGAGAGGGTCACCGCGGGCGGTGCCTCGATGTCGATCATGCCGAGGTCGGCCCGCAGGGACTCCTCGATCCGCTCGGCCGCGGTGCGCGCCATCGCCTGCTGGTCGCTGTGCTGCTGCGAGAGCGACACGAGCACCTCGTCGAGCACCGCTGCCTCGATGGTCGTCACCGGGATGACCACCTGCTCGAGCAGGGTGGCGGCCGCGGTAGCACGAGAGACGGCGGCGAAGACGGAGCCGCCGATCTCGGCGGCCTCGTCCGACTCGGTGTAGGTCAGGCTCGCGGCCGGGACCCCCTTGGCGGGGCGGCTCGCGATGGCGTCGACCGACACCATCTCGAGCCAGGGCTGCTCGAGGTCGGAGAAGAACGCCGCCGCGTCCTCGCCCCGCCACACCGTCGGCAGGGTGACGACCAGGGGCGCGGTGTTGGCGGAGTCCAGGCGGAGGGCGGCCTCGCTGAGCAGGCGCTGGCGCAGCGCGAGGGGGTCGCTCGCAGCGGTGGGGCCGGGGCCACCCGACTCGGCGCCGGTGCTGGTGACGACCACCTCGTGGCCCAGGAGCCGCACGACCGAGGTCGGGCTGGTCGGCGGGATCTCGAAGGCGTTGTCGCCCAGCAGCACCACCGTGCCCTCGGCGACGGCGGCGAGGGCCTCGGGGCTGAGCACGTCGTTGTCGGGCGCCACCGTGGGTCGGAAGTCGATCTCGTACGCCGCCATGACGGCGGCCGCCCGCGCCACGGCCTGGTCGAGGCGGGTGCGGTCGTGGCGGACCGCCGCCGAGACGTCGATGTCGCCGTAGGGCAGGGCCAGGACCGGGGTCGCGGCCGCCAGGGCGCGGAAGCGCTCGAGCCACGCGGAGGCGGCGGCGGCCAGCGCGGCCTCCTCCGCGGTCGGGTCGTCGGTGGGCGCCGAGGCGGTGGGGCTCAGCGCCTCGCCCGCGGGGTCGGGGGACTCCTCGCCCTCGGACGGCTCGGCCGGCGGCGGCTCCTGGCCGGGCACGGTGGTGTCGGGCGCGAGCGCTCGCGGGGGGTTGCCCTTGGCGAGGCGGTCGAGGGCGAGCAGCACAGCGGGGTCGACCAGCCAGCTGTAGGGCGTGGTGCCGGCGGACTCGGCCATGTCGAGCGCACCGTCGAGGCTGCCGCCCTCGGCGAGGCGGCGGGCCCACCGCTCGGTGCCGGCGATGGACCCGTCCTCGGCGAACCAGACGCGGCTGCGGATCGGCAGGATCACCGACGCCTCCTGCACCCCGTCGCCGGCGGGCACGCGGGGGATGAACGTACGGGCGCGGCCGTCGGCGACGATGTCGCGCGGCTCCGCTCCGTCGCCGAGGGCGTGGATGCCGATCCAGTAGACGCCGGGCTGGCCGGAGGTGGCCAGGAGCTCGACGGGGACGGAGTCGCTGAACTCGGCGGTGGCTCCGGGCGGGAGCTCCTCGATGGTGTCGAACGTGCCCGGCACCGTCACCCGCTCGCCGACGTACTCGGTCGGGTCGATGGTGGCCGAGGCGGCGAGGGCGCTCGCGTCGAGGATCGGGGACTCGGAGGAGAACGCGTGGAGGTTGACCCAGGTGAAGGTGTCGTCGCTGACGTTGGTGACGGTGCCGGTGATCTCCACGTCACCGCGGCGGGGCAGCACGGGACTGATGGTGTCGATGTGCACGACGAGGGGGTCCGACTCGGCCGCGGGGGCCGCCGGGGCGGGCGCTGCGAGCCCGGCGCCGGCGATGCCGACGGTCAGGAGGCCCGCCAGGGCAGCACGGAACGACGACGGGCGGGGCACGCCCCGATGCTAGTTGTTCGGCCCCACCG
Source organism: Nocardioides sp. Z13_37 (assembly GCF_058355585.1). Classification (NCBI taxonomy): domain Bacteria; kingdom Bacillati; phylum Actinomycetota; class Actinomycetes; order Propionibacteriales; family Nocardioidaceae; genus Nocardioides; species Nocardioides sp. Z13_37. The sequence continues at coordinate 681,444 of NZ_JBZGDV010000001.1, read as the reverse complement.
GACCGGCACGTAGACTGGCCTGTCGTGTCCGACGTCGCACTGCAGCCCCTCACGATCGTCGAGATCCAGCGACGGGTCGGCGACGAGCTGGACCGGATCGGGTCGGTCATCGACGAGCTCGGCACCCTGTTCGCCGAGGCCGGCGAGGAGCTGGCGCTGGTCGGCGGGCCCGTCCGCGACGCGATGATCGGTCGGCTCCAGAACGACCTCGACTTCACGACCTCCGCCCACCCCGACGTGACGGAGCGGCTCGTGTCGGGCTGGGCCGACGCGGTGTGGGACATGGGCCGCGACTTCGGCACGATCGGCTGCCGCAAGGGACCGTGGCAGGTCGAGATCACGACCTACCGATCCGAGAGCTACGACGCGTCCTCCCGCAAGCCCGACGTCGACTTCGGCGACTCCCTCGAGGGCGACCTCGGGCGGCGCGACTTCACCGTCAACTCGATGGCGGTGCGGGTGCCGAGCCGCGAGTTCGTCGACCCGTTCGGCGGCATCGTCGACCTCGCCGAGCGCGTGCTCCGCACGCCTGGCGCGCCCGAGGACTCCTTCTCCGACGACCCGCTGCGGATGATGCGGGCGGCGCGGTTCTCCGCCCAGCTCGGCTTCTCGGTCGCCCCCGACGTCGTCGAGGCGATGACCGCGATGGCGGGGCGGATCGAGATCATCTCCGCCGAGCGGGTGCGCGACGAGCTGGTCAAGCTGGTGTGCGCCCCCCACCCCCGCCTGGGCCTGACGCTGCTCGTCGACACCGGCCTGGCGTCCTACGTCCTGCCCGAGCTGCCGGCGCTGGCCCTCGAGCGCGACGAGCACCACCGCCACAAGGACGTCTACGAGCACACCCTCACCGTGCTGGAGCAGTCGATCGAGCTCGAGGACCGCCTCGGCGGCGGCCCCGACTTCGTGTCCCGCTTCGCGGCGCTGATGCACGACGTCGGCAAGCCGCGCACCCGCCGCTTCGAGCCCGGCGGCGTCGTGACCTTCCACCACCACGACGTCGTGGGCGCCAAGCTGACCCGCAAGCGGATGCAGGCGCTGCGCTTCTCCAACCACGACATCGACGCCGTCTCGCGACTCGTCGAGCTGCACCTGCGCTTCCACGGCTACGGCTCGGGCGAGTGGACCGACAGCGCCGTGCGGCGCTACGTCCGCGACGCCGGCGACCAGCTCGAGCGGCTGCACATCCTGACCCGCGCCGACTGCACCACCCGCAACCAGCGCAAGGCCGACCGGCTGCGTCGCACGTACGACTCGCTCGAGGAGCGGATCGCGCGGCTCTCGGAGGAGGAGGAGCTGGCCTCGATCCGGCCCGACCTCGACGGCAACCAGATCATGGAGATCCTCGGGATCGGTCCGGGCCGCGAGGTCGGCGAGGCCTACCGCCACCTCCTCGAGCTCCGGATGGACGAGGGCCCGATGTCCCGCGAGGCCGCCGAGGCGGCCCTCCGCGCGTGGTGGGCCGACCGCCAGGGCTGACCGCCTCGGGTCCTGTCGGGCCTGCGTCTGGTCTTTGTCGGAGTCCCCGCTCGAGCGGGGACTCCGACACGTGGAGGGGGTTGCAACCCCCTCCACGTGTCAGACTGCCCCGCCAAGTCCGCCACGATGTACGTGGCCGCCGCCCGGCATCGCCCTCCGCCCAGCCGCGCGCCGCCGTACGGGTCACTGCCCGCCGACCCGGGTCCCGCCGTGCTCGCGTACGATGCCCATCAGCCGCAGGCGCTGTCCGCGGGGGGCGACGGGCCGGGGCCGGTCGGCCGCGCGGAAGAAGTGGCGCTTCAGCTCCTCCGCAGCCACGACGTAGCCGAGGGTGATCAGCACGAGCGCGCCGACGACGGCGACGGGCAGGGGTTCCAGGCCGAGCACCTCCGAGACGCCGGGCACGAACGGGAGCGCCAGGGTGAGCAGCCCCACGACGAGCGAGGAGACGAGCAGCGGGGTCGCCGGCCGGCTGCGGATCGCGGCGCGCCGGGTGCGCAGCACCATCAGCACCGCCAGCTCGGTCAGCGTCGACCCGACGAACCACGCCGAGCGGAAGAGCGTCGAGTCGGCGTCGAAGACCTGCAGCAGGACCGCGAAGGTGAGCAGGTCGAACAGGGTGCTCAGCAGCCCGAAGACCACCATGAAGTCGCGCACGAAGCGCAGGTCCCAGTGCTGAGGCCGCGCGAGCTGCTCGGGGTCGACGTGGTCGACGGCGAGGGTGGTGCTCGGGATGTCGGAGAGGAAGTTGAGCACCAGGATCTGGCGCGGCAGCAGGGGCAGGAAGGGCAGGAACGCCGAGGCGATCACCATGCTCGCGACGTTGCCGAAGTTGGCGCTGACGGTGGTGAAGACGTACTTCAGGGTGTTGGCGAAGGTCTGCCGGCCCAGGCGCACGCCGTGGCCCAGCACCGCGAGGTCCTTGTCCAGCAGCACGATCGAGGCGGCACTCTTGGCCACGTCGACGGCGGTGTCGACCGAGATCCCGACGTCGGCGAGGTGGAGCGCCGCCGCGTCGTTGATCCCGTCGCCGAGGTAGCCGACGACCGACCCGCTGTCGCGCAGCGCCCGGATGATCCGCTCCTTGTGCAGCGGGTCGACCTCCGCGAACACCTCGACGTCGCGCACCCGGCTGACGAGCTGGTCGTCGTCCAGCGCATCGATGTCGTCGCCGGTGAGCACCGTGGCGGCGTCCATCCCGACCTGGCCCGCGATGTGGGCGGCGGCGAGGTGGTTGTCGCCGGTGATCATCCGCACGCTGATCCCGGCCTCGCGCAGGTCTCTCAGGGCCGCGGCCGCACCGGGCTTGGCCGGGTCGGCGAACGCCAGGAAGCCGACGAACTCCAGGTCCCGCTCGTCGTCGGGGCGGAGGCCCTCGGCCCCCGGCAGCGGACGCCGGGCCAGCCCCAGCACCCGGTAGCCCTGACTGCTGAGCTCGGCGAACCGGGCGTCGAGCGCGGGGCGGTCCACGCCGGTGCAGACGTCGGCCACGGAGGCGTACGCGCCCTTGCAGACCAGCTGCCGACCGGTCGGCCCGTCGACCAGAACGCCCAGCCGCTTGCGCTCGAAGTCGTAGGGCAGCTCCGCCACCGCCCGGTGGCCCGGCTCGGGGCGGTGCTCCTCCACGATCGCCGCGTCGATCGGGTTGACGAAGCCGGTCTGCAGCCCGGCGTTGAGCGACGCCAGGGCCAGCACGAGGTTGCTGGGGGCGCCCTCGGCGTCGAGGGCCGCGTGCAGCCGGGTCGTCCCGACGGTGAGGGTGCCCGTCTTGTCGGTGCAGAGCACGTCCATCGCGCCGAAGTCCTCGATGGTGTCGAGGCGGCGTACGACGACCTGCTCGCGCGCCATCCGCCTCGCACCGGCGGAGAGGCTGACGGCGATGATGGCGGGGAGCATCTGCGGGGTCAGCCCGACAGCGAGCGAGAGCGAGAAGAGCAGCGAGTCGACGAACGGGCGCTCGAGCACGAGGTTGAGCAGCAGGATGACCAGCGCCAGGCCGGCAGTGACCCGGGCGAGGAGCAGGCCGAACTGCCGGATGCCCCGCTGGAAGCCGGTGGCGGGGGGCTGCTGCTCGAGCCTCCGGGACAGCCGGCCCAGCTCGGTGCGCGCACCGGTGGCCACCACCACCGCGAGGCCGCGGCCGCTGACCACGTGGGAGCCGAGCAGCAGTGCTCCGTGCCGGTCGGCCGGCGGGGCGTCGGCGGGCGTCGCCCCGGGGCGCTTGTGCCGGGGGAAGGTCTCCCCGGTCAGGGCGGACTCGTCGACCTGGAGGGCGTCGGCGCTCAGCAGTCGGCAGTCGGCGGGCACCACGTCGCCGGCGTGCAGCACCACCACGTCGCCGGGCACCACCTCCTCGAGGGCGACCTCGACCTCGGCGCCACCGCGGAGCACGTCGGCATGCACCTGCACCAGGGCGAGCAGCCGGGCGACGGTGAGTGAGGCGCGGTGCTCCTGCCAGAAGCCGAGGAGGCCGCTGAGGCCGACGATGGTCAGGATGATCACCGCGTCGGTGACGTCGCGCAGCACGATGGAGATCAGGCTGGCGAGGATCAGGATCACGATGATCGGCTCGGTGAACTGCTTCGCGAGGGCGACCGGCCAGGAGACGTGGTGCGCCGGCGCGAGCCGGTTGGGACCGGCCGACTCGAGCCGCCGCGCGGCCTCGTCGGCGGCCAGGCCCGCCTCGGTGCTGCCCAGCGTGTCGAGCAGGTCGCCGGCCTGCAGCGCCCACCACGCCTGCGGCACCGGGGTGGCCGCTCCGTCGTCCTCACCCATGCCCAAGCCCCTCACCGTGCAGTCGCGTGCCGTGCGGTGCCGTGCCGTGCGGTGCCTGCTCACCGTACGCCGAGGGGCGCGTGGGGGGACGTGCTGCGCGGGGCGACCCTGCTGGTCGCCCCGCCACGTGGCTCAGCCCTTGGTGCCGGTCGTCGCGACGCCCTGGATGATGTGCCTCTGGCCGAGGAAGAACACGATGATCATCGGCACGGTCGTGATCACGCTCGCGGTGACCACGAGCTCCCAGTGCCACTCCCCGCCGAAGCCGAACTGGTCCAGCATCGACTTCAGCCCTCTCGGGACCGTGAAGTCCTCGCGGTCGCGCAGGTAGATCAGCCCGCGCATCAGGTCGGTCCAGGCCGCCTGGAACTCGAACAACGCGACGACCACGAGTGCCGGTCGGGTCAGCGGGAGCGCGATGTGCCAGAAGACGCGCCAGTGCCCCGCACCGTCGATCTGGGCGGCGTCGAAGAGCTCGGTGGGCAGGCCGAGGAAGAACTGGCGCAGCAGGAAGATGTAGAAGGCGGTGCCGAACAGGTTGCCGGCCCACAGCGGTGTGAGCGTGCCGACCATGCCGAGCGAGTCCCAGATGAGGTAGGTGGGGATCATCGTCGCCGCGCCGGGGACCATCATCGAGGCGAGCACCAGGCCGAACAGGAGGTTGCGGCCACGGAACTGGTAGCGGGCGAACCCCCACGCCACCAGCGAGCTGGAGATCGTCACGGTGATCGTCGCCATCACGGTCACGAACGCCGTGTTGAGCAGCCACGCCGCCATCGGAGCGGCGTTCCACACCTCGATGTAGTTGTCGAAGGTCAGCGTCTCGGGGATCAACCGGTTGTCGAAGACGTCGCTGCGCGGCTTGAGCGAGGCGCTGACCAGCCACACGAACGGGTAGACGAACGCGATCGTCATCGCGACCAGCAGGGCGCCGACGACGACGCGGGCGGCGAGCCCCCGCGGCCGCGAGGGGTCGTGGCGGTGCGGCGGCGTCGCCGTGTCGTCGTCCTCCAGCACCAGCCGGCCGGGGGCGGCGCCCGGGACGTCGGAGGGTGCCGCGGTCCGGCCGAGCGTGCTCATCGCGCGCCTCCGGTGTAGTGGACGTAGCGCCGGCTCAGCCAGACCTGCACGGCCGTGACCAGCATGACGATGACGAAGAGCAGCATCGCCAGGGCGGAGGCGTATCCCATGTGCAGGAACTCGAAGGCCTGCTGGAAGAGGTAGATCGCGTAGAACAGCGCGGCGTCGTTGCTGTAGGTCGTGTTGCCTGCGCCGAAGAACGCCGTGTAGGCCTCGGTGAACGACTGCAGGGACGCGATCGTGTCGACGACGACGATGAAGTAGATCGCCGGGCTGATGATCGGCAGCGTGACGTGCCACAGGCGGCGCCACCATCCGGCGCCGTCGACCCGGGCGGCGTCGAGCAGCTCCTCGGGCACCTGCTGCAGCGCGGCGAGCAGGATGATCACCGAGGCGCCGACGGTCCACAGCGACATGATCACCAGGCCCGGCTTCACCCAGGCCGGGTCGGTGGTCCAGTTGGGCCCGTTGATGCCGAACCAGCCGAGGAACTCGTTGAGCAGGCCGCTCTGCCCGTTGAGCAGCAGGAGCAGCAGCACGCCGATGGCGACCGGCGGAGTCATCTTGGGCAGGAAGAACGCCGTGCGGAAGAAGCCGGCCGCCCGCCCGGCCCGCTGCAGCAGCAGGGCGAGGCCGAGGGAGACCAGCAGCTGGGCCGGCACCGACATCGCGGTGTAGACGAACGTGTTGCGCAGCGCCAGCGTGACCTTCTCGTCGCCCACCAGCTCGCGGTAGTTGTCCAGGCCGACGAACGACGGGTCGTTGATCACGTCGTAGTCGGTCAGGGAGAGGTAGGCGGTGTAGAGGACCGGATAGGCCATGAACACCACGAACCCGACGATCCACGGGCTGATGAACAGCAGCGCGATGCGGCCCTCGCGCCGGCCCCGGCCCCGGGGAGGGCGGAGGCCGGGCGCGCGGGCGGCGGCCGGAGCCGCGACGGTCACTTCTCGTCCCAGGTGGCCCAGGCCTCGTCGAGCGCCTCCTGCGCGGACTCCTGCGCGTCGGCGAGGGCGTCGGCCGGCTCCTTGTCACCGGTCAGCACCTTGTTGACCTCGTCCTGCCAGGCCTGCTCGAACTCGTCGCCGGCCGGGTTGGCCGGCATCGAGAAGGTGTTGTCGTTGGCCTCGTACATCGCGGCGACCGCCTGCGACCAGGCCGAGTCGCCGTCGGTGGGCGCCATCTCGCGGATCGCCACGTCGGCCTCCTCGTTGGCGGTCAGGATGCCGGTGAACAGCCCGCCCTCCTTCTCGCGCAGGGCGGCGCGCTCCTCGGCCGCGGCCATCCACGAGTCGGTCTCGGTCATCACCCGCGCCATCCGGCACGCGGCCTCGGGGTCCGGGCTGCCCTTGGGGATCGCCCACGCGGACCCCGACGCCCAGGCGATGGGCTCGCCCTGCAGGTCCCGCACGGTGTCGAAGGCCATCGGGGCGTCGGGTGAGACGTCGTTGAGGACGTTGACGTACCACTGCTCCATCGGCATCGCCCCGAGCGTTCCGCTGGCGAACTGGTTGCCGTCGCCGAAGAAGTCGGCCGAGTCGCGCAGCGCCTTCACCTCGCCGAACCCGCCCTGGGCGTCGTAGACGGCGACCGCGAACTCGAGCGCCTCGACGACCGCCGGGTCGTCGAGCTGCGCGGTCCGGCCGTCCTCGGAGATGAGGTCCGCGCCGTTGGCCTTGGCCCACAGGGGCAGGAACTCGGGCAGCTTGCTGTCGTAGCCGATCGTGGCGAGGTTGCCGCCCTGCATCTCCATCAGGTCCTCGCTGGCGGCGAGCACGGCGTCCCAGTCGGAGCCGTTGACGTCCTCGACCGTGTGCCCGGACCGCTCGAGCAGGTCGGCGTTGGCCTGGGTGAGCTGGATGACGTTGAACTCCGGGATGCCGTAGACCTCGTCGGCGAACGTCACCTCGTCGAGGGCCGTGTCGCGGAACACGGAGGTGTCGATGCCCTCGCCCTCGATGCAGTCGGTGAGGGGCACGACAGCGCCGCGCGAGGCGAAGGTGCCGATCTGCGAGCGCTCGGCATAGACCAGGGACGGCGGCTCACCCGAGGCGACCGAGGAGAGGAACTGCTGGATGTCGAGGTCGCCCTCGATGAGCTTGACCTCGGCCTCGCCCAGCGCCTCCTCGGCACGGTCGAGGCGGACGGTGGCGATCTCGTCGCCGGCGCCGAAGCCCATCACCTGCACGGTGCCGGAGAGGTCGGCATCCGGGTCGAAGGAGGCGTCCGAGGACCCCTCGGAGTCAGCGGTCCCCTGGGCGCACCCCGCCAGCAGGCAGGCCGCGGCCAGCAGCCCCGTCGTTCGCACGAGTGGCATCGTTCCCTCCTCACCGCCGGCGGATTCCGGCCCCTGGGGCGGTACCCGGCGAGAAGCGCTTCTATCCCAGCCCTCCCCACCCCTACGGGTGTACGCACGCCAGCGGCCCCGCAGGTCCGGTCGGATCTGCGGGGCCGCTGGGTCGTGCTGGGTCGTGCGGGCGTCGAGGACGCCGGGGTCACTCGCCCTTGATGAACTTCTCGAGCTCGGCGCGACCGAGGTCGTCGGCCATCTGCACCGGCGGGGACTTCATCAGGTAGGCCGAGGCCGGCAGGATCGGGCCGCCGATGCCGCGGTCCTTGGCGATCTTCGCCGCGCGCACGGCGTCGATGATGATGCCGGCCGAGTTGGGGGAGTCCCACACCTCGAGCTTGTACTCGAGGTTGAGCGGGGCGTCACCGAAGGCACGGCCCTCGAGGCGGACGTAGGCCCACTTGCGGTCGTCGAGCCAGGCGACGTAGTCGGACGGGCCGATGTGGACGTTGCGGTCGCTGATCTTGTCGGCGAGCTCGCCCTTGAGGTTGGACGTCACGGCCTGGGTCTTGGAGACCTTCTTGGACTCCAGGCGCTCGCGCTCGAGCATGTTCTTGAAGTCCATGTTGCCGCCGACGTTGAGCTGGTAGGTGCGGTCCAGCGCGACGCCGCGGTCCTCGAACAGCTTGGCCATCACCCGGTGGGTGATGGTGGCGCCGACCTGGCTCTTGATGTCGTCGCCGACGATCGGGAGGCCCGCGTCCTCGAACTTCTTGGCCCACTCGGGGTCGGAGGCGATGAAGACCGGCAGCGCGTTGACGAAGGCCACGCCGGCGTCGATCGCGCACTGGGCGTAGAACTTGTCGGCCTGCTCGGAGCCCACCGGGAGGTAGGACACCAGGACGTCGACCTCGGCGTCCTTGAGCGCCTGGACGACGTCGACCGGCTCGGCGGCCGACTCCTCGATGGTCTGGCGGTAGTACTTGCCGAGACCGTCCATCGTCGGGCCGCGCTTGACCTCGACGCCCAGCGTCGGGACGTCGCAGATCTTGATGGTGTTGTTCTCGGAGGCGTCGATGGCCTCGGAGAGGTCCTTGCCGACCTTCTTGTCGTCGACGTCGAAGGCGAGGACGAACTCGACGTCCTTGACGTGGTAGTCACCGAAGACGACGTGCATGAGCCCCGGCACGGTCCCGCTGGGGTCAGCGTCCTTGTAGTACTCCACGCCCTGGATGAGGGACGTGGCGCAGTTGCCGACTCCCACGATCCCTACTCGTACAGAACCCATGGGGGTCTCCTTCTCTTTCTGGTGTTCCCGGCTGCTGGTCGGTGCTGCTGGTCGGTGCTGCTGTGCCGTGCTTGGTGCCTGGTGCAGGTGCTCGGTGCAGGTGTGGGGGTAGGTGCTCAGTGCTGGGGCTCGGTGGTGGGCCGCGCCGGCTGGTTGATCGGCTGGGCGGACACGGAGCCGCCGGCCTCGTCGCCGCGCTCGGCGCGGATCAGGTCGGAGAGCCAGCGGACCTCGCGCTCCACCGACTCCACGCCGTGGCGCTGGAGCTCGCCGGCGTAGCGGTCGACCTCGGCCTGGGTGCGGGCGAGCTCGTCCTGGACCCGGGCGAGGCGCTCCTGCAGGCGGGAGCGACGTCCCTCGAGGACCCGGAGGCGGATCTCCATGTCGGTGGAGGAGAAGAAGGCGAAGCGGATGTCGAAGTTGTCGTCCTCCCACGCTGTGGGGCCGACCTCCGACATCAGGCGCTGGAACTGCTCGTTGCCGGCCGGGGTGACCTCGTAGACGATGCGCGGACGACGGCTCGTCGAGGTGGTGGTGGTCTTCACCTCGGTGATGAGGTTGGCGCGCAGCATCTTCTTGAGCGCGGGGTAGAGCGAGCCGTAGGACAGCACGCGCCCCCAGCCGAGCATGAGGTTGAGCCGCTTGCGCAGCTCGTAGCCGTGCATGGGTCCCTCGTGCAGCAGTCCGAGGACTGCGAGCTCGATGGTGTCTCCACGGCGTGCCATGTGACCTATCGTACCGATATATCCGCTGGCGACGAATCGGGATGCCCTGAGCGTTCCCCTTACCCTTGCCCGGTGAGTGCGAAGAAGCGGAGGGCCGACGGCAAGGCCCAGACCCGGCGGCCCCAGCCGCGGCGTACGGGAAAGCAGCGAGCGGCCCGGATCGCCAAGATCCTCGGTGTCCTCGGCGTGGTGGGAGCCCTCGTCCTCGGCGGCGCCGTGGTCGTGCTCTACCAGGCGATCAGCATCCCCGAGCCCAACGAGGACTTCGAGTCGCAGACCACCTTCGTCTACTACCGCGGCGGTGAGCAGGAGCTCGGCACCTACTACGAGGAGCAGAACCGGGTCTCCATCCCGCTGTCGCAGATGCCCGAGACGTTGCAGGACGCCGTCGTCGCCGCGGAGAACCAGAGCTTCTGGACCGACAAGGGCCTGGACCCCAAGGGCATCCTGCGCGCGCTCTTCTCCAACGCCCGGGGCAACGCCCGCCAGGGTGCGTCCACGATCACCCAGCAGTACGTCAAGATCCTCTACCTGACCAGCGAGCAGAGCTACAAGCGCAAGATCCGCGAGGCCGTCGTCTCGCTCAAGATCCAGCAGCAGCTGAGCAAGGAGGAGGTGCTCGAGGGCTACCTCAACACCATCTACTTCGGTCGCGGCGCCTACGGGGTCGAGGCCGCGTCGGAGGCCTACTTCGACCGCCCGGCCAGCGAGCTCAACCTGCGCCAGTCCGCGGTGCTGGCCACGGTGCTCAACAACCCCTCGAAGTACGACCCCGCCAACGGCAAGGAGGCGAGGGAGGACCTGAAGGGCCGCTACGCCTACGTGCTCAACAGCATGGCCGAGATGGGCACCATCGACGCCGAGCAGCGCGACAAGGCGGTCAAGCGCCTGCCCAAGTTCCCCAAGATCGCCGCCCAGAGCCAGTACGGCGGCCAGCGCGGCCACATGCTCGCGCTGGTCAAGCAGGAGCTCCTGGCCCGCAACATCGCCAGCGAGGACGAGATCGACGGCGGTGGCCTGCGGATCACCACGACGTTCGACCCCCAGGTGATGAGCGACGTCGAGGAGGCCGTGACCGCGCAGCGCCCGGACGCCGGGATGCCCGGCCCCGCGGGCGACAAGGACCTCCACGTCGGCGCGGCCACCGTCGACACCGCCACCGGCGAGCTGCTCGGCTTCTACGGCGGCCAGGACTACCTCGAGTCGCAGATCAACTGGGCCGTCGCCGGCGGCATGGCGGGCTCGACGATGAAGGCCGCCACCAACGTCGCTGCCATCCGCGACGGCTTCTCCCTCAACGACACCTTCGAGGGCAACAGCCCCATCGACATCGCCGGCACCGAGTTCGGCAACCAGGGCGACACCGACTACGGCTCCGCCGTCTCGATGCTCACCGCCACCGAGAACTCGATCAACACCGCCTACGTCGACATGGTCGACTCGATGGACGGCGGCCCCCAGAAGGTCATCCAGGCGGCCGAGGACCTCGGCATCCCGGGCAACGAGCCGCAGCGCTGGGGCATCCCGCGCAGCTCGATCGACTTCCAGGACAACATCGGCGTCACCCTCGGCACGGCGCAGGTGAGCCCGATCAACATGGCCAACGCCTACGCCACCCTGGCCAACGGCGGGGTCCGCAACGAGGTCCACGTCGTGCAGAAGGTCGTCGACCGGAGCGGCGAGGTGCTCTACGAGGCCAGCAAGCGCAGCAAGGAGACCGTCGACCCCGACATCGCGGCCGACGTGACGTACGCGCTGCAGAAGGTCGTCGAGTCCGGGTCGGGCACCGAGGCGCTCGCCCTGGGCCGCCCGGCCGCCGGCAAGACCGGCACCGCCACCAACGACAAGGACGAGGTCTCCTCCTCGTGGTTCGTCGGGATGACCCCGCAGGTCTCCACCGCCGTCATGTACGTCCGGGGCCGGGGCCGCGAGGGCCTCGACGTCCCGCGACCCGACGGGGCCGACCTGTGGCTGCCGACCAGCTCCGACGGCCGCTCGGGCTACTTCGGTGGCAACTACCCCGCCAAGACGTGGACCGACATCATGCAGCGGGTGATGGAGGACAAGGAGGTCGAGGACTTCCCCGAGCCGGTCTTCGTCGACGGCGACGCGCCCGACGAGGGCCACGAGTACACGCCGCCCCCGCCGCCGCCGTCCTCCTCGACGCCGCAGCCGTCCAACACGCCGTCGCAGACCCTCGAGCCGAGCGAGCCGAGCGAGACCCCCACGGAGACGCCGACCGAGACGCCCACCGAGACGCCCACCGAGACGCCCACGGAGACGCCGCTGCCGACGGAGATCCCGACGCTGCCGACCGAGATTCCCACCCTGCCTCCGGAGACGCCGCCCACGCCGGGCGTCTCGCCGCCGAGCGGGCGGCTCCAGCCGCGCTCACCGTCGGCCGACGTCCGACCCTGAGCCCGGCCGTGGACCGCGCCCAGACCGAGTCCGTCGAGGCGCCGACGCGCGTCGACCCGGTCGCCGCGGCCATGTCGGAGGTCGCGGGCGGCCCGCTGGGAGACCACGCCGCCGGCCACCGCTGGTGGTCGGCCGCGCGGGTGCTCGCCGGGGCCACCGCGGTCACCCTCGCCGCCGGGATGGTGGCCAAGACGGCCTGCGTGCCGACGGCCTGGGGCAACGAGCACCAGCCCTTCTCCGAGCTGTGCTGGACCGGCCTGGCCGGCAGGTCGGTCGACGCCGGGTCGCCACCGCGGGTCGCCGCCTGGCTCACCGACGGGGTCGAGCGCGTCACCGGGATGCTCCCGGGTTCGGGCACCGTCGCGACCACCGCGGGCCTGGCCGTGCTCCTGGCTGCCCTCGCCCTGCTGGCGACGGCCCTCCTCGTGCGCGTCGACCGCCGCCGCCCGTGGGCCGCGGCGGGCTGGGCGCTCGGGCCGGTGCTGCTGGTCCACTGGCTCTCGTGGGAGCTCGTCGCGGCCGTGGGGGTCGCCGTCCTGCTGTGGGGCTGGACGTCCGGGCGTCCGTGGCTGGCCGGGGTCGGCGCCGGCGTGGGCGCCGCGTTCGCCCTGCCCGTCGCGCTGGCGTTCGTGGGCGTGCTCGCCGTCGGCGGACGGCTGCGCGAGCGCGTCGACGCGCTGCTCGCGGCCGCTGCGGCCTACGTCGTGCTCACCCTGCCGGGCCGGGCGACGGGACCCGATCTCGACATCGGCTCCATCTGGCTCCTGCTCGACCAGACGGGCATCGGCGCGTCGACCACGGTCCGCACCCTGAGCCAGGTCGTCGTCCTCGCCCTCGCGGCCGGGGCGGTGTGGTGGCTCGTCCGCCGGGCCGGCCGGCCCACCGCGATGACGACCGCGCGCGCCGGTCTGGTGCTGCTGGCCGCCGGCCTGGTGGTGGCGCCGTCGGCCCCACCCGAGTCGGCGCTGTTGCTGCTCCCCCTGGCCGCGCTGGCCGTACGCCGCTGGCGCGACCTGCTGGTGTGGCAGGGACTGCACCTGGTCAGCTGGGTCATCACCGGCTGGTACGTCGGGCAGGCCCTGGAGCCCACGGTCGCCGACGACGGCCGTGCCTACTGGCTCGCGGTGCTGCTGCGGGTGCTCGGCCTGCTCTGGCTCATCGGCGCCGTGCTGCGCGACACCGCGTCCGGGCCCGTCGACGGGCCCGACCACGATGCCCGCTGGTGGCCGCCCGGGTCAGTCGACGACGACGCGGTCGAAGTCGGTCGCGGTGAAGCGCACCCGCACCTCGATGTCCTCACCGACGCTGGGGACACGCGCCCCTGACGGGACGAACAGCATCGAGGCCTGCATGTGGGGCGGCTCGGCGAAGAGCCGCTGCTTGCCGTCGATGGAGAACGGCGAGCGGACGAAGCCGACGGCGTCGAGGCCGCCGCGGGCCAGCGTCGCTGCCCGCGCCTTCAGCGACTGGTCGCCGGTGGGGGCCTCGAGGCCGATGCCGTGCGCGGTGCCACCGCTGACGACGACGATGTGGCCGTGCTTGGGCGCGCTGCGGCCGCGGTAGCCGAAGGTGTCGCCGCGCTCGACCTCGTGCACATCGAGGACCGTCGCGGTGACCGAGAGGGCGCCACGGTCGCCGAGCCAGAGGTCGGTGCCGATGCGCGGGCGCACCGTGAAGTCGGGGTAGGTGGTGGCCAGGGTGGCCAGCTCGTCGCGGGTGAGGTGGGAGACGAAGACCGTGCGGGTCGGCAGCCCGGAGGCGACGATCTCGTTGATCAGCCGGTTGACCTCGCCGAGGTGGGAGGTGGTGTTGAGCGGCAGGTGCATCGCCACGCCGCGCAGCCCGCTGCGCGCCGTGCCGAGGGTCGCGGCCGCCGTCGCCAGGTCGCGACGGGTCATCCCGTGGCGCAGCATCGAGGTGAGCTGCTCCAGCACGAACCGGGCGTCGGGGTCGCGCTCGCGCAGCGCCACGAGGTCGTCGGGGCGGCTGACGGTGTGCACGACCCGGGAGGCGGTGCGGGCGTCGAGGTCGAGGGCCGCGCCGAACGGACGCCACGGGGTGAGCACCAGGAGGTCGCCGGAGTAGCGGCTCGCCGCCTCCTCGACCTCGTCGTAGGTGCCGACGGCGAGGGTGTCGAGCGGAGCACCGGTCTCGCTGGCGTGGTCGACCAGCCACTGCGCGCGCCGGGCGAGGCGGGGGAGCGAGAGGCCGTAGCCGTTGCCCTTGGCGACCGGGACGATGCCCGGGTGGTCGCGGACCGTGCGGAGCAGGTGCGAGCGCCACCGCTCGCCGTCCACCGTGAGTGTCAGGCTCATCCGCGCCTCACCCCCTGCGCGCCAGGTAGAGCTGGAACGCCTTGTAGATGGCCCGGTTGAGGGGCAGGTCCCACTCGCCCGCGTGCTCGACCGCCTGCCCACCGGTGCCGACCTTGAACTGGATCAGCCCGACGTGCGGGTCGTCGGCGTCCAGGGTCTCGGTGATGCCGCGCAGGTCGTAGACGTGGGCGCCCGCGGCGAGCGCGTCGCGCATCATCGCCCACTGCACGGCGTTGGAGCCGCGCACCTCGCGCTTCTCCGTCGACGAGGCGCCGTAGGAGTACCAGGCGTGGGTGCCGACCCGGATCCCGATCGTCGCCGCGACCAGGTCGTGCTCGTGGCGCGCCAGCCAGACCTGGATCCGGCCGGGGTCCTCGGCGGCCAGGGCGTCGTACATCGTCTCGAAGTAGGACAGGGGGCGCGGGGTGAAGTGGTCGCGCTCGGCGGTGTGGACGTAGAGGTCGTGGAACGCCTTGAGGTCGGTGCGCTGGCCGAGGCTCACCTCGACCCCGGCCTTGTCGGCCTTCTTGATGTTGCGCCGCCACAGCTGGTTCATCCCCGCGAGGACGTCGGCCTCGGTGCGCTGACGGCCGTCGTCGTCGACGAGCGGGACCTGGAAGTTGAACTGCGGCTGCCCAGCGGAGAAGCCGCCCTCCGCCGACTGCTGCTGCCACCCGAGCTCGTGGAGCTGGGCGATCACCCGGGCGCCCTGCTGCGTGCGCTCGAGCGGGGGCACGTCGCCGAGGCGGTGCACCGCCGGGTCGGCGATGCCGGCCTTCACCTGCTCGGCCGACCAGCGGCGGGTGACCACTGGTGGTCCCATCCGCACCGCGAAGGCGCCCTGGTGCTTGAGGTGCGCGACCATCGGCGTCAACCAGTCGTCGAGGTCGTCGCCCGACCAGTCGATCACCGGGCCCTCGGGCAGGTAGGCGAGGTAGCGGCGGACCTTCGGCAGCTGGCGGTAGAGCACCAGGCCGGCGCCGACGAGCTCGTTCGCGCGGAACCAGCCGATCGACTCGGCGCGCCACTCGGCCTTCACGCTGGCCCACGCCGGGGTCTGCAGGAAGCTCGCGGACGACCGGCTGGCGATCAGGTCTCGGTGCTGCAGCGCGGAGATCGGGCGCAGCGTCAGGGGGGTCGTCACCCCGGACAGGCTACAAGGGACCAGACACGACCCCCGTACGTGTCTGGTCCCTTCGCAGGTAGAGACGCACGACACACCGGATCGGTTGCAGGCCTCCGGTTTCTTTACCTTCGGCCCCCCCGACCGGGTGGGAACCGGAGGGATCACCGGAGAAAACCCGGACTTCCTCAAGGCATCCCCGAGGTTGGGGCCAGAGTGCTTCGAGCCCGTACCAATCGGCGCCCGCGCGACGCTGCCCGAGCAGGGGAGTGGAGCGACCCGTGGGGACGTACAGGTCCTCCGCCTCCCCGGCCACGACGGCGCACCCGGCGCCGCAACGACCCTTTGGGGGACACACCCAGCATGAGCTCGACCCACCGTTACCGCCTTGTTCCGCGACTGGGCCTCGCCGCCCTCGTCTGCCTCGGCGCCGTGGCCACCGCACCACTGGCGGCCGTCGCCGACCCGCCGGGCAACAACGGCACCGTGAAGATCGCCCAGATCGGCGACTTCGACAAGATCCCCAACAACGCCCCTCACGTCGGCTGCACCTTCGACGTGGAGTGGTACGGCTTCGACGAGGGCCCCGACCTCTTCTCGACGGTCTCGTTCGCCGAGCAGGCGCCCACCACGGGCGTCGGCCTGAGCGTCGACGGCCCCGCCCGGGTCTTCGTGGGCGGCGACCCCGCCACCGGCGCCGGCACGCCGACGGGCCTCGACGCGAAGGCGACCTACACCCTCTCCTTCACCGGGCCCCCGCACCCGCAGCAGGGCTACCACCTCAAGCTCACCATCAGCACGCCCCGGTCCAAGGGCAACAACACCAAGAGCAAGGTGTTCTGGGTCAAGGGCTGCGAGCCGACCCCGCCCACGACTGACCCGACGGACCCGCCGACGCCTGACCCGACGGACCCCCCGACGCCGGACCCGACGGACCCGCCCACGCCTGACCCGACGGATCCCCCGACGCCTGACCCGACGGACCCGCCCACCCCGGACCCGACGGACCCGCCCACGCCTGACCCGACGGATCCCCCGACCCCGGACCCGACGGACCCGCCCACGACTGACCCGACGGACCCCCCGACCGAGCAGCCGACCGATCAGCCCACCGAGCAGCCGACCGAGCAGCCCACCACCCCGGCGACGCCCCTGCCCACGCAGGACCCCGAGGTGCTGCCGGCGCAGGCGAGCGACGAGACCGACGCGCCCGAGGTGCTCGGCGAGCAGGCCTCCGGTGGGGACGACGACTCGAGTGTCGGGTCCGACGACGCCGGCTCCAGGGACGGCGGCACCGGCCCGGAGGTCCTGGGCGCCGAGGCGCAGCAGCAGCCGCTGCCGACGGCGGTCAACGCGGGTCTCCGCGCGAGCGCTGCTCCGGTCGGTCCCGACGCGGTACAGGTGCTCGTGGGCCTGATGACCCTGCTCCTCGGCGGGGCGGTGGCCCGACTCGGGTGGCGCCGCGCCCGTGCGTGAGCCGCGCCACCGACGCTCGCGCCTGAGGTCGCGGCTGCTGGGAACGGCCGCATCCGTGCTGATCGCGGGGGGGCTGTTCCTCTTCCGCAGTGCCTACGACGACCCGGCCCTGGAGCCGGCGACCGCGACCCCCGTGGCCGCACCGTCCGTGCCGGTGCTGCAGCGACCGGCGGCGCGACCGGCACAGGCGACCGAGCAGGCGACCGGGCAGGCGGCCGCGCCTGCCCGGTCGCCCGGCGGGGTGCCGGCGGGTGGGCTGCTGCCCGAGGTGGTCGTCGTGCCCGCGCTCGACGTGCGGGCGCCGACCACACCGATCCGGACCGAGGGCGGCGCGCTGACCCCGCCGGCCGACCCTCAGCGCGTCGGCTGGTGGTCGGGTGGGGCCCGACCCGGTGCCGCCGAGGGGGCGGCCGTCGTGACCGGGCACACCGTGCACAGCGGCGGCGGTGCCTTCGACGACCTCGAGACGCTGTCCCCGGGCGACCGGGTGGTGGTGCGGTCGGGGACCGGCGAGGTGTCCTACGCCGTCGACACGGTCGAGGTGCTGAGCCGCGACGAGCTGGGCCGGCGCAGTGCCGAGCTGTTCGCGCGCTCGGGTGCGCCCCGCCTCGTCCTGGTCACCTGCGAGGACTGGGACGGCTCGGCCTACCGCAGCAACGTGGTGGTCACGGCGCTGCCCGGCGCCTGATCAGAGGTGCTCGCGGAGCCAGGCGAAGTCGGCCAGGTGCTCGCTCGCGCCGCCCGGCGTCTCGCAGATGACCGGGGCGCCCGCCTCGCGCACGACCCCGGCGAACTCGTCGGGCGGGAGGTGGCCCGCACCGAAGTTGGCGTGCCGGTCGGCGCCCGACCCGAACGCGTCGCGCGAGTCGTTGGCGTGCACGAGGTCGATGCGGCCCGTGATGGCGCGGACCCGCTCGACAGCGTCGCCGAGGTCGATCCCGCCGGCCCACGCGTGACAGGTGTCGAGGCAGAACCCGACCTGCTCCGCGCCGTCGGCCGCCGAGATCGCGTCCCACACGCCGGCGATGCGGTCGAGGTGGCGCGCCATCGCGTTGTCGCCGCCCGCGGTGTTCTCGATGAGGAGCGGGATCTTGATGTCGGTGGCCTCGATCGCCTTGCGCCAGTTGTCGAAGCCGACCGCCGGGTCGTCGCTCTTGTTGACGTGGCCGCCGTGGACGATCAGCCCCTTCGCGCCGATCTCGGCGGCGGCGTCCATGTGCTGCTGGAGCAGCTTGCGGCTCGGGATCCGGATGCGGTTGTTGGTCGTGGCGACGTTGACGATGTAGGGGGCGTGGACGTAGAGGTCGACGCCGGCGTCCTCCGCCGCCGCACGCAGGGCCGCCGGTCCGCCCTCGAAGCGCACCTCGGGGCCCTTGTAGCCCTGGGGGTCGCCGAGGAAGAACTGCACGAGGCCGGTGCCGCGTGCGACGGCCTCGGCGACGGGGTCGGCCTGCTCGACGTGGGCGCCGATCGGGAGGGTGCTGGCGGAGCTCATGCGGCCCAGCCTAGGAGGACGCACAGACACCCGGCGACCACGCCGAGCAGCGCGGCCACCGCCAGCCAGGCGGGCCAGTCCACCTCGCCGGGCGGCGCGGAGGGCGTACGTCGCGGGCGGGGCGCGGGCCCGAGACGGTCCGGCACCGGCGGGCACTCGGGCGGCGGCACCGGGAGCCGCCGGAGCAGCCGCAGCGCTGCATCGGCGGTGGCGATGCGCTGCGCGGGATCCGCGACCAGGAGCCGCTCGAGCAGCGGGCGGAGCGGGTGCGACGGGATCGCGACCTGACCGGAGGGCGGCAGTCCGGTGACCAGCTCGAGCGCGACCCGCCCGACGGAGTAGAGGTCCTGGGTCGGCTCCGGCAGCGCGCCGCGCGCCTGCTCGGGGGCCATGTAGCCATCGGTGCCGACCGCGCCCGGCACCGTGGTGAAGCGACGGTCCGCGACGGGGGCCGCGACCCCGAAGTCGGCGAGGCGCAGGTGGGGCGGCCCGGTGCCGGTGGCCTCGAGGAGCAGGTTGGCCGGCTTGACGTCGCGGTGCACCAGTCCCGCGGCGTGGACGGCGCCCAGCCCTCTCAGCAGCTGGCCGACCAGCAGCGCCGCCGTCCCCGCGTCGAGCGGGCCGTGCTCGCGCAGCAGCTCGGCCACCGAGCCGCCGGCCACCAGCTCCATCGCGAGCACGACCAGGTCGTCCTCCGCCGCCCACCCGTGCGGCGCGACGACGTGCGGGTGCCGCACCCGCACCGCCTGCTCGCGCACGAAGCGCGCCAGCAGCGCGGAGCTGTGGCGCCCCAGCACCTTGAGCGCCACGTCGTGGCCGGTGCGCAGGTCGCGGGCCCGCCAGACCGAGCCCATCCCCCCGGCGCCGACCTGGTCGAGCAGCTCGTAGCGCCCGGCCACCACGGCGGGAGTGCGTGAACGGGTCGGGGCCGGGGTCGGCGAGGGGGTCGCGGCCACCCGTCGACGCTAGCCCGGGCGGACGGTGCGCGGGGCGTCCTCCACAGCCCGGTGCGACGATTCCAGCCGCCGGGACCGTCGCTGGTAATCTGCTCCGGTTGCCTTCGGGCGACCGTGGCGTGCGACCGATGTCGCCAGCCACGAACGCACAGTCCTCCTGCCACGGAGAGCCCGTGGCCGCTCTAGCCCAGAGGAGGTGGAGACCGCTATGCGTGCCTATGAAGTGATGGTCATCCTCGACCCGAGTCTCGACGAGCGCACCATCGAGCCGTCGCTCGACAAGTACCTCAACGTGATCCGCAAGGACGGTGGCTCGATCGAGTCGCTCGACGTGTGGGGTCGTCGCCGGATGGCGTACGAGATCAAGAAGAACGCCGAGGGCATCTACGCCGTCATCACGCTGACGGCCGAGCCCGCGACGGTCAAGGAGTTCGACCGCCAGCTCACGCTGAACGAGTCGATCCTGCGCACGAAGGTCATGCGTCCCGACGCCCACTGATCGCCCTGACGGGCGTCTGTGGATAGACCCTTCCCGCTGTCGGTGAGTGCCTGTTTGATGGGCGCACCACCGGGAGCACCCGGATCAACCGGCACAGCAGCAGGACTTTCTGAGGAGACCTGACATGGCAGGCGAGACCACCATCACCGTGATCGGCAACCTCGTCGACGACCCGGAGCTGCGGTTCACCCCCTCGGGGGCCCCCGTGGCCAACTTCCGGATCGCGTCGACGCCGCGCACCTTCGACCGCCAGACCAACGAGTGGAAGGACGGCGACACGCTGTTCCTCTCCTGCGCGGTGTGGCGTCAGGCCGCGGAGAACGTCGCCGAGTCCCTCCAGCGGGGCATGCGTGTGATCGTCCAGGGTCGACTCAAGTCCCGCCAGTACGAGACCCGCGAGGGTGAGAAGCGCACCGTCTTCGAGATCGACGTCGAGGAGGTCGGCCCGTCGCTGCGCAGTGCATCGGCCAAGGTCACCAAGACGACGCGACAGGGCGGCGGTGGCGGCTACTCCGGTGGTGGCGGCGGTGGCGGCGGCTACTCGGGCGGTGGCGGGCAGCAGTCCGCGCCGGCCGACGACCCGTGGGCCAGCCCGGCACCCGCCCAGGGTGGCGGCGGCTGGGGCGGCCAGTCCCAGGGCGCCCAGCCCCAGGGTGGCGGTCAGTCCACTCCGCCCAAGGACCCGTGGGCCACGCCCGGGGTCAGCGGCGGCAACGACGAGCCCCCGTTCTGAACCGGTCCCTGATCCGGACCACCTGCACCACATTCACATTCCATTCCGTCCCTGATTGCCTTCAGGGCCGGGCTCACTGAAAGGGAGCACCACAATGGCCAAGGCAATTCTGCGCAAGCCCAAGAAGAAGGTCTGCCAGTTCTGCAAGGAGAAGGCGAGCGGTGTCGACTACAAGGACACCACGCTGCTCCGCAAGTTCATCTCCGACCGCGGCAAGATCCGCGCTCGTCGCGTGACCGGCAACTGCGTCCAGCACCAGCGCGACGTGGCCATCGCCGTCAAGAACGCGCGCGAGCTCGCCCTGCTGCCCTACACGTCCACCGGTCGCTGAGAGGAGCACGGATCATGAAGCTCATCCTGACCCAGGAGGTCGACGGACTCGGCGCTCCCGGCGACGTGGTCGAGGTCAAGGACGGCTACGGCCGCAACTACCTCGTCCCGCGTGGCCTCGGCATCCGCTGGAGCCGCGGCGGCGAGAAGACCATCGAGTCGATCAAGGCCGCCCGCACCGCCCGCGCGGTGCGCGACGAGGACCACGCCAAGGACGTCAAGGCCAAGCTCGAGGCCAACGCGGTCAACGTGAAGGTCCGTGCCGGTGAGGGCGGTCGCCTGTTCGGCGCCGTCACCACCACCGAGATCGCCGACGCGATCACCGCCGTCTCCGGCGAGAAGGTCGACCGCCGCACCATCGTGGTGGTCAACCCGATCAAGTCGCTCGGCGCCCACGAGGTGTCGGTCAAGCTGCACGACGAGGTGTCCGCCGCGGTGGCCCTCAACGTCGTCCCCGCCTGACCCGACGTACGACACAGACCACGGCCCGCCGCCCCTCCGGGGGTGGCGGGCCCGTGGTGCGTCCGGGCCGAGTCGCTACTGGCGCTGGGTCACTGCGTCGGCTCGTCGCAGCGCGCGGGGCGTCCGCCTCCACCCGCGTGGTACTCGTAGGTCCGGGTTCCCGACCGCAGGGTGATGCGCGAGCCGTCGACGAGCGCCTGCGTGTAGGACATCCCGGGCTCGGCGCAGCCGCGGCTGCCGTCTCGCCAGGTCACCTCCTCGACGGCGACCACCTCGACCGTGTCGGGATCGACCCCGAGGGAGTCGGCGAGGTCCGCGACCGCGTGGTCGACGTCCGATCCGGCCGGTGGGCGGGACGGGCCCGACGACGGGCTGGTCGAGGGGCTGGTCCAGGGACTGGAGGACGGGCTGGGGTCCACGGCTGGCTCCTCGCGATCGGGCGTTCCACCGGGCGTCCCGCACGCGGCGAGGGCCCAGGCGGCCACGAGCAGGGTGAGGCGTCGGCTGGCGGTCGTCATGGCGGTGTGACGGGCGACCCGGACGGGCCGTTCCGGCAACGACGAAGGGGCCGGCGGTGTCACCACCGCCGGCCCCTCGTCGTGTCGAGAGGTGAGGATCAGCCGATCACTTCCGGCGCACCTTGATCCTGGTCCTCTCCGTGTCGCCGAGCACAGCGGCGTCGCCGAGGTAGGCGATCCTCACCGTGATGGCGCCGACCTTCTTCGCCTTCGGCAGCGTGAGTCGGGCCTTGCCGTACTCGTCGAGCGTCAGGGTCCAGGTCCTCTTCTTCAGCGCACCCCGGACGGTGACCTGCACCGTGCCGGTCGGCGTCACCTGCGGGGCGGCCAGGCTCAGCTTGAGCGTGGCCCGCTTGCCCTTCCGGATCACCTTCGGTGCGTCCACGTCGAGGCGCGACGACACCTTCGGCGTCGGGGCGCCCGGGGCGGAGACCACCAGGTTGACCGGGTGCGAGGTGCTGGGCCGGTTGGCCGTGTCGCCGAGGTACTTCGCGGTGACCGCGATGGTGCCGGCCGTCGCGAAGCCGGTCAGCGTGGCGCTGGCCTTGCCGTCGGCGCCGACGGTGCCGGTGCCGGCCAGGCGCTCGCCGGCCCAGAACTCGACGCTGCCGGTGGCGGCCGTCTCGCCGGCGCTGAAGACCGTGGCCGTGGCCGCCGTCGTCTGGCCGGTCTCGACGCGGTCGGGGCTGAGCGACAACGCGATCTCGCTGCGCTCCGCGGCGCCCTCGACCACGACCGTGGTGCCGGCCGACGCGGGCTTGGCGCCCGGGTCGTCCGTCGTGTGCACGGCCTCGTTCACCAGCTGCCGGCGCTCGTGGACGTCGCCGTCCACGGTGACCTGGTAGGTGAAGCTCGCGCCGTCGGCGTCGGGGGCCGAGTAGGTGGCGCACACCGCGAGGTCGTCCTCGAGCACGGTCGACGCGTCGTCCAGGTTGACGAGCGCGGCGCCGGCCGTGCCGTCGGCGTTCTCGGTGCCGATGGTCACGCCGTCGAGGATCTCGCCCGCCTCGATGTTGTCGTAGACGAACACCAGGTCGTTGCTGCCGGCCGTGGCGATGACCTGCATGTCGAGCGAGCCGGCCGCGCCCTCCTCGTCGTCGTAGAGGCGCATGCCGTCGTACTCCACGATGGCGATGTCGCCGGGCTCGAACACCCCGTCGGCGCCCGCCGTGCTGGCCAGCGTGACCCCGGCGCCCGACGCGGCGTCGTAACGCAGCTCCATGTCCTGCCAGAGCAGCGCGGCCAGGTTGTTGGGCTTGGCCGCGGAGGGAACGGCCTGCGGGACCCACGGCGTGCCGCCGTAGCCGTCGCCGTAGACGAGGAACCCGTCATCGGAGAACCTCAGGCCGCGGTAGGAGTTGCCGGAGAACCCGAACGTCCCGCCCGAGAAGGCGGAGAACGTCTTGCTGTCGCCGACAACGGTGTCGAGTGGCTCGATGTCGAGGGAGGCGAGGTCGAGGTAGCCCGGCTCGCACGCCTGGGGGTCGTCGGCGCTCGTGGTGAACGTGTAGCTGCCCTCGTCGCCGTAGGTCGAGGCGAGGGTGCCTTCCCACGAGACCGTGCCGTCGGCGACGGTGGCGCCGCCGGTGGCGGAGCCCTCGACGTACGTCGTCCCCTTCGGGACCGTGGCGGTGACGGAGTAGGCGAGGTCCTCGCGGGTGACGTTGGGCGCGGCCTCGACGGTGTAGGTGATGGTGTCGCCCGGTGCCGCGGTGGCGACGTCCGCGGTGACGCTCACGTCGTCGGCGACGCGCTCGGTGGTCACCGGCACGACACCGATGTCACCGCGGCTGGCCGGCGAGGTGCCGAGGCTGAGCGTGCCGTGCCAGGTCTCCCCGGCGTCCATCTCGCTCTCGTCCCAGAAGGTGCGGATCGAGAACGGGGTGGCGGCGGGCACCGCGCCCGTGGGGCCCTCGGCGCGCAGGTTGCCCTGGTCGCCGGCGACCACGGCGGTCACCAGGTCGGTGGTGTCGCTGGCACCGGCGGTGGAGGCCTCCCAGTTCTGCACCAGGACCCAGTAGGTGCCCGGCGCGGGGTTGGCGAGCTCGATGCGCTCGCTGGAGCCCGCGCTCGCGCTCATGTCGACGACGTTGGCCTCGGCCACCTCGCCGGTGCCGACGAAGAGGTCGAAGTCGGGCGCGGTCGGGTCCTCGAGGGCGGCGATGAGGCTCGTGGCGCCCGCAGGCACCTCGAGCATCTCGACGTGCGTGCCGTTGCCGTCGAACGCGTCGGTGTTGGTGGTGTCCTCGACGATGGAGAGCTCCACGCGGTCCTCGGGCACCAGGCCGCTCGCGTCGACCTGCAGGTCCGTGACGGCGATGGCCTCGATGCCCTTCGCCACCTGCGATCCGGCGTCACGACGGGTCGTGACGTCGATCGAGGTGGGCAGCACGCCTGCCGAGGGCAGGACGCCCACGGGGAGGTGGGCCACCGGGGCCTCCGAACCGGCGGGCGGCGTCAGCACCAGGGTGCCGAAGAGCCACGTGTCGGTGCGGGTGCCGGGGTCGACGGTCGCGGTGACGGTCACGTCGGCGGTGCCGCCGTCGGTCAGCGCGATGGAGTCGACGTCGGTGGAGAGGGTCACGCCCTCGGAGAGGTTCTCTACCGAGACGTCCCACGTGCCGACGCCGGTCGAGGTGCCGGTGAAGGTGCGGGTCCACCCGCACGTCTGGAGGCACTCGTCGTCCGCCATGCTCGCAGTGTTGAGCGTGCGGACGTCGCCGCCCGTGGCGGGGTTGGCGGCCTCGTAGCCGGCGAGGGTCTCGTCGAGGACCAGGCCGGCCTTGGCGGCGCGGCGCAGCTCGATGCGGCCGGAGCCCATGTCGAGCCAGTCGGCGTCGGTGCCGTCGGAGTCGGTGATGTCGCGCTCGGCGGTGGTCATCAGCGCCGACTGCGCCTCGGCCGGGGTCCACCGGTCCTCCGCGTCGAGGTCGAGCTGCATGCCCACGAGCAGCGCGAGCGCGCCGGCCGTGTGCGGGCTGGCCATGGACGTGCCGGAGATGAACTCCCAGACGACCTCGTTGCGCGCGCCGGCCGCGGCGAGGATGTCCACACCGGGCGCCGAGACGGACGGGCTGATCGAGGACATCGCCCGGTTGGGCCCGCGGCTGGAGAAGGCGGCCATGACGTCGCCGTTGGTGTCGTCGACGTCCGCGGTGGCGCCGGAGAGCGCTGCCTCGGTGCCGGGGTGGGCGGCCAGGAACGCCTTGAGCGCCTGCCCGTCGGCGTGGGTGATGTGCGCGGTGGGCAGCGCGTGGGCGTCACCGTTGAGCGAGGCGCCGCTGGCGGCGTCGTTGACGAGGATCATGCCCTCGGCACCGAGCGCGGCGACGTTGTCGCCCTTCTCCACGCGGCCGTTGCCGCCGCGGT
The DNA here is from genome assembly GCF_058355585.1 of Nocardioides sp. Z13_37. Classification (NCBI taxonomy): domain Bacteria; kingdom Bacillati; phylum Actinomycetota; class Actinomycetes; order Propionibacteriales; family Nocardioidaceae; genus Nocardioides; species Nocardioides sp. Z13_37. The sequence continues at coordinate 656,116 of NZ_JBZGDV010000001.1, read as the reverse complement.
CGCAGACGACGATCTTGCCCGTGAGGTCGGTGCCCGGAGGGAAGGTGGTGCCGGTGCCGGGCGCCTCGTCGCTCGGGGCTCCGCACCTGGCGTTGCCGTAGGGCGCCGCCGCGGCGAGGACGACGGGGAACGAGCCGTCGGTGGCGCCGGAGAGTCCCGCGCCGGCGATGTCCGGCAGGGTCGCCTCGTCGGGGGCGGTGATGTCGACGACCGAGGAGACGTACGTGCGGTCGTGGGTGGTCGCGCCGACCGTCGTCATCCACGGCACGTCGCCGGGGCTGCCGAGGGTGGAGGCGCCGGGGCCGTCGTTGCCGGCGGAGGTGGCGACGTGGATGCCGGCGGCACGCGCGTTGAGGAACGCGATGGCGTCGGGGTCGGTCCACGCGGCGGAAGGGGCGCTCGAGCCGATCGAGTAGTTGATCACGTCGACCTCGTCGATGATCGCCTGCTCGATGGAGGCGAGGATCGAGTAGCCCTGGCAGCCGCCGTCGCAGACGTCGTAGCCGATGATGGTGGCGTGGGGCGCGACGCCCTTGATGGTGGAGGTCACCGAGAACTCGTGCTCGGTGCCCTTCGCCGAGTAGGCCGTCGCCTCGACCTGGTTGCCGGCGGTGGTGCTGCCGGTGTGGCTGCCGTGGCCGTCGTCGTCGTAGGGGTCGTCCTTCGGGTTGCCGCCGGCGCCCGGGTTCTCGAAGTTGTAGTAGCCGATCAGCTTGTCGTTGCACCCCCAGTCCTCGACGTACTGCTGGGTGTTGGCCGGGTCGCACATGCCGAGGTAGTTGCCGGCGCCGAGCGGGTTGGTGTGGTCGTAGCCGTCACCGCCGTCCTCGGGGGGCACCACGTCGGCGAAGGACGGGTTGGCCGGGTTGAGGCCGGAGTCGAGGATGCCGACGATCACGCCCTCGCCCTTGTTGCCCTGGTAGGCCTCGGGGACCTCGGTGCCGTCCCAGATGCTCGGGGCGCCGATCCACTCCGGGCCCTTGTCGGTGGTGAGCTCGCGCTCGAAGTCGACCTGGACGGCCGCGACGCCGTCGATGCGGGCCACCTTCGACGCCTCGGCGCGGGTCAGCTTGACCGCGATGCCGTTGATGGCCTCGGTGTAGCGGTAGAGCACCTCGGTGCTGCCGCCGGCGATCCGGGAGATCGAGGAGACCAGCTCGGCCTGCTCCGCCTTCAGCTCGCGCCGGTAGGCGGCCTCCGACCGGGCGGTGGTGTCGCCGCGGGCCTCCGCGACCTCGCGGGTCGGCACGGCCGGGCTGTCGAGCTGGACGATGTACGTCTCGGGCCTGGTGCCGGTGCCCAGCTCGAGCACCGTCCCCTTCTCGAGGGAGCCGGCCGGAGTGGCCTTCTCCGGCCGGAGGTCGCCGGGGGCGGTGTCGGCTGCCGTGGCAGCCGTCCCCCAGGGCACGAGCAGGGCGGCAGCGACGCTGGTGGCAGCGGCGGCCGCGATGGTGCGACGGATCACGCGGGATCTCCCGTTCGATGACATGGCCCGGTCCGCGCGACGAGACGCCCCGAGACGGTGCGCGGACGGACGGGCGGGTGGGGGGGTAACAGGAGTATCTGAGGCCACACGCGTATCACGTGTCAACGGCGACATCCGCTGAAGGGCGTCCCGTAACTCAGACGTAACTCGGGAAGGTGTCCGGAGCCCGTGGGACCGGGCGATCACGGCCCGGCGCCGGGTCAGCGGGTCGCGGCCGCTCCGGTGATCATCCAGCGGTCGCCGCGGGCCCGCCAGGCGAGCAGCACCCCGCGCGCTCCCATGAAGACGACCGTCATCGCCGCCCAGACGGCGACCAGGCCGTGGGGGAGGGTGGCCGCCCACAGCGCGGCGGGGGCGTACGCCGCCAGCACCACCATGCCGGCCCACGCGAGATAGGCGCCGTCGCCGGCGCCGATGAGCACACCGTCGAGGACGAAGACCAGGCCCGCCACGGGCTGGCCGAGCGCGGCCACGAGCAGCACGGGCACCAGCAGGTCGCGCACCGCCGGGTCCGGGGTGAAGAGCACGCCGACGAAGGGGGCCACCGCCGCGAGCGCCAGTCCCGCGACGACGCCGCTGCCCCAGCCCCACCGCACCATGCGCCGGGTGAGTCGGCGGGTGCTCTCGACGTCGCCACTGCCGAGCGCCCGCCCGGTGAGGGCCTGGGCCGCGATCGCGATGGCGTCGAGGCCGAAGGCGAGGAAGGTCCACAGCGTGATGGCGATCTGGTGGGTGGCGACGTTGACGTCGCTCGGCCCCGTGCCGACCCGGGTGACCGCGTAGGTGCCGACGAGCAGGCAGGCCCGCAGCGCGACGGTGCGGATGACGAGCGCAACGGCGGCGTGCGCGGCCGCGAGGATGCCGGCGCGGTCGGGGGTCAGCGGCGCCTCGTGCTCACGCGCGGCGCGGACCACGACGACCAGGAACCACACCGCGCTGATCACCTGGGCGAGCACGGAGCCGATCGCCGACCCGGCGATCCCGAGGTCGAGGCCGTAGACGAGGACGATGTTGAGGACGATGTTGAGCCCGTTGCCGACCACGGCGACCAGCAGCGGCGTACGCGTGTCCTGCAGGCCGCGGAGCACACCCGTCGCGGCCAGCATCACCAGCAGCGGCGTGGTGCCGAGGAAGGCGATGCGCAGGTAGGTCTCGGCGTGCCCGGCGACCTCGGCGCCGGTGTCGAAGGCGCCCACGAGGGCCGGGGTGAGCGCGACGCCCCCGACGGTGGCGAGGACGCCGATGAGCACCGCGAGCCAGATCCCGTCGATCCCCTGGGCGAGCGCGGCCCGGAGGTCACCGGCGCCGAGGTGGCGCGCGACGCTCGCCGTCGTGCCGTAGGCGAGGAACACGCACAGCCCGACCACCGTCTGCAGCACCACCGCGGCGACCCCGAGGCCGGCGAGCTCGGGGGTGCCGAGGTGGCCCACGATGGCGGCGTCGGAGAGCAGGAAGAGCGGCTCGGCCACGAGCGCGAGGAAGGCGGGGACCGCCAGCCGCAGGATCTCCCGGTCGGTCCTGCGGGCCGTCTCCCGGGCCGTCTCCCCGGCTGTCTCCTGGGCCGCGTCCGGGCCTGTCCCGCGACCACGCTCCGGGCCTGGCTCAGGGGTTGACTCCGGGTGGGGGGCCGTCACGGACCCAGCCTAGGAACCCCGCGGCCCGGGCGTCGGCCGGGGCCCCGGGCACGGTGCTGTGCCGTCGTCCATAGTTCATTGGGACTACCTGTGCATGGCCGTGTGGATGACGGCGTGGAGGCGGTCGTCGGGGTAGGGGGACGGTCGAGCGGCGGGCATCTTCCAGATGTCGGACAGATGAACGGTCCCGGGGGCAACAAATTTTCCCTCCACAGGGTGTGCGACGCGTTTGTGCAGGTCAGGGCGCTGAACGGGGGTGATTGTCCACCTGTCTCCACAGCCTGCTCCACGGCGTCCACGCGTGGCCCCGCGTGTCGTCCACCCCGTTGCCCAGCTTCTCCACAGGCCCTGTGGATAACTCGGCGTCGTCGGCTTCCCTCGGGACCCCGCGAGGACGTACGGTCCTGCGCGGGCCAGTGAGTGAACGACTGGTGGACCCGGGTGCGAGCGCGCCGTCAGCGACGAGGTCGTCGATGTCGGAGGTCGTCCCTACCGTCATGGTCGACGGACCCGAGCGAGAAGGAGGGAGCACCGGTGAGCGTCACCTTCGAGGGGGACACCGACGAGGCCTGGGGCGACGGCCCGGCGGCCTACGAGCCCGGTGCCTCTCCCCGCTCGCCGGGCGACCGGACGCCCCCGCAGGACAACGCTGCGGAGCAGAGCGTGCTCGGCTCGATGCTGCTGTCCAAGGACGCCATCGCCGACGTCGTCGACGTGATCAAGGGCGTCGACTACTACCGCCCGGCCCACGAGGTGATCCACGACGCGATCATCGACCTCTACGGTCGCGGCGAGCCGGCCGACCCGATCACGGTGGCGGCCGAGCTGGTCAAGCGCGGCGAGCTGCAGCGCATCGGCGGCGCCCCCTACCTCCACACCCTGTCGGCCAACGTGCCGATCGCGGCCAACGCCGGCTACTACGCCGAGATCGTGCGCGACAAGGCGATCCTGCGCCGCCTGGTCGAGGCCGGCACCCGCATCGCCGCCCTGGGCTATGCCGGCGAGGGCGAGATCGACGACGTCGTCGACCACGCGCAGGCGGAGGTCTACAAGGTCACCGACCGCCGGGCGAGCGTCGACTACGCCCCGCTGAGCGACATCATGAGCGGCGTCCTCGACGAGATCGAGGCCATCGGCAATCGCGAGGCTGGCCTCTACGGCGTGCCCACCGGCTTCGCCGACCTCGACGACCTGACCAACGGCCTGCACTCCGGCCAGATGATCATCGTCGCGGCCCGACCTGCCATGGGCAAGTCGACGCTGGCGCTCGACTTCTGCCGCGCGGCGTCGATCCACAACAACCTGACCAGCTGCTTCTTCAGCCTCGAGATGACGCGCTCGGAGATCATGATGCGCCTGCTCTCCGCGGAGGCGAAGGTGCCGCTCAACCACATCCGCAACGGCACGATGCGCGACGACGACTGGGAGAAGCTCGCCCGCAAGATGGGCCAGGTCTCCGGTGCGCCGATGTTCATCGACGACAGCCCCAACATGACGATGATGGAGATCCGGGCCAAGGCCCGGCGGCTCAAGCAGCGCCACGACCTCAAGCTCATCGTGATCGACTACATGCAGCTGATGAGCTCGGGCAAGAAGGTCGAGTCCCGCCAGCTCGAGGTCTCGGAGTTCTCCCGCAACATCAAGCTCCTCGCCAAGGAGCTCGAGCTGCCGATCATCGCGCTGTCCCAGCTCAATCGTGGTCCCGAGCAGCGTGGTGACAAGCGCCCGATGATGAGCGACCTGCGTGAGTCCGGCTCGCTGGAGCAGGACGCCGACATGGTCATCCTGCTCCACCGCGACGACGTCTACGAGAAGGAGTCGACCCGCCCCGGCGAGGCCGACCTCATCGTGGCCAAGCACCGCAACGGTCCCACCCGCGACCTCACCGTCGCGTTCCAGGGCCACTACTCCCGCTTCGTTGACATGGCCCAGGGCTGAGTGGGACGGCCGGGACGAAGTGACAATTCGCGTGTCATGTCAGGTTCGAAGCGGTCCCGACCAGGTTGCGACACCCGCGTAAGCCATAGATGTCTCAATGACTCTTACGAAAGGCGGTGCGCCACGTGGAGGTGTCGGCAGCGCTGAGTACGGTGCTCGCGTCCCCCGGATGACCGCTCGTCTGAAGTGGATCGCAGAAAAGTGTCGGGACGGGCGCTGGGCGAGTTCAACCGGTGGATGCAACACCGGGTTGTTGAAGGGAGCGTAGTTGCTCCTCGAAGACCTCAGCTGGCGTCTTCCAATCGAGGATCTTGCGGGGCCGGTTGTTGAGCGCGTGAGCGACGGCCTCGAGGTCCTCGGCGGACCAGCGGGACAGGTCGGTGCCCTTGGGGAAGTACTGGCGCAGCAAGCCGTTGGTGTTCTCGTTGGTCGGCCGCTGCCATGGGGAATGGGGGTCGGCGAAGAACACCGGGGTGCCTGTCGCCAACGCGAACAGCGCATGACCCGAGAGCTCCTTCCCGCGATCCCACGTCAGCGTCTTGCGTAGTTGTTCGGGCAACTTCGTCATCGACGCCGTCAGCGCTGCGTTCATCGCGACGGCCCCGTAGCCGCCCAGCGATGGCCCGTTCTTCACGTACGGCTTCTCGCCCCAGCCCTCCAGTCGTGGCAGGTGCACCAGGAGCGTCGAGCGGCTGCTGCGCTCCACGAGCGTGCCGATCGCTGAGCGGCCCGTGCCGATGATCAGGTCGCCTTCCCAGTGGCCGGGTACGGCGCGGTCCTCGGCCTCGGCGGGGCGCTCGCTGAGGACCACGTCAGCGCTTACGTGCCCTTGCGCCTTGTTCCGCGTCCGGGACCTCGGCTCACGCAACGCGCGCCCCGTGCGCAGACACGCGACCAACTCGCGTTTGAGCGCACCACGGCCCTCGATGTACAGCGACTGGTAGATCGCCTCGTGGCTGATGCGCATGGACTCATCATCGGGGAACTCGACCTTCAGGCGCTGGGCGATCTGCTCCGGGCTCCACGCCGTCGACCACCTTCTGTCTTGGCGATGCGGCTTGTTCAGCCCCTTCCACGGCGGCGGTGTCGGACCCGCCACGATCGTGCCGTCCGGGCGGCGGACGTTGCCGGCGAGCCGATCCTGCACGTACTCACCCAACCGTTCGTTGGTCACGAGCTTCGCGGTCTTGGGACGCTTCGCCGCCTGCTGGGCCTTCCACTGCGCCACGCCAGCGCGGTACTCCTGCTTGCCGCCACGAGTCGCGGCATTGCGGCGTAGTTCGCGTGAAACGGTCCCAGGGTCACGCCCGATCGCACGGGCGATCTCGCGCACGCCCTTGTCTTTGGCGCGCAGGATCGCGATCTCCTCGCGTTCCTCGAAGGTCAGAAAGCGGCCAGTGGGCTCGGCCAGCGAGATCGGCGGCATGCCGCCAGCGTGACGAAACCAGCGAGCACCGACCGGCCACGACACACCCACGGTCATCGACGCCTCCACCGTCGTGACACCCGTGGCGATCTCTCGCCAGAACTGCCGCTGCACCACCCGCGAGGGATCCGGTCGCCCGGGCGAGCGCATCGCCGGCCTCAGCGCCCGATCAGCACGCCACTGCCGACGAAGCTCCTCGGGCGCATCGCTGGTCTTCTTGCTCCAGTCGCTCGTCGCCATCCTCGAACACCTCCGAAGTCAAGGTGTTGCGACGACCGGTTGAATCCGCCCTGGAACGCCCGTTCCGATTGAGGCTGCTAGGCAACCGGTAATGCGTCGCGAGCCTACGGCCTCACTTATCCATCAACAAGATGAAGAGGAGGGGCTGTCATGGCTATACGCATCACCAACATCAGGCTCTCCGGAGGGACAAGCCACGAGCACATCGTTCGTCTCTGGTGGACCAACCCTGGCACCGGCGAGCGCGGTGACCACAGCCGAGCGGAGATTGTTCGGTGGATCGAAGTAGACAAGGGTCATGCCTACGTCGAGCAGGTGGCGAATCAAATGGCGACGGTCGGGGTTGTAGACCCCAAGGTCGGTGCCAAGTACCTGCGGACGTATGCCGATGGCCAGTGGAACAACAATCTGTTGGCCTTGCCGCACAAGTAGGACTGTCATCAGACTGGTGGGGTCGGTGGGTGATTGCTGGCCCACCACCGGTGGGTCAACAGAGGTGGGACCGGTAGGGGATTTGGCTCAAGCGCTGTGCGGCAATGAGGTGCTAGAGCCGACGCGATGGGTCAGCGACGCTGCGAGGATGTGGGTGCAATCCGCAGGGGTCCGGTCCGGTGGTCGTGAAGCAGTCCCGGCTGACTTCGGCCTCCCCTGTCGCCCTCCACGGGCTCCGGCGTCGCTGTGCTGTGCCCTAGCGAGTCGGTGACGAACGCCGGGTGGCACCGCGGTCAGTCTTCGTGGTCCTCGGTGGTGCCGTGCGCGGTGACGTCCTTCAAGCCGCCAATGGCTGCGAAGGCGGCGCGCAAGCGTTCTTGTGCGTCGATGAGCCAATTGGTCATGGCGGTCCACTGCGTGTGGTCGTCCAGTTCGGTGAACCCCGAGACGAGGTAGACGCGTGAGGCTTTGCGGCCCTCCATCGGGTCCCAGGTGGCGGTTGCCCCGAGGGCACCCTCGAACTGTTCCTTGGCCGCGTACAGGGCGTTGAACCGGGCAGTCGCCAGTCCTGGGTCGGCTGCCTGGAAGTAGATCTGGGAGATGAGTCCCTCCTTGGTCCATCCCATGGAGCCGGTAACGCCGGGAAGCCCGAATGTGGTGTCGCAGTAGGAGGCGCTGGTGGTCTTGCCGCGTGTCCAGTTGGGGTGCTTGGCCCGCACCGCGGTGAGTACTTGGTCCCAGAAGTCGTAATAGAGGGCGCCCTTGGCGCTGGCCTTGGCGCCGGGTGAGGAGGTGGCCTTCTTGACGTGCTTCTCCCAGTCGTTGGGTTGGGCAACGAGTTCGAAGTTGGGGGCTGGCTCGGAGTCGCCGATGCGGACGACGTGGATGACGACACCGAAGACGCGGGTGTTCTCGTCGGTGCGTTGGTTCAGCCAGTCGATGGCAGCGCGGTGTTCGGGACGGAAGCCGGTCGTGACCCACACGATGGTGGTGGGATCGGTGCCTGCGGCGTAGGTGATGATCTGTCCGAGGTGGGTGTGGTCGGAGACTTCGAGTTGGTTCTCGACAATCACAGTCTCGCCAGTGGCTTCGTCGTAGCCCTTAAGGTCGAGGCTGAACCCACCGACCGGGTGCTCGGCGACTTCGAGGACGAGGTCCATGCCGAGCAGATCGCTGAGGACGTCCACGTTCGCGAGGAGCCAGGGAGTGAAGTCGTGCGCTTCGTGCGGCCACACGTTTCGGGCGGCCACTGTGGTCAGGCGCCCCAGGTTGGGGGCGGTCACGATGTGGTTCATGGCTCGTCCTTGATCGTGCGTTGGCATGCTGTTTGCAGGTGGTCGCCGGATTCGCCCGATCTCTCGGGCGTCGTGTTGGAATCATGGCCCATGGGCGGCTGAGTGGGCGAAGATTACGGGGTTGCGTCGGCTCTTGCGTCGGCGTAGCGGGCGCGCAGCGTGGCCAGTGAGGTTTTGCCATCGCGAACCGCAGAGCGGCGTGCTGGTCGAACAGCACAACGGGGTCCGCGGCGCTTTCTGGCAGCAACGTTGTGATGGGAAGGGCACTGTCGTGCGTGCTCGTCATGGGTTGATTATCGGCGCCGGCGCGTGCTTGCAAAGCCAGCCGGAGGGTGGCCGTACTGCCCGCGGGGTGCTGGCCGAGATCCGACGGGACATCGTGACACGGACTTGCGCCCGCGCGGCCCTCCCTCAAAGGCTTCGACGTCGCTTCGCTTGGTAGGCGCGCTGGAGGAGTTTGAGGTGGTCGAGCCGGTACCAGCGACGACCATTCGCCGTCTCGCTAGGGAGGCGTCCCGGGCGCCCGCGCGTTTGCCCCCGTGCGAGTCAACCCCATGACGGCTGCGGCCTCTGTTGAGGAGAGCCAGGCGTGGTCGCCGTCGGGTGGTAGCGGCCCCCGCGGGGTGATCTCGCCTGCTGACTCCAGCGGCATGTCGGGCGTCCCGGTAGGCGATGATCTCCGCACGGTTCAGAGTGGGCCGCTGCTGACGCTTGTCCAGATCGCCGCGGCGGAGCATCGTCGGGATGGCGGAGATGTGAACGTTGAGGATTCGGCACTGCCCTCGCGGGCCGTGATTCAGTCATCCGACATGACGAGCACGGTAGTGAAACTGGCTGGCGGGCGCCCCCACCCATCCACAGATGCTCGAACGTTTGGCTAGGCCCCGGGGAGCAACTTCGAAAAGTCGCTCCCCCGCTTGCCGCGCGGCAACACTTGTAAGTGTGGCGGGCAGCAGGGTCCGGCGTTCACTCGCTTGCCTTTCCTGCACGGGAGTCCTGTGCCGTGCTGCGAGCCGTCGGACCCCAGTTCCGGCGGCGGTGACTGGTCGTCACTTGAAGTCCCCCCGTGTGCGTGCCAATGGCCCCGCGCCGTGATCTGCGTTGGCGCGAGGGTAGGAATGACGCCGGCGTCTAGTCCCACGATCGGCCAAGCCCGGCTGGAGCCGTGCGCCACCCCGAACCGCTCACAAGCCCATCCCAGCGACCCAAACCCACAATCCGGAGTAAAGGTCACAAGCGCGGCGGCGTTGACGACCCACCCGAGCTGAATGACATGTCACTCTGCACCGGACGTCTCACGGGTGCTGCGACGGCGTCAGCGGGCTCAGCAGCTGTAGCGGTCGGCCACCTCGTCGAAGCGCGCGCTCGAGGTCGCCACGATCTCCTGGTAGCCGCGGTCGTCGAGCCTCAGGATCTCCAGCAGGGGCGCGACATCGTGGCGCGGGGCCAGCCGGCTCTCGAGCTCGTCCTGGTCCGTGTCCCGGGTGGTGATCTCGAACGACATCGCGCACGCCAGGGCCACGGCGGCACTGACGGCGGACAGGTCCTCGTGCGCCTCGTGGTGGTCGCGGATGCCGTCGACGATCGTCAGCGGGAGTCCCCACGCCTCGGCGACCGCGGCGCCGATGTCGGCGTGGGTGAGTCCGAAGACCACCCGCTCGGTCTCGATCAGGTCCTGGCCGTCGGTGGCGGCGGCCAGGGCCAGTGAGTCCAGGATCTGCTTGCCGAAGTGCCGGGACAGGACGACCATGCCGAAGTCGTGCAGCATCGCGGCGGTCCCCGCCTCCGCCGGGACCGGGACCCGGGCGCGGGAGCGGATCACCTCGGCCGCGATCGACGCGGCCACCGAGCGCTCCCAGAGCGCGCCCGGCTTGAGGCCGTACGCCGGCAGCGCCGGCAGCATCCTGCCGCCGACGCGCGAGGCCAGGGTCAGTGACAGCAGCGTGCTCGAGCCGAGCCGCACCACGGCGTCACGCACCGTCGTGATGTTGGCGCGGTGGCCGAGCGCCACCGAGTTGGCCCGGCGCAGCACGTCCGCGGTCAGCGAGACGTCGAGGGACACCGTGTCGCTGATCTCGCGGATGTCGGAGTCCGGGTCCGCGACCAGCGTGGCCAGTCGGGCGATGGTGTGGGGAAGGGGTTCGACGGACTCGGCGGCGGCCAACAGGTCCGCCGGGTCCACGAGCGGTGCGGTGGTCACGTCGTCCCGATCGGCACGCCGGCGCGCGACCTGAGGAATCGGGACAGCCGAAAAGCCGCCTCCGACGTGGCGGGCCGGCTCAGGGTGCGATCGGGCGGAACGGGTGGACTTCCTCCACACCGGCGCGCATGATGAGCAGCGCCGACTCCGGGATCTCGCGCCACATCCCGACCAGCTTGCCGAGCGGCTCGGAGGCCACGATCCGGGAGTCCGCGGAGAGGTGGTGGAGCACGGGGTGGTCGGGATGCTGCTGCTTGATCGTCTCGAGGTCGGTGCTGTGGAACAGCGACCGGGCGTGCCCGTCACTCGAGTAGCGGAACGCCCACGTGGTCTCGCCGTCCGTGGTGGCCACCGTCATCTGGAGCGGGTGCGCGACGCCGTGCCGACGCCCCGTCTGCTCGATGAGTGCGACGGCGCGGGCGACCGCTGCCGGGGGGTCGTCCTCGAGGCCGAAGGTCAGGGCGAGGTAGAAGAAGATCTCGGTGTCGCTCGACCCGGCGATCAGCGGGAAGAGGTCGGGGTCGACCGCGAGCGTCAGGTCACGCTTGACCTGGGAGAAGGAGGCGATGCCTCCGTTGTGCATCCACAACCAGCGGCCGTGGCGGAAGGGGTGGCAGTTGGTCTGCTGCACCGGGGTGCCCGAGGTCGCCCGGACGTGCGCGAAGAACCGGGTCGACTCGACCTCTGCGGCGATCTCGCGCAGGTTGAGGTCGTTCCAGGCCGGCTCGATGCTGCGGTACCGACCGGGTGTGCCCGCCGTGCCGTACCAGCCGACGCCGAACCCGTCGCCGTTGACGACTTCGGCGCCCATCTCGGATCGCTTGCTCTGCACGACGAGCGAGTTGGTGGGTTTGAAGAGCAGGTCCTCCAGCAGCAACGGAGAACCTGAGTACGCCAGCCAGCGACACATGCCTGCTCCTCTCCCTCTTCCGCACGATAGGTCGATGCGGCAGCGCTGCCCAGAGGCGTGGTGCCCGTGCTCCTGCGCATGCGGACCGGAGGCGTCGCCGGCGGTCGAGTGCGGTCCGACCGGTCTCGGTGAGACCACCCACGTCCGCGCCCTGGCCTGCCGCTTCTCCTCGTGGGTCCGGTCGTCGTCGGCTTCCACGGCACGGCTCGATGGCTCTCTTGTGCCACGATCGACCGGTGCCGGCCTGATTCAAAGGCCTCGCGCTTGACTCGGTCGACCATCGACACTCGCAGAGTGGTGGTCCGCTGCTCTCGGCGACCGGACGACGTGCACCCGCGCGACGATGGCTGGACCCGGCCGGCGGCGTGGCCGGTGCCGATCGTCGCCCCGGCGCGGAGTGGACCCCTGATCTGGGTCAACCCAGTCGCCGAGAGGAACAGGGGGTTTCGGTCGGCGATCCGGGTGCCGACACCGCGACCGGAGCTGTCGGCGATGCCGACCCATACCTCCAGGCAGCTGGCGGCGACCCGGTCGCCTATGCGACGGCTGTCGCCTCCAGCTCCACCATCTGGCCGGGGATCGCCAACCGGGTGACCCCGAGCATGGTGGTCGTCGGCGACACCTGGGCGGCTCCCAACCGTGAGGCCAGGACGCCGTAGTGCTCGAGGAGCAGGTCGACGTCGGTGGTGTAGACATTGAGCCGGACGAGGTGGGACAGCGACATGCCGGCCTCGCGGAGCACGGCCTCCAGGTTGTCAAGGCTCAGGCCGACCTGTGCTGCCATGTCTCCCTCGTGTTGTGGCGCGCCGTCGGCGCTCATCGCGGTCTGCCCCGAGCAGTACAGGGTGCGGGATTGCCCGATGACGAGCTCGCCCTGGTTGAACCCCATCGCCACCGACCAGGTCACCGGGTTCACAGCGGTTCGTTCGATCGTCACGTCAGCTCCATTCGGTTCATCGCGGGGTGCCCGCGTTCTCGCACGATGGCCGCGGTCGGCGATCGTCGTCACGGAGTCTTGCGACGAATCACGCCACCCTGTGTCAGGTATTCGGTAGCGTCGTTCCGTGCGTGCCGACCGGTTGGTGTCACTGGTGCTGCTCCTGCGCCAGCGCGGCCGCCTGACCGCGGATGCGCTGGCGCGCGAGCTGGAGGTCTCCACCCGCACGGTGCTGCGTGACATCGAGGCACTGTCGGCGGCGGGCGTGCCCGTCTACGCCGAACGAGGGCGTCACGGAGGGTTCTCGCTGCTGCCCGGCTTCCGGACCGAGCTCACCGGGCTGAGTCACGACGAAGCGCTCGCGATGCTCACCGCCGGGTCGGGACGCGCAGGCCAGATCCTCGGACTGGGGACGGCTCTCGCCTCTGCTGTGCGAAAGGTCCTCGACGCGCTTCCCGAGAGCCACCTGGTCGCCGCGTCCAGCGCGTCCCAGCGCATCCTCGTCGACCCCGAGACAGACCTGTTGTCTCGTCGCGTGGTCGTCGACGACGTCCCCGACGCCACCATGCTCGCCGTGCGCCACGCGGTGCTCGCTGGACACAAGCTGCGCATCCACTACGCATCCCGGGGCCAGGCGCCGCGCTGGCAGACGATCGACCCGATCGGTCTGGTCACCGTGCGCGACCGCGGCTACCTGCTCGCGACCGACGCCGGCACGGACCGCACCTACCGCATGTCGCGCGTCCTCACCGCCGAGGAGCTCGACGAGCCCGCTCAGCGTCCCGATGAGGTGGACCTTGCGAAGGTCTGGGCAGCGCGCAGCGCACAGTTCCTGTCCGAGGGCCACCTCGCCGTCCTGGTGTGCGTGGACCCGTCACGGCGGGACGACCTGGTGGACATGGCCGAATCCGTCCGGACCGAGGAGCCCGGAGCGGACGGCCGGCTGGTCCTCGAGGTGACGTTCCAGGACCTCTGGCACGCGGAATGGGCGCTGTGGCAGCTCGGCACCGACGCCGAAGCCCTAGGCCCCCCTTCGCTGCGCGCCGCTCTGCACGACCGCGCTCAGGCGATCGCCGATCGTCATCGCGACGATCCGGAAGAGGTCGACGGGCAGCTTCCACCGCTCCAGCAGGGCGACGACGCGGCCCGCTGAGACGCGACGGCGAACAGCCCGGGCCTCGCGTGGCTCGTCGCGGCCAACTGCCTGTCCGCGAGCCGTCGCACGGTCGCGGAGTTGCTCGCCGAGGTCCGCACGTCGCCCGGGTAGGTGGCCGGTCCGGTCAGCCGGGTCGGGCGGCCTGCTTCACCTGCCCGGCGGCACCGCCCCCAACGGCGCGTTGTCCCACGACTCCAGCCACGCAGGCCGCGGTCCGGGCGTCATCCCCGCGAGGATGGTGGCGACCAGTCGGGGGACGAGGTCGGGCGCCGCGTCCCGGATGGCCTCCGGCAATGGGCGGGTGACCAGTCCCAGGGCGAGCACCAGCTCCAGGGCGCCCACGTCGTCGCGGACCAGGCCGGCCCGGCGTACGCCCACGAGCACCTCCTCGACCCCGGCGAGCGTCTCGTCCTGGGCCTCGCGCACGGGCGCGGCGAGCTCGTGGGTGACGTACTCGGTGAGGGCGGCGGAGAGCGCGCCGAGGTCGAGGTCGACGAGCCTGCCGACATAGCGCGACCAGGTCTGCGCGGGGCCGGTCTCGATGCCCGCCATGGCCTCGGCTGCGGCAGCGCGCATGTCGGCCAGGATCGCGAGGGCGACCTCGTCGGCGAGCGCCGACCTGGACGCGAAGTTGCGGTAGAGCGTGGCGATCCCGACCCCGGCCGCGTCGGCGACTGCGTCGAGGGCGACGTCGCTGCCCTCCGCGGCGAAGAGCCGCCTGGCCGCTCGGATGATCCTCGTACGCCGCTCCGCTGCGTCCGCTCGCATGGCTGGCTCCCTGTGCTGCCGTGGTCGGCGGTGATTTGACCCGGCCAGCATAAACGGAGGATCATCCTCCACATAAGTGGAGGGAAAGCCTCCGGCTCCCTATTCCGCAGAGGCATCCCGTGACCCCCGCCCCCTCGACCGCCGCGGCACCCGCGCCGACCACCGACCCGGACACCGACCCGACCACCCACCCGGACGACGGCGCCGACCCGACCATGTCGACGCGCCGCACCCCGCCGCCGCTGGTGGCCGCCCTGGGCATGACGGCCGGACTCGGCGCCATCCTCGTGGTGCTCCTCGCCCTCTTCATCCTGCCCTCCCTCAAGAGCGGGGCGCACGATCTCCCGGTGGGCGTGGTGGGCTCCGCCGCGACGATCGCCCAGGTGGAGCAGGACCTGTCCACCACCGCGCCCGAGGCATACCTCCTCGAGCCCTTCGACTCCGAGCGCGCACTGGCCGACGCGGTCCGGGACCGGGAGGTGGCCGGTGGCTTCGTCGTCGACGGCGACGAGGTCCACGCCGTCGTCGCGAGCGCGGGCTCGGCCGCGATCTCCTCGGCCGTCTCCGCCACGGCGCAGACCCTCGGTCAGGCCCTCGGCGCCGAGGTCAGCACCAGCGACGTCGTCGCGCTGCCCGCGTCCGACCCCACGGGCATCGGCATCGGCGGGCTCGCGTTCCCGCTGGTCTTCGGCGGCATCGTGCCGGCGGTCGCCTTCCGCACGATCTTCCCCCGCCGCCCCACGTGGCGACTCGCCGGCGTCCTCGGCTTCTCCGTCGCCGGCGGCCTGATCGTCTCGGGTGTCCTGCGCTTCTGGTTCGGCAGCATCGAGGCCGCGTTCTGGCCGGTCGCCGGTGCGATGGCGCTGGGCATCGCAGCGCTGGCGTTCCTGCTCAGCGGGCTCCAGCAGGCCTTCGGCGGCAAGGGCTTCACCATCGGCGCGATGACCATGATGTTCGTCGGCAACCCGCTCGCCGGCATCGCCACCACAGGCGCCTGGCTGCCCGCGGGCCTGGGCACCATCGGCCAGGTCCTCCCGCCCGGCGCCGCGGGCACCCTCGTGCGCTCCGCCGCCTACTTCGGCGGCGCGGGCGGGCTGACCGCCGCTCTCACCCTCGGCGCCTGGGTGATCGCCGGCCTCGCCCTCCACGCGTACGGCACCGCGCGCCAGGCGCCCGACGCCACCTGACCAGGGTGAGTGCCGTCGTCGCGGGTGCCGGGCGCTGGCGGTCGGATCGAGGGCCGACGACCCGGACATCGAGGACCCGGGCCTCGGCGACGGTGTTCTCCGGGCTGGACCCGGACGGCTACGAGGTCGTGCTCGCGCAGTTCTGACCGGGCCGACGTACGACCGGGCCTCACCTCGCCGACGCGGCGCGGGGGAGTGTCCACACCCGTGGACGCCGAGCCGGACGTGTGCCACGGGTCATGCACAGACAGCCCACACGAGGGTAAAACCACGCGCGGGACGGCCAGCCCGCGGCGAGGGTTGTGCACTCATCAACCGGATTGCCGTGGGGGAGCTCGATGGGAAAGATCCCGGTCGCACGCGCCCAGGCACTGCCGGGTCACGCGGCGGCGGCTCCTGTCCGTGCGTCCGCGTGGCGCTCGCTCTCGCAGCTGGCCACCGAGCGGCCCGACGACGTCGCGTTCCTGCTGACCTCGCCCGACGGCGGTGCCACCGAGCGCACGTGGGCCGAGGTGTCGCAGACGGTCGAGCGCGCCGCCGCGGGGCTCGTCCGCAGCGGGCTGCGGGTGGACCAGGTCGTGGTGTCCCTGCTGCCGGCCGACCACGCCCACCCCGAGCTCGACCTCGCGCTGCGGGTCATCGGCGCCGTCGTGGTGCACGTCGCCCCCGGCGTCACGGCGGGCGACCTCGCCCGCGAGCTCGGTGACGCGGACGTACGCCTCGTGGTGGCCGTGGACTCCGCGGACCTCTCGCGCCTCGACGGGATCTCCCTCCCGCGGGCGGAGCTGTTCTCGGTCGACGGCGGCCGCGGGTGGACCCGGCTGCTCGAGCTCGGCGCCGAGCGCCTCGTGATGGACCCGGCGCTCGCCGAGCGGACGTCCAGCATCGTCGACCCCGACGGTGCCGACCCGCGGCTGCTGTCGGACCGGGCGCCGCTGGGCCGCGCGCCCCTCGACCGGCTGCGTGCCGGCGTGCTGGACCCCCGGGCGACCGCACTCGTCTCGGGCGATGCCGCCGACCCCCTGCTGCAGGTCGTGCGAAACGCCCACCTCGACCTCGGCTTCACGCTGTGCGTGGTCGAGGACCCCGC
Source organism: Nocardioides sp. Z13_37 (assembly GCF_058355585.1). Taxonomy (NCBI): domain Bacteria; kingdom Bacillati; phylum Actinomycetota; class Actinomycetes; order Propionibacteriales; family Nocardioidaceae; genus Nocardioides; species Nocardioides sp. Z13_37. The sequence continues at coordinate 639,417 of NZ_JBZGDV010000001.1, read as the reverse complement.
CCGCCTGCCGGAGGTCGCGAGCACGGCGCACCCCTCGGTCCTCGTCGTGCCCGAGCGGCACGCCGACGCCCTGCCGTCGGTCCTGGCCTCCCTCGCCCCGGCCGTGCCCAAGGCCCGCCGGTCGCGCACCTGGCTCGCCGGCCCCGGCCGCACCCACGGCTCCGCGACGTCCCCGGCGCACGGCCTGCTGGTGGTGACACCGACGCACCGCGAGGACGTCCGCGCGCGCGTCGCCGAGCTGGGCGGCACGCTCGAGGTCGTCGAGGTCGCCGACCTCCGCGCCGCCGACCTGCCCGAGCCGCCGCCGGTCATCATCGGCGACGGCGCGGACCTGCCGCGTCGTGCGCGGCGGGCGCCCGGTGACGACTTCGACCTCCGGATCGCCCCCGAGCCGGACGCGTCGGCGTTCCTGCCGTCGCTCCCGCTGATGTCGGGTGAGTCGTTCCTCGACAAGCTGCTTCTCTCGCGCGCCCGGGAGGCCCGTGACTGAGGACCCGGCGAGCCCACCGGGCCCGCGCGGCGGCACCAGCCGCCACGCACCACCTGCTCCCGGCCGCTCCCGCGGCGGGAACCACACGAAAGGCACTCACATGACCAACGTTGACGTGATCCTCAAGGAAGCCGTCGGCATCGAGGGTGCGGTCGCCGCACTGCTCGTCGACTACCAGTCGGGCATGGCGCTCGGCCAGGCCGGCGACGCCTCCGTGCTCAACCTCGACCTCGCCGCCGCCGGCAACACCGACGTGGTGCGGGCCAAGATGCGCACGATGGAGAGCCTCGGCCTCGACGACCAGATCGAGGACATCCTGATCACCCTCGGCAAGGCCTACCACCTGATCAACCTGCCCAAGGGCCACCCGGGCCTGTTCATCTACGTGGTGCTCGACAAGAGCCGCGCCAACCTCGCGATGGCGCGCCACAAGCTGGCCTCGCTCGCCGGCCAGCTCGAGATCTGAGTCGTCCCCAGACGCACGAGGGGCCGCCGGTGTCGCCACCGACGGCCCCTCGCTCAGCGTGACCGCGTTCAGCGGCCGCGTCCTCGGTCGACGACCGAGAACGTCACCTTCTTCTTGCTGGCCTTGACGGCCTCGTCGCCGCGGTAGCGCACGACGACCTTGACCTTGCCGGTGCGCGCGAAGCGCGGCAGCAGCACGCTGGTCCGGCCGTTCGCGCCGACCGTCTTGGTCCAGGAGCGCGACGTGCCGGCTCCGCGGAGCGTGACCTTGACCTTGCCGGAGGGCACGACGCCCGTGGCCTGGAGCAGCACCCGCAGCCGGGCCCGGCTGCCGACCTCGACGGGCTTGACCATCTTGGTCGCGATCCGCGCCGCGACCTTGTCAGCCGTGGCCGGCGTCGGGGTCGGCGTCGGGGTGGGCGTCGGGGTCGGGGCAGGGGTGGTGGTGCCACCGTTGCTCGGCACGTTGTCGGACAGGATGGTGATGTCCGCGTCGTTGACGTCGAAGAAGTAGTTCTCCACCGCCTCGACCTTGATCCGTGCCGTGGTGGTGGGCACGTCGGGCCACGTCACCTGGGCGTTGCCGTCGTTGGGCGTGCTCTCGGCGAGCACCGTCGGGAAGGTCTTGCCGCCGTCGAGCGACAGGGTGATCCTCACGTTCTCCGACAGGTGGCTGGTGCTGGCGGGGACGCCGCCGACGGCGGGACCGGAGCTCCAGTAGATCGTCTCGGTACGCCCGCCCACGGCGGCGGCCGTGGTGGCGGACTTCGACGTCACCCGGAACGGACCGACGGTCTTGTCGATGAGCAGCTTGACGTCGCCGTAGGCGTAGCCGCCGCCCTCCGGGGCGAGGTCACGCGCGGTGAAGCGGAAGTTGAGCGACGGCTCGGTGTTGCCGTCCCACCCGACGCTGGCCTGCGCGGCGGATCCCACGTAGGCGGCCGTCGGCAGCCACTCGGCGAAGCACTCCGTGACGGGGACCGTCGGGAGCGGGACGGGGGTCGGGCTGCCCGCTGCCGGCTTGGTCGGCATGGCCGGGCAGGTGCCGTCGATCGCGTTGGTGTTGTTGGCCAGGATCTGCGCCATGTCCGGGAACACCCGCGTGGGGCTGGACGTGGCGGTGTTCAGGCCGGGGGAGTGGATCTGCAGCGCGCCGGCCGGGGTCACCGGGGCGTGCACCCCGAAGATCCGGAACAGCGGCCCGTCGACCTTGGTCTGGCTGCCCAGCGTGGTGCCGGCGGAGCCACCGCGGTCGTTCTGCTCCCAGATGTGCACCAGCGGGTCGCCGTCGGGGTCGCTGGCCTCGCCGGTCAGCGCGAACGGCGTCTGGATCGGGATGGTCTTCGTCACCGGGGCGTTCACCACGGGAGCGTGGTTGCCGGTCGCGGTGACGGTGGAGCCGCCGTTGAGCTGCGCGCCGCCCTGGGCGGTCTCGCCCACGAAGCCCGTGACGTCACCCGAGGCCGGCGCGAAGCCGAGCGCGGCGACGTCGGTGGCGGAGAGGGGCGCGCCGCTGAACGTCACCTGGAAGCCGGTGTCGTCGATGGTGGCGGTGCTGCCGAAGCCACGCACGGCCACGGTGTCGGCTCCGGTCACGGCCTCGATGGCCGCGTCGAGGGAGTTCAGGTCGTAGTTGGTGCCGCGGACGATCGGGGCGGTCTGCGCTCCGTCGAAGCTCAGCGTGAACGACTCGCCGTCGGTGTCGAAGCCGCGCAGGGACACCGTCTGGACCTCGTTGATCGGCGCGCGGTTGGCGGTCATGGTGTTCGTCATGTCCGTGATGCTGCGCTGCGAGAAGTACGGGTCGCTGTGCGACTGGAGGTTGTCCTGCTGGCAGATGCCGGCGTAGGCCATGATCGAGCTGCCCGAGCCCGGCTCGTACGGCGATCCGCCGCGGTTGCCGGAGCAGTTGAGCTCGGTGCCGTTGAAGGTGTGCGGGCCGCCGAACTGGTGGCCGATCTCGTGGGCGACGTAGTCGACCGCGAAGTAGTCGCCCTCGGGGGCGGGGAGGCCGGTGCAGCCGCGGGCCTTGCCGTCGCCGCCGATGACGCCCAGGCCGGCGACGCCGCCGCCGTTCACGCCGAGAGCGAGGTGACCCACGTCGTAGGCCGACGCGCCGACGAGCTGGCCGAGCACGATGCGGTTGCGGCTGAGCGAGGCGCTGCCGCAGCTGGTGAGCTGCTGCACGGTGAAGCACGGCGCCGAGCCGCAGGGACCGTTGGGCTCGGTGGCCTTGGCGGCCGTGTCGAGGTTGAGCTTGTCGGTGTCGTTGATCAGCAGCATCCGCACGGCGAGGTCGTCGTTGTAGATCTGGTTGACCCGGTTCATCAGGGTGACCTTCTCCGCGAGCACGTTCTCGGTGCCGAAGTAGGTCGCGTAGGACGGGTCGGTCACCAGCGCGAGGCGGAAGGTCCGCAGGGACACCTCGGTGCCGGGGGCCTCGCCCGCGGCCTTGCCGAGGCTCTTGACGACGTGGTCGTCGAGCTCGGGCTCGACGAGTCCGCGGTCCTTGGCGGGCAGGTCGCCGTGGCGGTAGGAGAGGTAGAGGCTGTCGTCGCCGTTCCAGGCGGGGTCGACGTACCAGGCGGCGCGGTCACCGGAGCCTCGCACCGAGGCGTGGAAGCCCATCGGGGTGAGGTCGAGCCGGATGGTCGCGGTCGGGTCGTTGACGGCGCGGCCGGCGTAGGTCGCGATCTCGGGGTGGCGAGCGGCGAGCTCGGCCTCCATGACGGCGACCTCCTGCACGCGGAAGTCGACCAGCTCGCCGTTGGGAGCGGGAACGCTCACCACGGTGCCGGCGTCGTCGGCGCGGGCCGCGTCCTCGGCGGGGGCGCGGTCGAGGACGGCGCTGATGCCGTCGCGGTCGAGGGTGAAGGCGGCAAAGCGCGTGGGCTCCACGCGGCGCGCGGCGGCGCCGCGGTCACCGCCGGGACGCTGCTCGGTGGCGGTCCAGTAGCCGTTGTCGTCGGGTGCGGCGGCGGTGCCGGACAGGGTGAGGGCCTGGAGCCCGGTGAGTGCGATGAAGACGGAGACGAGTAGGGACAGATAGCGGATTGGACGGGACATGCGACCTCTGATCTCGCGTGGGACGGGGGCTCGAACCGTAGGGCAGCGAACGGGCCGTCGGCGCACCCCTCGGGGGCTGTCTCACCCCCCGGCGGGTGATGTAGGACACCCCCGGAAATCCGGGCCGCGCGCCCGGTGATGACTTCCAGCGGCCGGGTCGGTCATACGGGTGACAGCAACGACGGACGAGAGGCTGGACGATGACGATCGACACGATCACCCAGGAGGTCGACATGAGCGCGTGGCAGGCCGTGGACGAGGCGGAGTTCGCGGCGCTGGCCGAGCGGCACCGGCGCGAGCTGCACGTCCACTGCTACCGGATGCTCGGGTCGTTCCAGGACGCCGAGGACGCCGTGCAGGAGGCCTACCTCCGGGCCTGGCGGGCCCGGGCGACCTACGAGGGGCGCTCCCCGGTGCGGGCCTGGGTCTACCGGATCGCGACGAACGTGTGCCTCGACCTGCTCGCCCGGCGGCGTCCCGAGCCGGCCTCCGGCGGCGAGGTGCCGTGGCTGCAGCCCTACCCCGACCGGCTGCTCGACGAGTTGAGCGCCGACGACGCCGACGAGCCCGAGGCGCTGGCCGTGGCCCGGGAGACCATCGAGCTCGCCTACCTCGTCGCGGTGCAGCACCTCGCCCCGCGCCCGCGGGCCGTGCTGATCCTCCGCGACGTGCTGGGCTGGCCCGCCAAGGAGGTCGCCGAGCTGCTCGGCGACTCGGTCAACTCCGTCAACAGCGCTCTCCAGCGTGCCCGCGCGGGCATGCGGCGGCACCTCCCGGCCGAGCGCCAGGACTGGACCGGCGAGGAGGACGACACCGCGACGCGCGACCTCGTACGACGCTTCACCGAGGCCAGCATCGCCACCGACATCGACGCGCTCGCCACCATGCTGCGCGACGACGTGCGGTTCGCGATGCCGCCCTCGCAGGGGTTGCTGGTGGGTCGCGAGGCGGTCCTGTCGGACTGGGTCGACCAGGGCTACCCGCAGATGAGCGGCTTCCGCGCGGTGCCGACCGCGGTCAACCGGCAGCCGGCCGTCGCCTACTACCTGTGGAACGAGCAGCAGGCGGCCCACCTCCCGCTGACCCTCGACGTGCTCCGCATCTCCGGCGGGGCGGTCACCGAGGTCACCATCTTCGACGCCGACCGGTTCGCCTCCCTCGGACTGCCCGACCGACTCCCCGCCGAGGGGGCGCAGCGGTGAGCCGGCTCGCCCGGACCACCCTGGCCGGACTCGGGGCGGCCGTCGCGGCAGCGGCACTGAACGCCGCCATCGCCGCCGCCGCCCGGGGCGTGGGCGTCAGCCTCGAGGTCGACGGGGGCGAGGCGATCCCGGTCTCGGGCATCGCGGTCGTCACCCTGGTCCTCAGCGCGGCCGGGGTGCCGATCGCCGCAGCCGTGTCACGGTGGAGCAGCAGCCCGGTGTCGTGGTGGCTGGGTACGACGGCCGCGCTGATCGTGCTGTCGCTGGTGCCGCCGTTCGTGGCCGCCGCCGACGCCGCCACCGCGGTGACGCTCGTCGTGCTGCACCTCCTCGCGGCGGCCGTCGTCGTGCCCGTGGTCGCGCGGACCTTGCGCGCCCCGGCCTGAGCGGCCTCAGCCGCCCCGGCCTGAGCGGCCTCAGCCACCCTGGCGTCGGCCTCTCGCCTCGGGGAGCAGGCCGAGGGCCCGGCCGAGCGGCGTGGCGAGGGAGCGGGCGTAGACGGTCGTCACGTGCCCCTCGTCGCGCTGCGGCACCATGTCGGCGACGACCGCGGGACACTTGCCGTCGTCGCAGAACCACTGCCGTGTGGCCACGACCTCCACGCCGGCCTCCTCGGCCGCCTCGATGCTCGCTCGGGTGACCCGCTCGGCCCGTCCGGAGGTGCCGCTGAGGCAGGTGCCCAGGTGGGCGTCCCGCTCGGCGAGGCACCGCTCGGGCGAGATCGTGCGCCGTGGCACGTCCTCGAGCAGCACCAGGCGCCGGGTGAGGGGCAGCAGGTCGGCGAAGAGCCGGTCGAAGCCGTCGGCGAGCTCGGCCACCACGCCGTCGGTGTCGCGCACCACCTCGCCGTCCACCTCGACGTTGGGGGCACCGGACGTGGAGACGACGACCAGGTCGGGGTCGAGGTCGCGGATCCGGTCCTCGGCCCAGGCGTTGAAGTCGAGGCAGCCCTGCCACGGCTTGACCCGGCCGCCGCCGCGCACCATCTGCACGCGCGCGGGCGTGCACTGCGACTTGACGAGATAGTAGGCCTTCCACCCGGCCTGCTTGGCGATGCGGTCGAGGGCCGGGATCCAGTGCCGGCCGTGGGAGTTGCCCAGCACCACCAGGGTCTTCTCGCCGTCCGGGTCGCCCTCGGGGCACAGCCCGACCGGGGGGCCGATGTACTCGCAGTCGCCGAGGTCGGCGCGGTCGTCCTTGAGGTCGCGGAGCTCCGGACGCAGCTCCCGGGGGATCGGCCGCTCCTCGACCCCCGCGCGCACCGAGGCCTGCACGAGGCCGACCCACGGGTCGTCGGAGAGCCGCGAGCCGTCGACGGCCCGCTCGTAGTCGTCGATCGAGATGGCCGCGTCCTGCCCGACGAGCTGGCGGTCGATGACGGCGGTGGCGACCAGGCAGCAGGCCACCGCGAGCGAGACGGCGCCGGGGTAGAGCAGCATGCCGCGGCGGCGTCGCGTCGTACGCCCGGTGCGGAAGGGGGTCTCCACGAAGCGGTAGGACGCCCACGTCATCACCACGGTCACCGCCAGCGCCACCGCCAGCTCGGCGGGGCGCAGGTCGCGGCCGGCGTGCTGCTCGGCGATGACCAGCACCGGCCAGTGCCACAGGTAGAGGGAGTAGGACGCGTCGCCCACCACGCGCATCGGCCGCACCCCCAGGGCGCGCTGCGCCATCGGCGGACGCTCGTCGTCGAGACCGGTGCCGGCGAGGATGACCGCGCTGGTGCCGAGCACCGGCATCAGCGCGAGCCAGCCGGGGAAGGGCGACGCCTCGGTCACGACGAACATCGCGACGCCGATCAGGCCCAGGCCGCCGAGCGCGACCACGTTGCGCAGCAGCGGCGTCAGCCCCGCCGCCAGCCGGGGCGCCGCGACGGCGAGCAGGCCGCCCGCGGCGAACTCCCACACCCGGGTGAAGGTCGAGAAGTAGGCGCTCTCGGGCGAGGCGGTGGACGCGTGCACCGACCACGCCAGGCTCGCCGCGGTCGCCAGGGCCAGGACCGTGACGATGCCGGCCCGCTGCGCCCGCGCGTCGGCGCGCCGCAGCACCCGCACGGCCGCCACGACCGAGACGAGCAGGGCCAGCGGCATCACGAGGTAGAACTGCTCCTCCACCGACAGCGACCAGAAGTGCTGGAGCGGCGACGGCGGATCGGTCGCGGTGAAGTAGTCGGTCTTCTCGATCGCGAAGCGCACGTTGGCCCCGAAGAGCGCCGCCCACACGCCGTCGACCGAGGCGTCGCGCGCGTCGAGAGGGTTGAGCCACAGCCAGGACGCCACGACGGTGCCCACGATGGCGACCGTGGCGGCCGGGAGGATCCGCCGCGCCCGCCTGACGTAGAAGCCGACGAGGTCGATCGTTCCGGTCCTGGCCACCTCGCGGAGCAGGAGGGTGGTGATGAGGAAGCCGGAGAGCACGAAGAAGACGTCGAGGGTGACGAACCCGCCTGGATAGGGGGCGAGCCCGGTGTGGAAGACGAGGATGCCGAGGACCGCCAGCGCACGCATGCCCTGGATGTCGTCACGGAAGCCACGGCGCCCGGTGTTCGCGCTCACGGCCCGGTGGGGGTGTGCGGGGGTCACGAGGATCCTCACGGACGAGAGCAGGTCCCGGCCACGCTAGCCGCGCGAGCCGGGCTGCTGGATGGGGTCCGGACCCCAGATGCGGCGCACCGCACCCGGATGGGCGGGTCGGCGGAACACCCCGGTCCGCCGGCCGGTTGGAGCAGGGGTCCGCCGGACCCGGCGGGCTCCCGACGCACGAGGAGCGAGCATGCGCGCAGCCAGCTACGACACGTTCGGCGGACCCGAGGTCCTGACCGTCGGCGAGCGTCCGGACCCGCCGGTCGGTCCCGACACCGTCCTCGTCCGGGCCCGCGCCACGAGCGTCAACCCGGTCGACTGGAAGATCCGCCAGGGCCACCTCCAGCGCGCCTACCCGCACCATCTGCCGATCATCCCGGGCTGGGACGTCGCCGGGGTGGTGGTGGCGGTCGGGCCGTCGGTCCGCACCGGCCTGCAGGTCGGCGACGAGGTCTGGGGCTACGTCCGGCGCGACGACGTCGCGCACGGCACCGCGGCCGAGCTGGTCCCGGCGCCCGAGCGCACGGTCGCCCTCAAGCCGGCCGGGCTGTCGTTCGAGGAGGCCGCCTCGGTCCCGCTCGCCGGCCTCACCGCCTGGCAGGCCCTCACCGAGGTGCTCGAGGTCGGCCCCGGCGACCGGGTGCTCGTGCACGCGGCGTCGGGCGGCGTGGGCCAGCTCGCGGTGCAGGTCGCCGCGGCGCGGGGCGCCGAGGTCATCGGCACCGCGTCTCCCGCCCACCACGACCTGGTCCGCGGCCTCGGCGCCTCGGTCGTGCTCGACCACCACGCGGGAGCCATCAGCGAGCAGCTGGCCGGCCACGGCGGCCCCGTCGACGCGGTCCTCGACCTCGTCGGGGGCGAGGCCCTCGCCGACGCCGCCGCGCAGGTGAAGGACCCCGCGCGGATCGCCTCGGTCATCGATCCCGGCACGGTCGCCTCGCTGGGCGGCCGCTACGTCTTCGTCCGGCCCGACCGCGACGGCCTCGACGCGCTGGCGGCCCTGGTCGAGCAGGGTCGGCTCCGGGTCACGGTCGCGCGCACGTTCGGCCTCGACGACATCGCCGACGCGCACCGGCTCTCCGAGGAGGGCAGCCCCGGCGGCAAGATCGCCATCACCATCTGACGTACTCACGACCGCCGCGGGCGCCCGGCCCCTCGGGGTCGGGTGCGCCGACCCCGGCGGTGACCCACACCGGCTCGGACACCTCCCGCCGCTCAGGCGGCCGGCCGTAGGGTCGGGCGCATGAAGACGCGCACTCTCGGCAACCAGCAGGTCGGCGCCATCGGCCTCGGCCTGATGACCTTCGACCAGACCGGCACGCAGCCGCGCCAGCAGCTGCTCGACACCGTCTCGGCGGCCCTCGACGCCGGCGTCACCCTCTTCGACAGCGCCGACGCCTACGGGCCCGGCGACGAGCTGGGCGCGGACGCCCAGGGCGAGAACGAGCGCCTCATCGCCTCGATCCTCGACGAGCTCGGCGTGCGTGACCGCGTCCTCCTCGCCACCAAGGGCGGCCACGTCCGCACCGACGGCGGCGGCTGGGACACCGACAGCTCCGCGGCCCACCTCCGCGAGGCCGTCGACGCCAGCCTCCAGCGGCTCGGCGTCGAGCAGATCGCGCTGTGGCAGCACCACCGCCCCGACCCGAAGGTCCCCTACGACGACGTCATCGGCACGCTCAAGGAGATCGCCGACAGCGGCAAGGTCGCCCACGTCGGCCTCTCCAACGCCGACCCGCAGCAGATCCGCGCGGCACACGCCGTGCTGGGCGACGCGCTGGTGAGCGTGCAGAACCAGTTCAGCCCCAAGTTCCGCTCGAGCCGTCCCGAGATCGACGTCTGCGACGAGCTCGGCCTGGCCTTCCTCCCGTGGAGCCCGCTGGGCGGGCTGTCCGACGCCAAGGAGCTCGCCGACAAGCACCCCGCCTTCGCCGAGGTCGCCCGCGAGCGCGGCATCAGCGCGCAGCAGGTCGCCCTGGCGTGGGAGCTCGCCCAGTCTCCGGTCGTGATCCCCATCCCCGGCGCCAAGCGGCCCTCCTCGATCGTCGACTCCGCCGCCGCGGCCGACATCGAGCTCACCGACGAGGAGCTCGCGCGCCTCGACGCGAGCTGACCCGACGTCTCCGGGCGGGGGTCGTCGCCCCCTAGGGTGTCGCGGGTGCTGAGCCTGCAGATCGACGACGCCCGCCTGTCCGACCTCGAGCCCTGGCACGCCGAGCAGCTCGCCGGCCTGTTCCGCGCGCACGGCGCCGACTTCTACGAGTGGCTGCCGTGGGAGGGCTTCGAGGACGTCGACGCCGCCCGCGGGTTCATCGAGGGCTTCGCCAAGGCCCGCGGCGAGGGCACCCGGCGCCTGCTCGGCATCTGGGTCGGGGACGACCTCGTCGGCGGGACGCTGTTCCCCAGCATCAACCCCCGCTCCCGCACGGCCGAGGCGGGCGTCTTCCTCGCCGCGCCCGCGCGGGGCCGCGGCATCGTCACCCGTGCGGTCGCCGCGATGCTGGACTGGGCATTCGCCGAGCGGGGGATGCACCGCGTGGAGTGGCGCTGCGCCCCGGGCAACGAGGCCAGCCGGCGGGTGGCACAGCGGCTCGGCTTCACCCACGAGGGCACCCTGCGCGAGGTGTTCCCCGTGCGCGAGGAGCGACAGGACCTCGAGGTCTGGTCGCTCCTGGCCCGGGAGTGGGCCGGCCCGGCGGCGCGCGACTGACGCGCCGCGACAAAACTTGACTCGTTCAAGAAAACGGGGCAGGGTGGTGGCGATGGACGACGTCGACTTCGAGCACCTGCTGCGCAGCGCTGACCTCCGGGTCACCCGGCCGCGCCTGGCCGTGCTCCGCGCCGTACGCCGTCACCCGCACGCCGACACCGGCAGCCTGCTCGCCGCGGTGCGCACCGAGGAGCCGACCGTCTCCCACCAGGCGGTCTACGACGTCCTCGGCGCGCTCTCCGACTCTGGGCTGGTGCGCCGCATCCAGCCGGCCGGCTCGTCCGCGCGCTACGAGCTGCGCGTCGGCGACAACCACCACCACGCCGTGTGCCGCTCGTGCGGCGTCGTCGCCGACGTCGACTGCGCGGTCGGCGCACGCCCCTGCCTCGACGCCTCCGGCACCGGCGGCTTCGTCATCGACGAGGCCGAGGTCACCTACTGGGGCCTGTGCGCCGACTGCTCCGCCGACCGCGTCGTCGCCACCTGACGACCCCCTCACACCCTGCACCACCCGCGTCCCACCTACCTCCCTCGCACCGATCCCCTCTCGAAAGGTTTCACCATGACCGACAGCCAGGACACCACCCCCGAGAGCCCCCAGGGGGTCGACCGGAAGGCCGAGGCCGGCTGCCCGGTCATGCACGACTCCGCCGCCGCCCAGGGCAGCGAGAGCGAGAACCCGGCGATCGACTCGCCGCAGCCCAAGACCGGCGGCCGTCCCCACAGCCTCCAGGACTGGTGGCCCGACATGCTCGACCTCTCGGTCCTGCACGCCCACTCGCCGAAGGGCAACCCCCTCGGCGCCGACTTCGACTACAAGAGCGAGTTCGAGAAGCTCGACGTCGAGGCGCTCAAGGCCGACCTGGTCGAGCTGATGCACTCCTCGCAGGACTGGTGGCCCGCCGACTTCGGCCACTACGGCGGCCTGTTCGTGCGGATGAGCTGGCACGCCGCCGGCACCTACCGCATCTACGACGGCCGCGGGGGCGCGGGCGACGGCGGCCAGCGCTTCGCCCCGCTCAACTCCTGGCCCGACAACGCCAACCTCGACAAGGCCCGGCGCCTGCTGTGGCCGGTCAAGCAGAAGTACGGCCAGAAGATCTCCTGGGCCGACCTGATCGTCCTGGCCGGCACGGTCGCCATGGAGGACATGGGCTTCGAGAACTTCGGCTTCGCCTTCGGCCGCGAGGACGTCTGGGAGCCGGAGGAGATCTTCTGGGGCCCCGAGGACACCTGGCTCGGCGACGAGCGCTACTCCGGCGAGCGCGAGCTCGACGAGGTCCTCGGCGCGGTCCAGATGGGCCTGATCTACGTCAACCCCGAGGGCCCCAACGGCAACCCCGACCCGATCGCGTCGGCGCGCGACATCCGTACGACGTTCGCGCGGATGGCGATGAACGACGAGGAGACCGTCGCGCTCATCGCCGGCGGCCACACGTTCGGCAAGACCCACGGCGCCGGTGACGCCTCCCTGGTGGGCCCCGAGCCCGAGGGTGCGCCGCTGGAGCAGCAGGGCCTGGGCTGGAAGAGCGAGTTCGGCAGCGGCAAGGCCGGCGACACCATCACCTCCGGCCTCGAGGTCACCTGGACCTACCACCCGACCCGGTGGGACAACGAGTTCTTCCACATCCTCTACGCCTACGACTGGGAGCTGATGGAGTCCCCGTCGGGCGCCCACCAGTGGCGCCCGAAGAACGGCGCCGGAGCCGACATGGTGCCGGGTGCCCACGAGGGCGACCCGCGTCGCGAGCCCCGCATGCTCACCTCCGACCTGGCGCTGCGCATGGACCCGGAGTACGACAAGATCTCGCGTCGCTTCAAGGACAACCCCGAGGAGTTCCGCCTGGCCTTCGCCAAGGCCTGGTACAAGCTGCTCCACCGCGACATGGGCCCGGTCAGCCGCTTCCTCGGCCCCTGGGTGCCCGAGGCGCAGCTCTGGCAGGACCCGGTCCCGCCGGTCGAGGGCGAGCTCGTCGGTGACGCCGACATCGAGACCCTCAAGGCCGCCGTGCTCGACTCCGGCCTCTCGGTCTCCGAGCTGGTCTCGACCGCGTGGGCCTCGGCCGCGAGCTTCCGCTCCACCGACAAGCGCGGCGGCGCCAACGGCGCCCGCATCCGCCTCGAGCCGCAGCGCACCTGGGAGATCAACCAGCCCGAGCAGCTCTCCCGCGTGCTCGACACGCTCGAGTCCATCCGCTCCGACTTCAACGCCAAGGGCGGGGCGCAGGTCTCGCTCGCCGACCTGATCGTGCTCGCGGGCAACGCCGCGGTCGAGAAGGCCGCCCGCGACGCGGGCGTCGAGGTCACGGTGCCGTTCCACGCCGGTCGCACCGACGCGACCCAGGAGCAGACCGACGTCGACTCCTTCCGGGTGCTCGAGCCGCGCGCCGACGGGTTCCGCAACTACGTGCGCCCCGGCGCCAAGCTGCGGCCCGAGACGCTGCTGGTCGACCGTGCGTACATGCTCGACCTCACCGCGCCCGAGATGACCGTGCTCGTCGGCGGTCTGCGGGCCCTGGGCAACAACGTCGGCGGCGTCCAGCACGGCGTCCTCACCGACCGCCCGGGCGTGCTCACCAACGACTTCTTCGCCAACCTGCTCGCCCCTGGCGCGCAGTGGAAGGCCTCGGAGTCCGAGGAGGGCGTCTACGACATCCGCGACGCCGCGACCGGTGAGCTGAAGTGGACCGCCACCGCGGTCGACCTGATCTTCGGCTCCAACTCGCAGCTGCGGGCGCTGGCCGAGGTCTACGCCAGCGAGGACGCCCGCGAGAAGTTCGTGGCGGACTTCGCCGCGGCCTGGGCGAAGGTCATGGAGCTGGACCGCTTCGACCTGCGCTGACCCGCCTGCGACGGCCCGGACCCCTCGACGGGGTCCGGGCCGTCGCTGCGTCCAGGTCAGGACGTCATGAGAATGCCCGGTGCGGACCGGGACATCCCATGACGTCGGCTCGGTCATCACCTTCGCCGACTCGTCGCTGTTCGCCTGCGCACATCCGGCGCAGATCCGGCACGAATCCGGCGCAGTCGGGCGGATATTCGGGGGCGCGCTGTCGGTGGTGGCACCTAGGGTCGCGGGGTGTCCATGGACGACCTCGACCCCGTGCCGGCGGACCCCGCGGCCCCGCTCGCCGAGGCACACCTGCCACCCGGGGTGACCCGCGGCGAGGAGACGCTGCGCACGTTCCGCCACGTGCTCGCCAACACGCTCGTCGCCAACGTCACCTCGAGCTACCTCTGGTTCGCCCTGACCTTCTGGGCCTACCTCGAGACGCGGTCGGTGATGGCCACCGCGATCATCGGCGGCGGCTACATGCTCTTCACGGCGGTGTTCGGCACCTACTTCGGCACCCTCGTCGACCACCACCGCAAGAAGCAGGTGATGGTCGCCTCCTCGACGGTCACCCTCGTCACCTACGCCGCGTCGGGCGGGCTGTGGGTGCTGCTGGGCGAGGAGCGGCTGGCCGACTGGGGCAGCGCGTGGTTCTGGCTGTTCGCCGCCGTCATCCTGGTCGGCGGCGTGGTGGAGAGCCTGCGCAACATCGCCCTGTCCACCACCGTGACGCTCCTCGTCCCCGAGGACGGCCGCGACAAGGCCAACGGCCTGGTCGGCACCGTCCAGGGCATCGCCTTCATGATCACCAGCGTCTTCAGCGGGCTCAGCGTCGGCCTGCTCGGCATGGGCTGGACGCTCGCGGTCGCGATCGCGCTCACCGGGGCGTCCCTGTTCCACCTGCTGCCGATCCCGATCCCCGAGCTCGACCCGGTGCCCGAGGCGGGCGCCTCGCGCTTCGACGTGCGCGGAGCGGTCGCCGCCATCCGGGCCGTGCCCGGGCTGGTCGCGCTGATCCTGTTCTCGACCTTCAACAACCTCGTCAACGGCGTCTACATCGCGCTGATGGACCCCTACGGCCTCACGCTGTTCAGCGTCGAGGCCTGGGGCGTCGTGCTCGGCGTGACCGGCATCGGCTTCGTGGTCGGCGGTGGCCTGGTCGCCCGCTTCGGCCTCGGCGCCAACCCGGTGCGCACCCTGCTGCTGGTCAACGTCGCCGTCGCCGTCCTCGGCATGACGTTCACGCTGCGCGAGTGGGCGTGGCTCTACGTCGTGGGCCTCTTCGTGTTCATGTGCATCATCCCGGCTGCGGAGTCAGCCGAGCAGACGATCCTGCAGCGGGTCGTCCCGTTCCGCACCCAGGGCCGGGTGTTCGGGTTCGCGCAGAGCGTCGAGCTCGCCGCCAGCCCGATCTCGGCGTTCCTCATCGGTCCGGTCGCCGAGTTCGCGCTCATCCCCTACATGGAGTCGCCGGAGGGCCGTGACACGTGGCGGTGGCTGCTCGGCGACGGGGACGCGCGCGGCATCGCGCTGGTGTTCCTCATCGCGGGGGCGATCATGTTCGTCACCGTGCTCGTCGCGCTGGCCTCTGCGCCCTACCGGCGCCTCTCCGCCGCGTACGCCTCTGCTCCGCCCCAGGAGCTCGAGGCGCCGCCCGCGCACTGACCGATCGGTCGGTTTCCCCAAGGTTTGCCCTGTTCAAGCCCCCGCCTCCCGGCTTAGTGTCCGCAGGGCAGGGAGTTGTCGTGGCCGATCCAGCCCGCCTTCCTGCCTCTCGGAAAGGAAGTCTCGTGAGATCCACGACCCTTGGGCTGTCCCTGGCCCTGATCACCGGGGCCGGGGCACTGAGCCTCGCTCCCTCGTCCGCCGCCCCGGCGGACAACCAGCGCAGCGTCGAGGAGGGGCGTTCGGCCACCGCCGAGCACGTCCTGCCCAACCCCGCCGCCGAGAAGCAGGAAGCGCTCCGGCAGCAGGCCTGGGCCGACGTGCTGAGCGGCGAGGCAGCGCCGCAGACCATCAACGGCAACAGCGTGCTCAAGGTCGGCACGGAGCCCGCCGCCGCGCGCTCCACCAACGCCCGTGGCCGCAACGCCCGGGCCGCGGCCGCCACCCAGGACCAGTACGTCGAGCTGAGCAACGAGCGCACCGACAAGGTGTTCGTGTTCCTCGTCGACTACGGCACCCAGCGCCACCCCAACTTCCCCGACCGTGACACCGACCCGCTGACCGCGGGCCCCGTGCGCTTCGACGGCCCGGGGTTCAACGAGATCCCCAAGCCGGGTGCGAACGACAACTCCACCCAGTGGCGCCCCAACTTCAACAAGCGCTACTACCGCGACCTCTACTTCGGTGAGGGTGACGGCGTCGAGTCGCTCAAGACCTACTACGAGCGTCAGTCCTCGGGCCGCTACAGCGTCGAGGGCATGGTCACCGACGTCACGACGGTGCCCTACAACCAGGCGCGCTACGGCCGCAGCAACGGCTACCCGTGCGGCGGCACCAACTGCACCAACGTCTGGAACCTCGTCTCCGACGGCATGAACGCCTGGGTCGCCGACCAGAAGGCAGCCGGCAGGACCGACGCCCAGATCAGGCGCACGGTGGCCCAGTACGACATCCGCGACCGCTACGACTTCGACGGCGACGGCAACTTCGACGAGCCCGACGGCTACATCGACCGCTTCCAGATCATCCACGCCGGCGGCGACCAGGCCGACGGCGACCCGCTCTACGGCGAGGACGCGATCTGGAGCCACCGCTGGAAGGCCTTCCAGAACACCGGCCAGGGCCCGGCCCCCGGCGGCGTCCCCAACCCCGACGGTGGCGCGCAGATCGGCAACACCGGCATCTGGGTGGCCGACTACACCGTCCAGCCGGAGAACGGCGGCCTGTCCGTCGTGGCGCACGAGTACGGCCACGACCTCGGGCTGCCCGACCACTACGACACGGCCGCCTCGGGCGACAACCCCGTCAACTGGTGGACCCTGATGGCCCAGAGCCGCGTCTCGGCCCCGGGCGACCAGGGCATCGGCACCCGGGCCGCCGACCTCGGCGTCTGGGACAAGCTGCAGCTGGGCTGGCTCGACTACGAGACCGTGGTCGCGGGCCAGGACCGCACGATCGACCTCGGCCCCCACGAGTACAACTCGGCGAAGGCCCAGGGCGTCGCGGTCGTGCTGCCGGACAAGCAGATCCCGACCACGCTGCTCACCCCGCCCGAGGACACCAAGCAGTGGTACAGCGGTCGCGGCAACAACTACCGCTCGTCCATGTCGCGCGCCGACCTGGCCGTCCCGGCCGGCACCACGTCCCTGTCGCTGAAGGCCGCGTGGAACATCGAGGAGGACTACGACTACGCCTGGTTCGAGGTCGAGTCCCCCGTCGGCAGCGGCACCTGGACGGCGCTCGACACCTCGTCGATCGACCCCGACACCGACGCTGACGCGGATCCGAACAACGACCCGGTCAAGGAGCCCGGCATCGACGGCGTCAGCAACGGCTACGTCACGGCGAGCTTCGACCTGTCGGCCTACGCCGGCACGACGATCGGGTTCCGCGCACGCTACGCCACCGACGGTGCCGTCGAGGGACAGGACCCCGCCCTGGGCTGGTCCGGTCTCCTCGTGGACGACATCAAGGTGACCAACGGCACCACGACCGTCCTCGCCGACGGCGCCGAGACCTCGCCCAACGGGTGGACCCTCGACGGGTTCCGGTCGATCGCGGCGAGCTACAACACCGCCTACGACCAGTTCTACCTGGCCAGCAACCGCCAGTACGTCTCCTACGACAAGTACCTCCAGACCGGTCCCTACAACTTCAGCTTCGCCGACCGGCCCGACTTCGTGGAGAAGTTCCCCTACCAGGACGGCCTGCTGGTGAACTACTGGGACTCGTCCTACACCGACAACAACACCAGCCAGCACCCCGGCGGCGGCCTGGTGCTGCCCGTCGACGCCAACCCGGAGCCGCACTACAACCTCCAGGGGGCCGCGTGGCGCGGACGCATCCAGACCTACGACGCGCCGTTCAGCCTGCAGACGTCCGACTCCTTCTACCTGACGGCCGACGGTCGGCGCAGCTACATCCGTGGACGAGCGGCCAACCCGCTCTTCGACGACAGCGACCCGAACCGCTACTTCGCGCCGTACGCCGCCGCGGGCCTGCCCCGGGTCGGCGTGAAGGTGGCCGGAGTGGGTGTGAAGATCCAGGTGCTCTCGCAGAGCGGCACCAGCATGCGGATCCGCGTGCGCTGATCCCCGTCGGGCCGACGCCGTCGGCCTGACGACCAGGTCGCACCGAGGGCCGGGAGCCGCATGGCTCCCGGCCCTCAGTGCGTCACCCCAGGACCCGGACGCCCCTCGCGCGGACCACCGGGCCGGCGCACCCGGTCGCCGCCAGGTCGGGCGCACCCGTCACGACGACCCGGTCGCCGGGCACCAGGTCGGCGGCCGGCCCACCGGTGATCGTCCACGTGATCGCGTTGTCGTCGCGCACCGCGAGGCAGTCGCCGATCATGACGACCTCGCCGACCACCCGCACCTTCTGCAGGGCCTCGCTCGGCGGGGTGGTGGTGCCGGTGGTGGGCTCCTCGGTCGGCTCCGTGGTGGGCTGCGTGGTGGGCTGGGTCGTCGGCTCGGTGGCGCTCGGCTCCGTGGCGCTCGGCTCGATGGCCGGGTCGGACCCGCTCGGCTCGCGGTCCCCGCACCCCGAGACGGACACCGCGAGCAGGAGGGCGAGGAGGGCGACGGTCCGAGGGCGCATGGTGGTGGGACGGCGGGAGGCGCCCGACGGCTCCGTCAGGCCGGCATCCGGGCGTCGACGAAGCGGACGGTGCGGTCCATCGCAGCGACGAACGCCGGGCCGAACGCGTGCCCGTCGCCGTACCACTCGAGCGTCGCGTCGACCCCGGCCCGCGTCATGGCGCGCTGGGTGGCTCGCGCCCACGCCGGCGGGCAGGTGTCGTCGAGGCGTCCGTGCACCATGAGCACCGGCTCGGTGATGTCGCCGAAGAGGGGTCGCGGCGAGACGCCGCGCCAGAACTCCGGGTCGTCGGCCGGCAGCCCGTGCCGTCCGCGGAAGCCGGCCTCGAGCTGCGCGAGCGGGGCGTCCGGGCGCTGGAACTGCGCGAAGTTGTCGGTCTCCAGGCTGGAGACCGAGGCCCAGCCGACGCCGGCGGCGAACATGCCCGGCTCGGCGGCGAGCGCACGCATCATCACGCCGCCGCCCATCGAGCGGCCGAACAGCGCGATCCGGTCGGGGTCGACGCGCACGTCGCGCGACTCGCGCAGCGCGTGAAGGGCGGCGATCGCGTCGGCGGCGTAGCCGAGGCGTACGGCGGTCTCGATGCGGGGGTCATCGCTCGACTCGGCGTGGTTGCGGTAGTCGACGTGCAGCGCGACGTAGCCGCGCTGGGCCAGGAAGCCGCGCTCGCGGGTCATGCCCTGGCCGCGCACGTAGTAGGCGGGGTCGATGTAGCCGTGGGCCAGCACCACGGCCGGGAAGGGACCGCGCCCGGTCGGCACGTTGAGCACCCCGCTGATCCGCAACCGGCGGGTGCCCTCGCCCGCCGTCGTCGAGGCGAAGGTGACGTCGTACGACGTGTAGTCGGCCGTCTGCTCGCCCACGGCGCCGAGCCGCAGCCCGCCGCCGGTCAGGTCGGCCCGGGACAGGGCGGCCATCGAGATGGGATGGGCCGGCTCGAGCTCCTCGGTCGGGTCGGCGGTGGGCTCCTGGGTGGGCGCCTCGGTGGGCTCCTCGGTGGGCTCCTCGGTGGGCTCCGTGGGCTCCTCGGTGGGCTCCGCAGACGACGTTTCGCTCGAGCTGGGCGCCGCGTCGGGCCGGTCGGCCCCCGCGCCGCCGCCGCTGGTGCAGCCGGCGAGCAGTGCCAGGACCGCGACGACGGTCGTGACCGGGGCTGCGGCCCGGAGCCGGAGAGCCTGCATGTCCACCAGTGTGCAAGACGGCCGGTCGCGCCGCGTGTCACGTCCGCGGCCGCTGGTGCGTCGACTGGTCGAGACGACGCGCACGCGGAAAGGTGGACCCATGGACCGGACGGAGGCCTTCGAGGCGGAGCGGCCGCGGCTGCTCGTCCTCGCGGCGCGGGTGCTCGGCGACCACGCCGAGGCCGAGGACGTGGTGCAGCAGGCCTGGCTGCGGCTCGAGCGCGCCGGCACCCGCGACGGCACCGACATCGACAACCTGGCGGCCTGGCTCACCACCGTCACCACCAGGCTCTGCCTCGACCGGCTCCGCGCGCGTACGCCCGTCCCCGTGGAGGACCCCGTGGGCGACGACGCGACGACCGAGCTCTGGGCCGAGCCCACACCCGACCCGGCGGACGACGTCGCGCTCGCCGACACCGTCGGGATCGCCCTCCAGGCGGTCATCGACCGGCTGTCGCCGCGCGAGCGGGTCGCCTTCGTCCTGCACGACAGCTTCGGCTTCGACTTCGCGACCATCGGCGCAGTCCTCGACACCACCGCGGTCTCGGCCCGCAAGCTCGCCTCGCGCGCCCGCGCCAAGGTGGCCCAGCCCGCGCCCGAGGACGCGCTGGCCGACTGGGAGGTGGTGGACGCGTTCATGGCCGCTGCCCGGGGCGGTGACTTCGAGCGGCTCCTGCGGCTGCTCGCCCCCGACGCGGTGGTCGGTGCCGACGAGGCAGCCGTCCTGATGGGCACGCCCGCGTCCATGGAGGGCAGCGACGAGGTGGCCACCTTCTTCAACGGCAGCGCCCACGCGGCCCTGGCCGTCTTCGTCGGCGACCGTCCCGGCTCGGCGTGGTTCCACCGCGGCGCGCCCGCCGTCGTCTTCGACTTCGAGGTGGCCGACGGCCGGGTCCGGGCGATCACCTTCCGCGCCGATCCGGCCGTGCTGGAGCAGGTCGTACGGCGCGAGGGGCCGGCGCCGCGGTGAGGTCGTGACGCGCGCCCTGGCCGCGGACGGCCCGGTGCGGGCGGGTCAGCGGTCGACGGGCGGCTTGCGGGGCACGGCGATCCGCCCGCGCGGCGTGCTGAGCGCGAGCCCCGCGATGAGCACCCCGGCGACCAGCAGCACCGCCCACACCCACCCGCCCATGTGGTCGAACGCCAGCGCGTCCGACGACGTCTGCGGCACGGCGAGGATCGAGCCGGCGCCGGCGATGCCGATCAGCTGGCCGGTCTGCTTGGAGGTGGAGATGAGGCTGGACGCCAGCCCCGCCTCGGCGGTCGGCAGCTCCGAGAGCGCGGTGACGCTGACGGGATCGGCGATGAGGCCGAACCCGAGACCGAAGACGTAGTAGGGGACGACGACCGTCCACAGCGCCGCCGACTCGGTCGTCCACAGACCTCCGGCGCCGAGGGCGATGAGCACGCCGCTGGCGACCAGTGCCGCACGGGAGTGGCCGCCGGCCACGAGGCGCGCCGCCAGGAGGGCCGAGGCGGTGGCGCCGGCGGCCAGCGGGATCGTCATGAGACCGGCCTGCGTGGCGTCCAGCCCGCGCTCGGACTGCAGGTAGAACGTGTTGACGAACAGCAGGCCCGCGAGCGCCAGGTAGCCCGCCACCGCCATGGACAGCGCGGTGACGAACGGCCGGTCGCCCAGCAGGTGCAGCGGCAGCAGCGGGTCCGAGCGGCGCAGCTCGTAGGGCGCGAGGGCGCCCAGTGAGGCGACGGCGACGAGGGCGGCAGCGAGCACCGGCGCGGACGTCCACCCGAGGTGCGAGCCCTCGATGAGGGTGAACGCGATCGCGGCGAGGAGGAGGGTCAGCAGCACCTGCCCGACACCGTCGAACGGGGTCGGGTGCTCGGAACGCGACTCCTGCAGGAGCGCGACCGCGAGGACCGACGCGACCACCCCCAGCGGCACCCCGGCCCAGAAGACCGATGTCCAGCCGAGGTCCTTGACGAGCAGACCGCCGAGGATCGGCCCCGCGGCGAGCGACGCGGTGCCGATCGTCGTCCACCACATCACCGCGACGGCGCGCCGCGCGGTCTCGGGGAACGCCGCCGCCAGCAGGGACAGGCCGGCCGGCGCGATCAGGGCGCTGCCGACACCCTGGACGACCCGCCCGACGACGAGCGGTGGCACC
This sequence comes from Nocardioides sp. Z13_37, assembly GCF_058355585.1. Taxonomy (NCBI): domain Bacteria; kingdom Bacillati; phylum Actinomycetota; class Actinomycetes; order Propionibacteriales; family Nocardioidaceae; genus Nocardioides; species Nocardioides sp. Z13_37. Next base: position 617,998 of record NZ_JBZGDV010000001.1, on the reverse strand, counting down.
GAGGTGCTGAGGGCGCAGACGATCGAGCCGACGACCATCACCACGTTGCCCAGCACGAGCACGCGTCGTCGGCCGATGCGGTCGGCGAGGTTGCCCGCGAAGACCAACAGGCTCGCCAGGCTCAGCACGTAGGCGCTCACCACCCACTGCAGGGAGCCCAGTCCGGCGCCGAGGTCGCGCGAGATGTCGGGCAGGGCGATGTTGGCGACGCTGCCGTAGACGGTGTGCAGGAACTGCGACAGGCAGCAGACGACGACCAGCCACCCGCCCGCGACGCTGCGTGACCTCGCCATGTGCGCCCCCTGCCCGAGGCGTCGACTCTACCGGCGTGGTCGGACATGCGCAGGGCACGCGAGGGCCCGCCCCGACGCCGCGTGTCACGTCTGTGGCGTCCCGCTCGTCGACCGGGCAGAGTCACCCCAGCAGACGAAGGAGGAGGACAGCATGAAGACCATGACCTGCCGCCAGCTCGGCGGCCCCTGCGACCTCGCCCACCGCGGCGAGACCCACGACGACGTGATCGTCGCGCAGGACGCGCACCTCAAGGAGGCCGAGAAGGCGGGCGACGAGGCACACCTGCCGGCACGCAAGGAGATGAAGGGCCGCTGGCGCCACCCCAAGCGTTCGCTCGGCTGGTACCGCGAGATGCAGGCCGCCTTCGCCGCACTCCCCGACGACTGACGGTTCATCAAGGTATGTCGCTGGACCTGCACTTCCCATGGCGAGCTGACCGTGGGAAGTGCAGGTTGGCCTACATACCTTGATGAACCGTCACGGGCGGGCGCGGCGCCGGTCGGCGAGCAGCCAGGCCGCGCCGGACGCCGCCGCGGTGACCCCGAGGACGGACGGCCAGGTGCCGACCTTCTTCGCGAGCGGGTGCGAGGCGCCCATGGCGGTCCAGTAGGCCGCGCTCAGCCCGGCCGCCAGCGGCACGCCGCCGACGGCGTACCACTGGCGCGCGGCGAGCGCGTTGGCGCCGAGCATCGCGGCCCCGCCGAGGGGTCGTACGCCGGTCCGCTGGGCGAGGGTGAAGCCGCCGACGAGGCCGGCGGCGAGCAGGGGGGCGGTCGGGACGCGGGAGAGGTCGGCCATCCGTCGACCCTAGCGAGACGGCGTACGCCGCCGGCCGGCGCGCGGGGTCAGCCGCGCCCGACGCGGCCCTTCGACCCCGCCGCCCAGCACACCGCCCCGACGCACTCGATCGCGTGGTAGCCGAGCTTGCTGACCCGCTTCCACGTGGCCCCGCCGTCGGAGGTGATGCTCGAGCCGGCCGAGCCGCCGTAGTCGCCGGTGGCGACGGCGTAGCGGGTGCCGCGGAGGAACGACACGTCCTCGCCGACGTGGGTCAGGTCGGCGCCGACGGTCCACGTGCGACCGTCGCGGGTGTAGGACGTCGTGTCCTCGGTGTCGTCGGCGTCGGCGAAGTCGCCACCGACGGCGATGCCGTGGCGGGGCGAGGCGAAGTCGCCCGCGAACCCGCCGGCGGACTCACCGGCCGGGATGCCGGAGGCGGTGGCGCGCCAGGTGAGTCCCCGGTCGTCGGAGCGCAGCACGCGCGAGCGCTTGCCGCCGGTGATCAGGAACGCCGACCTGCCGGCGGTGACCAGGCAGTCGCCGCTCGCGGCGAAGCCGAACTCGCCGTCCGAGGCCGGCATGCCCTTGCTGGGCAGCACCGACCAGCTGCGGCCGCGGTCGGCGGTGGACAGGATGCGGAGCTTGCCGTCGACCGGGTCGCTGACGGCCAGGCCGCGCTTGCCGCCGCCGTAGAAGGCCATGCAGTCGTAGAACGCGTCCTCGTCGGTGTTGCGGAACGCCTCGGTCCAGCTGGCACCGCCGTCGGTGGAGCGGTAGATCCGCGAGGCCTCGCCCGGACCGATCGCCAGGACGTGGGCGACGCGGCCGTCGACCTCGACGTCGCGGAACGACAGGCCCTCGGTCAGCTCGGGGCTCACGTCGGTCCAGGTGCGGCCGCGGTCGGTGGTGCGGAAGACCCGGGCGGGTCCACCGTCGGTCAGGCTCTCGCCCGTCACCCACGCCTCCCTGGGGCTCACGGCGCTCAGGCCGCGGAGGTTCTGGTCGGCGTCGACCACGGTCTGGGCCCAGCCGTCGCGGAACGGGTCGGGACCGCCGGGCTTGGCGTCGGCCTTGGCACCGGGCTTGGCACCGGATGTCGCGTCGGGCGGCGCCGCGGTCGCCGGGACGGCGAGGGTCAGGGCCACGGCCGAGGCGACGGCCGAGGTGAGGAGGGAGTTGAGGACGGGGGTGAGGGTGACGCCGAGTCGTCGCATCCGCACACGATGGCGCGAGGCGAGGATCGGTGTCCACCCCCTCGTGCCCGGTGAACCGGTCGCCGGTCGTCCGCAACCGGGTCTACGGTCGCTGGCATGAGCACCGACGACCACGACACCTGGGTCCCCCCGCCGTGGGAGCCGCCGATCGACGGCACCGAGGCCGAGCACGTGCTCGGCGCCCTGGCCCGCCAGCGCGCGACGCTGCGGTGGAAGGCCGACGGCCTCGACGAGGCGGGCCTGCGCCACCGGCTGCCGTCGTCCGCGCTGTCCCTCGGCGGCCTGCTGCTCCACCTCGCGCTGGCCGAGGACTACTACCTGACGACCAAGCTCCGCGGCGAGGTGCTGGACGAGCCGTGGCGCTCGCTCGGCCACGACGGGACCGATGAGTGGGAGTTCGTCACCGAGCGCCTGGGCGCCGCGGAGACGTACGCCGTCTACGACGACGCGGTCGTGCGCAACACCGCCCGGATCGAGGAGGCCCTGGCCGAGGGCGGCCTGGACCTCCGTGCCCACGTCGACGACGGCAACGGCCACCACCCGCGCCTGCGCCGGCTGCTCCTCGACCTGCTGGAGGAGTACGCCCGGCACACCGGCCACGCCGACCTGCTCCGCGAGGCCGTCGACGGACGCGTGGGGGAGGACCCGCCGGAGGGCTGGACCCCCTCCTGGCTCGCGTAGCCCCGCCGACCTGACCGTTCGCCGTCATCCCCAGGCGCCGTCGCGTCGGTTTCGCGAGGCGCGCTGCGGGGCATCGACCCTCCATGTCGACCTATCAGGTGGAGCCGGACGAGCTGCGGGCCGCAGCGAGCGACCTGCGTTCGGCGGCCAGGGCCGCGCGGGCCGCGGACGCGTCGGACGCGATCGGGATGCTCGGGGGCGCGCTGCCGGGCAGCAGCACCGCGAGCGTGATGCCCCAGTTCGCGACCGCGTGGGACGACGGGATCGACGTGTGGGCGTCGTCGGTCGACGGGTTCGCCGACGGCCTCCAGGCGGCCGCCACCGACGCGGAGGCCGCCGACGCCCGGGCCCAGGCGTTCCAGGCGTGGCTGCGGAAGTTCCTGGGGGTGAAGTAGTGAGCATCACCTTCGGTGATCTCAGGTCCTGGCGCGCCGAGGGCGTGAAGGCGGCGAGTGACGAGCTCCGCGTCGACATCCTGGCGCTGGAGAAGGCCCGCGACGCGGTGGAGGCCGACGCGGTCCCCGCCGGGTGGTCCGGCATCGCGCGGTGGGCCGCGGTGATCCGGCAGGCGGGCCTGGTGGCCCAGATGACGAGCCACATCGAGGGCCTGGCCCGCTTCGAACGCCAGGTCTACGCCCAGATCGGCCCGGTCACCCGGATCGAGCAGGCCGTCCAGGACATCCTCAGCGACGCGGCGGCGCAGGACCTGGCCGTCGACTCCGCCGGCACCGTGAGCGACGTCGCGCCGCGCCGCACCTTCGACAACCAGTTCGAGGCGCGCGAGCACCAGGCGATCCGGCAGAGCGCGGTGTCCGCCCTGGCGACGCGGGTCGGCGACGTCCTCGACGACGCCTACGCCGTCGACTCGGCGCTCGTGGCCGCGCGGCCGCAGGGTTCCTTCAGCGACGACGGCCCTGAGTACGTCGTCGACCCGGAGGTCGAGCGCGACTGGTCGTCGATGTCCGACGCCGAGCGCCGCCGGGTGCTGGAGCACATCGCGGAGCAGCAGGCCCGCGACGCCGGAGTCGACGACTTCGAGGTGCGCATCGAGGACCTCGAGGACCAGGACGGCGACGGCAAGGACGACGACCCGTCGACCGACTCGCGCGGCAGCTGGAGCGAGGGCGACCGGGTGCTGCGCATCGACGAGGGCAACCTCGACGACCCCACCATCCTCGGCACGGTCGCCCACGAGGTCCGCCACGCCCAGCAGCACAAGGCGGTCGACGACCTGCCTTGGTGGTGGTGGGAGGACTACGACGGACCGCCCGGCGTCAGCCAGGAGGAGGTCGAGGAGTGGCGGGACAACTTCGACGACTACAAGACCTCGGACGATGACGGCTTCGACGCCTATCGTGACCAGCCTGTCGAGAAGGACGCCCGTGAGACCGGCGGCGACTACCTCGACGACCTCGACAAGGACGACCTCGACCGGATCAGGGAGGAGGCGCGATGAGCGCGCACAGCCAGTCCGGCGGGCCGGCGCTGTCCGACCTCGCGCTCGGCTGGGCCCGCACCCGGTCGGCCGCCGACCTCGCGGCGCTGCGCGAGGTCGTCCGCCGTTCGCCCGGGTTCGACCCGGGCCTCGACGTGGTCGCCCTCGTGGCGCCCGCCCTGGCTCGCGGTGACCACGCCGAGGTGGTCTCGCGCGTCCAGGGCGTGATGCCGGGCGCGTTCTTCTCCCCGTCGGCGCACGCGGCGCTCGCCGCCGCGCACGCCGGGCTCGGCGACGACGCCCGCGCTCGCGCCGAGCGCACCCTCCAGGCGTTGGCGCTCGAGTCGATCCGGAGCACCGGCGACGGCACCCGCGAGCACCCGTGGAGCGTGCTGCGCGTCGGCGACGAGTACGACGTGCTGCGCGCGGCCCGGCGGACCTCGCGGCAGCAGACCGTCCTCACCTTCGCCGGCCGCTCGCTCGACCGCCACGAGTGCGACGACGGCGGCGAGGCCTGGTTCGACGTGACCCACCTGGTGGGTGCATGAGCCGGGCCCTGCCCCTGGCGGCGGTGCTGGCGGCGGCGGCCCTGGCGCTCGCCGGCTGCTCCTCCGACGACGGGCCCGAGGGAGAGGGCAGCGGGGGCGGTGACGGCGGTGACGCGGGGTCGGGTGACGTCGTGCAGGTGCCCGGCGTGGCGGTCACCGGCGACTCCGCGGCGCTGAGCCCCGACGGTGGGCGGCTCGCGGTGCCGTGCGACGGCGAGCTGTGCGTGTGGTCCACCGGCGACGGGACCCTCGGCGAGCGGTGGACCGGGGGAGGCGTGGTCGCGTGGAGCGCCGCCGGCCTGGTCGCGACCGACCGGGTCGAGGGCGGGACCGTGTCGGTGGTCCTCCTCGACGGCACGACCGGTGAGGAGGTCGGCGCGGTCGAGGCCTACGACGCCGATGTGGTCCAGGACGCCGCGGGCGGCGGCCTGCGCGACCTCGAGTTCTCACCGGACGGCGAGACGCTCGCCGGGGCCGGGGCGGACGGCGTCGTACGCCTCTGGTCGGTCGGCGACCCGGCGGAGGTGGCCGCGGTCGAGCCCGGGCTCGACGTCGAGGGCGACGCCGTCGCGGTCGCGTGGTCCCCCCGCGCCCCGACGCTCGCGGTGGCCGCCTCGGATGCTCCGGTGACCCTCCACGACACCGCGACCGGCAAGCAGGTGGGCGAGCTGGACGCACCGCCGCAGGGCCACGTGGCCTGGGCCCAGGACGGCACCACCCTCGCGACCTCGTCGTTCGCCCTGGACGACCGGGCCGCAGTGACGGTCTGGGACAGCGCCACCGGCCTGGAGCAGGCGGCGCTTCCCGCCGCCGGGGACCACCTGGCCTGGCTCGACGCCGACACCGTCGTGGCGAGCGTCAAGGACGATCCCGACGTGCAGCTCTGGGACTGGCGCGATGACGCCCTGCAGGCTCTCGCCGGCGCCGACGACACCCCGCGCGCCGTGCTCGTGGCGCCCGACGGCTCGCGGGTCTACGCGGTCAGCCCGCGTGACGGCGTCCTCGCCTGGCGGGTGTCGGACGCCGCCGCGACCCCGTTCGAGGAGCCGCAGGAGTGACCTGGCGGGCCCGGCGCCCGACAGACCACGGGGGTGCGGACTACTTGCTCGGCTCTGGGGTGTCGACGTCGGGGCAGCCCACCTTGGGGTTGAGGCCGGTGTAGTTGAGCGGACCGGAGACGATGTTGAGCGCGATGTCGCTTGCCTCGGAGCAGTTGGTCTTCGTGTCCTCGAAGTAGCCGCGCTGGTACGCGGCGAACGCGCCGATCGCGAGCCAGATCACGAGCAGGATGCCGATCAGTCGTCCCATGGAAACCTCCTCGTCGTCACGGCAGGGTCGCCGCGTGGTGGGGAAGTCTGCGCGTCGTGGTCGCCGCGTGCCACCCACGAAGGGGTAGCCGAGCCTAGTGTGAGTTGCATGACCATCCTCGCCGCGGTCTTCGCGGTCGGCGCCGCGCTCCTGCACGTCTACATCTGGGTCCTGGAGTCGTTCCGGTGGACGGAGCCGGCGACGCGGCGCGCGTTCGGGGTGGCGGAGGCCGACGCGCCACTGCTCGAGTCGATGGCCTACAACCAGGGCTTCTACAACCTCTTCCTGGCGATCACCACGGGCGTCGGCGTCGCCCTGCTCGCCCGCAACGAGGACGTCGGCCGGGCGCTCGCGCTCGCCGGGACCGGCTCGATGCTGGCGGCGGCCCTCGTGCTGGTCACCCACGACCGCGCGATGGTCCGCGCCGCGCTCATCCAGGGCACGCTGCCCGCGCTCGCGGTGGTCTTCCTGCTGCTGACGCTCTGAGGCGGGACCAGCGGCCGGGTCAGCGGCCGAGCCAGGCGTGGACCGAGGCCACCACCGAGGCGCCCTCGCCGGTCGCCGACGCCACCCGCTTCATCGAGCCCGCGCGGATGTCCCCGCCGGCGAAGACGCCCGGGAGCGTGGTGGCCAGGTCGGCGGGAGGCACGCCGTCGACCCAGCGCTCCGTCGGGACGTCGCGGCCGGTGAGGACGAACCCCCGGTCGTCGCGCAGCACGGTCGGGGGCAGCCAGCCGCACTCCGGAGACGCGCCCAGCAGCAGGAACAGCCCACGCGCCTCGACCCGCTCCCGCGCGCCGCTGTCGACGTCCTCCATGTCGAGCCAGGCGAGCTGCCCGACGTCGTCGGGGCCGCCGTCAACGACGCGGGTGCACGCGCGCACGGTGACGCGGGGGTTCCACTCGATCTCGTCGATGAGGTAGGAGGACATGGTGGCCCGCAGGTCGGGGCGGCGGACGACGATCGTCACTGCCGAGGCGAAGCGGGCGGCGTGGATCGCCGCCTGGCCGGCGGAGTTGCCGCCGCCGACGACCACCACGTGGTCGCCGGCGAGCTCGCGTGCCGCGGCCATCGCCGCGCCGTAGTAGACCCCGCGCCCGACGAGCTCCTCCAGCGACTCCACGCCGAGGCGGCGGTAGTCGACCCCGGTCGAGACGAGGACGGTGCGGGCGTGCACGTCGCCGCCGTCGGTGTGCACGACGTGGTGGTCGCCGTGGGCGCACGGGGAGATGCCGGTCGCGGGCCAGCCGGTGAAGAAGCGGGTGCCGAACCGCAGCGCCTGGCCGCGGGCGCGCTGGGCCAGCCGCATGCCGGAGATCCCGCGCGGGAAGCCGAGGTAGTTGCGGATCATCGAGCTGGTGCCGGCCTGCCCGCCGATGGCCTCGGCCTCCAGGCAGACGGTCGACAGGCCCTCGCTGGAGGCGTAGACGCTCGCGGCGAGGCCGGCCGGCCCGGCACCGACGACCACGAGGTCGACCACCTCGTCGACGTCGATCTCGTCGGGGCGGCCGTAGAGCCGGACGGCGAGCGAGCGAACGTCGGGGCAGTGGCCCGACCAGCCGGCCAGCGAGGACACGACCGGCCAGTGCCCGACCTCGTCCGGGCAGGTCGCCATCACCCGGCGGCCGACCTCGCTGTCGGGGTGGTGCACCCCGGCCGGCATCCCGACCCGGGCGAGGTAGTCGAGGAGGTCGCGGGCGAGCGCGTCCTTCTCCGGGGTGATGATGCGGACGTTCTCGACGACCGGCGCCGCCACCGTCGCGTTCCACTCGTTGAGCAGCTCGCCGACGGCGAGGTGGAACTCCTCGTCGCGGGGACCCTGCGGCATCAGCAGCAGCGCGTCGACCTTGCCGGCGGCGACGGCGTGGCGGAAGGTCTGGTTGTCCTCCCGGAAGCGGCTGACGTGGGTGACGATCAGCCGGCGTGAGGTGGGCACCGCCTGACGGGTGCCGCTGATCAGCCCGAACAGCTTGTCGCGGTCGTGGTCGCTGTCGACGACGAAGAGGGCGACCTGGTGCCCGGAGTGGATCAGCTCCTTGGCGGTGGCCTTGGCCGTCACCTCGTCGCTGACGTGGCGCACGTCGTACTCCCGCTCGTAGCGGGCGAACGCCTCACCCAGCTCGGGCGCGTGGTGGGTGGAGGCGATGACGATCGCGGGCGCTCCCATGCTCCGAGCGTAGTGGCGCCGGGGGCCGTGGCGGAGGGGTGATTTCTCAGCCGGTGATGTCGTGCACGTAGCACCAGCGCCACGACTCACCGGGCTCGGCCGACTGCACGACCGGGTGCAGGCTCTGGTGGAAGTGGCCCGTGGCGTGCCTGCCGACCGAGGAGTCGCAGCAGCCCACGTGCCCGCAGCTCAGGCACTGGCGCAGCGACACCCACCGGGTGCCCTCGACGAGGCACTCCGCGCAGGCCGGCTCGGTCCCGGTCTGCGTGACCGGGTGCTCCTCGAGGTCGCCGCAGGAGCGGCCGCCGGTGGGGGCGAGGCTGCTGCGGCGTACGTCGGCGCGTGCCGAGGCGGCGGCGTCGAGCATCGACTCCTCGATGTCGAGCATGCCGAGCACCTGGCTCACGACCTCGGAGGGCACGTGGCCCTTGCCCCGCACCCGCAGCACCTTGGCCCGCTCCGCCTCGATCATCTCGCCGCGGATGCGGGCGTAGAGCTCGGACGGCGTCTCCTCCTCGGCCGCGGTGGACAGCTGCTCCCACGCCGCGAAGGTGCGCTGGTCGACGCGCGCGCGGACCTGGGCGGCGACGCCGTGCTGGTCGTCGTACTCCAGCTCGTCGAGCCGGGCGAAGCCCGCGTCGGCGGCCTGCTGGAGCAGCGAGGCCCGGGCGAGGGCGTCCTCGGCGGGGTCGGGGGAGGGCACGTCGAGCAGCCGGGTCACGAGGGGCAGCGTGAGTCCCTGCACGAGCAGGGTGCCCGCCACGACGGTGAAGGCGATGAGGAGCAGCACCTCGCGGTGCGGGGCGTCCTCGGGGATGACGAACGCGGCGGCGAGGGTGACCACGCCACGCATGCCGGCCCAGCCGATGAGGAAGCTCCACGAGGCGGGGATGGGGTCGCGGCGGCGGAGGAACCCGGTGGCCTGCATGTAGACGAGCCGGACGACCACGACGGTCAGCAGGGTCGCGCCGCACACGAGCGCGATGCGCCATCCGGGCAGGCTGGAGTCGCGGGCGCCCGCGAGGATCCAGTCGAGCTGGAGGCCGATGAGGAGGAAGACGGTGCTCTCCAGCACGAACGCGACGGTGCGCCAGGTGATCCGCTCGGTGATCCGGGACTGTGCGGTCTGGATCAGCGGGGCCTTGTGGCCCAGCAGCAGTCCGGCGACGACGACCGCGAGGACGCCGGAGGCGTGGATCTCCTCGGCCGCCACGAAGGCCGCGAAGGGGGTCAGGAACGAGACGGCCGTGTCCATCAGCGGGTCGCGGAGCCGCGTGCGCAGCGCCGCGACGAGCAGGAAGGCGGCGCCGCCGATGAGCACGCCACCACCTGCCGCCAGCGCGAAGTCGCCGGCCACCGCGGCGATCGCCACCCCGCCGGACAGCGCCGCGACGGCCGTGCGGAGGACCACGAGGGCGGTGGCGTCGTTGAACAGCGACTCGCCCTCGAGGATCGTGACCACGCGGCGGGGGAGCCCGATGCGTCGTGCGACGGCGGTGGCGGCGACCGCGTCGGGCGGCGCCACCACGGCACCGATCGCGATCGCCGCCGCCCAGCCCAGGCCCGGCACCAGCCGGTCCACGACCACGGCGACGGCCAGCGCGGTGACCACCACGAGCAGCACCGACAGCCGCAGGATGGTGCCCCGGTTGGCGTTGAAGTCGACCAGCGAGGTCTGGATCGCGGCGGCGTAGAGCAGGGGCGGCAGCAGGCCGAGGAGGACCACCTCGGACTCGAGGTGGATGGTGGGAACACCCGGCACGTACGCTGCGGCCGCGCCGACGACGACGAGCAGGAGCGGCGCCGGCACGTGCAGCCGCTCGCTGACGGCGGTCGCCGCGAGGACGACGGCCGCCATCGAGACGAGCAGCAGGGCGAGCTCCACCGATCGAGTCTCGCAGACCAGTGGCGTCGCGCCAGGGGGTCAGCGCACGACGTCGTAGCGCTGCAGCACGATGCCGTTGTCGTAGGCGGCGTGCTCGACGAGCTCGAGCTTGGTCTTGTCGCTCTCGCCGAACAGCCGCTTGCCGCTCCCGAGCAGCACCGGGAAGACGAGCAGGTGGTAACGGTCGACGAGGCCGGCGCGGGCGAGGCCCTGGGCGAGCCGGGCGCTGCCGTGCACGTGGATCTCGCCGCCGTCGGTCTCCTTCAGCGCGGCCACGTCGTCCAGGGAGCGCAGCACCTCGACCGTGCCCTCTCCCCAGGGGGCGGTGTCGCCGGGCAGGGTGGTGGACACGACGTACTTGGGCATCGCGTTGTAGTCGGCGAACTCCTCCATCGAGGGCCACACCGGGGCGAACTCGTCGTAGGACTGCCGCCCGAACAGCAGGGCGGTGGCGTCCACCGTCTCCCTGCCCTTGATGTCGTAGGCCTCCTCGACGAAGTCGACGTCGGAGAAGGTCCAGCCGGCGTGCGGGTGCTCCCCGCCGCCGGGGGAGTCGACGATGCCGTCGAGGGTGATGAACTCGGTGACGACGATGGGTCTCATGGTGGCTCCTGCGCTCGTGGGCTGGTTGGTCGGACTGGGCTGGCCGGCTGGTCGTCAGGACGCGAGCAGGCCGTCGATCTGGTTGATCGCCTGCGTGGAGCCCTCGACGACGCCCATGGCGAGCACCTTCTGCAGCGTCGCGGCGTCGGCGTAGGCCCCGATGAACGTCGCGCGGGTGCCGGTGGCGGTCGCGGAGAAGTTGTAGGTGTTGAACGCGACCGGCATCTGGGGGTCGGGCGCGAAGGAGTCGTCGACGGCGAAGCCGTCCTTGAAGTCGAAGCGGCGCGGCTCCTCGACCTCGGTGACCTCCCAGTAGGAGTAGTACTTCTCCCCCTCCGGGCTGGTCATGTAGTAGGTCATCCGCCCGCCCGGGACCAGGTCGTGGTCGACGAACGTGGCGGGGTAGCCGGGAGGTCCCCACACGCGCTCGAGCTGGCGCGGGTCGGCGTAGACCTGCCACACGCGCTCGGGCGGAGCGGCGAAGTCGGCGGTGATGGTCAGCGTGAGGGCGTCGAGGTCGTGGGTGACGTCGGTGACGGGCATGGGTCGGGTCCTTTCTTCAGGTGGGTCGGTCGGGTCGGTTGCGCTCGGTGGGCTGGGTGGGCTGGGAGGGAGCGGGCTCGGCGAGGAGCTCGTCCATGCGGGCGATGCGGCCGCGCCAGAGGTCCTCGAGCTCGGTGAGCATGGCGCCCACCGACCGCACCGCCTCGACGTCGCCGCTGGCCAGGGCCTCGCGGCCCTGACGGCGCTTGGTCAGCAGTCCGGCGCGCTCGAGGACGGCGACGTGCTTCTGCACGGCGGCGAAGCTCATGTCGTAGCTGCGGGCGAGGGCGGAGACGGAGTGCTCGCCGGCCAGCACGCGCCGCAGGATGTCGCGCCGCGTGCGGTCGGAGAGCGCGTGGAACCACGCGTCCGCCCGGTCCTCGTCGTCGTCCATGACCCAAAGCTACAACTAACTGGTTGTAGGTTGTCAAGGCACCCGTGGGGGTGGGAGTGCGGCCATCGGCGCAGGAACGGGGCTCCGTGCGGAGTAGCATCCGAAGTCGGGGCGCTGTCGCGCGCCTCCCTTCGAGGGAAGTGGGACAGGCCCGTGCACAGGCTCGTGGAAGGACTTCGCCTCGGCGACCGGTACGTCCTGCAGGAGCGCATCGCCTCCGGTGGGATGGCGGACGTGTGGCGCGGTCTCGACGACGTGCTGCAGCGCGAGGTCGCCGTCAAGGTGATGCGCGCCGACCCCGACAACGAGGAGATCTTCGCCGAGCGGTTCCGCGACGAGGCGCGCCACTCCGCGGCCCTCCTCCACACCAACATCACCACCGTCTTCGACTACGGCCAGGACGACCACCTCACCTACCTCGTGATGGAGCTCGTGCCGGGCCTGCCGCTCTCGGCGATCATCCGCGAGCACGGGGCGATGCAGCCCGAGGCGGTGCGCTCGATCCTGGGCCAGGCCGCGCTCGCGCTCGGCACCGCCCACGAGGCCGGCGTGGTCCACCGCGACGTCAAGCCGGCCAACATCCTCGTCCGCGAGGACGGCCTGGTGAAGCTGACCGACTTCGGCATCGCCCGCGCGATCGACACCATCGGCCACACCCGCGTCGGCGAGATGCTCGGCACCCCCAACTACATCAGCCCCGAGCAGGCGGTCGGGGAGCAGGCCACCGGCGCCAGCGACCTCTACGCCCTCGGTGTGGTGGCCCACGAGATGCTCACGGGCCAGCGCCCCTTCGACCGCGGCACCCCGATCGCGACGGCGCTGTGCCACGTCAACGAGCCGCCGCCGCCGCTGGGCGAGGAGGTGCCCGAGGACCTGCGCGCCGTCGTCGCGTCGCTGCTGCAGAAGGATCCCGCCGACCGCCCCGACAGCGCGGTCGCGGTCGCAGTCATGCTGGGCATGGCCCCGGCCGAGCTCGCCGAGGTCGGCGTCGACCTCGCCTCCGGCGTGCACAGCGGCTACGTCGTCCTGCCGGTCACGCCGCTCACCCCGGCGACCCCGCTCGAGCCGCTGCGGCCCGCCGGCCGGGCGCCCGCCGAGATCCCGACGGTGGCGGCCGGGCCCGACGAGCTGCTGCGCTGAGTCCCGCCGGCCGCGGCGCCGCTCAGCCGACGCGCGAGCGCTGGGCCGCGGCGTCGAAGAGGGCGGCCAGGGCCGCCGGCTGCGTGAACATCGGCCAGTGGCCGGAGTCGATGTCGACCAGCTCGAGGGCCGTCGCGTCGGCGAGCTCGGGGACGTCGCCGCCGTCGATCCACTCCTGCGCCTGGGCGGGGCTGAACTCCGGGCACACCAGGGTCAGCGGCACGCCGTGGCGCCGCTCGTCGGTCCAGCGCACGACGCCCTTGGTCACTCCGACCGGGACGGGGTGGGCGCCCGCGGCGACCTCGGCCTTGAGCTCGGGCGACATGTCGTCGGAGTCGGGCCCGGCGAACGGCTCCCAGCCCGGGAACGCCACGGCGTCGCCGTCGGTCTCGAAGAAGTCGGCGTAGCTGTCGCCGCCGGTGGTCGGGAAGCCGCCGATCAGCACGACGCCGGTGACGGCGTCGGGGCGGCGGTCGGCCGCGACCCACGCCAGCGTGGACGCGGCGGAGTGGCCCACCACGAGCGGTGCGCCCTCGGCGGCGTCGACGGCGGCGAGCACCGCGTCGGCCTGCTCGTCGTACGTCGCGGTGGTGGCGCCGTCGCCCTGCCCGGGCAGCGTCACCGGGACGCCTCGGTGGCCGAGCGCCTCGAGCTCGGGCAGCACGTCGTCCCAGGCCGAGCCGTCGAGCCAGAGTCCGGCGATGAGCACGATGTCCATGGGTCCTCCTTGGTGGTGGGTGTCGACCCCTCGGCACCACGCTAGGACCGGTTCCGGACGTTCTCCGTCCGGAACCGGTGCGACGATGTCGGGGTGAGCGACATCAGCCCCACCGCCCGCGCCCTGCGGGCGCTCGACATCCTGCAGGCGCGTCCCGGCACGACCGCGGCCGACCTGGCCGCCCGACTCGGTGTCACCGAGCGCGCCGCGCGGCGCTACGTCGCGATCCTGCGCGAGGCCGACATCCCGGTCGAGTCCACCCGTGGCCCCTACGGCGGCTACACCCTCGGGCGCGGGCTGCGACTGCCGCCGCTGGTCTTCTCCGCCACCGAGGCGCTCGGCCTCGTGATGGCCGCCCTCGACTCCCACCACGCGGTCGCCGACGCCGGCGACCCGGTCGGCGCGGCGCTGGGCAAGATCCTGCGGGTGCTGCCGACCAACGTCGCCCGGCAGGCCGTCGCGGTGCGGGAGACGGCGCGAGCCGTCCCCGAGCGCGCCCCGGTGCGCCCCGACCCCGAGGTCACGACCGAGCTGGTCGCGGCGGTGGCCGCCCAGCAGCAGGTCCGGGTCGACTACCGCACGGCGACCGGCAGCGAGCGCACGTTCGACGTCGACCCCTGGTCGGTCGTGGTCCGCCACGGCCGGTGGTACCTGCTGTGCCACTCCCACCATGCCGACGCGCTGCGGACCTTCCGCGTCGACCGGATCACCGGGGTGGAGCTGCTCGAGGGCACGTTCGACGTGCCGGCCGACCTCGACCCGGCCGCGGCGCTGGAGGCCAACCTCGCCAAGGGGTGGGAGCACGACACCCACGTCGTCTTCGACGCTCCGCTCGAGGAGGTGCGCCCGTGGATCCGGCCCACCCTCGGCGAGCTGCGCGCGCTGCCGGACGGACGCTGCGAGCTGCTCGGCAGCACCAGCAACCCCGAGGCCTACGCCGGGGAGTGGCTGGCCGGCGTGCCCTTCGCGTTCACCGTGACCGGCGGGGCCGAGCTCCGCGCCGCGGTGGCGGTGGTGGCCGAGCGGCTCGCGCGGTCGGTCAGCGACTGACCGCGACCTCCGTGCCGAGCGTCCAGCCGGGCGAGACGGGCAGGTGGTCGCCGCTCCAGAACGTGCCCGGGTCGTACCAGGTGGCGCGCCGGTCGTCGCGCAGGATGCCCATCTCCATGTAGCAGGTCGCCACCACCTCGGCGCAGAACGCCGCCTCCGGCGTGACCCGCCGACCGCGCTTGCGGCGCGGGACGTACGCGTCACGGCCGCGCAGCCAGCGCGCCCCGAGCCGCGCCATGCTCGGGAAGGAGACGCCGTCGAGCCGGGCGATGGCGCGCAGCATGCCGTCCTCCTCCTCGGCACCGACCTCGGGGGCGAGCTGGCGCACCCAGGCGTCCTGGTCGTAGTCGGTGTGCCACCGCCCGACCGCCTCGCGCAGGTCGTGCAGCTGCACGCCGCGGTGGTGGGCGCCGGCCCACACGTCGAGCTGCGCCCGGCCCAGCTCGGCGTGGAAGATCAGGGGCGGCAGGTCGTCGAGGACGACCGCCATCCCGACGTGGTTGACCGGGGCGTTGGTGACGGCACGGATGGCGCGGTCGGGCGCCCGCCGGCCCCGGAACAGCCAGATGTCGCCGCTGCGGGTGAGGTCGACCGCCTGGTCGAGGGTCAGGGCCGATGCCATGCGCGCAGTCTGCCGCAGGAACGCCGCTAGGCTCGCCGCATGCGCGCGTGGAAGTGGCTCGGCCTGGCGGGGATCCTGGCCGGCGTCGCCACGGGCGCCGCCGTCGCGCGTGACGAGCGGGCGCGTCGGCACTACGAGCCCGACGAGATCCGCGAGCGACTGCACGCACGCCACGACGAGGCGCTCGCCCGGCAGGCGGACCGATCGGGCACGACCGACGCGTGAGGCGGCGCGCCGCTCAGGCGCCGAGGGCGAGGCGGACGGCGATCGCCACCATGACCAGCCCCACGAGCACGTCGAGCACCTGCCATGCGCGCGGGCTCGCCAGGCGCGGGGCGAGCAGCCGCGCGCCGTACCCGAGACCGGCGAACCACACCAGGCTCGCGGCGCACGCACCGAGCGCGAACCACCAGCGACCGGCCGCCCCGTGGGTGCCGGCGATCGAGCCGAGCAGGAGCACCGTGTCGAGGTAGACGTGGGGGTTGAGCCAGGTCAGCGCGACGGCCCGGGCCACCACGCCGCGCCGGGCCTCGACCGTGCCGCCCGCCGCGTCGAGCGCCTGCGGTCGCCGGGCACGCAGCAGCGACACCGCGCCGTAGACCGTGAGGAACGCGACGCCGAGCCAGCGCACCACCTCGACCGCCCACGGCGCCCGGTCGACGACGACCCCGATCCCGGCGACGCCGGCCACGATGAGCACCACGTCGGACAGCGCGCACACGCTCACGACGAGCCCGACGTGGCTGCGGCGCAGCCCTTGGCGCAGGACGAACGCGTTCTGCGCGCCGATCGCCACGATCAGCGCCAGACCGGTCAGCAGCCCCGCGACGACGTCTCCCACGCGGGCCAACCTAGGTGGCCGCACCCCCTGACCGACCCCGGCCCGTCCCTGACAGATGTCAGGGTCGGCTGCGGGTGTTATCCCATGGCCGCACGTCGCAACCCCCTGTCAGACTTCCTGACATGAGTGAGCAGCCCACGGCAGGGGCGCCGCAGGGCGTCGCGGCAAGTGCACGGGACCTGGTGAAGGTCTACGGCTCGGAGGAGGCCCAGGTGCGGGCCCTCGACGGCGTGACCGTCGACCTGATGAAGGGGGAGTTCACCGCCATCATGGGCCCCTCGGGGTCCGGCAAGTCCACGTTGATGCACTGCCTGGCGGCGCTCGACAACCCCACCTCGGGCGAGGCCGTCGTCGACGGCACGTCGCTGGGAGCGCTGAAGGACAAGGCGCTGACCACGCTGCGCCGCGACCGCATCGGCTTCGTCTTCCAGGCGTTCAACCTCGTGCCGACCCTGACCGCGCGGGAGAACATCGTCCTCCCGCTCGACCTGGCCGGGAAGAAGGCCGACAAGGAGTGGTTCGACGCCGTCATCGACGCCGTCGGCCTGCGCCCGCGCCTCGGCCACCGGCCCAGCGAGATGTCGGGCGGGCAGCAGCAGCGCGTCGCCTGCGCCCGCGCGCTGGTGAGCCGGCCCTCGATCGTCTTCGCCGACGAGCCGACGGGCAACCTCGACTCCACCAGCTCCGCCGAGGTGCTCGGCTTCCTGCGACGCAGCGTCGACGAGTTCGGCCAGACGGTGGTCATGGTCACCCACGACCCGGTCGCGGCGTCCTACGCCGACCGGGTCCTGTTCCTCGCCGACGGCAAGCTCGTCGACGAGCTGCGCGACCCCGACCGTGACGCCATCCTCGAGCGCATGGGCCGCCTCAGCGACGCCGCGGCACGCAAGGCGGGCTGAGCATGCTCCGCCTCACCTGGCGCAACCTGGTGGCCCGCAAGGTCCGCCTGGTGATGAGCACCCTGGCGATCGTGCTGGGCATCGGCTTCCTCGCCGGCGTCCTCACCTTCAGCCACGGCCTCGGCGCGACGTTCGACAACATCATCGAGGGCTCCACCTCCGACGCCGTCGTCCGCACCGAGGGCGAGGTGTCCTTCCAGGCCTCGGGCGCCGGCACCACCAAGCTGGTCAAGCCGCAGGTCGTCGACCGGCTGGCCGCGCTGCCCGAGGTGGCCGCGGCCGACGCCTCGGTCGACGGGGTGGGTGCCTACCTGCTCGGCGCGGACGGCAAGCTCGTCGGTGGCACCGGCGCGCCCACCCTCGTCTTCAACCACAACGACGGCGTCAACACCGCGGGCGAGCCGATCCTGATCCTGGAGTCGGGCGAGTGGCCCGACGCGCCCGGCGAGATCAACCTCGACGAGTCGTCGACCGAGCGCGGCGGCTACGAGCTGGGCGACCAGGTCACCCTCCTGCTGCCCACCGGCCAGGTGCGCAAGGAGTTCGAGCTCGTCGGCACGTCCAACTTCAACGGCGGCGGCACGGCGGGCGCCACGCTCGCGCTGCTCGAGACGAGCGAGGCCCAGGACGTCTTCCTCGACGGCGAGGACGCCTTCACCACGGTGGCCCTCACGGCCGCCGACGGGGTCAGCCAGACCGAGCTCGCCGACGCCGCGAAGACCGTCCTGCCCGACGGCTTCACCGCCGTCACCGGGCAGGAGGTGATCGACGAGTCCGACGAGCAGATCGGGCAGTTCCTCGACGTCATCGGCTACTTCCTGGTGGCCTTCGCGGTGATCGCGATCGTCGTGGGCGCGTTCATCATCTTCAACACCTTCTCGATCCTGGTCTCGCAGCGGGTGCGCGAGTCGGCGCTGCTGCGCGCGCTCGGTGCCAGCCGGCGGCAGGTGACGCGGTCGGTCCTCATCGAGGCGTTCCTCATGGGCGTGCTGGGATCCACCCTGGGCCTGCTGATCGGGCTCGGGCTCTCCCGCGGACTCGCCGCGATCTTCCGCTCCCAGGGCCTCGACATCGCGTCCGAGGTGCTGGTGCTGACCCCGTCGACGGTGATCGCCGCCTACGCCGTCGGCATCGTGGTGACGATGGTCGCGGCCTTCGTGCCGGCCCGCCGCGCCGCGAAGGTGCCGCCGGTGGCGGCCCTCCGCGACGACCTCACCGTCCAGGAGAAGGCGCTGGGTCGCCGACGCCTGGTGCTGGGCACTGTCGCGCTCGTCGTCGGCGGCGCGCTCATGGTCGCGGGCCTGGTCGGCGCACCGGGCGCCGATCCGGGCTGGATCGGCGCGGGCGCGGTGATCTGGGTGATCACCGTCGCGGTCATGGCGCCGGTCCTCGGTCACCCGGTGCTCCTGGCCTGCCGCACCCTGTTCGACAAGCTCTTCGGCACCACCGGCAAGCTCGCCGGCGAGAACGCGCTGCGCAATCCCCGGCGCACCGGGGCGACCGCCTCGGCGCTGATGATCGGCCTCGCCGTCGTCTCGGCCGTGGGCGTGCTGGCGTCGTCGCTGAGCGCGACCAACGACGAGCTGGTCGATCGCGAGTTCCGCAGCGACTTCCTCGTGCAGTCGCCGAGCTTCCAGGGCTTCCCCACCCAGGTGGGCGACGAGATGGCCGAGGTCGACGGCGTCCGCACGGTCTCGCGGATGCAGGGATCGGTGGCCCTGGTCGACCAGGACCAGAGCTTCGTGGCGGGCGTCGACGACGCGTTCGGCGACATCTACGACCTCGACGTGCGCGCCGGCACCCAGGACATGAGCGGCGACCAGACCATCCTCAGCGCGTCGACCGCGAGCGACCTCGGCGCCGAGGTGGGCAGCACGATCCCGGTGTCCTTCCCCGGCGGGCAGACGGTCGGGCTCGAGGTGGTCGGGATCTTCGAGGACACCCCGATCACCAACGGGGTGACGCTGCCCATCAGCGTCCTCGAGGACGCCGGGCTGCGGCGCAACGACAGCATGCTGAGTGTCAACGTGAGCGACGGCGCCGACGTCGACGCGGTGCACGACGCCCTCGACGAGGTCGTCGAGGACCTGCCGATCGTCACGGTGCAGGACAAGGAGGGCTTCTCCGAGCTGATCAAGCAGCAGGTCAACCAGCTGCTGTTCATGATCTACGGCCTGCTCGCGCTGGCCGTCGTCATCGCGGTCATCGGCATCGTCAACACCCTCGGCCTCAGCGTCATCGAGCGCACCCGCGAGGTGGGCCTGCTCCGCGCCGTCGGCCTGTCGAGACGGCGCCTGCGGCTGATGATCACGCTCGAGTCCATCACCATCGCCGTGCTCGGCGCGGTCCTCGGGCTCGTGGTCGGGATCCTCATCGGCGTGGCCCTGCGCCAGTCGCTCTCCGACGACCTGACCGTGCTGTCGCTGCCGCTCGGCTCGCTCGTGGTCTTCCTGGTGATCGCCGTGGTGTTCGGCGTGCTGGCCGCCATCGTGCCCGCGGTGCGCGCCTCGCGGATGAAGGTGCTCGACGCCATCGCCACGGAGTAGCCGCACGGGTGGTTGCGCCGCTCCCACCGGCCCCCGGGTGCTGACACACCCGGGGGTCGGTGGCACCGTGGAGAGGTGAGCGACTCACGCGACGCGCAGGGGACCGGTCTCGCGGACCGGTCCGACACCCGCTTCTTCGGCCAGCCGGGGGTGCTGGCCAACCTGTTCGGGGTGGAGCTGTGGGAGCGGTTCAGCTTCTACGGCATGCAGGGCATCCTGCTGATCTACCTCTACTACTCCGCCTCCCGGGGCGGCCTGGGCATCGACGAGGGCGTCGCGACCGGCATCGTCGGCGCCTACGGCGGCGGGGTCTACCTCTCGACGATCCTCGGGGCGTGGCTCGCCGATCGGGTGATCGGGCCGGAGCGGACGCTGTTCTACTCCGCGGCCTGCGTGATGGCCGGCCACATCGCCCTCGCCCTGGTGCCCGGACTGCTCGGCGTCGGCGTGGGGCTGGTGCTGATCGCCCTCGGCTCCGGCGGCGTCAAGGCCACGGCGACCTCCTTGGTCGGCTCGCTCTACGACGAGCACGACACCCGCCGCGACGCCGGCTTCTCGCTGTTCTACATGGCATCAACATCGGCGCGCTGATCGGTCCGCTGCTCACCGGCCTGCTGCAGAAGGAGGCCGGCTTCCACTGGGGCTTCGGCGCGGCGGCGGTCGGCATGGCGCTCGGCCTGGCGCAGTACGCCGCCACCCGCAGCAAGCTGCCCGAGAAGACCCACCGCGTCGCCAACCCGCTGCCCCCCGGTCGGTGGCCGCGCTACGTCGCGGTCGCGGTGCTCACCCTCGCCCTCGTCGGCGTCCTGGTGTGGCTCGACGTGATCACCGCCGCCCGCCTGTCGAACATCGTCATCGGCATCAGCCTGGTGGCCGCGATCGCCTACTTCGCGGTGATCCTCGCCGACCGCGAGGTGCAGGGCGCCGAGCGCAGCCGGATCTTCGCCTTCATGCCGCTGTTCGT
Organism: Nocardioides sp. Z13_37; assembly: GCF_058355585.1. Classification (NCBI taxonomy): domain Bacteria; kingdom Bacillati; phylum Actinomycetota; class Actinomycetes; order Propionibacteriales; family Nocardioidaceae; genus Nocardioides; species Nocardioides sp. Z13_37. The sequence goes on along the minus strand of NZ_JBZGDV010000001.1, from coordinate 597,366 downwards.
GTGCAACGTGGTGTTCTGGTCGCTCTACCAGCAGCAGTTCACCGTGGTGACGATCTACGCCGACAAGCGTCTCGACCGCGACATCTTCGGCTGGGAGATGCCGGTCTCGTGGGTCAACAGCATCAACCCGGTCTTCATCATCGTGCTGGCGGGGGTGTTCGCGGCGCTGTGGACCCGGTTGGGCACGCGGCAGCCGTCGACCCCGGTCAAGTTCGGGGCGGGGACGGCGCTGATGGGCGTGGCGTTCTTCGGCTTCCTGCTGATGCCGAGCGGCCAGAACACCGCGCCGCTGCTCGGCCTCGCGGGCATCCTGCTCGTCTTCACCCTCGCCGAGCTGCTGATCTCGCCGGTGGGGCTCAGCGCCACGACCAAGCTCGCGCCCCGCAAGTTCGCGACGCAGATGATCGCCCTCTACTTCCTGTCCATCGCCCTCGGCACGGCTCTCGCCGGCACGCTCGCCGGCTTCTACGACGAGACCGACGAGGCGCCGTTCTTCATCTGGGTGGGCCTCGCCTCGGTGGTCACCGGGGTCGTGGTGATGCTCGCGTCGAAGCCGATCCACCGGCTGATGGCGGGCGTCGACTGACGTGCTCGAGGCGGTCGGCCGGGGGCTGGCGACTCAGTAGCCGCCCTCGGGGGCGACCATCTCCCCGCGCACGCCCAGCAGCCGCACCGGGCGGGCGTCGTCGAGCGCGAGGTAGAGCTCGTTGGCCGTCCGCGCGACCACCTCGACGTCGTAGGTCGGCTCGGCCAGCTTGCGGATCCGGGTGACGGTGAAGAACGGCGCGAAGCGCACCTTGAGGTGCACCCGCATCACCGCCCGGTCCTCCTTGCGGACATCGTCGACGACCCGCTCGGCGAGCTCGCGGAGGGCGGCCCGCACCTCCTCGGGCGTCGCGAGGTCGGACTGGTAGGTCGTCTCGCGGCCGTGGGCGCGGGCCACCCACGGGGTGTCGTCGGGCCGCGAGCGCCCGCCCCCGCGTCCGAGCCGGCCGAGGTGGGGACCGTTGGTGGGCCCGAACGCCGCGACCAGGGACTCGTCGTCGGCGCCGGCGAGGTCGGCGACGGTGCGGATCCCGATGGCCTCGAGCCGCGCGCCGATCCGGTTGCCCACGCCCCACAGGGCGGTGGTCGGGCGCTCGCCCATGACCTCCATCCAGTTGTCGCGGGTCAGCACGAACGTGCCCTGCGGCTTGCCGAAGTCGGTCGCGATCTTGGCCCGCACCAGGGTGTCGCCGATGCCCACCGAGCAGTGCAGCCCGGTGGTCGCGAGCACCGCGGCCTGCACGGCCCGCGCCGTCGCGACCGGGTCGTCGGTCTCGACCCCGACGAACGCCTCGTCCCAGCCCAGCACCTCCACGACCGCGCCGGGCGTCGCGCGCAGGGTCTCCATCACCCGCGCCGACGCCTCCTCGTAGACGGGGAAGTCGACCGGCAGGAAGACCGCGTCGGGCGAGCGCCGCTTGGCCAGCTTGAGCGCCAGCCCGCTGCGGACGCCGTGCGCGCGGGCCTCGTAGGACGCGGTGGAGACGACGGCGCGCTCGGTCGGGTCACCGCGGCCGCCGACCACCACGGGCAGCCCGACCAGCTCGGGGCGCCGGAGCAGCTCGACGGCGACGAGGAACTGGTCCATGTCGACGTGGAGCACCCAGTGCTGTGGCACCCCGCCATTGTGGCCGAGGGGTGCGACGTCGTCGCGGAGCGGCGACGCGCCGAGGCCCCGGCACGCGGACGTGCCGGGGCCCCGGGCGGTGTGGATCAGCGGCCGAAGGCCTGGAACTCCGTCGCCCGCACGTTGAGGTCCTGGTCGCTGCCCGCCGAGCAGTCGCTCACGGCGCGCGGGTCCTGGTCCTGCTCACCGGCGTAGTCGGGCCCGCCGGTGCACTGGTTGGTGACGACCTGGAGCCACAGGTGGGTCGCCTTGGTGCGCCGGATGTCGAACGAGCGGATGATCAGGTCCGGCGCCCGCGGCCGGGGGGCCGTGGCCGGGAACGCGTCCTCCGGGCTGACGAACACCCGGGTGAACTCGTCCTGCTCGTCGCAGTCGACCCCGCGCGCGATGGAGCACGACCAGACCTCGAACTGCCGCAGCGCCGAGTAGCGGCTCTGGCTCGGCTCGGCCGGGGTCCCGTCGGGGTTGGTGCGTGCCGGTCGCAGGTGGGTGCTGACCTGCACCCGCCGCACGTCCTGGCGCTTGGTGCCGGCCAGGTCGACGACGACGTGCTGCTGCGCGACCGGGGCGCCGAGGGCCGCCCACTGGGTGCCCTCCTCGTCGTCGATGAGGTTGACCAGGTCGGTGCCCGTGCCCTCGACCGCCGCGCCGTTGGCGGCGGACGCCAGGTTGGTGTCCATCCGCGGCGCGAGCTTCTTCGCCCGGCCGGCGGTCAGCGCCGTCAGCGGGATGCGGGCGTGGCCGTGGCCCGGGGCGCGGGCCACGAACTCGTAGTTGCCGGGCACCATCTCCACCCGGTTGGGCAACGCCGTGGTCGGGTCGGTGTCGGCCACCGGCACGGCCCGTGCCTGGTAGTGACCGACGTAGAGCTGGGCGCCCCGCACCAGGCGACCCTGCTCGTCGCGCGGCGCGAAGGTGATCGTCGACTCGTTGGCGTAGGCCGAGCGGAAGCTCGGCACCGGGTCGGCGTCGGCGTTGCCGGCGCTGGTGGCCCCCTCACCGAGGCCGCGGCGGGCGAAGGCGTTCCAGAGGATGTCCTGGTTGGCGCCGTTGAAGCGGAGCAGGTCCGCGGCCAGCATCGCGTTGCGGGAGTCGACCTGGCTGACCTGGCTGTTGGCCATCAGCAGGAACGAGTCGAACACCAGCTGCATCCAGCGCCGGTTGCCCGGGCACCCGCTGACCGGCGTCTGCCCGTTGGCGCACGACTTGTTGAGGGCCGCGTCGCCGGCGCCGTACCGGGCGAGAAAGGCCTGTCGGATGTCGAAGTTGGTCGCGGTCCAGATCTCGCCGTCGGCGTGCACCTGCGGGCCGGTGACGTCGTAGCCGATGTCGCTGTAGTTGAGCGGGCTGCGGCTCATGTTGTAGTTGCGGATGCCCGCGACCGGGTCGCCGGTCGTGTACTGGCCGATCGTGAAGGCCTGGAGACCCGACGGCGCGTAGCCGTGCTCGTGGAGGTACTCCATGGCCAGCTGGTCGCTCCAGCTCTCGCTCATGCCCTGCGGCGAGCTGACGCCGTTGCTGGGGCCGGCGATCATCCGGTTGCTGATCGCGTGGCCGTACTCGTGGCCGATGACGCTCATGTCGTAGTCGCCGTCGACGCACGGGGCGTAGAAGGAGCCGGCGATCGGCTGCCACATGTACATGTTGGTGATGGGCGCCTGGCCGTCGGGCGGGGTGAACTGGTTGGCGTTGTTGCGCGCGGCGAAGGTCGGCGGACCGCCCGAGATCGCGCCGGCCTGGGCGTTGCCCTGCTCGTAGTCGTTGCCGAGGCCACCCCTGCCGAGGTTGTCCTTCTGCATGTTCCAGGTGCTCTCGACGAAGCCGAGGTGGTACGACCAGTCGTGCATGCGGTTGTGCATGGCGAAGAGGTTGGCGCGGGCGGCGTCGAGGTCGACGTTCTCCGGGGAGTCGAACGTCGCGGGGTTGCACCCCTCCTCGTACCACTGGTTGGTCCACGGGTAGGCGTACTCGCGGGTCGGCGACGGCGTCGCCGTCTCGGTGCCGACGGTGCGGGAGTTGTTGCTGTTGCGGTTCTCGACCGCGATGGCGTTGTTGCCCAGCGTGGTGAACGTCGGCTGGTTGGTCGCCGGGTCGACGTCCCAGGGCAGTGAGGCGCTGGTGCCGACGGCCTCCTCACACCCGGTCAGCGGCGTCCAGCACCACGTCACCCGGCTGTCGCGGGAGGAGTAGTCCACCGGCGGGCTGCTCGGGAACACCTCCCACTCGGGGTTGTCGGCGTCGTGGTCGACGAGGTCCTCGCGGACCAGCACCTCGCCGGAGCGGGCGTCGACATAGCTGGCGAAGCCGGCGGCCTCGTCGTCCTCGGAGCGGAGCACCACCTGGAAGGCGGCGCGGGCCGCGGCGCCCGGCACGGGCACGGCGACCTCGGTCGTCTCGAGCACGACGGGCGTGGCGATGCCGGCGTCACGGGCGGCGAGGCCCTCGGCGTGGGCCGCCGTCAGGGTGGCCGGCGCCGGCGGCGCAGCGTCGCGCGCCAGCGACGAGCTGACGTAGAGCACCGAGCCCTTGCGCACGCCGACGGCGGCGATGCCGTCGACGCCCGCGGGGAGGTCGCCGAACTGCTGGCGCACGACCACCACGGCGGCGTCCTCGCCCAGCGGGCGGGTGGTGAGCACCTCGACGGAGTCGGCGCCGCGGGCGGTGAGGCCCAGGACGTCGCGGGACCCGGACAGGAACGCGAGCGCGGCGGCCTCGGGGTCGGCGGGCAGCCCCGTGGCGAGGGGTGCGTCGGTGGCCATCAGCGTCGCCGGCGTGCCGAGCTCGTTCCACCGAGCCGTGGCATCGAGGTCGGCGGCGGCGGAGCGCTGCTTCGACGTCGGCGCGGCGCGGCCGTCGCGGACGTCCTTGTCGCGGGAGGCGGAGTCCTCGCCCTGGAACCCGGCGCCTGCGCCGGGTGGACCCGCTGGTGGGGAGCCGGCCGAGGAGGCCGACGGGGCGAACGGTGAGAGAGCAGCTGCGAGGGAGAGCGTCACGAGGGCGACGCCGACTCCTCCGACCCGAGAACTGAGGTGCATCGTGGGATCCCTTCCGGCGACCGTGGCCGCCGCGTTCCGAGAAGACGTGGGGATCTCGTTGTACCCCGCGCGCGACGCCGTGGGAAGAGCACTTCAGGACCCGCTCCGCACCCGCCCCCGGGCGGGACCTCGGGTCAGGTCTCCTCCTGACGTGCCTGCTCGTCGAGCAGCGCTCGCGCGTGGGCTCCGCCGTGCTCCTGGTCCAGTGCCCGACGGAAGCTGTCGAGCTTCTCCCGCCCTGCCGGGAACGGGGGGAGCAGGGGCACGTCGGGGTCGACGACGGCCTCGACCACCACCGGTCGGTCCGCTGCCAGTGCCCGGTCCCAGGCGTCGTCGACGTCGCCGGGCCGGTCGACGCGGACGCCGGTGAGACCCAGCAGGTCGGCGTACGCCGCGTAGGGGAAGGCGGGCAGCGTCTGGCTGGCGTCGTAGCGGGGGTCGCCCTCGGTCTCGCGCTGCTCCCAGGTCACCTCGGCGAGGTCCTGGTTGTGCAGCACGAGCACGACGAAGCGGGGATCGGCCCAGTCGCGCCAGCGGTGGGCGACGGTGATGAGCTCGTTGATGCCGTTCATCTGCATCGCGCCGTCGCCGACGAGGGCGACGACCGGCCGGTCCGGCGCGTGCAGCTTGGCCGCGAGGCCGTAGGGCAGCCCGGAGCCCATCGAGGCCAGGGTGGAGGAGAGGTGCGCGGGCACGCCGGGCGGGAGGACGAGGTGCCGGGCGTACCAGTAGGTGATCGACCCGACGTCGACCGAGACCTGCGCGTCCTTCGGCAACCGGGATGACAGGGCTCGTACGACGCGCTCGGGGTTGAGCGGCTCGGCCGGCCCGTCGGCCCGCTCGGCCGCGAGGTCCCGCCAGTCCCGCACCTGCTGCTCGACGTCGCTGCGCCACCCGGAGCGCTCGCGCAGCCGGGGGAGCAGGGCGTCGAGGGTCAGGGCGGCGTCGCCGACGACGCCGACCTCGACCGGGTAGCGGTTGCCCAGGTGCCGGCCGTCGAGGTCGACCTGCACGGCGCGGGCCTGACCGGGCGCGGGGTAGAACTCCGTCCACGGGTCGTTGCTGCCGACGATCAGGAGGGTGTCGCACTGGTCGAGCAGCCAGCCGGAGGCGGTGGTGCCGAGGTGGCCCATCACCCCGCAGCTGGTGGGCAGCGTCTCGTCCCAGAACGGCTTGCCGAGCAGGCTGGTGGTCACGCCGGCGCCGAGCCGCTCGGCGACCGTCCGCACCTGGTCGCCCGCACCGCGGGCGCCCTGGCCGACCAGCAGCGCGACCCGCTCCCCGGCGTCGAGCACCTCCGCCGCGGCGGCCAGGTCGTCGTCGTGGGGCAGCACGCGAGGTGCGCGCCACTGCGGCGTGGTGGGCACCACCCCGTGCGCGTGCGGCAGCTCGTCCGGCGCCTCGGCCACCTGGAGGTCGTGCGGCAGGATCACCACGCACGGCGACCGGGTGGCCAGCGCGGTGCGGAAGGCCCGGTCGACGACCATGGCCGCCTGCTCGGGGGCGAGCACCGGCTGGACGTACTGCGCGGCGACGTCCTTGAAGAGGCTGGAGAGGTCGATCTCCTGCTGGTACTCCGCGCCGAGGGCCGTGGTCGGCTGCTGACCCACGATCGCGACGACCGGCTGGTGGTCGAGCTTGGCGTCGTACAGCCCGTTGAGCAGGTGGACCGCGCCGGGCCCCTGGGTGCTCGTCACGACGCCGACTCCGCCGGTGTACTTCACGTGGCCCACAGCCATCAGTGCGGCGTTCTCCTCGTGCCGCGCCTGCACGAACTCGGGGTCGCCACCGGCGCGGCGCAACGCCCCCATGAAGGGGTTGATGCCGTCACCGGAATAGCCGAAGACGCGCTGCACGCCCCACGCGCGGAGGCGCTCGACGACCAGGTCGGCCACGAGCCGCTCGCCCATCTCACGACTCCGGGTCGAGGACCGTCGCGGGGGGAGCGCCCTCGCGGCCGTCGACGGTCTGCCACACCGATGCTCGCATCGCCGATCTCTCCTTCGGGTAGGTGGCACCCCCAGTGCCCCGCGGCGGGCCGGCCATGTGGGGCGCCACCCCTCGGGAGGATCGCCGGGTGCACCCGCTCGGCGTACGGTCGAGGTCATGACGAGCGACGAGCAGACCGGCCGGGACCCCTACGCCGAGCACCCGGAGGAGTCGGTCTTCCCCGGAGCGGGCGAGCGGGTCAGCGACGCCGACCGCCAGCGCGCGCTCGACGCCGAGCCGCGCGGCAACGCGACGGTCGGCGACACGGTCGACACCGACGACGTCGACTCCGAGGCGCACGAGCGCGGTCCCGGCGCCGCGGAGGTCGCCGACCAGGCCGACGGCGGCCACCTCAGCGACTGAGCCGCGGGCTCGCGGCGTCGACCAGTCGTCAGCCGAGGACGTCGGCCAGCCCCTCGAGCAGACGGTCGACGTCGCGGTCGTCGTTGTAGGCGGCGAGGCCGATCCGCAGCCCCGAGTCGACCGGAAGCCCGAGGGCGCGGAAGGTCTCGTGGGCGTAGAACGTCCCGGCCGGCACCAGCACGTCGCGGTGGGCGAGCCGCTCGAAGACCTCCCCGGGCGCGTGGTCGCGCAGGGTGAGGAACAGCGTCGAGGTGCGCGAGGCCGCCCGCGAGTGCAGGGTCAGCCGGTCGCCGAGGTCAGCGAGGCCGTCCTCGATCCGCTCGCGCAGGCGCAGCTCGTGGGCGGCGATGCGGCCGGCCGCGTCGACCAGCCGCGCACGGCGGGTCTCGCCGGTGCCCAGCGAGGCGATCAGGTCGACGGCGGCGGTGACGCCGGCGAGCAGCTCGTAGGGCAGCGTGCCGAGCTCGAAGCGCTCGGGGACCACGTCGGTCGAGGGGAGCAGCTTGTCCGGCCGCAGCGTCTCCAGCAGGGCCGGGTCGGCGACCAGGGCGCCGCAGTGGGGGCCGAAGAACTTGTAGGCCGAGCACACCAGGAAGTCCGCGCCCATCGCGGTGATGTCGGGCGCGGCGTGGGCCGTGTGGTGCACCGCGTCGACGTGGACCAGCGCGCCGACCTCGTGGGCGCGCGCGGCGACGGTGGCGACCGGCGGCCGCGTGCCGAGCAGGTTGGAGGCGGCGGTCAGCGCGACGAGCCGGGTCCGCTCGGTGATCTCCTCGAGCGAGGCGAGGTCGAGCTCACCGGTCGCGGGGTCGAGGCGCAGCCAGCGCACGGTGACGCCGGCCCGCTCGGCGGCCTGGAGCCACGGGCGCACGTTGGAGTCGTGGTCGAGCTCGCTGACCACGATCTCGTCGCCGGGCGACCAGGTGCGGGCCAGGGTGCGCGAGACGTCGTACGTCAGCGCGGTGGCGCTGCGGCCGTGGACCACCCCGCCCGGGTGGCCGGCGACGAGGTCGGCGACGGCGGCGCGGAAGCCGGCCACGGCGTCCTCGGCGTTGCGCTGGCTGACCAGCGCGGAGCCGCGCTGCGAGAGGGGTCCGGTGAGCGTGCGCGCGATGGCGTCGCCGACGACGCGGGGCGTCTGCGTCCCGCCCGGGTTGTCGAAGTGGGCGATGCCCGACTCGAGCGAGGGGAACTCGGCACGGAAGGCGGCGACGTCGAGGACGGGCAGGTCGGCAGGCATGCCCAGCACTCAACCAGACGCCCTCGACCGGGCGCTCACCCGGCGATGTGCACCACCGCGTCCCCGGAGTTGACCAGCGGGGCCTCGGTGCGGCCGATCACGATGCCGTCGCGGTTGGCGTAGACCGCGCGGAGCGTCCTGCCGAAGGAGTCGAAGAGGGTGCCGAGCCGCTCACCGTCGCTGACCTTCTGGCCGAGGTGGGCGTCGAGGTGCAGGATGCCCGAGCGCCGCGCCCGCACCCAGCCGCTGGAGCGGCACTCCAGGCTCGGCTCGACGGGTGGCTCCTCGACCGCCTCGGTCATCCCCAGCGCGGCCAGCACGCGGCGCACGCCGACCACGCCGGCCTCGACGGCGTAGTCGTCGAAGCGCAGGTTCTCCCCGGCCTCGTAGAGCAGCACCCGCGCCCCGTGCTCGCCGGCGGCGTGGCGCAGCGAGCCGTCGCGGATCCGGGCGTGGAGCATCACCGGGGCGCCGAAGGCGGCCGCCAGCTCGCGGGTGCGGGGGTCGTCGAGGTCGGCCCGCACCTGGGGCAGGTTGCTGCGCTGGTCGGAGCCGGTGTGCAGGTCGATGCCGACCTCGCAGCCGGCGACGATCTCCCGCATGAACAGGTGGGCGATCCGGCTGGCCAGCGAGCCGCGGGGCGAGCCGGGGAACGAGCGGTTGAGGTCGCGGCGGTCGGGCAGGTAGCGGTCGCCGGTCATGAAGCCCAGCACGTTGACGATCGGCACCGCGACGAGCGTGCCGCGGAACGCCTTGGGGTCGAGGCCGGCCATCACCTGGCGCACGACCTCCACGCCCGCCACCTCGTCGCCGTGGATGGCGGCGTCGATCCAGATCCTCGGACCGTCCTCGCGCCCGTGCACCACCCGCACCGGCAGCGTGACCTCGGCGCCGGTGACCAGCCGGGTGATCGGCAGCTCGAGCGCGCGCACCGAGCCGGCGCGGATCCGGACGCCGCCGATGGCGAAGGACTCACGCGCCACTACCTGCCCCAGTTCTTGCGGCGCACGGCACGGCGCGGCCGGCCGCCGGCGTAGGACAACGACGCGTCGACGAGGAAGCCGCGCACCAGCGCCTCGCGGCCGATCAGCATCCGGAAGCCCATCTCGTCGCGGTTGCTGAGCGTCACCTCGGTCGTGATGGTGCGCCCGGCGAGCGTGACGTCGAGCGCGACCGCGTAGCGCTGCTCGGCCTGCCCGTTGCTCGAGCGGACCTCGCGGCGGTCGAGGACGGGCAGGTCGAGCTCGACGTGGTCGTCGTCGGAGCGCTGCCACGGGTGGATCGAGAAGCGCACCCGCTCCTGCCCGTCGCGCTCGTGGGCCTCGAGGTCGAAGGCGTGGATCGACGACGAGCGGGCGCCCGTGTCGATCTTGGCCTTGACCCACGGCACGCCTGCCTGGGGCAGCGCCACCCACTCGCGCCAGCCCAGCACGACCTTGTCGAGCGCGGGTGGCTGGGGGGCTGTGGACACCGGGCCATCTTGGCAGGTGGCCGGCGTGGGGCGGGTGGTTGGATGAGGCCCGTGAAGCTCGCCATCCTCTCCCGGGCCCCGCGGTCCTACAGCACGCAGCGGCTGCGCACGGCCGCCGTGGACCGCGGTCACGACGTGAAGGTGCTCAACACCCTGCGCTTCGGCATCGACCTCTCCGGCGAGGAGCCCGACCTGCTCTTCCGCGGCAAGCAGCTCTCGACGTACGACGCCGTGATGCCGCGCATCGGCAACTCGATCACCTACTTCGGCACCGCCGTCGTGCGCCAGTTCGAGCAGATGGACGTCTACACCCCCAACACCAGCTACGGCATCGCCAACAGCCGCGACAAGCTGCGCGCGACGCAGATCCTCTCGCGCCACAAGATCCCGATGCCGGCGACGACCTTCGTGCGCGACCGCGCCGACGTGATCCCGGCGATCGAGCGCGTCGGCGGCGCGCCGGTCGTGATCAAGCTGCTCGAGGGCACCCAGGGCATCGGCGTGATCCTGGCGCCCACGATCAAGGTGGCCGAGGCGATCATCGAGACCCTCCAGAGCACCCGGCAGAACGTGCTGATCCAGCGCTTCGTCAAGGAGAGCAAGGGCCGCGACATCCGCGCCCTCGTCGTCGGCGACCGGGTGGTCGCGGCGATGCGCCGCGTCGCGCAGGGCGACGAGTTCCGCTCCAACGTCCACCGCGGCGGCACCGTCGAGGCGGTCGAGCTCGACGAGGAGTTCGAGCGGGTGGCCGTGCGGTCGGCCCAGATCATGGGCCTGCGGGTCGCGGGCGTCGACATGCTGGAGGGCCGCAAGGGACCGCAGGTGATGGAGGTCAACTCCTCACCCGGCCTCGAGGGCATCGAGACCGCGACCAAGCTCGACGTGGCGGGCGCGATCGTCGACTACATGGCCAACCAGGTCGCGTTCCCCGACATCGACGTGCGCCAGCGGCTGACCGTCTCCACCGGCTACGGCGTGGCCGAGATCGTCGTCCACCACGGCTCCGACATGGTCGGCAAGAAGCTCGGCGACTCCGGCCTCGACGACCGCGACATCACCGTCCTGACGCTGCACCGCGGCCCCAATGTCATCCCCAACCCGCGCAACAAGACGGTGCTCGAGGGCGAGGACCGGCTGCTCTGCTTCGGCAAGCTCGAGGAGATGCGCTCGATGATCCCCGACCGCAAGCAGAAGCGCGTGCGGCGGCTGATGAAGAAGCACCTGCCGCCGGAGAGCCTGTAGGAGTCCGGGGTCGGGGCGGCGCGGAGTCGCTCAGGAGAACCGCACGGCGATGCCGGGATAGTCGAGCACGAGCAGGTGGTCGTCGAAGTGCAGCTCGGCCTCGAAGCCGCCCTCGGACGTGTAGTGGAACCGCTTGCCGTCGATGCGCCGGTAGGTCTGGTCGAGCCGCCTGACCTCCAGGTCGAGCGCCTGGACGTAGACCGCCGAGGCCGTCACGGTCTCGCCGACAGGCAGGTCCAGGCGATGCACGGGGAAGGTGTTGGTGCAGGCAGACGCCTCGAGGTCCACGTCCACGAGCCCGTCGAGGTCCGGTCGAGGCACGTCGTCGACCGTCCAACGGCCGTCGCCGGTCACGGACAGGGCGACGGTGCGTCGACCGTCGAGCGTGTCACTGCTGACGACGGCCGATGTGGTGCGCCACCCGCGAGAGAACTCGATGCGATAGTCCACGGCATAGGGCATGCCACGCTCCACGGCGCTGGTGTGACCACGAAGCTCGCCGTCACTGGCGTAGACGACCTCGAACCCGGCGACGGCGTCGGCGAACCGCCAGGCGGCGAATCCGGGTAGCTGCGGCATGCGTCCAGTCGTTCCGTGCGAGATCGCGAAGGGCCGGGAGAGTCGAGACTGACACGCCACAGGCGCGGGTGTCACCAGTCCAGCTCGCTCTGCCCCTCGCCCGAGCCGCCAGGACGCTCACCCGAGGCGCAGCCGCGCGAGCGCCTCGCCCTCGTCGTGCTCGCCGGTGGGCACGAACCCCGACGCGAGGTAGAACGCCTCCGGACCGCCCGGCGCCTGCACCCAGCTCGTCTCCACCTCGGCGTGCCCGCGCTCGCCCATCGCCCGCGCCCACACGTCGAGCGCGCGGCGCCCGATGCCGCGGCCCTGGTGGCGCCGGTCGACGAGAAGGCGCCAGAGGTAGGGCCGTGGCGGCGACTCGGACCACATGAGGAAGCCGGCGGGATCGCCGTCGGCCTCGATGCCGCGACAGAAGGGGACGAGCGGCACGCCGTCGCGGGAGCCGGGGAAGAGCGCGTCGACGAACGACTGCTCCACCGTCGCGACGAAGCGCTGCTGCGTGCGGTGGACACCGACCCGCGTCCACCTCCGGAAGGTGTCGTCGGTGATCTCCACGAGCCGCACGTCGGTCGGCGGCGTCCGCGGCCGGTCACGCCAGGCGCGCCACTGCACCGAGCTCATCGCGTAGACGAGGTTGTCGTCCCACCCGCCGCGCCACCAGAACGAGCGCTGGGTCTCCACCTCGAACGTCATCCCCAGCCGCTCGAGCAGCCGCGCCGACGCGAGATTGCGCGGCGACAGCTCGGCGACGACCCGGTGCACGCCGAGGCGTTCGACGAGGTCGGCGACGACGGCGCTCGCCGCCTCGGTGGCGATCCCCTGCCCCTGCGCCGCCCGCGACAGGGTGAACCCGAGGTGGGCCACCCCGCCGTGCTCGTGCAGGCCGACGAAGAGGTCGCCGACGACCCGGCCGTCCTGCTCGATCAGGACCTGGTGGCGGCCGCCGTCGGCGAGGTCGGTGAGGCCGGCGTGCCGGGCGACGAGCTCGAGCGCCCGCTCCTCGCTCCACGGCAGCTCCCAGACCTGCAGCGCGGCCACCTCGGGGTCGTTGCGGTAGGCCGTCAGGGCCGGCACGTCCTCGGCGCGGGGGAAGCGCAGCGTCAGCCGCTCGGTGCGCATCGGGTAGGGCGACGGGCTCATCCGCACAGGCTCCCGTCCGCCACCGCGACCGGGCAACGGGGTTTGCACCCGCCGTCAGTCCCGCGCCCGCGTGTGCCAGAGCCAGGCGATGCCCACGAACGGCAGCACGAGCGGGAGCCACCCGTAGCCCGCGCCGTAGTCCGACCACACGGTCGCGTCGGGGAACAGCTCGGGGTCGAGCACGGTCAGGGTGCCGACGGTGAGCACGCCGACCAGCTCGAACCCGACCGCCGCCCAGGCCAGCCGGCGGGGGCTGGGGCCGACCTCGGCGAGGCCGAGGGTGGCGGCGACGTAGACGAGCGCGGCCACGGCCGAGAGGGCGTACGCGAGGGGCGCCTCGTCGGCCTTGGTGGCCAGCTGGACGAGCGAGCGGGCGGTCGCGGCGAGCGCGAAGACGCCGTAGACGGCGACGAGCGTGCGGCCCAGGCCCGACGACGTCGAGGCGACGCGGCTCATGCGGTCCACACCGCCACCGCGCGGACGACGACGAACGCCTGCGCCAGCCCGGCGATCATCAGCACGGCCGTGGCGCCGCGACTGCGCTCGGCGAGCGACCAGGCGAACCCGATCGGGAGCAGCACGAGCCCGGCGACGAGGTAGCCGAACACCGTGATCGCCGAGGGGCCGCTGAGGTCGGCGCCGCCGACCTGGAACGCGGCGACGACGATCAGCACCAGGGTCGCGGCCTCGATGACGGCGGCGAAGCCGAGCAGGCCCCAGTCGGGCGTGCGGTCGAGCGCGACGTAGACCAGCACCACCAGCGCGAACAGCAGCGAGGCGGCGATCAGCACGAGGGGCAGGGGTCCGTCCACGAGGGTCGATTGTCCCAGAGTGGCCCGCACGTCCCGCCGGAGGACCGGGTCAGCCCTCGACCGGGGGGAGCTCGCGCATGGCGTGGTCGGCGATCTTCTTCATCATCCACCCGTCGATGCCGCCGCCGACCAGGCCGCCGGCGACCGGGACCCCTCGGCCGAGGCGGGCCAGCGCCTTCTCGCTCACCCCGCGCACCAGCCGGAAGCCGACGGCCTTGTTGACCATCATCAGCGCCGCGGGCGGCAGTCCCTTGAGGGCATAGCTCGTCACCCGGCTGCCGGCGGTCGACATGCCGGTCCTGCGGAGCACCTCGTCGGCGTCGGAGCCGACCAGCGTGAGCAGGATCGCCGTACGCACCTGCGGGTCGTCGATGTCGTGGCCGCGCAGCACGGCGATGCCGCCGACCATCCGCACGGCCTGGAGGTAGAACTCCGCGACGTTGACCGGCAGCGACACCGGCATCGTCACGAAGCCGCCGATCCCGGTGACGAAGCCGCCGACGCCACCGGTGAGGGTGCTGCGGCGGGCCAGCGCCGCGATCGCCTTCTCCCGGTCGCCGCCGGCCTTGCGCAGCGCCTCGCCGGCGACCGAGCGGACCGGGCTGAGCGGCCCCCGGCCGTCGAGGCCGACGTCGAGGAGCAGCTCGACCATCCGGTCGACCGCCCCCGGGTCGGGTCGTGGGTCACCGGCGGCGTCGAGTGCCGACGTCCTCGACGTCTCGGAGCCGCCACGGCGCACCAGGTCCTTGAGTCCCATGCTGGCCACCCTACGAAGCGGTCGGGCACCCGAGCCCGGTCCCGCTCAGGAGATCGCGGAGCGGAAGCCGCGCAGGCGCAGGCTGTTGGTCACCACGAAGACGCTGGAGAACGCCATCGCGGCGCCGGCGAGCATCGGGTTGAGCAGGCCGGCGGCGGCCAGTGGCAGGGCGGCGACGTTGTAGGCGAACGCCCAGAACAGGTTGCCCTTGATGATGGCGAGGGTGCGGCGCGAGAGCCTGATCGCGTCGACGGCGACCAGCAGGTCGCCGCGCACCAGGGTCAGGTCGCCCGCCTCGATCGCCACGTCGGTGCCGGTGCCCATCGCCAGGCCGAGGTCGGCCTGGGCGAGCGCCGCGGCGTCGTTGACGCCGTCGCCGACCATCGCCACGACCTTGCCGGCGGCCTGGAGCCGCTGCACCTCGGCGACCTTGTCGGCGGGGAGCACGTCGGCGATGACGGTGTCGATGCCGACCTGGGCGGCGACGTGGCGGGCGGCGGCCTCGTTGTCGCCGGTGAGCAGGACCGGGGTCAGGCCCAGCTCGCGCAGCGCGGCGACGGCCCGTGCGGACGTCGGCTTGACGGTGTCGCCGACCACGACCACGCCGCGGGCGCGGCCGTCCCAGCCGACCGCCACGGCGGTGCGGCCCTCCGACTGGGCCCGCTCCACGGCGGCCTCCAGCGACGGCGGCAGGTGCTGGGCCCAGTCGGCCAGCAGGCTCGGCCGCCCGACCACGACGGCGTGCCCGTCGACGACACCCTGCACGCCGAGGCCCTCCCGGTTGGCGAACTCCGTCACGGGGGGCAGCGGACCCTCCACGGCGGCGATCGCCCGGCCGATCGGGTGCTCGGACGCCGACTCGAGCGCTGCCGCGAGGCGGCGTACGTCGTCGGGCGACTCGCCCTCGGCAGCCACCACCTCGTGGACGGTCATCTCGCCGGTGGTCACGGTGCCGGTCTTGTCGAGCACGATCGTGTCGACGCGGCGGGTGGACTCCAGCACCTCCGGACCCTTGATCAGGATGCCGAGCTGCGCGCCGCGGCCGGTGCCGACCATGAGGGCGGTCGGCGTCGCCAGGCCGAGGGCGCACGGGCAGGCGATGATCAGCACCGAGACGGCGGCGGTGAACGCGGCGGTGGCGCCGCCGCCCGCGCCCAGCCAGAAGCCCAGCGTGGCCACGGACAGGGCGATGACGACCGGCACGAAGACGCCCGAGACGCGGTCGGCGAGGCGCTGCACCTCGGCCTTGCCGTTCTGGGCGTCCTCCACCAGGCGCGCCATCTGCGCGAGCTGGGTGTAGGCGCCCACGCGGGTGGCGCGCACGACGAGCCGCCCGCCCGCGTTGACGGTGGCACCGACGACGGCGTCGCCCGGGCCCACCTCCACCGGCACGGACTCGCCGGTGAGCATGGAGGCGTCGACCGCGGAGGTGCCCTCGACGACCTCGCCGTCGGTGGCGACCTTCTCGCCGGGGCGCGCCACGAACAGTTCGCCGACCGCGAGCTGCTCGACCGGGATCCGCACCTCGGCGCCGTCGCGCAGGACGGCCACGTCTCGCACACCGAGCTCGAGCAGCGCCCGCAGCGCCGCGCCCGCGCGCCGCTTCGACCGGTGCTCCAGCCACCGCCCGGTGAGCAGGAACGTCGTCACGCCGGCGGCGCCCTCGAGGTAGATG
This sequence comes from Nocardioides sp. Z13_37, assembly GCF_058355585.1. Taxonomy (NCBI): domain Bacteria; kingdom Bacillati; phylum Actinomycetota; class Actinomycetes; order Propionibacteriales; family Nocardioidaceae; genus Nocardioides; species Nocardioides sp. Z13_37. The sequence continues at coordinate 581,391 of NZ_JBZGDV010000001.1, read as the reverse complement.
TTGCCCGCACCGTCGGTGCGGTCGATCGAGATGCGGAACGGGTGGGTCATGCCCGGCTCGCCGGCCGTGCCGAGGAACAGCGCCCACAGCGACCAGGCGAACGCGGCCAGCACCCCCACCGAGACGAGGGTGTCCATCGTCGTCGCGCCGTGGCGCAGGTTGGTCCACGCGGCGCGGTGGAAGGGCAGTGCGCCCCAGACCACCACGGGGGCGGCGAGGGCGAGGGAGGCCCACTGCCAGTAGGTGAACTGCCACGCCGGCACCATCGCCATCGCGATCACCGGCACGGTGAGCGCCGTGCTGACCAGCAGGCGCTGCAGGAGCGGGTCGCGTTCGGGGACCTCGTCGTCGGACCCCGCCGCACCGGGGGGCGTCGGCAGCGCGGCGGAGTAGCCGGCGGCCTCCACGGTGCGCAGCAGGTCGTCGGTGCTGACCGTGTCGGGGAAGGTGACCTTGGCCTTCTCGGTCGCGTAGTTGACCGTGGCCGTCACCCCGTCGAGCTTGTTGAGCTTGCGCTCGATGCGGTTGGCGCACGACGCGCAGGTCATGCCGGTGATGGCCAGCTCGACGTCGGCCCGTGGGCTCGTCGTGGTCTCAGTGCTCATGGTCGCCCCCCTCGGCGTGGTCGCCGGACGGTGCCCCGCCCGACTCGACGGTGAACGCGGCGGTGTGCACGGTGCCGCGGTGCTTGAAGTCCAGGAAGAGCCGGTAGGTCCCCGGCTCGGGGAACGCGGTCGCGAAGTCGATGCCCGGGCCGGCGGCGCCGTCCTCGGGGTGCACGTGGAGGTAGCCCAGGTCGCCCGCGCGCATCGCGACGAGGTGGCCGTGGGCGCCGAGGTAGGGCTCGAGGTCGGTGACGGGCTCGCCGTCGAGCTCGACGCGCGTGGTGAGCACGGTCGAGGCTCCCGGGGCGGTGTCGCCCTCGAGCGCCACGGTGTAGGTGCCGGCGTCCGTGCGGATCCGGTCGGTGCGGTCGTCGTCCGGCAGCGGGCGCGGTGAGAAGTCGCCGGCCACGGACACGTCGTCGGCCAGCGTGATGCCCTCCCAGCCCTCGGGCACCAGGTCGGCGACCACCCGCCACACCCCGGGGGTCAGGTCCACGTCCACCGACCAGGAGCCGCTCGCGCGGTCGAGGCGCGGGTGCACGTGCTGGAAGCCGGTCAGGTCGCGGCGTACGACGATGAGGTGCAGGTCCTTCTCGTGCTCGCGGGTGTAGTCGAGCAGGGGCCGCCCGCTGGAGGTCAGCACCTGGAAGTCGAGACGGGTGCGCCCGGCGGGCAGCGTGCGGTCGGCGAGGGCGAGCGAGAAGCCGTCGGCGCGGGAGGTGAGCCCGGCGACGTCGGCGACCCCGGACGCGTGCTCCCCGTGCCCAGCAGCCTCCCCGGCACCGTCACCGGCACCGTGCCCCGCGTCGTCCGCGTGGGTCGCGGCACCGTCGTGGGCGGCCGGCTCGGTGTCGAGCGGGCCGACGTAGCGGCCTCCGGCCCAGGCCAGCGCGAAGGCGGCGGCGAGGGAGGCGACGAACGCGACGACGCGCAGGGGGGTGCTCATGCTCGGCTCCTCAGTGAGGTGAGGTGTGGTGGGGTGCGGGCGCGCTCAGGCGAGCGCGTAGCCGGCCTCCTCGACGGCGGCACGCACGGCCGACTCGTCGAGGGGGGTGGCGCTGGTGACGGTGACGGCTCCGGTCTCGACGACCACGTCGACGCCCTCGACGCCCGCGATCTCGGAGATCTCCTCGGTGACCGACGCGGCGCAGTGGCCGCAGGTCATGCCGGTGACGGTGAAGGTCTGGGTGCTCATGGGTGCTCCTCTGGGTGGGTCCGGGGTGGGTGGCTGTGCTGGCGGCTCAGGAGCGCACGAGGCGCGCGATGGCCTCGGACGCCTCCTGGAGCTTCTGCTCCTGCTCGGCCCCGCCCTGCCGCGCCGCGTCGACGAGGCAGTGCGCCATGTGGTCGTCGAGGAGCGAGAGGGCGAGCGACTGGAGCGCCTTGGTGGCCGCGGAGACCTGGGTGAGGATGTCGATGCAGTACTTCTCCTCCTCGACCATCCGCTGGATGCCGCGGACCTGCCCCTCGATCCGGCGCAGGCGCTTGAGGTGGGCCTGGACGGCCGCGTCGTTGCCCTCGAGGTGTCCGTGCTGCTCGCTCATGGATCCCACCATACCCCCAGGGGGTATCAAAGTCACCACGAGGTTCGCCCGTAGGGGTGAAAACGTTCGTGCTGGCACCACCATGAGCCGGTGCTCGGGACCTCCTCGGGCTACTGTCGCGGTGACGGTCGGGGGGTCGTCGGGGGTGGAGCGTCCATCCCCCTCCGGACGACACCATCAGGACCACCATGGACATCCGAGTCGCACTTCTCGGCAGCGACGAGCTCGTCAAGCGAGGCCTCGACAGCATGCTCAAGACGCTCGGCGGCTTCGAGCTCGGCACCATCAAGGACCGCTCCCGCCAGCCCATCGACATCGCGCTCGTGGAGACCTTCGGGACGCCCCGCGGCGACACGACCCTGCAGCGCGCGGTCGCCGATCCCCACATCCGCCGGGTGGCGGTCTACACGTGGAACCACCAGCCCGGGCTCGCGCACGAGCCGCTCGGCCAGGGCGTCACCGGCTACCTCGCCAAGAGCCTCAACGCCCCGCAGCTCGGGCGCGCGTTGCGCGCGATCCACCTCGGCGAGACGGTGGTCGCGCCGCTCCTGCCGGTGCTGCCGACCAAGGACCTGCGCTCGAGCACGCAGGCCGACCTGCTGACCGCCCGCGAGCGCGAGACGCTCTCGCACATCGCCACCGGCAAGAGCAACGACGAGATCGCGCGACAGATGCAGATCTCGCTCAACTCGGTGAAGTCCTACATCCGCAGCGCCTATCGCAAGACGGGCGTGCAGAGCCGGAGCCAGGCCGTGCTCTGGGCGGTCTCGCACGGCCTGGCCGCGGAGGCGTTCGACCGGGTCTGAGCCCGGTCTCAGCTCCGGTAGCCGCCCAGCAGCTCGGCCAGCCGCAGGTGCGGCTGCGCCTCCTCGCGCCGTCCCTGGCGCTGCAGGGCGCGCCCGAGCAGCAGGTGGGCGTAGGGCTCGTTGGGGTCGTGCTCGAGCAGATCGGTCGCGACCCGGATCGTGCCGTCCAGCTGCGCGGAGTGGAACAGGGCGCGGGCCAGCAGCAGGCGTACGTCGGTCAGCTCGTGCCGCACGTCGCCGGGGTCGTCGAGCAGCTCGGCCAGCAGGACGGCCGCCTCGCGGTAGGCACGCTCCTCGAAGAGCGCCTGGGCGCGCAGCCAGCGGTCGTGGGTGCTGTCCTCGAGCAGGCCAGCGTGCCCGCGGAGCAGGTCCTCGAACGGGGTGAAGTCGGTCATCGTCGCTCCTCTCGCGACTGCCGTCGGCCCGGTGCCTTCGATGGTGCTCCTCCCAACGCGCCGAGCGCGGCAGGCATTCCGCCGGGCGCGTCGGACGGCGAGGAGGGGGTGCGCCGAACGCACGGAATACTGGGGGTGCCCACCCCGTTGAAGGTCGTACAATCTTCAACCAACCCGGAGGACACCATGCAGTTCGGCATCTTCAGCGTCGGCGACGTCACCACGGACCCGACCACCGGACGCACTCCGTCCGAGGCCGAGCGCATCGCAGCGATGACGCAGTACGCCCTCAAGGCCGAGGAGGTCGGCCTCGACGTCTTCGCGACCGGAGAGCACCACAACCCGCCGTTCGTCGTGTCGTCGCCGACGACGCACCTCGGCTTCATCGCGGCGCAGACCGAGCGGCTGCTGCTCTCGACGAGCACCACGCTCATCACCACCAACGACCCGGTGAAGATCGCCGAGGACTACGCCTTCCTCCAGCACCTCTCCGGGGGGCGCATCGACCTGATGATGGGTCGCGGCAACACCGGTCCGGTCTACCCGTGGTTCGGCAAGGACATCCGCGACGGCATCAAGCTCGCGGTCGAGAACTACCACCTGCTCCGCACGCTCTGGCGCGAGCCCGTGGTGAACTGGCAGGGCCAGTTCCGCACGCCGCTCCAGGGCTACACCTCCACCCCCGCGCCGCTCGACGGCACGCCGCCGTTCGTGTGGCACGGCTCGATCCGGAGCACCGAGATCGCCGAGCAGGCGGCCTACTACGGTGACGGCTTCTTCCACAACCACATCTTCTGGAACAAGGAGCACACCGAGCAGATGGTGAGGCTCTACCGCCGCCGCTTCGAGCACTACGGCCACGGCTCCGCCGACCAGGCCTACGTCGGACTCGGTGGGCAGGCGTTCATGGCCTCGACCGAGGCCGAGGCCAAGCGGGTCTTCCGGCCCTACTTCGACAACGCCCCGGTCTACGGCCACGGCCCGTCGCTGGAGGACTTCTCCGAGATGACCCCGCTGACGGTCGGCACCCCCGAGCAGGTCATCGAGCGCACGCTCGGCTTCGCCGACTACGCCGGCGACTACCAGCGCCAGCTCTTCCTGATGGACCACGCCGGCCTGCCCACCTCGCTGGTGCTCGAGCAGATCGAGATGCTCGGCACCGAGGTCGTGCCGGTGCTGCGCACCGAGTTCGAGCGGCGCCGCCCCGCCCACGTGCCCAGCGACCCGCCCACCCACGCCACGCTGGTGGCGGCCGGCCCCGAGGCGCCGCACCACCTCGTCGAGCCCGCGCGGGCCCACGTCGAGGCGCAGCAGGCCGCGCAGGTCGACGCATGAGCCGACGCATCGTCGTGGTCACGGCGGGGCTGACGGTGCCGTCGTCGACCCGGCTGCTGGCCGACCAGCTCGCCGAGGCCACGGTCGCGCAGGTGACCGCGCGGGGGGAGGCCGCCGAGACCGAGTTCGTCGAGCTGCGTGAGGTCGCCGGCGAGCTGGCGACCTTCATGGTCACCGGCGGCATCCCGACCCCGCGGCTGACCGAGCTGCGCGAGCTGGTGGCGTCCGCCGACGGCCTCGTCGTGGTGACACCGGTCTTCAACGGGAGCTACAGCGGGCTGTTCAAGATGTTCTTCGACGCGCTCGACAAGGACGCGCTGGTCGGTACGCCGGTGCTGATCGCCGCGGCCGCCGGCAGCTCGCGGCACTCGCTGGTGCTCGACCACGCGCTGCGCCCGCTCTTCGCCTACCTGCGCGCGGTGGTCGTCCCCACCGGCGTCTTCGCCGCCACCGAGGACTTCGGCAGCCACGGGCTCTCCGACCGCATCACCCGCGCGGCCGCCGAGCTGGCCGCGCTGGTGCTGGGCCAGGGCGGCTACGCCGTCGGCGGGTTCGCTCCCGACCTCGCCGCGCGCCCGCGGCGTACGTCCGGCACCCGGCTCGAGACCGACGTCACCCCGTTCGGCGACCTGCTGCGGGGCCACACCGGCACCGACTGAGGGCCCCGGGACACCGCCCCACGGGTGTGCTCGCCCACCGCCGGGCGGTGGTTGTGTCGGTGAGTGCGGACCGCCTGTGTCGGAGTCCCCGCCTGAGCGGGGACTTCGACGGGATCGGGGAGGATCCGAGCCACTGGGTGACGTGGATCTTCCACGATCGCGCCGGGACGCCGGATCCGGCTCCGGGGGCGTACGCGTGTGACGAGCCCGCACCACCGACCAGACCCTCGGGAGGACACATGAGCGACACCGTCTGGAGCTACCGCGACAGCGAGTGGGCGCACGACCGCGACCTCGTCGGCTACGACGTCGAGGGCGAGGACGGCCCGCTCGGCAAGGTCGACCGGGCCACCGCCGAGACCGACGGGTCCTGGCTCGTCGTCGACACGGGCTTCTGGATCTTCGGCAAGCAGCGCCTGATCCCCGCCGGCACCGTCGTGGGCATCGACCACGACGGCAGGCGGATCATCGTCAATGTCAGCAAGGAGCAGGTCAAGGACGCGCCCGACTACGACGACGACACCTGGGACGAGCAGGCACGGGGCCGCCACGCGGACTACTACACCCAGCGCACCGGCCACGAGAACCGCGAGGACGTCCCCGGTGAGTCCGGCGGCTCCGGTGACTCCGGCGACGCCGGGTCGACCGGGGAGGGCACGGGCCCGGTCGCACCGCGGTGAGCGTGGCGCCCACCTGGCCGCCCTCGCCGGAGGGCGGTTACGCCCGCAGGTGGGCCGCCAGCCGCGCCGCGAGGTCCACGGAGGCCGCGATCTCCTCGCGACGGATGGAGACGCTCTCCACGTTGACGCCGATGGGCACCCCGAGCCGGCGGCAGAAGTCGATGAGCTCGAAAGCCGTCGCCTGCGCCTGGTCGAGGGACGCCGCCAGCGGGTCCGTCGAGTGCCGGAGGTCGTTCTCGATCCACCGGGGGACGTCGACGCCGAGCCAGCGGAGGAACTCGAGGGTCTTCATCGAGCCGCACACGGAGAACGTGAACACGATCGGGACCGGGGCCAGGCCGCGGGCCTCGCACTCGTAGCGGTAGTCGGACACGAGGTTCTTGGCGGCGTTGAGGTCGTAGACGACCTGGGACACGAAGAACCGGCAGCCGGCCTCCTGCTTGGCGATCAGGCGCAGGTGCTCGTTGTCGCGCCGGCTGTGCCGCTCGGGGATCGCCACTCCTCCGCACAGCAGGTCCGGGTTGAGCTCGCCGCGCAGGGCCTGCGCATCGGCGAGCGACACGGGCGCGGCCAGGCCGCTGGAGGCGGCGCCGACCAGCACGGTCAGCGTCCGCCGGGGATCCTGCTCGCTGAGCCACGTCCGCAGCTCGTCGCGCTGGTACTTGCCGACCGCGCGGTAGACGATCGTCGGCGTCCGCCAGGCCCGGAGGTGCTCGGAGCGGTAGTCGGACGGGTCGACGGTCGGGCTGAAGGGGAACGGGCGCTGCTCCGGGTTGCGCGACGTCTCGTCGTCGATGTCGTAGAGGACCAGTCCGTCGAGGTCGAGGTGGTCCAGCCGCTCGATGGTGGCGCGCGCGATCTCGGGGAGCCGCTCCGCGGGCGTCGACTGCCGCGGCGGGGTGATCGCGAAGAGGACGAAGTCACCGTGGCCGGATCCGATGCGGGTGGTGATCTCCACGCCGCCACGGTAGCGGGGGCGCCACCGCACCTCCGAGAGCCCGGCTCGCGGTCGCGCTCGGGTCGGCCCGCGCGCGAGTCGGCCGCGCCGGGACCGTGCTCCTAGGGTGTTCGCACCCGTCCCACCACCCAGGGAGCCGCCGTGCCGGAGACCGACCTCGTCCCGTGGCGCGCCGAGCCGGTGGCGCCGCGCGTCCACGCCGGCACCGTGCGCGCCGACCGGCTGCGGGTCCGCGCCGACTACCCGGTCACCGGTGTCGCGCTCGTGCTGCTGGTGCTGCAGGCGGTGTTCCTCGTCCCGCTCTTCTGGCAGCTCGACATGACCGCGGTCGCCGTGCCAGCCCTGCTGGCGCTCGACGCGCTGGGCTTCGGCGCGCTGTGGCTGCTGCGCGAGCGGGCTCGCCGCGACGTCGGCCGGCTCGCGTCGTCGTACGGCGACAGCGAGCGCGACGGGGCCACCCGCGACCCGTCGCTGGCCGGGCTGCTCGCGGTCTCGCGCGAGCGGCACGAGGCGATCCGCGAGGAGTGGACCCGCGCCCTCACCGACCCGCTCGCCTCGCTCGCCCCGGAGGCGGCGACCGACGTCGCCGACCCCGACACCGCGGCGTTCCTCGAGTCCTACGCCGCGCTCGAGGACTTCCTGGCGGCCCACCCGCGCGGCGTGCCCCCCGAGCTGGTCGGGGTCTACGGCGAGGACGTCCGCGAGTGCCGGAGGCGCTGGGACGCCGCCCGGGCGCGCTCCGGCTGAGCGCTCCTCACCGCTTCCACGCCGGTCCGTCGCCGCCCAGGCGCTCGACCAGCCGCCGCCCGACGTGACCGGCGTTGGCCAGGCGTACGTCGTCGGGGAGCTCCGGGAGGTTCTCCTCCCAGTCCAGCAGGCACGACCCGCGCAGCTGCGCCATCCGGGCCGGGCGGCCGAAGAAGAAGGGGTGGGCGTGGGCGCCGCCGTCGCCGTAGCGGCCGATGTGGCAGCGGCCGACGCTCGGCAGCTCCTCGACCGCGGCGCAGATCCGTGCCATCAGCACGCCCATCTCCGCGGCCAGCTCGTCGGGCAGGTCGGCCAGGTCGTGGTGCTCCACCGGCCGCAGGATGAAGGAGACCGGCAGCCGCATGTCGAGGGTGACGAGCAGCCAGCGCTCGTTGCGCCACGCCACCCGCGCCGCGCGCTCGGGCGGCAACGGCTGGCGGCAGAAGCAGTCGGCGGGGTCCTCGCCCTCCCGCGGCGGCTCGGCGTCCTGGAGCGCCTCGAGGGGCTTGATCCGCAGCCCGTCGAGCTCGAAGGGGAAGACGTCCCATCCCGGCATCGCCTCGATGGCGACCGGGAGCCTCCCCTCGGCGTCGGTGGCCGCGGCGACGCGGGCGTGGAACTGCTCGGCGGTCTCCAGGCTCATGCCGCGAAGTCAACCAGCCGGGCCGTCCGGACGGCAGGCCCCGAAACGCGCCGGGTCGGCAGCAACCGGCTGCCGACCCGGCGCGCCGGGGTGGTGGTGCACCGTCAGGCGGCGGGGGTGAGCTCCGGCTCGGACTCGGGTCCCGCCTCGACCAGGTCACCGGCGGGCCGGGCCGGGCGCCGGGGCCACCAGACGCGCTCGCCCAGCAGCACCAGCGCGGCGGGCAGCATCACCAGCCGGATCAGCGTCGCGTCGAGCAGGATCGCCACGGCCAGCGCGACGCCCATCATCTTCATCTCGAGCATGCTCAGCGTCGCGAAGATGGCGAACACCGAGACCATGACCGCCGCCGCGCTGGTGACGACGGACGCGCTGTCGCGGATGCCCCGCTCGACGGCCAGCCGGGTGGGCAGCCCGCGTCCCACCAGCTCGCGGATCCTCCCGGTGACGAACACGTGGTAGTCCATCGAGAGCCCCACCAGCACGACGAGCACGAAGAGCGGGATCCAGTCGATCACGAAGCCCGGGCTGGTGAAGCCGAGCAGCCCCTCGAGCCAGCCGTGCTGGAACACGAGGGTCAGCACGCCGAAGGCCACGCCGACCGAGATGAGGTTGAGCCCGGTCGAGACCAGCGCCAGCGGCACGCTGCGGAAGGCGACCCCCATCATCACCAGGGTCAGCAGCAGGACGAACCCGATCACCACGGGCATCCACGTCGTGAGGTGCTCGTCGAAGTCCAGGTTGGACGCGGCGTCCCCGCCCACCGCCCACTCCAGGCCGTCGGTGTCGAGGGCCGCCGGCGCGATCTCCTCGCGCAGGTCGGTGATGGCCTCCGTGGTCCGCTCGTCGGAGTCGGGCCACGGCAGCGCCAGCGTGAGGGAGGAGGCGCCGCCGTCGTCGGAGGTGGCGAGCCCGTCGGGCACCTCGGTGAACGCGCCGGCTCCGGTCGCCCGCGACGCCAGGTCGCCCAGCGCCGCCGCCGACCCCGGACCCTCGGCCAGCACCCTCACGGTGGTGCCCTCGCCGGGGAACGCCGCTGCCACGTCGCGCATGGTCTGCACCGCCGGGATCTCGCTCGGCAGCGTCTCCAGGGTGGCGGCGTGCATCGTCATGCCGAGCGCCGGTACGGCGAGTGCGGTGCACGCCGCGAGCGATCCGACGAGCGCCAGCGCGGGACGGCGCAGGACCGGGGCCAGGATGCGGCGGCTGATCCCACCGGCGCCGATGCGGCGGTTGAGGCGCCACAGCAGCGGCACGCGGGGGCGGTCGACCCAGCGTCCGAGCTTCACCAGCAGCGCCGGCAGCACGGTGATCGAGCCGACCACGGCGACGGCGACGACGATGATCGCGCCGAGCGCGAGCGAGGTGAAGGTGACGAAGCCGACGAGGAAGAGCCCCGACATGGACGCCGCCACCGCGAAGCCCGAGACGAGGATGGAGTGGCCGGAGGTCTGCGCCGCGATCTCGACCGCGTCGAGCGTGCTGCGGCCGCGGGCCCGCTCCTCGCGCTCACGCTTGAGGTAGAACAGCGAGTAGTCGACCCCGACGGCCATGCCGATCAGCACGATCATCGAGCCGACGGTCGGCTCCGCCGGGACGAGGTGGGACACCGCCGCGGAGATGCCCATCGTCGCCGCGACGCTGCCCAGCGCCAGCAGCACCGGGATGCCGGCCGCGATCAGGGCTCCGAAGGCCAGCAGCATCAGCACCAGCGTCACCGGGATGCTGATCCCCTCGGCCGAGGCGAGGTCGTCGGCGACCTGGTCGTTGATCCCCGCGTCGAGGCTCGGGCCGCCGGTCTGGCGCAGCGTCAGGTCCGGATGGGCGGCGGCCACCTCGTCGGTCACCGCCTCGAGCGGCCCGGCGTCGTCGACGCCCTCGGCCAGCGAGACCGACACCAGCATCGCGGAGCGGTCGTCGTTCCACACCGGTGGAGCGACGCCGCTGACCCCCTCGGCACGGGTCATCCCCCGGGCGAGCTCGCGAGCGGCGTCGGGCACCTGCGCGGGGTCGCCGCTGACGAGGACGACCTCGGAGTCGGGTGCGGCCAGTCCCGCGCGCTCGGCCATGGCGTCCGCGCGTCCGGACTCGCCGATGCGGTAGTCGGCCGGCTCCGCCTCGTGCGTCGGCACGAGGACGGCGAGGCTGGTGGCCGCCGCCACCAGCGCCAGCCAGGTGAGGATCGCGCGCCACGGGTGCTCGGCGCTCCAGCGCGCGGCCCGCTGGGGGATCCGGGTGATCAGGTCGGCTGCCATCGCCGTGCTCCATTCCGTGTGCGTTCGGGCGGGTGGGGCCCGTGGATCGGTCGGGCTCCACGCTTCCGGCGATCGCCTCGTCCGGCAGGGGTGGCACCTCCCGGCGCGAGGTGGGGAAAACCCCACCGACCGGGGCCTCGCGATCGGTGAGGATGGGGACATGGCGCACAGACCCGGCCCCCTCCGGCTCACCGGCTACGCACTCGCGCAGGTGGCGCTGGCCGTGCCGACCCTGGTCGCCGCCACGCTCGTCGCCGCCGGGGCCGGCACCGCGCTCGCGGTCGTCGGGATCCCGCTCCTGCTGGTCGGCCTGCCCCTCCTGCGCTGGATCGCCGACCGGCACCGCGCGATGGCGGCCGCCACGCTCGCCCACCCCGTGCCGGCCGACCGCCTGCCCGACGACGACCTGGCCCTGCCGGCCCGGTTGCTCACCTGGGGCCGCGACCCGATGACCTGGCGCGAGCTGGTGTGGGCGTTCGTGTCGGCCAGCGTGGGGCTCGTCATCTCCCTGGTCGTGGTGGCGCTCATGCTCTGCGTGGTGACGCTGGTGCTGTGGTGGTTCGCGACCCCGCACCTGATGCGGCTGCGCTCGGTCCTCGACGCCCGCCTGCTGAGCCGGGGCAGCCACGAGCTCCTCGAGGAGCGGGTCCAGGTGCTCACCGAGACCCGCGCCGAGACGGTCGAGGACTCCGCCGCGGAGCTGCGGCGCATCGAGCGCGACCTCCACGACGGCGCCCAGGCCCGCCTGGTCGCGCTCCAGATGAGCCTCGGGCTGGCCCGACAGCTGATGGACACCGACCCGGTCGCCGCCCGCCACCTGCTCGCCGAGGCGTCGACCACCACCGGGGCGGCGCTGGGCGACATCCGTGACGTCGTACGCGGCATCCACCCGCCGGTGCTCGCCGACCGGGGCCTCGCCGGCGCCGTGCAGGCCCTCGCCCTCGACCTCGCCGTCCCGGTCACGGTGACCGGCGACCTGCCCGAGCGACCCTCGGCCCCCGTCGAGACCGCGGCCTACTTCGCGGTGCTGGAGTGCCTGGCCAACGTCGCCAAGCATGCCGATGCGCAGCACGCCTGGGTCGAGCTGGAGCGCCGCGACGACGTGCTGGTCGTGGTCGTGGGCGACGACGGGCGGGGCGGCGCCGACCCGTCGGGCGGGACCGGGCTGCGCGGGGTGGCGCGGCGGCTGGCGGCCCTCGACGGCAGCGTGAGAGTCTCGAGCCCCGCGGGTGGTCCCACCCTGGTCACGCTGGAGGTGCCGTGCGAGTCGTCCTCGCCGAGGACAACGCCCTCCTCCGCGACGGGCTGACCCGGATCCTCTCCGCGCACGGCTTCACGATCCTCCACTCGGTCGACAACGCGCCGGCTCTCGACGAGGCGCTCGCCGACCCCGACGCCGAGGCGGCGATCCTCGACGTACGCCTGCCGCCCACGCTCACCGACGAGGGCCTGCGCGCCGCGATCGCCTGCCGCGCGGCCCGCCCGGCGTTCCCCGTGGTGGTCCTGTCGCAGTGGGTGGAGCACCTCTACGCCCGCGAGCTGCTCGCCAGTGGCGGGGGTGGCGTGGGCTACCTGCTCAAGGACCGGGTCGGCGACATCGGCGAGTTCGTCGACGCGGTGCGCCGGGTCGCCGCCGGCGGCACCGTGCTCGACGCCGAGGTGGTCTCCACGATCATGGCGCGACCACGGGCACGCGCGGTCGACCGGCTGTCCGAGCGCGAGCGGGAGGTGCTGGGGCTGATGGCCGAGGGCCGCTCCAACGCCGCGATCGCGGCCCGGCTCTTCATCACGCCCAAGGCCGTCGACAAGCACGCCAACAGCATCTTCACCAAGCTCGACCTGCCCGTCGCTCCCGACGACAACCGCCGGGTGCTCGCGGTGCTCGCCTGGCTCGAGGCCTGAGCCGGCCCCGGGCTCACCAGGGGGAGGGCTGGTAGTCCTTGACGAAGCAGCCGAAGAGGTCGGTGCCGGCCTCGCCGAGCACGATCGGGTCGTAGACCCGGGCGGCGCCGTCGACGAGGTCGAGCGGGGCGTGCCAGCCCTCGGCAGCGATCCGGAGCTTCTCGTGGTGCGGACGCTCGTCGGTGATCCACCCGGTGTCGACGGCCGTCATCAGGATCCGGTCGGTCTCGAACATCTCGCCCGCCGAGGTGCGGGTGAGCATGTTGAGCGCGGCCTTGGCCATGTTGGTGTGGGGGTGCCCGGCGCCCTTGTAGCGCCGCGAGAACTGCCCCTCCATCGCGGAGACGTTGACGACGTACGCCCGACCGGAGGTCGCGGCCGCCGCGGCGCTCGCCATGGCCGGGCGCAGCCGGGAGACCAGCAGGAACGGCGCGATCGAGTTGCACAGCTGCACCTCGAGCAGCTCGAGCGGGTCGACCTCGCCGACGGTCTGGGTCCAGGAGTTGGAGACCTGCACGTCGGGCAGCAGCCCGCCGGCGTCGACGGCCGTGCCGGCCAGGTGCGCGTCGAGGGAGGCCTGCCCCGCCTTGAGCGCCAGCGCGGTCAGGGTGGCCGCGTTGTGCACGGCCATCGCGTGCTCGACCGACTCGCCCTCGTGGTGGGCCACGGCGGTGTCGCGCAGCGCGCCCGCGATCGCGGCGGGGTGCGCCTCGGAGATCCGGTCGAAGGTCACCAGCTCCGGCACGGAGTCGTCGGGCAGGGGCAGCGACTCGGCCTCGACGAGCGGTGCATAGGCGCCCGGCGTGCGGCGCACCGTCTGGCACGCGTTGTTGATGAGGATGTCCAGCGGGCCGGCCGCCGCGACGTCGTCGGCGAGGGAGAGGACCTGGGTGGGGTCGCGCAGGTCGATGCCGACGACCTTGAGCCGGTGGATCCACTCGTCGCTGTCGGGGAGCGAGCTGAAGCGGCGCACCGCGTCCTTGGGGAACCGGGTGGTGATCGTGGTGTGGGCACCGTCGCGCAGCAGGCGGAGCGCGATGTACATCCCGATCTTGGCGCGGCCGCCGGTGAGCAGCGCGCGCCGGCCGGTGAGGTCGGTGCGCTGGTCGCGCTTGGCGTGGCTCATCGCCGCGCAGGTGGGGCACAGCCAGTGGTAGAACGCGTCGACCAGGGTGAAGTCCTGCTTGCAGATGTAGCAGCCGCGCGGGTTGACCAGCTCGCCCGCGAACGCGCCGGGCGCGGAGGAGACGAGCGGGATGCCGGACGTCTCGTCGTCGATGCGCTCCGGCGAGCCGGTGGCGGTGAGCTCGGTGACCGCACGGTCGTGCGCCAGCTCCTCGGCGCGCTTCTGCAGCCTGCGCTCGGCCTTGATCGCCTTGTACATGTGCGACGCCGCGCGCTTGACGGTGATGTGGTCGGGGTGGTCGCCCGGCACCCGGTGCAGCTGCTCGAGGACGCGGACGGTGGTCGCCAGGTCGGCCGGGTCGATGCCGTCGTGCTGCTCGTTCACCGGAGCAGGGTACGGGCGGCGCGCGCCCGGACCCCAAAGCGCGGGCGGCCCTGGGCGGTGGGTGTGACCGCCTCAGACCTCGCGCGCCGGGGAGCCGTTGATCCGCACCCGGTCGGCCCGCATGCCGTGCTCGACGCCCCAGAGCACCGCCCGGGAGCGGGAGTCGACGTCGATCTTGCGGTAGGCCGAGCGGATGTAGGACTTGATCGAGTTGAGCGAGAGCAGGGTGCGCTCGGCGATCTCCTGGTTGCTCAGGCCCATCGTGATCAGCGACAGCACCTCGGCCTCGCGGGCGGTCAGGCCCTCCTCGCGTCCGGGCCAGTCGCCCCCGACGAGCGGCGAGCGCCCCCGCGACGGCGAGACGACGAGCTGCCCTCCGGCGATCGAGGTGAGCGCCTCGACCAGCCGCGCGGCCGGCAGGCTCTTGGAGAGGTAGCCGCGCACGCCCTGCCCGAGGGTGTCGCGGGTCAGCCACGGCTGGAAGTTCCAGGTGTAGACCGCGACCGAGCGCACCTGGGGGCTGTCGACGAGCTGGCGCACGGCGGGCCCGTTGCCCTGGCCCATCCCGAACGTGTCGTAGAGGGCGACGTCGACCGGATGGGCCACGGGCCTGCCCGCAGCGAGCTCGACCACGTCGACGCGGTGGCCGTAGCTGCGCATCATCGCGTCGAGCCCCCGGACGACCACCTCGTCGTCGTTGACCAGCGCGACTCGTATCACCATGCATTCAACGTACTGCCCTTTATGTATGTTGAACCCCTTCTTGGGAGAGAGTCGAGGACATCGTGCGGGACAGCGCGGCCGTGGTCGAGGAGACCCGCACCGGAGGCCTCGGCGTCCGTTGCGAGGGGGTCGTCCACCTCTACAAGACCTTCGGTGGGCACGATGTCGTCGCCCTGCGCGGCGTCGACCTCACCATCCGGCCCGGCGAGCGGGTCGCCTTCCTCGGCCCGAGCGGCTCGGGCAAGTCGACCCTCCTCGCGCTGCTGGGCGGGATCCAGAAGCCCAGCGCCGGCAAGATCTACCTCGGCGACGAGGAGGTCTCGCGGATGGGCGAGCGCTACCTCGCCCGGATCCGCTCGCGGCAGGTCTCCACGATGCTGCAGGGCGCCACGCGCAACCTGCTGCCGTACGCCACCGCCCGGCAGAACATCGCGTTCGCCCGGCTCTCGCTCTCGGGCGGCGACCGCGACCACGCGCTGGCCGACACCGAGCTGCTCGACCGCGTGGGGCTCCTCGACCAGGCCGACCAGGTGGTCTCCACGATGTCCGGCGGCCAGCGCCAGCGGCTCGCGCTGGCGTGCGCCGTGTCGACGTCGCCGCGCCTGCTCCTGGCCGACGAGCCGACCAGCCAGCTCAGCCACGCCGACCGCGACCACGTGCTCCACCTGATCCACTCGCTCGGCGACGACTTCGGCACCACGATCGTCGTGGTCACCCACCAGCCCGAGGTGGCCGCCACCTTCCCGCGCACGGTGACGATGAAGGGCGGGCGCGTCGGCGCGGAGGGCCACGGCGGCTCGGAGTACGCCGTGGTGGGCGAGGACGGTGTCCTCCACCTCCCCGGCCACATCGCCACCGAGTGGCCGCCCGGCACGCTCGTCCGCTTCGAGGACGACGAGCAGGGCCGCATCATCGTCACCCGCGCGAGCAGTGAAGGATCCCAGGCATGAGCGCACCCCACCTCCGGGCCCGCCGCGCCCCCGCGAGCCACCCCGCGCGGTCCCCGCGGTGAGCGAGCCCCGCGAGCTGCGGCTCGACTCCATCACCTACGTCAACGGTCGCACCCTCCTCGACGACGTCAGCGTCACCTTCCCCGCGGGCAAGGTCACCGCGCTGTCGGGACCGAGCGGGTCCGGCAAGACCACCCTGCTCTCCATCGCCGGCGGCCTGCTCCAGCCCACCTCGGGCTCCGCCGAGCTCGACGGCCGCGAGATGTGGACCGGCAGCGGCGACCCGCTGCCCGAGGTCGCGTTCGTCCTCCAGGTCTACGGACTGGTGCCGATCCTCTCGGCCCGCGAGAACGTCTCCATCGCGCTGCGGGCGCGCGGGGTGGCGCCCGCCGACGCCGACGAGGCGGCCGAGGCCGCGCTGGCCCGGTTCGGCATCGCCGACCTGGGCGAGCGGCAGGTCGAGGAGCTGTCCGGCGGCCAGATGCAGCGCGTCGCCTGCGCCCGTGGCTTCGTGGTCGGCGCCGACGTGCTGCTCGCCGACGAGCCGACGTCCGAGCTCGACGAGGGCAACCGCGGCGTCGTCCTCGCCGAGCTGCGCGAGGAGGCCGCCCGGGGCGCCGTCGTCGTGGTGGCCACCCACGACCCCGCAGTCGTGGAGGCCTGCGACCTGCACATCGCGCTCGACGAGGGCCGGGTCCTGCGGTGACCTCCCGTTCGTCCGCGGCACCGGAGAGGCCGGGTCGTTGAGCAGAGTCCTGCGCGGCGCCTGGAGCCGCCGCGGTGCCCTGACCACGCTGGTGCTGATGTCGCTGGTGGTCGTCGGCGGTGCCGTGACCGTGCTGCAGTTCGCCGAGGCGGCCGGCACCTCGCCCTGGCTGAGCGCCCCGCTGCTGCTCCTCGGCGCCGTCGCGGTTCCGAGCATCGGCGCGGAGCTCGCCGTCGCCCGCCGCGAGGAGGTCGGCCTGGCCCGGCTGCGGGGCATCCACGGCCTGCGGCTGTGGCGCTTCCTGCTGGTCGAGCCGCTGCTGGCGATCGTGCTCGGCACCCTGCTCGGCCTCGCGGTCGGTGCGGCCGGCGCCGTCTGGGCGAGCACCACCTGGCTCGGCGAGGCGGCCCCGGCGCTCGGGCGTACGGCGCTCCTCGCGGCGGCCGCCATCGCCGGCGTCGGCCTGCTGATCGTCGCGCTGTCCGCCGGCTCGGCCCTGCGCGAGCCGCTCGCCGTCCAGGTCTCGACCCGGCGGCGTCCGCGCCGGGCGACCACGCTGGCGATCTTCCTCAGCGTGCTCGTGCTCGTGGGCGCCGGTGTCGCGGCCTACCGCAGCCGCTCGGCCGACGGCGACCCCGACCTGGTCGTCCTGCTCGGCCCGGCGCTGGTGGGCCTCGCGCTCGGGCAGGTCGCGGTGTGGGTGGTGCGGATCGCCGCCCGGGTGCTGACCCCGGCGACCGAGAAGCGCGGCCTGGGTGCGTTCCTGGCCGCGCGCCGCCTCGCGCGCGCCGACGACCTGGTCACCCCGATCCGGCTGGTGGTGGCCGCCGGCGTGGTCGGCGCGCTCGCTCTCAGCGGCGCGGTGGCGGTCAACGGCTGGACCGACGAGCAGGCGGCGGTCGAGGTGCCGGGCGAGCGCACGATCGACGCCACCGCGCTGGGCGCGATGGGCGCCGTCGACCTCACCGAGCAGGCCGACCCCGAGGGCGAGCACCTCGTCGCCACCGCGATCGTCCGCAACGAGAACCGCCTGGCCGAGCGCCGTGCCTACGTCGACGCCGGCCGCTGGGAGCGGGTGGTCGGCGACTTCTACGACGACACCCCCGCGCGCGCGGCGTCCGACGCCGTCGGGCGCCTCGCCACCGGCCTCGCCCCCGTGCGCGTCGCCGGCGACCGGCTCACGGTGGCGGTCTCGGGGATCGACGTGCCGCCGGTGCGCACCTTCCGCGGTCCCGACGGCGAGGACACGCAGGTCGGCGGCGCGCGCGCCGTGCTGACGCTGTCCTACGTCACCGCGGCCAACAGCTCGGGTGCCGTCACCGTCACCCTCGACGTGCCCACCGACGGCACCCCCGCCCGCCGCGACGTGCGGGTGCGCGAGTGCGCCGACGGCTGCGTCATCACCGGGCTCTCGGTCGACCGCGACAGCCGCGGCCTCATCGACGGCAACGACTTCGTGGTGCTGGTGGAGCAGCTCACCCTCGGCGGCACCGACCTGCTCGACAGCTCGTGGGTGCCCGACCGCTCGTCGGTGGAGGCCGCGCTCTCCAACCAGTTCTTCCGCAACTACGAGCCCCCCGCCGTGATCGTGGTCAACCGCGCCGACGGCCTCCAGGTGGCGATGCTGCCCGCCGCCGCGCTCGAGCTCCACCTCGACCTGGGTGCGAGCGACGTGCCCGTGCTGGTCGCCGACGAGCCGGCGCCGCAGGCACTCGACCTCGGCGGCGACGACCGGGTGACCGAGGTGGTCGGGGTCGCCCGGTCGCTGCCGCAGCTCGGCAGCATCGGCACGCTCGCTGACATCCGCACCGCGGCGGCCGGGTCGGGACCGACCGTCCCCTCCGCCGAGGTGCAGGTCGTGGCCCGCGCGGACACGCCCCAGGAGGTCCTCGACCGGGTCGCCGAGGCGACCGGCACCCGCTGGCGCTCCCGGGCGGCCGTGCGCGAGTCGCTCGGCGAGCGCTTCGGCGGCGCCCAGTCGGTGGCGTACGCCCTCACCGCCCTGGCGTGCGCGCTGGTCGCCCTGCTCGCCCTGGGCGCGGGCGTGGCGCGCCACCTGCGCGACTACCGCCGCGACGTGGCGTCGCTGCGCGTGCTCGGCATCTCCACCGGCACCGCCCGGCGCGCCGGCCGCGCCGAGCTGGCCAGCCTGACCGTGCTCGTGCTCGCCGCGGTGGTCGCGGGCGGCTGGCTGGCCGTGCGGCTGCTGCTCGACGGCCTGCCGCTGCTCGCGGTCCCGGTGGCCGGGCTGCCCCTCGACACCGCGCCGCACGCCTGGCCGCTCGTCGTCCCCGCCGTGCTGGCGGCGCTGGCGGTCGTGGTGGTCGGCGGCCGCGCCCGTGCCGTACGCGCCTCCACCACCCGTCCCAGCCTGCTGCGCGAGGAGGAGGGCCAGTGAACCCACCCCACGACGTTCTCCTCCTCCGCTGTGCTCCTGTGAACGACGCCGAGGGGACCCCGCGATGATCCAGCTGTTCGGCGCGATCGTCCGCGGGCTGCGGGCCCGGGCCCTGCTGTCCGCGGGCTCGGTGCTGCTGAGCGCCCTCGCCATCGGCTCGGCGGTGCTCGGCCCGGTGTTCTCCGAGGCGGTCACCAACTCCTATGTCGTGACGCGCCTGCAGGAGACCCCGGCCGGCCTCACCGGCCTCAGCCGCGTCTTCACCCCCGGCCCCGGCACGTCCGTCGGCGAGGCCCGCGACGACGCCGTCGCCGCGTCGGAGGAGCTCACCACCGGCCCGTGGCAGGAGCCGGTGCCGATCGTGCAGTCCGAGCGGTTCAGCGCCCTGCGCGGCGTGGTGACCTTCTGGGCACGGGCGGACGCGTGCGAGACGCTCGAGGTCGAGGGACGCTGCCCGCAGGCGCAGGGCGAGGTGCTGATGCTCGCCTCCGACCTGGAGAAGACCGGGGCCGAGATCGGCCGGCCGCTGGACCTCGCGATCTTCGAGCCCAACGGCGTGGCCGCCCTCGACCTGCCGCGTCCCGGCATCGACGAGGTCGTCGTGGTCGGCACCTACCTCACCCCGCGCACGAGCAAGGACTGGCTCATCCCGGGGCGCCTCACCAGCACCAACGAGCAGGAGAGCATCAGCGGCGGCTACCAGCCCTTCGCGCCCGCCCCGCTGATCACCACCGACGACACGATCACGGCGGCCGGCGGCTGGACGGTGCGCGTCGACACCCACCTGTCCGTGCCCGCCGACCTCACGCCCGAGCAGCTCGACGAGGCCGCGGCGTCCGCCTCGGCCGTGCCCAGCGAGGGCGGTCTGGAGGTCGTGGGCGGCACCCTGCGCGCCGACGACACCAACTCGCTCGCCGACGTCGTCGAGGAGGTCCGCTTCCAGCAGTCCACCGCGCGCAGCTCGATCGCGCCGGCGGTGCTGTCGCTGGTGCTGGTCGCGCTGGCGCTGCTGATGCGCCTGCTCAACGCCGCCAGCGAGCTGCGGGTGCCCGAGCTGGCGCTGGCGTCGCTGCGCGGCGTCACCTCCCGCCGGCTGTGGGGACTCGGGCTCGCCGAGCCGCTCACCCTGCTGCTCGTCGCGACCCCGATCGGCATCGCCTTCGGGCTGGGGCTCGCCGTCGTGCTCGTGCGGAGCTGGCTGGTGCCCGGCCTGCCGCTGCCGATGCCGGCCGCCAGCTGGGTCGCCGCCGCCCTCGTGCTCGTCGCGGCCGTGGCCGTGGCCTGCGTGGCGGTGGGCCTGGTGGTCCGCGAGTCGCTCGCCTCCCAGCTCTCCGGCGTACGCCGCCCGGTGGCCGCGCGCCGCTGGTCGGTCATCGCCCAGCTGACCCTCCTCGCCCTCGCCGTCGCCACGCTGGCGAGCAAGCTGTCGGCCAGCGGACCGGCCGAGCCCGACGCCACCGACCTCGTCCTGCCGGTGCTGCTCGCCGTCGTGGCCGGCCTCGCGGCCACCCGGCTGACGGCCGTCCTCGCGACGTGGTGGACCGGTCGTTCGCGGGGGCGCTCGCTCAGCGGCTTCGTGTCCTCGCGTGCGATCTCACGACGTCAGGAGGGCACCCTCGTCATCCTGCCGATCACCGCGGCCATCGCCGTCGCGGTCTTCGGCGCGGGGGTCTACGACTCCGCGGCGACCTGGCGCACCAGCGTCGCCGCCACCTCCTCACCGGCCGCCACGACGTGGTCGACCAACCTCACCATCTCCGAGGCGGTCGACCTGACCCGCCGGGTCGACCCCGACGGGGAGTGGATCATGGCCGCGGCCAGCGTCGCCAACCCCGGGGCCAACTTCTCCGTCGTCGACAGCAGCCGGCTGGCGCGCGTGGCGACGTGGCCGCCCACGTGGAGCCCGGGGCGCGACGTCGAGCAGGTCGCCGAGACCATCACGCCCGGCGGTGAGGTGCCGACCCTCGAGGGCCGGCGGATCACGCTCACCATCGACAACCGGGCCGACCTCGACGACGGCCTGTCCGTCGAGCTCCGCTTCGGCAGCCGTGCCGGGGTCCCGCTCAAGGCCTACGTCGGGCCGTTCCCGCCGGGCGAGAGCAGCCGGTCGGTCCGGGTCCCGTTCTGCCGGGAGGGCTGCACGCTGGAGGGGATGACCCTCGGCGGGGGCGCCGGCACCAACGCCCGCATGTCGGGCACGATCCGCCTCGAGGAGATCGCGGTCGACGGCACCCCCGTGCCCGCCGCCATCGCCGGCGCGGGCTGGACGCCCACCCCCGACCCGGCGGTGCGCACCTCGATCACCGACATGCGGGAGGTCGACGGCACCCTCGACCTCGACGTCGACACCGGCGACTCCGTCGGCATGGCGCGGCTCACCGCCGGCGGCATCACCCGCGACCGGCCGGCGCTGGCCGGACCGGGCGTCCAGGCGCGGACCATCGCCAAGCTCGACGAGGGCTTCGGCCTGATCCCCGTCGACCCCATCGGCGGCATCGGCGCCATCGAGGGGATGCCCTTCACCGGGCCGTCGGGGCTGCTGGTCGACCACAGCTCGTTCGTCACCGACCGCCCGGTCTACGACAACCTGGTCACCACCCACGTGCTGGCGCGCGAGGGCACGCCGTCCTCGATCACCGAGGCGCTCTCGAGCGCCGGGCTCACCGTCGGCACGACCCTCGAGCAGGAGCGAGAGGTGCTCGACCAGAGCGCGTACGCCCTCGCGCTCCGCCTCTACGGCGTGGTCGCGGCGCTGGTGCTGCTGATGGCGCTGGCCGGCCTCTTCGTCAGCGCGGCCGTCCAGCTGCCGGCCCGCCGCCGCGACGCCGCAGCGCTGCGCGTGGTCGGCGTACCCCGCTCCGCGGTGATGGTGGCCGTGGTGCGCGAGCTCGGCGTCGTGCTGGGCAGCGCGGCGCTGGCGGGCATCCTGGCCGGCTCCCTGGCGCAGTGGGTGGTGCTGCGCACGATCACGCTGGGCTACGCCGACGACCCGACCACGCCCGCGCTCGTGGCGTCGATCTCGCCGCTGCGCCTGGTCGTGCTGACGCTGCTGGCGGCGGCCGTCCTCGGTGCCGTCGCCCTGGTCAGCGCGTCGATGACGGTGCGCGGCGCGCGCGGCGCGACGCTGCGCGAGTCGGCCCGCTGAGCCGTCCGGCGCCCCCGGTCAGGGGCAGCAGGGGTCGAAGCGGAACCCGACCCCGCGGATGGTGCGGATCCACTCGTTGCCGGTGGCGGCGGCGCGGAGCTTGCGACGCAGGTTGGCGAGGTGGACGTCGACCACGTGGGTGCTGTCGGGCACGAAGTCGCTGTCCCAGACCGCGCGCATCAGTTCCTCGCGGGGCACGACCACGCCCGGGTTGGCCACGAGGTGGGCCAGCAGGTCGAACTCGGTGCGGGTCAGGCCCACCTCGCGGCCCTCGACGAGGACCTCGCGGGCGTCGCGGTTGATGCTGAGGTCGCGGCACCCCTCCGTCCTGGCCTCCGGGGGATCGGGCACCGCGACCAGGGTGGTCACGGGCACGTTCGCCGCCTCGGTGCTGCGCGGACGCCGGAACAGCGCCGCCACGCGGGCCTGCAGCTCGCGCATGGAGAACGGCTTGACGACGTAGTCGTCGGCGCCCACCTCGAGGCCGATGAGGCGGTCGAGCTCGGCGGTGCGGCCGCTGATCACGATCACGTAGCAGTCGCTGACCGCGCGGATCCGGCGGCAGACCTCGACCCCGTCGATGTCGGGGAGGGTGAGGTCGAGCGTGACGAGGTCGGGGTGTCGTTCGGCGATGTGGGCGAGGGCGTCGGCGCCGGTGGTCGCCACGGTGACGTCGAAGCCGGCCTGGTCGAGCAGCTGGCTGATGGCGTCGCCGACGTCGCGGTCGTCCTCGACGACGACGGCCGTGCGTGCATCCATGATCAATCCACTCCCTGGTTGACCGTTCACCTACCCCGCGCGCGGGCGGCCCAAACCGGTCGGCGCGCACGACCCCCTGTGCAGATGCTAGGCGGCAGCAGGTGGGCCACGTGGTGATTCGGCCCCATGCATCCGCCGGATCGCACCGGCGGGTGGGGGAGCGGAGGGCTCAGAGGTGGATCAGGAGTGGATCAGGAGCGGATCAGAAGTCCAGGCCCCGGGCCCAGTCCTCGGAGTCGATGCGGGCCACGAGGAAGGGTCCTCCCCCGGAGCGGCGCTCCTGGTCGTCGCCCTCCTCGCGGTCCATCCGGTAGCCGATGCCGCGGATGGTGTGGATCCAGGTGGCGTCGGAGTGCCGGCGCAGCTTGCCGCGCAGGTTGGCCACGTGCACGTCCACGAGGTGGTGGTCGTGGGTCAGGGCGCTGCTCCAGATCGCCAGCACCATCTCCTCGCGCGTGCAGACCCGCGACAGGTGGGTGGCGAGGTACTCCAGGACGTCGTACTCGATGCGGGTCAGCTCGACGATCGTGCCGTTGACCTGCACCTCGCGGCGGGCCGAGTTGATCACCAGCCCCGCCCCCGCGGAGATCGTGGGCTGCTCGTCGGCCGGCTGTGCCTGGCTCGGCGCCTGCGCATCGCGTCCGGATGCCGGCTCGTCGGGCCCCGGCGACGTCCTGGGTCGGCGGAACAGCGCGGCCACGCGGGCGCGCAGCTCGCGCGGCGAGAACGGCTTGAGCACGAAGTCGTCCGCCCCGACCTCGAGGCCGATGAGCTTGTCGACCTCGTCGGAGCGCGCGGACACGATCACGATGTAGCAGTCGCTGGTCTCGCGGATGCGACGGCACACCTCGATGCCGTCCATGTGCGGCAGCGTCAGGTCGAGGGTGACCAGGTCGGGCGGGTCGCTGGCCGCCACCCGCACCGCCTGCCGTCCGTCCAGCGCCGAGGTCACCCGGAAACCCGCCCCCTCGAGGGTCTCCACCAGCGCTGATGAGATGTCCGGATCGTCCTCGACGACCAAAGCATGAAGTTCTTGCACGTCAAACCCCCACAGATGCGAAGACAAGGGCCCCACGCCCTGGCCATGCGCCGCCCGAACGGCGTCGCTCGATGCTAATGCCATCACATGTCCAGACATAGAGACGGTCTGACGGGTGAGCAGGCTGTCTAGACCGGGTATGGACAGGGCTCCGCCGGGCGTCACGTGTCGCCCCACGGCCCGGCTCAGGCCAGGTCGATCCCCCGGTTGACCCAGACCTGCTCGACCGCCATCCCGACCCGCTCGTACATCGGCAGCGCGCCGGTGCGCGAGTCGGTGCTCAGCTCGAAGGTCCGGGTGCCGTGCTCGCGACCGCGGGCGAAGGAGTCGACGAGGAGCGCCTGGGCGATCCCGCGCCGGCGCTGGTCGCGCCGCACGGCGAGCCGGTCGACGTACGCCGTGGCGCCCTCGTCGGAGACCAGGACCACCGCCGCGCCGACGACCGCGCCGTCGGGGTCGAGGACCACGCGCAGGTTCCACGGCTCGAAGCCGGGTCGCCCGCTCGTTGCTGCCTCGAAGTCCTCGAACGGCTCGCGCTCGCGCACCGACCACTCCAGGAAGGCGTCCTCGAGGACGTCGTGGGCGGCGCGCACCTCGTCGTCGGCGGCGGTGCGCACGACGTAGCCGTCGGGCAGCGGGCGCTCCGGCACGGCGGCGCCCTCGGGCAGGCGGAGCACCCAGCTCGTCCACCGCACGCGGAAGCCGAGCGACTCCAGCAGCCGGTCGCCGGGCGAGCCCTGCGGGACCGGCATCCCGACGACCGACGAGCCCAGGTCGCGGCCGAGGTCGACGAGCCACTGGGCCAGCCAGGTGCCGATGCCGCGACCGCGGTGGGAGGGGAGCACGGCGGTGTCGGCGCGGTCGGCGCCCATCAGCTCGGCGTACGCCACGAGGGTGTCGGCGTCGAGGACGCCCACCGAGCGTGCGGCGAGGTCGTGGCTGGGTCGCGCCCAGTCGCTGACGATGTCGGCCTCCTCGATCGCGACCTGTCCGATGTCCTCGAGCTCCTGGGCGACCATGAGCCGGTGGACGGTCCCGGCGTCCGACCTGCGGAGGGGCCGGGTGGTGAGGCCGTCGGGCAGGGTGGCGGTGCGAGTCGGCATGCAGGGGAGTGTGCTGCCTCACGTCGCCTGCTGTCGCGCGCTTATCGTTGTCCGCGCGGGCCTGCGTGGAATCCCACTTTGCCGCCTGAGGCCCTACCGTGGTGAGCGTGAACGACGAGCAGCCCGCAGCGCCCGAGCAGACCTTCTCCGACCTCGGCCTCTCCGCTGAGGTGCTCAAGGCCCTCGCGGACGTGGGCTACGAGTCCCCCTCGCCGATCCAGGCGCGGACCATCCCGCCGCTGCTCGAGGGCCGCGACGTCGTCGGGCTCGCGCAGACCGGCACCGGCAAGACGGCCGCCTTCGCGCTGCCGATCCTCTCCCGGCTCGACCGCTCGCAGAAGACCCCGCAGGCCCTCGTGCTGGCGCCCACCCGCGAGCTCGCGCTGCAGGTCTCGGAGGCCTTCGAGCGCTACGCCGCCCACATCAAGGGCATCAGTGTGCTGCCGATCTACGGTGGCCAGGGCTACGGCGTGCAGCTCTCGGCCCTGCGTCGCGGCGTCCACGTCGTCGTCGGCACCCCGGGCCGGGTCATGGACCACCTCGAGAAGGGCACGCTCGACCTCAGCGCGCTGCGCTTCCTCGTCCTCGACGAGGCCGACGAGATGCTCAACATGGGCTTCGCCGAGGACGTCGAGACGATCCTGGCCGACACCCCGGCCGACAAGGACGTCGCCCTCTTCTCCGCCACGATGCCCAAGGCGATCCGCCGCATCGCGGAGAAGTACCTCAACGACCCCGTCGAGATCTCGGTCAAGGGCAAGACGTCGACGGCCTCCAACATCACCCAGCGCTACCTGATCGTCTCCTACCCCCAGAAGGTCGACGCGCTCACGCGCATCCTCGAGGTGGAGAACTTCGAGGCGATGATCGTCTTCGTCCGCACCAAGAACGAGACCGAGACGCTCGCCGAGAAGCTGCGCGCCCGCGGCTACTCCGCGATGGCGATCAACGGCGACGTCGCGCAGGTGCAGCGCGAGCGCACGGTCAACCAGCTCAAGGCCGGCAAGCTCGACATCCTCGTCGCCACCGACGTCGCGGCGCGCGGCCTCGACGTCGAGCGGATCAGCCACGTCGTCAACTACGACATCCCGACCGACACCGAGTCCTACGTCCACCGCGTCGGCCGCACCGGCCGCGCCGGTCGCAGCGGCGACTCGATCGCGTTCGTCACCCCGCGCGAGCGGCACCTGCTCCGCGCGATCGAGAAGGCCACCAAGCAGCCGCTGACGCAGATGCAGCTGCCGAGCGTCGACGACGTCAACGCCACGAGGCTCTCCCGCTTCGACGACCAGATCACCGAGGCGCTGACCCAGCCGGAGCGCATCGACTTCTTCCGCGACGTGGTCTCGCACTACGTCAGCGAGTACGGCGTCGCGGAGGTCGACGTGGCCGCAGCCCTCGCGGCGGTCATGCACGGCCAGCAGCCGCTGCTCCTCGAGCCCGAGCCCGAGCCGCGCACCCGCTCGTTCGAGGAGCGCTCGAGCCACGCCGGCAAGGCCGACCGCAGCCCGCGCGAGTCGCGCAGCGGCCAGCCGATGGCGGCCTACCGCATCGAGGTCGGCAAGCGGCACAAGGTCGAGCCGCGCCAGATCGTCGGCGCCCTGGCCAACGAGGGCGGCCTGTCGCGCGGCGACTTCGGCTACATCTCGATCAAGCCCGAGTTCTCGGTCGTCGAGCTCCCCGCCGACCTCCCGCCCGGCACCCTCGAGCGCCTGGCCAGCACCCGGATCTCCGGCAAGCTGATCGAGATCAAGCCCGACAACGGCCCCTTCCGCGGCCGTGCGGGCGGCGGCCACCGCAAGGGCGGCGGCTACCAGGGCAAGAACCCCCGCTGAGCCGAGTGGGCGCGTCCTGACCGCACAATCCCGTCGAGTGGGCGCGTCGTGACAGCGCAGTCCCGTCGAGTCGGCGCGTTCTGACGGCGTACGTACGTCGAGTGGGCGCGTCCTGACCGCACAACCGCGTCGAGTCGGCGCGTCCTGACCGGGTGAGCGCGTCGAGTCGGCCCGTCGTGACTGCCTGAACGCATTGAATCGGCGCGTTCTGACGGGCCTGAACGCACTGAGTCGGCGCCTCCGCACCGTGAACTGGTGAGGAAGCGCCGACTCGAGGGGCTCAGCGCGTCAAGACGCGCCGACTCGAGGGGCTCAGCGCGTCAGGACGCGCCCACTCGGACGGGCTGAGGGCGTCAGGACGCGCCCACTCGACGGGCTGAGGGCGGTCAGGATGCGCCGACTCGAGGGGCTCAGCGCGTCAGGACGCGCCCACTCGAGGCTCAGGCGTTGCGGATCGCCGAGACGTCGAACTCGAGCTTGATCTTGTCGGAGACGAGGACGCCGCCGGTCTCGAGGCCGGCGTTCCAGGTGAGGCCCCACTCCTTGCGGTTGACGGTGGTCTCCCCCTCGAAGCCCACGCGGACGTTGCCGAAGGGGTCGCGGGCCGAACCGGTCTGCTCGAAGTCGATCGTGACCGGCTTGGTGACGTCCTTGATGGTCAGGTCGCCGGTGATGGTCCACGTGGTGCCGTCGCGCGTGACGTCGGTGGAGGTGAAGGTGAGCTTGGGGTAGGTCTCGGCGTCGAAGAAGTCGCCGGAGCGGAGGTGGCCGTCGCGGTCCGCGGTGCCGCTCTCGATGGAGGCGACGTCGATGGAGATGTCGACCTTGGAGGCGGACGGGTCGGCCTCGTCGATGTGGGCGGTGCCGTCGAACGAGCTGAACTGGCCGCGGACCTTGGTCACCATGGCGTGACGCGCCACGAAGCCGAGGCGGCTGTGGGTCACGTCGATCGTGTAGTCGCCCGAGATGTTGTCGATGGCGGTGGTGGGGGCGTCGAATCCGGTGGTCATGAAGGCTCCTCGTCGAGGTGGTTGGTAGAACTTTCAACCAACCTAACGACGCGCGCCGCAGGTTCATTCCCGACCCCGGCAGGTTTCCGCGACGGACACCGCGATCGGCGTCCGGACATGACGCGAGCCGCGCCCCGGCGGGGGCGCGGCTGGCGGGTGGACCGGAGTCAGGCGACCTGGGCGGAGACCACCGAGGAGGTCGACCAGTGCGCCTCCATGCGGGTGCGACCAGACGCGTCGGTCACCGGGATCCAGGTGCAGACCAGGCTGTCGGTCATCGTCTGCTTGCTCATGGGACACCTCTCGTTCACCTGCTGTTCACCCAATCTAGCAGGTCCCCACCTGAGGGCGGGTCAAGCTGTCGTCATGCCGCACGCGCCCCACTCCGGCCCGCAGAGCGCGTCGCAACCCGGCGCCGCGCTCCACCGACGCGGTGGACTGATCCGCACACGGGCACTCGGAGGCGGAGCGAGTGTCGCGGTCCTGCCCGATTTCGGGCAGGAAGTGGCCGTATGGTCAGCCAAGCGGTCATGATCCCCGGGTGCCGGACCCCGATCTCGTCGCCCACGTCGTCGCCACCACGTCGCTGACGCCGGGCGAGGCGGCGCGCGTGATCGACGATGTGATCGCCTTCCACGCCCAGCCGGTGGAGGACTACGTCAGGGCGCGCCACGCGCGCCTCAAGACGTACGGCGCCAAGAACCCGGAGATCTTCGCGCGCATCGCCGAGGAGCTCACCCATCGCGTCGTGGCGGCACCGGAGCTCACCGAGCGCCAGCTGCGACGCATCATCTACGGATAGGACGCAACGACATGTGCGGAATCGTCGGCTACATCGGCCGTCAGGAGGCGGCCCCGATCGTCCTGGAGGGCCTCACCCGGCTCGAGCACCGCGGCTACGACTCCGCGGGGGTCGCGGTGCTGGGCGCCCGGGGCGTCCGGGTGGCCAAGCGGGCGGGGCGGGTGCGCGACCTCGCCGACGCGCTGCCGAAGCGCTTCGCCGGCACCACCGGCATCGGTCACACCCGGTGGGCGACCCACGGCCCCGCGACCGACGCCAACGCGCACCCGCACGCCGACGAGGCCGGCCGGGTGGCGGTCGTGCACAACGGCATCATCGACAACTCCGCCGCGCTGCGCGCCGAGCTGACCGACGAAGGCGTCACGCTGGCCAGCGACACCGACACCGAGGTGCTCGCCCACCTCGTCGCGCGCAGCGACGCCGACACGCTCGAGGGCAAGGTCCGCGACGCCCTCGGCGCCGTCGTCGGGACGTACGGGCTCGCCGTGCTACACGCCGACTTCCCCGACCGCATCGTCGTGGCACGCAACGGCAGCCCGCTCGTGGTCGGCGTCGGCGACAAGGAGATGTACGTCGCCTCCGACCTTGCCGCGATCGTGCGCCACACCACGACCGTCGCCGTGCTCGACGACGGCGAGATGGCGACCGTCACGGCTGCCGGGTTCAGCACGATGCGCCACCGGGACCTCGTCGCCACCGGCAAGACCGCGGCGGTCCTCGACGTCGACGCGGCGTCGTACGACGCGGGCGAGCACGAGTCGTACATGCGCAAGGAGATCCTCGAGCAGCCCACCACCGCCCAGGCGGTGCTGCGGGGCCGGCTCGACGAGCGCTTCGGCACCGCCCACCTCGGCGGGCTCGACATGGACGCGCGCGAGCTGCGGGCGGTGCGTCGGGTGAAGATCCTCGGGTGCGGCTCGGCCTACTACGTCGGCCAGATGGGCGCCGCGCTGATCGAGGAGCTGGCCAGGATCCCGGCCGACGCCGAGGCGGCCAGCGAGTTCCGCTACCGCGACCCGGTCATCGAGCCCGACACGCTCTACGTCGCGGTCAGCCAGTCGGGCGAGACCATCGACACGCTGCTGGCGGTGCAGGAGGTGCGCCGCAAGGGCGGGCGCTGCGTCGGCCTGGTCAACGTCGTGGGGTCGGCCATCGCGCGTGAGTGCGACGGTGGGATCTACCTGCACGCCGGCCCGGAGGTGGCCGTCGCCAGCACCAAGGCGCTGACCAACATGTTCCTGGGCTTCGCGCTGCTCGCCCTCCAGCTCGGCCGCGTGCGCGACCTGTCGATCGCGGACGGCAAGCGCCTGGTCGCGGGGCTCGAGCGACTGCCCGGGCAGATCGAGGAGATCCTCGCCGGCGAGGCCGACCTGGTCGAGGTCGCCCGCGACCTCGCCGAGGCGCGCAGCCTGTTCTTCATCGGCCGCGTACGCGGCTTCCCGGTGGCGCGTGAGGGCGCCCAGAAGTTCAAGGAGATCAGCTACCGGCACGCCGAGGCCTACCAGACCTCCGAGCTCAAGCACGGCCCGCTCGCCCTGATCGATCCCGAGGTGCCGACCGTCGCACTGGTGCCCCACGACGAGCTCAGCGAGCGCAACGTGGGAGCGCTGCACGAGATCGAGGCGCGCAAGGGGCCCCTGGTCGTCATCACGCACGAGGACGTCGACCTCGGGGAGGTCGGCGCGCGCCGGATCGTCGTGCCCCGCAACGAGCCCGAGCTCGACCCGATCCTGCTGACGATCCCGCTGCAGCTGCTGGCCTACCACGCGGCCCAGCACCTCGGTCACGACATCGACAAGCCGCGCAACCTGGCCAAGTCGGTCACCGTGGAGTGATCCACCGTCCAGAAATGGACTGGGCGCCCCTTGCCGCATGGGGTCGGCAAGGGGCGCGCCGTGGAGAACCTTCCCACCCGCTCCACGTCCTGTCCGAGGTTCCCCCGAAGTGGCCCGCGGATTTTGCTGTCGGGAGGATCACCCGCCGGATCAAGGCCGCGGGCGCCCGGCCGAGACGGGGTACGAGGAGGCGAGCTGCAGCGCCCGGCGAGCCAGCGGCGCGGCGACCGCCCGGTCCTCGGCGACGAGGCCCACGCGGGTACGCCGGTCGAGCAGGTCGTCGACGTCGTGGGCGCCCTCGTGGGTGACGCCGAAGACCAGCTCGGCCAGCGTCACCGGGACGTCCTCCGACGCCGGCGCGAGCAGCTCGTCTTCGGCCAGGCCGGTGACCTCGCGGGCGGTGGCGAGCACGAGCGCGGCGTCGGTGCCGAAGCGGCGTACGAGGCGGGCGGGCGCGTCGACGCGGCGCAGCTCCTCGGGAGACCCGGCGCCGAGCAGGGGGAGCGACGCGGTGCGGCACGGGGCGGCGTCGAGGCGACCGGCGGCGACGAGCGCGTCGAGGGAGTCCTGCGCCATCCGCCGGTAGGTGGTGAGCTTGCCGCCCACGACCGTCGTCACGCCGGTCGGCGAGGTGAGGATGGCGTGGCGGCGCGACAGGTCGGCCGTGGCATCGGTGCCGGCGACCTCGAGCAGCGGTCGCAGGCCCGCGAACGCGCCGACGACGTCGGCCCGCGTCGGGGGGACGGCGAAGGTGGACGCCACCAACGCCAGCAGGTACTCGATCTCGCCCTCGCTCGGCACGGGCACGTCGGGCACCGGCCCGGACGCGGGCTCGTCGGTGAGGCCGACGTAGATCGTGCCGTCGGGCTGCGGGAGCACCATCGCGAAGCGCGCGCTGGTGCCGGGGATCGGCACCATCACCGCCACCCGCGTGCGGGGCAGCGCCGTCCCGCGCAGGACGAGGTGGGTGCCGCGGCTCGGGCGCAGCCGCACGCGCTCGTCGAGGTCGCCGGCCCAGACGCCGGTGGCGTTGACGACGGCGCGGGCGCGGACGTCGTACGTCGTGCCGGTCAGCTCGTCGCGCAGCGTCACGGCGGTGCCGGTCGCGGAGGTGACGCGGGCGCGGGTGCGCACGTGGGCGCCGTACGACGCCGCCGTGCGCGCGACGGTGACCACCAGCCGCGCGTCGTCCTCGAGCTGTCCGTCCCAGGCGAGCAGCCCCCCGCGGAGACCGTCGGGACGCAGCGCGGGGGCGAGGGCGAGTGCCTCGGTGGCGTTGAGCCGCCGCGGCCGGGGGAGGGTGCGGGTGGTGGTGCCGGCGGAGCGCCGGAGCGCGTCGCCGGCCCGCAGGCCGCCCCAGGTGAGAGCCGCACGGCCGCGGGGCATCGCGTCGTCGAGCGGCGTCAGCATCGGCAGCGCCCGCACGAGGTGGGGAGCCGTGCTGTGCATCAGGATGCCGCGCTCGACCGCGCTCTCACGCGCGATCGCGAGCTGGCCTTGGGCGAGGTAGCGCAGGCCGCCGTGGACGAGCTTGGACGACCACCGCGACGTGCCGAAGGCGATGTCGTGGGCGTCGACGGCGAGCACCGACAGCCCTCGGGTGACGGCGTCGAGCGCGACCCCCGCGCCGGTGATGCCCAGCCCGACGACGACGACGTCGACCTCGCCGGGGACGCCGTCCAGGCCGGGCACGATGCGCCGGGCGGGGCGCATCACGGCTCCAGTGCGCGGGTGACGGCGCGGACGTACTCCGCGTCGAGGTCGCCCAGCGAGACGCGGTCGTCGGTCATGGTGAGCGCCGAGAAGACGAAGCCGTGGCCGGCCAGCGTCAGCGCCCGCGCCATCAGCACGGCGTCGCCGTCACGGATCGCTCCGGAGGCCTGGCCGCTCTCGATCTCGGCGGCGAGGATCTCGATCAGCGCCTCCTGCGAGCGGCCGCGCCGGTGGAGGAGGTAGGGCAGCATCAGGTCGGGGTCGAGCTCGACGATCCTGACGAAGAGCTCGTTGTCGCGCAGCGCCCGCACGGTCGCGAGCGCCGCCTCGGCGATGCCGGCGGGGGTCGTGGTGTCGGTGGCCGCGCGGCCGATGGCCGCGGCGATGCCGACCCATTCGCGGGTCATCAGATCGCCGAGCAGCGAGCCCATGTCGGGCCAGGCGCGGTAGATCGTCATGCGCGAGACCTCGGCGCGCCGGGCCACCTCGGTGAGCGTCGTACGCCGCCAGCCCACGTCGAGGATGCACTCGCGCGCGGCGTCGAGGTAGCCGTCGAGGCGGGGATCCGCGGTGTGACGACGTGACGACATCTGTCACACTGTAACGCATGCCTGCCGAGTCGACCGTCCCCGAGATGCACCCCCAGCGCTGGGGCGACCCGGCGTCCGCCACCGTCCTGCCGGACTCGGCGCTCGGCCTGGTCGAGCTGGCCTTCGGGCTGCAGGACCGGCCTCCGGTGAGCGGGGCGCGGCCCCCGGTGTGCGCGCTCGAGGAGTCCCTGCTCGACGGGCTGCGCGGCCTCGTGGGTGCCGAGCACGTGCTGGTCGACGACGCCACCCGCTCGCTGCGCACGCGCGGCAAGTCGACGCCCGACCTGCTCCGTGCCCGGGCCGGCGACCTCGCCGACGCGCCGGACGCGGTCGTGCGGCCGGACGGGCACGCCGAGGTCGAGGCCGTGCTGCTGTGGGCCGACGAGCACCGCGTCGCGGTGGTGCCCTTCGGCGGTGGCACCTGCGTGACCGGCGGCCTCGCCGCACGCCGCGACGGCTTCGCCGGCGTGATCAGCCTCGACCTGGGCCGGATGAGGCGCCTGCTCGCCGTCGACGAGGTCTCCATGACCGCGACCCTCGAGCCCGGCCTGCGCGGACCGGAGGCCGAGGCGCTCCTCGCCGAGCGCGGCCTGACGCTCGGGCACTACCCCCAGTCGTTCCGCCACGCCTCGATCGGTGGCTTCGCGGCGACCCGCTCCAGCGGTCAGTCGAGCGCGGGCTACGGCCGCTTCGACGCGATGGTGGTCGGCCTCACGGCCGCCACGCCCACGGGCTCGCTCGACCTCGGGTCGGCGCCCGCCAGCGCCGCCGGTCCCGACCTGCGGCAGCTGCTGCTCGGGTCGGAGGGGGCCTTCGGCGTCCTCACGTCGGTCACCGTCCGGGTGCGGCGGGCGCCCGCGGTGACGGCGTACGAGGGCTGGCGCTGGCCGTCGTTCGGCGCCGGCTCCGAGGCGATGCGCGTGCTGGCGCAGTCCGGGCTGCTGCCGACGGTGCTGCGGCTCTCCGACGAGGCCGAGACGGCGATCAACCTGGCCGACCCCTCCGCCATCGGCGCCACCGACGACCCCGGCTGCCTGATGGTGACCGGCTACGACGGCACCGAGGCGTTCGTGGAGGCCAGGCGCGCGGCCGTCGCCGATGTGCTGACCGACCTCGGCGGGACGCCGCTCGGCACCGAGCCGGGGGAGCGGTGGGCGCACGGGCGCTTCGACGGCCCCTACCTCCGCGACGCGCTGCTCGACCACGGCGTCCTCGTCGAGACGCTCGAGACGGCCTGCTTCTGGTCCGGCCGGGAGCGCCTGCACGCCGACGTCTCGGCGGCGCTGACGTCCTCGCTCGGGGAGGGCACGCTCGTGCTGTGCCACGTCTCGCACGTCTACGAGACCGGCTGCTCGCTCTACTTCACCGTCGCCGCGCGCCAGGGCGACGACCCGCTCGCGCAGTGGCAGGCGGCCAAGGACGCGGCCAGCGACGCGATCGTCGCCGCCGGCGCCACGATCACCCACCACCACGCCATCGGCACCGACCACCGGCCGTGGCTAGCCGCGGAGATCGGCGACGTCGGGGTGCGGGTGCTCCGCGCGGTCAAGGCCGAGCTCGACCCCCGCGGGATCCTCAACCCCGGCGTCCTCATCCCCTAGCCACCCCGCCCGTCCCCGGGTAGCCACCCGACCCCGCCCCCCGACCCCCGCCCCCCGCCCCCCGACCCCCGACCCCCGGGGTATCTAGGGACGGACTGGTAGGTCGGCGGGCCGAAGACCGACCAGATCGTCCCTAGATACCGGGGAAGGACCAGACCAGCAGCTCGGTGGCCTCGCGCGCGCGCAGGACGCGGCCGGGCTCCTCGGTGAGGCGTACGGCGTCACCGGAGCGCAGATCGAGACCGTCGAGCGACGCGGCACCCGTCGCGGCGAAGACGTGCTGGCGCGGGTCGTCGGGCAGGGAGACCGACTCGCCGGGCGCCAGTCGCGCGACGAGCAGCCGGGCGCCGGTCGTGCCGACCGGCAGGCCGTCGCCGCCGGCCACCTCCACCATCCCGGACGACGACGGCGGCGCCTCGCCCAGGATGTACGACGGCGCGGTGCCGGGGGTCGACGGGGTGAGCCAGGCCTGGACGAACCGGCAGCGCCCCGAGCGAGGGTCGGCGACCTCGCTGTGGCGCACCCCGCTGCCGGCGGACAGCACCTGGGCGCGCCCGGCCTCCACGACGTGCCGGGCGCCGGAGGAGTCGGTGTGCACGAGCGCGCCCTCGAGCACCCAGGTGACGATCTCCAGGTCGGTGTGCGGGTGCTCGGGGTAGCCCGCGACCCCCGCGGTCTGGTCGGCGGAGGGGTCGAGCAGGTCGTCGTTGTGGCACACCAGCGGGCCGAAGCCCAGGTTTGCCGGGTCGTAGTGCGGCCCGAACGAGAACGAGTGCCGCGTGACCCGGCCCGCGTCGGTCTCCGACGACCTCTGCGAAGCGGCGTACACGGCCATGCCCATGGCGATATCTTCGCTGGTGTGGCTTCCCCGCACGACTTCCCCCTGCTCCCGCCCGGTTTCCGTTTCGGGACCAGCACGGCGAGCTACCAGATCGAGGGGGCGGTGGGCGAGGACGGCCGGGGCCCGAGCATCTGGGACACCTTCGCCGCGGAGCCGGGTCGGATCGCCGACGACAGCAGCGGTGCGGTCGCCTGCGACCACTACCACCGCGTGGACGAGGACGTCGCGCTGATGAAGGAGCTCGGCACGCGCGGCTACCGCTTCTCGATCGCCTGGCCGCGGATCCAGCCGACCGGGCGCGGCGCGCCCAACGAGAAGGGCCTGGCGTTCTACGACCGGCTCATCGACACGCTGCTGGCCAACGGCCAGGAGCCGATGGTCACGCTCTACCACTGGGACCTGCCGCAGGCGCTCGAGGACGACGGCGGCTGGCTCAACCGCGACACCGTCGAGCGGTTCGCCGAGTACGCCGCGATCGTGGGCGAGCGGTTCGCCGACCGCGTCGCGCACTGGGTCCCCGTCAACGAGCCCAACGTCGCCGCGATCCTCGGCTACGGCCTCGGCACGCACGCGCCGGGCAAGACGCTGCTCTTCGACTGCCTGCCCGCCGCCCACCACCTCCTGCTCGCGCACGGCCGCGCCGCCATCGAGCTGCGCCGGGCCGG
Organism: Nocardioides sp. Z13_37; assembly: GCF_058355585.1. Lineage (NCBI taxonomy): Bacteria > Bacillati > Actinomycetota > Actinomycetes > Propionibacteriales > Nocardioidaceae > Nocardioides > Nocardioides sp. Z13_37. Next base: position 545,637 of record NZ_JBZGDV010000001.1, on the reverse strand, counting down.
CGCGACGTCGGTCGGCTGCGCCAACAACCACTCGCCCATCTGGCCCGCGAGCGACGACGACGCCGACGTCGGGATGAGCAAGATCTTCGACGCCCTGTGGAACGGCGCGTACCTCGAGCCGATGCTCCTCGGGCGCTACCCCGTCGACCTGATGCCCCTCTTCGAGGGGGTGATGGCCGACGGCGACCTCGCCACCATCCGCCAGCCCCTCGACTTCTACGGCGTCAACTACTACCAGCCGCTCAAGGTCGCGGCGGCCGACGCCGACTCCGACGTCCCCTTCGCGATCCGCGAGGTCGTCGGCTACCCGACGACCGACGTCGGGTGGCCGATCGTCCCGGACGCCCTGCGCGAGTGGCTGGTGATGTTCCGCGCCCGGTTCCGCGCGGCGCTCCCGCCGATCGTCATCACCGAGTCCGGCTGCGCCTACGGCGTCGGCCCCGACGAGGACGGCGTCGTCGACGACCAGGCGCGCATCGACTACCACCGCGCCCACGTCAACGCCGTCGCCGAGGCCGTCCAGCGCGGCGTCGACGTGCGCGGCTACTACTGCTGGTCGCTGCTCGACAACTTCGAGTGGGCCGAGGGCCACACCCAGCGCTTCGGCCTCGTGCACGTCGACTACGACACCCTCGAGCGCACGCGCAAGAAGTCGTTCCACTGGTACGCCGACCTGATCAGGGCCCAGCCCCAGCACCTCTGAGCGGCGGTTTGGCACACTGCGGGCCATGGCCGACGACCGTCCCGTCCCCGAGCGTCCCGTCCCCGACCGCCCCGGTGCGGAGGGCAGCGGCTTCTCCGGCGGAGCGGCGCGCGACAACCACGGCATGACCTGGGTCGCGCTGGTCCTGCTGCTGGTGATGGTGGTCGTGGTCGGGTGGCGGCTCTACGACTTCTGGGACAGCCGCCAGCCGCCGTCCGGCGTGCAGACGCAGCAGGCGACGGTCCTCGGCTTCGAGGAGCTCGGCCCGAGCCGCGCCGGCTCGAAGTCCACGGAATACACCTCGGTCGTCTTCGAGCTGCCCGACGGCGAGCAGGCCTCCGCGCTCTACGAGCTGCGCCGCCTCGGCGACGTCGAGAAGGGCGACGAGATCACCGTCTACCAGCAGGGCGGGGAGTGGCGTACGACGGCGGAGCGGGCCTGGGGCTCGACGCTCGGGTGGGCCCTCGGGCTCGTCGCACTGCTGGCGATGATCGTCGGCTGGTTCCGCGTCCGGTCCCGCGCGAAGCGGCAGGAAACCCCTGCCTGACGCGCCTGCGCGGGTTTGACGGCGACCGCTCCGGGTAGGAGGGGTGCCGTCACCGACCCCGACCCGAGCCCCTCGACGAAGGACCCGACCGTGAGCTTCCAGGTGGACCCCGACGCGCTGACCGCGGCGTCGCGACTCGCGTCCAAGCAGCGCGACCACATCGGCACGATCGACGACTACATCTCGTCCTCGTGCAGCAACTTCGGCGCCTTCTCCGGCGTGCTCAACCTCTTCCAGGGCAGCTACGAGTCGGCGGTGGCCACGGCCCACGACGGGCTGCGCGACTCGCGCGCCGTCGCCGACAAGGTGCGCGACGCCTTCCTCGACTCGCGCGACGACTACCTCGCGACCGACGAGGCGACCTACGACCGCTTCCGCGCGCTCGCGCCAGACCCGTCGAGCTTCCCGCCCTACTCCCCCGCGGGCAGCGGCAACGACACCCCGGGCGGCCCGCTGTCCGACGCCCCGCAGGACGGGACCAAGATCCCCGACCTCGAGGACAAGCACCCCGGCATCTCCGACGGCGCCTCCGCGGTGGGCGACAAGGTCAAGCCCGGCAACGACGTGGGCGACGTGCCGCCGTGGATGGATCCCACGAAGGCAGCCGGCGACCACGTCTCCGACGCGTTCGAGCGTCGCACCGACGAGTACAAGTACTACCGCTCGCTCGGCTACTCCGACGCCGAGGCGCTGGCCTACGCCAAGACCGACGGCATCGACGGCCGCGCCGACACGATCAACCACGACCGGATCAACCGCACCGCCGAGGGCGCCTACCACCGCGAGTACGACCGGGCGATCGCCGAGGGCGCCAGCCCCCAGGACGCCCGCGACCGCGCCAACGACGCCTACGCCGACTCCCGCTCGCGCGACTCCGCCGACCACGACCGGCGCCGCGACGTCGGGGAGACGGTCTCGACCTACACGGACCTCTACGACGAGGGCAAGAAGGTCGTCGACAACGTCAACGACATCGTCGACACCGTAGGCGAGATCGGCGACAACGCCGACGACCTCGACCGGTACGACGACTACCAGTCCCAGCACGAGGACGAGAGCGCACAGGAGTGGGCCGGCCGATGACGACGATCACCGAGCACGCCAACCCCGTCTCCGCGGTCTCCGGCGGCACCCCGCCGGGCACCCAGGGGCAGTACATCGAGGACAAGAAGGGCGAGTGCGGCCTGATCATCCCGGCGATCGACGGCATCGTCGACAAGATCACCGGCTGGAGCCTGCTCGAGGCGCTGTTCAAGCCCGTCGCGGGCGACTTCAACGCCGTGTCGTCGATGCAGCTCGCCTGGGGCAACGTCGGCAACGCCTGCGGCGCGGTCGGCCAGAACTACAGCTCCCTGGGCCAGCAGCTCCCCGCCGTGTGGCAGGGCCCGGCCGGCAGCTCGGCACGCTCGCGGATGGCCGACGTGGGCGAGATGCACGCCGACCAGCAGGAGGCCTCGGGCTACATCGCCGAGCAGCTCGGCCACGTCATCGAGGTCGGCAAGGCCACCCTCGACGTGCTGGTCATCGCGATCGACTTCATCGACGGGGTGATCCAGGAGCTCATCATCTCCGGCCTCGCCGGACCGATCGGCTGGCTCAAGGCCGGCGTCTCGGCGCCCGGCAAGGCGCGCCGCATCGTCGAGCTCATCCACGACGGGCTGCGCGCGATCGAGAAGCTCACCCAGGCGGCGCAGGCACTGCTCAAGGTGCTGCGCTACGTCAACGCCGGCCTGGGCGGCGCCAACGCCGTACTGTCCTCCATCAACACCGCCCAGCACGCCGCCGCCGGCAACCGCACCGACGACTCCGCGACGCGAGGATTCTGATGGCCCTCTCCGACGACCCCGGCCTGCAGGCCGCCCTCCAGGACTCCCGCCGGCAGGCGCGCGAGGCGACCGCGTCGCTGCGCCAGCTCGCCGCCCACCTCGGCGCCGAGCGCGACAAGTTCCGCGCCGAGTCGGCGCGTCGCATCCAGGACCTGCAGGCGCAGGCCCGCCGCGGCGAGCTCGGCCCCGACCAGGAGCGCCTCCAGCGCCGGGTCGACGCGGGCGAGACGTCGTGGCGCGACATCGCCTCCGGCGCCGACGACGACCCGTCCGCCGAGGCCGCCCGGGTGCACCTCGGCGCGAGCCTGACCGCACTGCGCGAGGAGCTCGAGCAGGACGAGGCGTTCCAGGAGGCCGACGCCGCTGCGAAGGCCCAGCAGGAGCGCGCCACCCCCGAGCGCTGATCGGTGCCGGAGGCCCCCGATAGGCTCCGCAGCATGACCGAGCCCACCCGCCGCCGCGTCGTGTTCGTCGTCGGCTCGGGCCGCAGCGGCACGAGCACGATGGCCGGCACGCTGCGCACGCTCGGCCTGCACGTGCCGCAGCCCGAGGTGGTCGCCGACGCGACCAACCCCAAGGGCTTCGGCGAGCCGCGCTGGGTCGTCGACCTCCACACCGAGCTCCTCGCTCGCAGCAACGTGCAGGTCTCCGACGCCCGCCCGCGGGCCTGGCTCGACACCGGCACCACCAGCGGCGACCACGCCACCCGGGCGCGGGTCGCGGCCTGGCTGGAGGAGCAGCTGGCGGTCGGCGACGAGCTCGTCATCAAGGACCCCCGCGCTTCCTGGTTCCTCGGCCTGTGGCGCGCGGCCGCCGACCGGTGCGGCGCCACGTCGTCCTACGTCACCATGCTGCGGCCGGTGACCGAGGTCGTCGGCTCCAAGCAGACCTACTACGGCGCGGGGACCGGGGGAGCCGGTGCCGACCAGGGCGCGATCACCCGCACCGCTGCGTGGGTCAACATGATGCTGCACACCGAGCGCGCCACCCGCGGCCAGCAGCGCGCGTTCGTCCACTACGCCGACCTGCTCGACGACTGGACGCAGCCGGTGTTCGCGCTGGGCGAGTCCTTCGACCTCGCCGGGGTCAAGACCGCGATGGCCGTCGACATCGCCGAGGTGCACCGCTTCATCGACCCCTCGCTGCGCCGGGTGACGATGACGTGGGACGACATCCCCGTGCCCGACCGGCTGCGCGAGCTGGCCGACGAGACGTGGCAGGCGCTCGACGCGATCGCCTCCGACGACACTCCCGCACACCGGGAGTGGTGCGACCAGCTCCGCCTGGCCTACGCCGAGCAGTACGCCCAGGCCGAGGCGTTCGCCCACTCGACGGTCGTCGCCCAGCGGCGGGCCGCCGCCGCGGAGGCGCGGCGCGAGGCCGGCGGGCAGCCCGCGCGCAGCGCCGCCGACCGGGTGCCCCACGCCGTGCGCGCGATGGTGCCGCCCGCGGCGCGCCAGCGGCTGCGCAAGGCGATCGGCCGCGAGCGCGAGCAGGGGCCAGGGACGCGCTGATGCCCGACATCGCCTCCCTCGAGGGGGACCCGGCGTACGACGTCACGTGGCCGTGGACGTCCGGCGAGCCGCTGGCCCCGGGCCTGACGTGCGTGTTCCGGGTCCGCAACGAGGCGCGCAACCTTCCGTGGGTGCTGCCGCCGGTCTTCGACGCCGTGCAGCACGTCCTGCTGGTCGACAACGCCTCCGACGACGGCACCGCCGACGTCGCCCGCGACGTGGCCGAGCGGTGCGGCGCGTCCGACCGGCTCACCGTGCTCGACTACCCCCACCGCGTGGCGCGCGCCGGCGGGGAGCACCTCGCCACCCCGGCCACGAGCGTCCACTCGCTCACCCACTTCTACAACTGGTGCTTCTCCCACGTCCGCACGGCCTACTCGATGAAGTGGGACGGCGACATGGTGCTCACCCCCGAGGGGTCCGGCATCCTGCGCGACCTCGCGTGGCAGCTCGAGGCGACCCGCGCGATCGTCGCGATCCCGCGCCACCCGCTGACCGTCGTCGACGAGACGACCGGCTGGCTCGACCTGTCGCTGCGCTTCCTCGAGCCGTGGGTCTACCCGATGGGCCCCGACACCACCTTCGTGAAGGCCTTCGACTGGGAGCTGCGCGAGCAGCCGCCCGGCATCGAGCGGATCGTGCTGCAGCAGGGCCTCGTCGTCGAGGTCAGGTGGCTCGACGCCGACGAGTACGCCCACTGGCGCCGCGACGGGGTCGACTTCACCAACACCCGGCTCTACCGCAAGCTGCGGGAGTTCGAGGTAGACGAGGCGATCCGCCACGGCGACCCCGAGGCGCTCGGCGGGCTGGTCAAGGTGACCGCGCCCCCGGGCGTGCACATCATCGACCACGTCAGCCGCGACTGGCTGTGGCGCCAGCCCCGACCGCTCGTGCAGCACTCGCTGCCCGCCTCGCTCAAGGAGCGCGTGCGACCGTGAACCTCCCTGCCCAGCACCCGCTCCACGACCTCCGGCTCCCGGGCCCGACGCTGGTCGTGGTCGACGACTCCGACAGCCTGGCGCTCGACGCCCTGCGCGGCATCGAGGACCTGCCCGGCATCGAGCCCACGATCGTCGCGCTGTCCTCGCTCACCGGGCCGCGCAAGGGCTGGGGCTCGGTGCTCGTCGTCGCCGCCGACCGGGCGCGGCTGCGCCGGATGGCCAGTGCCGTGCCGGCGCTCGGACAGTGCAAGGCCGTCGCCTGCTGGCTCACCGACGCCCCCACGCCCTGGGTGCTGGTGCCGCGCCCGGAGTGGCCGCGGATGGTGCACCTGGCCGCCCGCGAGGCCGGCGACCGCGGCGTGCTGACGGTCGTCCGGTTCGCCGCCGGCGCCCGCGCCCAGCTCGTCGTGATGGAGATGGCCCGCCAGGCCGCGGGGCAGGGCGACGCCACCCACGGCGGCCTCGTCGTGTCCTACGCCGGCCGGCCGGCGGCACCCGGGCTCGACGCCCGCGCGGTGCTGCTCCCCGACGTGGCCGACGCCGGTGCCACCGAGCGCGACGTGCCGCCCGACGTCGTGGTCGCCCGCCGCGGCACCACCTCCCAGCAGGGCGTCGCCGCACACCACGTCATCGACCGCGCCCCCACGGTCGTCACCGACCCCGGCCCCGAGCCGGTCGACGAGCGGGTCTTCAACCCGATCGGATTCCGCAAGGACTGGGACCACCCCGTGGTCGACCTGGACCGCATCAGCCGCGGTCCGGTCACCGAGGGCGTCGTCGCGGCCGCCCGGGCCTTCCAGGGCGTGCGCCTGCCCGCCGACACCCCCACGGCCGACCTGCTCGCGCTCGCGATCTCCGGGGTGCCGCTGGTGACCTCGGGCGTGGTCGACGTGGCACCGCCACTGGCCGAGGCACTCGACGCGGAGGTCGACCTCGACGACGCGCTGCGGCGCGAGGAGCACAGCCTCGCCGTGCGCCGCGCCGCCTTCGACCACCACTCCACGCTGGCCTGGCGGTCGGCGCTGGCCTCGCGCGCCGGCGTACGCCATGTGGGGCTGCAGCCGGTCAGCGCGCTGCTGGCGACCCGGCGCCCCGAGATGCTCGAGTTCGCCCTGCGCCAGGTCGCCCGGCAGCGCGGTGCCGACGTCGAGCTGGTGCTGGCCGCCCACGGCTTCGAGCCCGACCGGGAGGTCGTGCGTCGCGTGCTGGGCGACCGCCCGCACCAGGTGCTCACCTTCGACCAGGGGGAGTTCTTCGGCGACGTCCTCACCGCCGCGGCGCGGGCCGCGTCGAGCGAGGTGCTGCTCAAGGTCGACGACGACGACTGGTACTCACCCGACGCCGTGCACGACCTGCTCATGGCCCGACGCTTCTCCGGCGCCGACGTGGTCGGGATGCCCTCGGAGTTCGTCTACCTCCACGCGACCGACCAGCGCGGCGACCTCACCGTGCGGCGCAACCACCCCTCGGAGATCTTCGCCCGCTTCGTGGCGGGCGGCACCCTGCTGCTCGACCGCGGCCTGCTGCACGCCCTCGGCGACTTCCGCCGGGTGCGCAGGTACGTCGACGCCCAGCTGCTCGCGGGCGTCGAGGCGGCGGGCGGGCGGATCTACCGCACGCACGGCCTCGGCTACATCCTGCGCCGCACCGGCGCGGGACACACCTGGCAGCGCGACGACGAGGAGTTCCGCCGACCTGACATCGTGGCGACCGAGTGGCCCGGGTTCCGGCCGAGCTCGGCGCTGGAGGTCGACCCGGTCGACCGTCCCGACGGGGGGAGCTAGGACATGGCGCAGCAGCCGGTGGTGCGGCACAACGACTGGGGATCGCTCACCCCCGCGACGCTCGGCGACTGGGAGCCGACGCTGTCGGTGAGCGTCGTCGTCCCGACCTTCAACTACCAGCGCACCCTGCCCTACGTGCTCGCGGCGCTGGCCGCGCAGTCCTACCCCGCCCACCTCCTCGAGGTGCTCGTCGTCGACGACCAGAGCTCGCCGCCGCAGGAGCTGCCCGAGGTGCGTCCCGAGCGCACCCGGCTGATCCGCGTCGAGGAGGGCTGGGGCCGCGCCAACGCCTGCCACCTCGGGGCGCTGGCCGCGGACGGCGACGTGCTGCACTGGTACGACGCCGACATGCTCGCCCACCGCGAGGAGGTCGAGGCGCACGCGCGCTGGCACCACCTCGTCGACTACGCCGTGCCGGGCGGGCACAAGCTCTTCGTCGACCCCGCGTCCCTCTTCGACCTCGACCCGGCTGCCGTGCGCGACCGGGTCGCGGCCGGCGGGGCGGCCGAGCTGTTCCCCGGCCAGGAGCACGAGCCGCACCAGTGGGTCGAGGACTACTGGGCCAAGACCGACGACCTGCGCCAGGCCGGGCCGCGGGCCCAGCGCTACCACATCGGCATGACCGGCTCGGTGACGAAGGCGCTCTACCGCGACTCCGCCGGCTTCGACCGCACCCTGCGGCTCGGCGAGGACATGCACCTTGGCCACTCCCTCGCCCAGGCCGGCGGCGTCTTCGTCGTCGACCGCGAGGCGCGCAGCTGGCACCTCGGCCGCTCTCAGGTGCTGCGCCGTGCCGAGCAGGTCAACCGCTTCAACGACCCCTACCTCGCCGACCTCGTCCCGACGATGCGCCCCAAGCGCAACCGCCGCGGCCGCGCCTACCAGGTGCCCTACCTCGAGGTCGTCCTCGCGGCCGGGCCCGCCGACGAGACGATCCACCTGGTCGACTCGCTGCTCGACGGCGACGTGCCCGACCTCCGGATCACCCTCGTCGGGCCGTGGTCGTCGGTGCACGACGACCGCGTCCAGCCCGTCGAGGACCCGGTGCTGGAGACCCGGCTGGTGCACCGCTCCTACCTCCACGAGCCGCGGGTCCGGCTGGTCGAGCATGCTCCCGCGAGCTCCGACGCCGAGTTCGTGCTGACGCTGCCCGACGTCTCGCTCGCCCCGCTGCCGGCGACACTGTCGGCCCTGCTCGACGACCTCGAGCGCACCCACCACGGTGCCCGCGTGCTGGCGTACGACACCGGCGCGGCCGCGCGCCTGGAGCGCACGTCGGCGCTGGCACGGGTGGCGCGCCTGGTCGAGGACGGCGACGACCCCGAGGCCCTGCTCGACGAGTCGTTCGGCGTGAAGACCTATCCCGCCACGTCGGTGGGCTGGGTGCCGGTCGCCGACCGCGTGGTGGAGCGCTTCGTGCTCGGTGCGCGCCCGCCGATGGACCCCGACAAGTCGGAGCACCGGCTGCGCAAGGCGCTGCGCCGTGCCGAGGACACCGAGTCCCAGGGCACCGCCGGCCAGGGCACCGCCGGCCAGGACGGGCCGGGACGGCCGGTCGAGCCGGAGCGGGGCGAGGCGCCGGACGCCGAGGCCGACCACCGGCGGGGGATCTTCGGCCGCCGCCGCTGACGGTTGCGGCCGCCGCCGCTGACGGTTCACCAAGGTATGTCGGTGAACCCGCACCTCCCACGGTCAATTGATCGAGGGAAGCGCTGGTTCGTCTGCATACCGTGATGAACCGTCAGTCGCCGCCGAACAGGTCGCGGGTGTAGACCCGGTCGGCCACGTCGCGCAGCTCCTCGACCATCCGGTTGGCGACGATGAGGTCGACGCGCTCCTTGAAGCCGACGAGGTCGCTGGTGACCTCCGAGCCGAACCACGAGTCGACGCCGAGCTCGGGCTCGTAGACGATCACCTCGACGCCCTTGGCCTTGAGCCGCTTCATGATCCCCTGCACCGACGACTCGCGGAAGTTGTCGGACCCGGCCTTCATGATGAGCCGGTGGATGCCCACCACCCGCGGCGCGCGGTCGAGGATGTCGAAGGCGATGAAGTCCTTGCGGGTGGTGTTGGCCTCGACGATGGCCGAGATCAGCGTCTGCGGCACGTCGGAGTAGTTGGCCAGCAGCTGCTTGGTGTCCTTGGGCAGGCAGTAGCCGCCGTAGCCGAACGACGGGTTGTTGTAGTGCGTGCCGATCCGCGGGTCGAGCCCCACCCCGTCGATGATCTGCCGGCTGTCGAGCCCGCGGGAGAGGGCGAAGGAGTCGAGCTCGTTGAAGTAGGCGACCCGCATCGCGAGGTAGGTGTTGGCGAAGAGCTTGATCGCCTCGGCCTCCGTGGGCTGGGTGAACAGCACCGGCACGTCGTCGGCGTCGGCGCCCTTGACCAGCAGCTCGGCGAACGCGCGGGCCCGCGCGGAGTCCTCGCCCACCACGATGCGCGCGGGGTGGAGGTTGTCGTGTAGGGCGCGTCCCTCGCGCAGGAACTCGGGGGAGAAGATCACGGCCTCGATGCCCAGGCGCGCCCGTACGTCCTCGATGTAGCCCACCGGCACGGTGGACTTCACGACCATGGTGGCGCCCGGCGCGATGCGGTGCACGTCGCGCATGACGGCCTCGATCGAGCTGGTGTCGAAGTAGTTGGTCACCGGGTCGTAGTTGGTGGGCGTCGCGATGACCACGAAGTCGGCGCCGGCGTGCGCCTCCCCGGCGTCGGTGGTGAAGGTGACGTCGAGCTCCTCCTCGGCCAGGAAGCGGGAGATGTCGTCGTCGTGGATCGGGCTCTCGCCGCGGCGCAGCCGCTCGACCCGCTCGGCGTCGAGGTCGAGGCCGACGACGGTGTTGTGCCGGGCGAGCAGCACGGCCATGGACAGGCCGACGTATCCGAGGCCCGCGACGGAGATCTTCGTGGTCACGGGAGCAGTCTGCCCCACGCCGGCGACGGGAGGGAGACGGCGAGGCTCCCGCGTCATGGGTAGGGCGGCCGGGTCACCCGGCGACCGGGGTCAGGTCGGAGGGCAGCACGGCGGGGACGCCCAGCGCCTGGCGGGGCACCCGAGTCGTCTCGCCCGTGCAGGCCGGGTCGTCGAGCTCGTCCAGCTCCACGACGCGGGTCGGGTCGGGTCCACCGGCGAGCGGCAGCGTGACTCGCAGGTCCGTGCCGCCAGCGTCGAGCTCGGCGGTGACCACGGCCGGCCAGGGGTCGAGCTCGCGGACGAAGGTCGCAAGGGTGGCTCCGCCTCCGCCGCAGGCGGCGTAGGTGAGTCGCCAGCCGGGCAGTCGGGCCGCCAGCTCCTCGAGCGTCGTCACGTCGGCCGTGGCCTCCGCGGCGGGTGCTCGGCGCCGGTTGACGCCCTCCTCGAGGCGCACCGGCGCCACCCGCAGCCCGAGGTCAGCGAGCGCGGGGTCGGCGGCGGCCTGCTCGAGCGACGCCTCGGCCGCGTCGGCGTCGTCGTCCTCCCACGCCGCGTCGGCGTCGTCGGTCGCGTCCGCGTCGCCGATCGGCGCCGAGGCGAATGGCGGTGCCTCGAACGGCGGTGCCTCGAACGGCGGTGCCTCGAACGGCGGTGCCTCGGCGTCGAGGCACGTCCGCTCGACCGGGTCGGGCACCTCCCAGGCGGTGTCGAGGTGGTGGCGGCCGACGACCTGCACCGCGGCGCTCGCGCCGTCGCCCTCGGGCGTCACGACCAGCTGGGCCACGGCATCCTGGGTCGGCGCGACGAGCGCGACCTGGACGGTGTCGCCGCACGTGCTCGATGCGGGCGCCCAGCCCGCCGACCAGGCGACCCGCAGCTCGGCCCGGGCGGCGCGCTCGACGGGGGCGGCGTAGGGCGTGGTGCGCTGAGCGACGACCCGGTCGACCTGCCCCCTGCTGCCGAGCGCCGGGCCGGCCACCGTGGCCGAGGTGGGGGCGACCCAGGGGTCGGACCACACGACGACCGCCGTGTCGACGTCGCTGCGGTCGGAGACGATGCCGGGGTCGTCGGAGCAGCCGGCGAGCACCGCCACCGTCACGACGGCGACGGCGCTCAGGACGGCGTGACGGCGAACCACGGCTCGTCCCACCCGGAGACGCCGAGGTCGCCCCTGGCGAAGTCGTCGCGCGAGACCGTCTGCTCGCGGCCCGTCGCGGGGTCGTAGATCCTCAGCGAGTCGCCGTCGCTGCCGGTCACGAGGACGACGTGGCCGGGCCGGGTGGTGTCGCCGACGTAGAGCGGCACGTGGTGGCCGTCCTCGACCGAGTCGGCGATGCGGTCGTAGGTCGCGCCGCGGTCGCCCGGGGCCACCGTCTGGACCTCGTAGTCGCGACCCGGCGCGCCACTGCCGTCCTGCGCGGACATCTCGTTGGCGAGCGCCCACGGCTGGGTGCCGGCGGCCTCCGGCCACGGGAGCTGGAGGTCGCCGTCACGGTCGCGGACGGCGTTGGTGCGCTCGTGCATCGCGATCGACTCGTCGGCGAAGCGCTGGTCGGGGGTGCGCGGGTCGGTGACGCCGGTCGCGGGGTCGTAGCCGGTCTCGATCCACAGCGCGTAGGCCGGGTCGTTGAGCATCCGCGACATCACCAGGCTCGAGGAGCCGCAGGTCGTCTGGTCGGGCTGGGAGTAGGAGCCGTCGGTCGGCGGACTGAGGGCGTCGAGCTGGGCGGGGCTCATCGTGTGGAGCTTGGCGAGGTAGTTGGCCAGGGCGGCACCGGTCAGCCCCGAGGCGACCCCGGCGAGGACCCACGCGCGCTCCTCGTCGCTCCGGGCGCCGGCGAGGGCGTCGCGCACCGCCTGCTGCTGCGCGGGCGTCAGCCGGTCGAACGCGTCGTCGTAGGCGGCCAGGGCCGAGCCCGACAGCGGCCCCTCCTCGTCCTCCCAGGCGTTGACCAGCGACACCGCGCTGATGCCCTCGGGCAGCGTGTCGGGCAGCGTGTCGGGCAGGTCGATCTCGTCCATCGCCCGGCGGATCGCGGAGCGCGCCACCTGCACGGCGTCGCGTGCGTCGGCGTAGGAGCCGATCGCCTCCCGCACGGCGTGGACGACTCCCGCGACGACGCCGCGGAGGTGGTCGACGAGCTCCCACGGCATGAGGTCGCCCCACGAGAGCTCGAGGTTGTCGCGCAGCACGTCGTCGGCCCGTGCGTGCCGCTCACGCGCGTCGGCCATCGAGTCGGCGAGCGTCTCCAGCGCGGTGACGACGCCGCCCGCGGCGGGCGGGACGGTCGCCGTACGCGTGCCCAGCCGCCGCACGGAGGCGCGGAAGGCGTCGCCCGACGTGCCCCGCCAGACCGTGGCGTCGATGCGGTCGCGGCAGGCGTCGAGCTCGTCGCAGCCCCGCTCGACGGAGCCGGCGATGTGGCGCCAGGCGGCGGCCGCGGCCGTGAGGTCGCGCGGGTCGGGGGCGGGGGGATCGGTGGCGATCCCCACGGCCGTCGCGACGGCGTCGACGATCGTCTGGGCGGCGTCCCACGGCGGCCACAGGTCGATGTCCTCGACGGTGGCCAGGACGCCCCTCAGCCGGGAGACGGTGTCATCGAGCAAGCCCATGGAACTCACCCGCCGAGCTGCCGTCGGTCGCCTCGAAGTCGGCGATGCACTGCTCGGTGTTGGTGCGGTGCTCGTCGATCACGCCCCGCACCACGCGCAGCACGCCCTCCATGTCGCCGGCGGCGTCGGCCAGGGCGCCGGCGAGGTCGCCGAGGGCGTTGCCGGCGGCCTCGCCCGTGCGCGTGAGGGCGTCCTGCACCTCGGCGCGCGCGTTGTCGCCGTAGTGCCACCGGCGCGGATCGCCGCGGGGTCGAGCTCGACGGTCATGGTGCCTCCCTGCGACGAGGATTCCCCTCCCGGTGCGGGTCAAACAAGGCGGTGGGTGGCTGTCCGGGCGGCTCGGCGGCGGCGTGGCGGGCGCTTGGTCGGGACTGGCAGGGTGGGTCCATGGGAATGATGAAGAAGCTCGCGACGCTCGGCATCGCGAAGAAGGTCTACGACGAGGCGCGCAAGCCCCACAACCAGGCCAAGATCCGCTCGGCCGTGCAGAAGGTCCAGGAGCGCCGCGGCGGCAAGCGCTACTGAGGCGGCCTGGCCACCACGCCACCGTAGCCCCGGCCGTCCCGCGTCCCGGGCGCGCCAGGGCTTCGCCCGGGACGAGACGGTTGCCACGCCCGCCCGGTCGGGCGTAGGACTGGTGCATGACCACCACACCCATCGAGCCCGACGCCGACCCCGACATCGTGCCGTCCGGCGACCCCTCCATCAACCCGATCGACCCGGGCGCGGTGCCCGACTCGCCGATCCCCGAGACCCGCCCCGACACGGAGCAGTAGCGCCCGCACCCCGGCTGCCTATGCTCGCGACATGACGATCCAGCAGCCCACCGCCCTCGCCCACGCCGCGATGCTCGGCCTCGGCGTGCACCGGCCCGAGCGGCTGGTCACCAACGACGAGATCTGCGAGGTCCTCGACTCCTCCGACGAGTGGATCCAGAGCCGCTCCGGCATCCGCACCCGCCGCTTCGCCGGCGACGACGAGACCCTCATCGGCATGTCGATCTCGGCGGCGGAGAAGGCCCTGGCCGCCGCCGGCGTCGCCGCCGACCAGGTCGGCTGCGTCATCGTCGCCACGTCGACCCACCCCGAGCACACCCCCGCCGCCGCGCCGCAGGTCGCCAGCGCGCTCGGCATCACAGCCGCGGCGTTCGACATCTCGGCCGGGTGCGCTGGCTTCTGCCACGGGCTCAACCTGGCCGCGTCGATGGTGCGCGCCGGCGCGGAGAGCCACGTGCTGGTGATCGGGGTGGAGCAGCTGAGCCGCTTCATGGACCCCGCCGACCGCGGCACCGCGTTCATCTTCGCCGACGGCGCGGGCGCGGTCGTGGTGGGTCCGTCGGAGACGGCCGGGATCGGCCCGACCGCCTGGGGGTCCGACGGCTCGCAGGCGCACGTCATCACGCAGACGCCGAGCTGCCTCGGTGGCCACTCCGAGCGTGAGCACCCGGTGGTGCAGATGGAGGGCACCGCGGTCTTCCGCTGGGCGCCGTTCGCGATGGCCAAGGTCGCCCACGAGGCGCTCGACCTGGCCGGCGTCGGGGTCGCGGAGCTCGACGCGTTCATCCCGCACCAGGCCAACCTGCGGATCACCCAGACGCTCGCCAAGAACATCCAGCTGCCCGACAGCGTCGCCATCGCCACCGACGTCGTCGACTCCGGCAACACCTCGGCGGCGTCGGTGCCGCTCGCGATGGAGGCGATGCTGCGAGGCGGCGAGGCGGCGGCCGGCGACACCGCCCTGCTCATCGCGTTCGGCGCCGGGCTCAGCTACGCCAGCCAGGTCGTGACCATCCCGCCTCTCGGCGGCTGAGACCCGCCCGGGTCCCTTCGAGGACTCGCGGGCTAGGTTTCGGGCCATGGCTCACCACTGGATCGCCACGGGGCCCGGTGGGCTCGACGTCTTCGCCTTCGAGGCCTACGAGGTGCCCGCGCCCCGCCACGGGGAGGTCACGATCGCGGTCCATGCGGCCGGGATGAACCCGGCCGACGCCAAGCACGTGGCGAGCGGGGCGGGCGACTTTCCCCGGGCGGTCGGCTACGAGGTCGCCGGGGTGGTCAACGCGGTCGGGCCCGACACCGACATCGCCACGGGACCCGTGGCGGTGGGCGACGAGGTGCTGGCGTTCCGGATCAGCGGCGGCTGGGCGAGCGAGGTGACGGTGCCGGCACAGGACGTCTTCGCCAAGCCGGCGGCGTTGTCGTTCCCCGAGGCGGCCAACCTCCTGCTCGCGGGCACGACGGCCGCCGAGATGCTCCACGTCACCGGCGTGGCCGCGGGCGAGACGATCCTGGTGCACGGCGCGTCCGGCGCGGTGGGCGTGAGCGTGCTGCAGCAGGCGGCTCGTCTCGGCGCGCGGGTGGTCGGCACGGCGAGCCCGGCGCGCCACGACGTCGTCGCCGGCTTCGGCGGCGTGCCCGTGCCCTACGGCGACGGCCTCGAGCAGCGGGTGCGCGACGCCGCTCCCGAGGGCGTGGCCGCCGCGCTCGACTGCGTCGGCACCGACGAGGCCCTGGACACCTCGCTCGCCCTGGTCGCCGACCGCGGCCGCATCGTCACCATCGCCGCACCCGAGCGGGCCCGGCGCGAGGGAGTGATCGCCATCGCCGGCGCGCTGCCGGCCAGCAAGGCCTACCGCGCCTCGGTGCGCGCCGACCTCGTCGACCTGGCCGCGGCGGGGGAGCTCGTCGTCCCCGTCGCCCGCACCTACGCGCTCGCCGACGCCCTCGAGGCAGCCGAGCTGCTGATGGCCGGGCACCCGGGCGGGAAGCTCGCGCTCGAGCCGTGACCGTCGAGCCCTGACCGTCGAGCCTGACCGTCGAGCCTGACCGTCGAGCCCTGACCGTCGAGCCCTGACCGTCGAGCCCTGACCGTCGAGCCGGCTCAGGCGCCGGCGCCGGGCTCCTGGGCGAGGAGCAGCCTCTGGTCGACCAGCTCGCGGGTCGCCCCCAGCGCCTCGGAGACCTCCCAGGCGACCTCGGCGGCCCGCGCGCCGAGCTCCTCGTTGCGCGCGTCGTCCATCCTGACCGTCGGCACGGAGAGGCCGAGCGCACCCACGACCGCCCCGGTGTGGTCGAAGACGGGCGCTGCGACCGCGCGGATGCCGGGGGTGCGCTCGGCGTCGGACCCCGCCCAGCCGCGGGTCCGGGCCAGCGCCAGCTCGTCCGCGAGGACCACCGGGTCGGTGACCGTCTTGTCGGTCACTGGCTCGATGCCGCGCGCCAGCGCCGCCTGCTGCATCGACCACGGGAGCCGGCTCAGCATCGCCTTGCCGGGCGCTCCGTGGGTCAGCGCGATGGGGGCCCCGAGGTCGGAGTAGTGGCGCCGCAGCTCCTGTCGTGACTCGACCTGGTCGACCACCGCCCGCTCGTAGGTCGCGAGCAGCTCGTGCAGGCCGACGGTCTCGTCGACCTCGTCCCGCAGCGCCACCATGTAGGGGCGGGCGGCCTCGCGCAGGCCGGACGGCACGGCCCCCGAGCGCCCGAGCTGCACCAGCAGCGGCCCGGGACGGTAGCGCTTGTCGGGGCCCTGCTTGAGCAGGCGGTTGACCGTCATCGAGGCGAGCAGCCGGTGCGCCGTGCTGGTCGACAGCCCGGTCAGCCGGGCGATGTCGGTGATCCCCAGGGCGTCGTGGTGGGCGTCGAAGCACCGCAGGATCGCGACCGCTCGATCGATCGACTGCACGGCGCTGCGCTCGGCCACGGTCGGGCTCCCTTCGTCCACGGTGGTCAGTCTGCCGGACGTCCCCGGATCCCCTTGACGAGGTGTGTGGCGTGTGCCACAGTTCCCACATGACGGCAAGCAATCCCACAATACGGGAAAACCCCTCGGGACGTCCACTCGAAGGTTTCCGCGTCCTCGACCTGACCCGCTTCCTCTCCGGCCCCTACTGCACGATGGTGCTGGCCGAGCTCGGCGCCGACGTGATCAAGGTGGAGCAGCCGCACACCGGTGACGACTCGCGGCGCATGGCGCCGAAGATCGACGGCGAGAGCTACCCGTTCGCGATGCCCAACCGCAGCAAGCGGTCGGTCTCGCTGGACCTCAAGACCGACAAGGCCCGCGAGCTGTTCCTCGCGATGGCCGCGACGGCCGACCTGGTCATCGAGAACTTCCGGCCGGGGGTCGCCGACCGGCTCGGCATCGGCTACGAGGGCGTGAAGGCCGTCCGCGACGACATCCTCTACTGCTCGATCAGCGGGTTCGGCCAGACCGGTCCCTACCGTGAGCGCCCCGGCTTCGACATCATGGCGCAGGGCATGGTCGGCTTCCTCCGGATGACCGGGGAGCCGGGCGGGCGACCCGCCAAGGTCGGCATCGCGGTCAACGACATCGCGGCCGGCTCCACGGCGATCTACTCCATCCTGGCCGCCCAGATGCAGCGGATGGCCACCGGCGAGGGCCAGTACATGGACATCTCCCTCGTCGACGCGGGGCTCGCCTGGGCGGTGTGGGAGTCCGGCGCCTACTTCGGCGCCGGCGAGGTGCCGCAGCCGACGGGCACCCGGCACCGCCGGTCCACCCCCTACCAGGCCTACCGCACCAGCGACGGCTACGTGACCATCGGCGCCGCCAACGACCGGCTGTGGCTGAGGCTCCTCGGCGCCCTCGACCGCCCCGAGTGGGAGAACGACCCGCGCTTCCTCACGCTCCCCGACCGGATGGCCCACATCGACGAGCTCGAGGCCGAGATCGAGGCGATCACGATCACGCGCACCACCGAGGAGTGGATCAAGGCCATCGACGCGGTCGGCGTCCCCTGCGGACCGGTGCTCACCTTCGACGAGACGCTCGACGACCCGCACGTCCAGGCCCGCGGCATGATCGCCGAGCTCCACCACCCGGTCATCGGCGAGATGCGGACGATCGCCCCGCCGACCAAGTTCTCCGCGATGGACTACTCCGTACGCGGCCCCGCGCCGTGGCTCGGCCAGCACACCGCCGAGCTGCTGCGCGAGATCGGCGAGAGCGAGGAGTCCATCGCCGCCCTGTTCGCCAACGAGGTCGTCTTCGACGCCCGCCCCGACCTGCACCACCGACTCGAGGAAGAAGCCTGAGCATGTCCGACCACATCCTGGTGGAGCGGCGCGACGCGATCGCGACCGTCGTCCTGAACCGTCCCGAGAGCCACAACGCGATCAACGTCGCGATGTACCGCGACCTGCCCGACGTCGTCGGCGACCTCGACGCCGACCCGGGCGTCAAGGTGATCGTGCTGCGCGGCGCCGGCACCCGCTCGTTCGCCTCCGGCGCCGACATCACCGAGTTCGCGGCCGAGCGCAGCGACGCGGTGAAGGCCAAGGCCTACAACGAGAAGGTCGCCGCGGCCGAGCACGCCATCGAGGGGCTCACCAAGCCCTCCATCGCGATGATCCACGGCTACTGCATCGGTGGCGGCGCGGGCCTCGCCCTCGCCTGCGACATCCGGTTCGCCGACCGGGCGGCGAAGTTCGCCATCACCCCCGCCAAGCTCGGCCTGGTCTACAGCCTCGAGTCGACCAAGCGGATGGTGGACCTGGTCGGCCCCTCGCGCACCAAGTGGATCCTCTTCAGCGGCCTGCAGGTGCCCGCCGCCCGCGCCTACGAGCTCGGCCTCTTCGACGAGGTGGTCGACGCCGAGGAGCTCGAGGAGCTGACCTACGGCTTCGCCGAGACGGTGTGCAGCCGGGCCCAGTTCAGCGTGCGAGCCGGCAAGGTGATGGCCGACAAGGTCGTGGCCGGGCAGGTGCGCGACGACGAGGCCACCCTCGACCTGCGCAACTCCTCGTTCGACACCGAGGACTTCGCCGAGGGCGTCCGGGCGTTCATGGCCAAGCGTCCGCCCAGCTTCACCTGGTCCTGACATGACGACCACAGCGACCGGACGCGCCGTGCCGCGCGTCGACCCCGACGAGGTGTCGGCCCTGGCGCGGCAGGCGGCGTCCGACCCGGCCTGGGAGTTCGGCTCCTTCTTCCTCAGCCGGTTCCTGCAGCTCGAGATCTCCTACGACGAGCCGGAGCAGACCTGCACCGTCGTCCTTCCGTACGGCCCCCACCTGTGCAACCCGCAGGGATCGGTGCACGGCGGTGTCATCACCACGGCCCTCGACATCTCGATGGGCCACCTCTGCAAGAAGTTCCTGTCGCCGGCCGTGACGATCGAGATGCAGATGCGCTTCTTCCGTCCCCTCACCGGGACGGGCACCTGCACCGGCCGCCTGATCCGCGCGGGTCGCCGCATCGTGCACCTCGAGTCGCGCATGACCGACGACCAGGGACGACTCACCGCTCTCGGCACCGGGTCGTGGCACCGCCTCGACGCGGTGTGACCCACCCACCGACCACTCTCGAACCGGCACGGCAGCGTCGTGCCCCGCAACCAGGAGGAACCATGAAGCACACGAGGATCGCAGTCGCGTCAGCGGCGGCGCTGATGCTCACCCTGAGCGCCTGTGGTGGCGACTCGGGCGGTGGGTCCGGCGGGGCCTACCCGTCCGAGGACATGGACTGGACGATCGCGTTCGGGCCGGGCGGCGGCAACGACATCATGGCGCGCACGATGGTCGACATCCTGCAGCGCCAGGACCTCTACCCCGAGAACATCCGCGTCGAGAACCGCGACGGCGGATCGGGCGCCACCGGGTGGGGATACCTGCTCAACCAGTCCGGCGAGGGCTACGGCATCTCGACGACCTCCGGATCGTTCATCACCACGCCCCTGCAGGCCGACACCGGCTGGGAGCCGACCGACTTCACCCCGGTGGGCCTGCTCGCCGCCGACAACGCGCTGCTCATCGCGTCCGGCAAGGCCGACTTCCAGAGCTACGAGGAGTGGGTCGACTACGCCACCGAGAAGGGCACGGTCGTGGTCGGCGGCATCGGCACGGTCAACGTCGACTACATCATCCAGCAGATGATCGCCGACGCCGAGGGCTACGAGATCGACTACGTGCCCTACAACGAGGAGGGCCAGATGCAGACCTCGCTGCTCTCCGGCGCCATCGACACGATGATCTCCAACCCCGGCTCGATCATGGGCCAGGTCGAGGCCGGCCAGGTGACGCCGCTGCTCTTCACCGGGCCCGAGCGGCTCGACGCGCTGCCCGACGTGCCCACCGGCGAGGAGAACGGCATCTCCGACATCCCGTCGATGCCGCGCGGCCTGATCCTGCCCCCCGAGGCCCCGAAGGAGGCGCAGGAGTGGTGGATCGAGACGATGCAGGAGGTCGTGGAGACCCCCGAGTGGCAGGAGTACCTCGACGAGAACTTCCTGCTCGAGGACGAGCGCTGGGGCGAGGACTTCACCACCTACCTCGAGGACACGCAGACCGCGTTCGAGGAGCAGCTCACCGACCTCGGTGCCCTGTGACGCTCACGGACGCCGCGACGCCTGCGGCCCGGCCCCAGGGCCGGGTCGCAGGCTGGGTCCGGCCCAAGACCGTCTTCCTGGCGGGCCTGCTGGTCGTGCTCGCGGTCTACACCGAGATGGCCTTCGGCCTCGACTGGCGCACCCAGGCCGGTCGGATCGGTCCCGGGTTCTTCCCGCGGATCGTCGGTGCCGGTGGCCTGCTGATCACCCTGTGGGCCCTGGTCACCGCCATCCGCACCCCCGAGGACGACGAGGTGGTGGCCCTCGAGGACGAGGTCGGTGACGCCGACCTCGGCAAGCACCCGCGACTGCTCGCGATCATGGTGCTCGCCGCCGCCACCCTCGTCGCCACCCTGCTCTGGCTCGGCACCATCATCTCGTGCGCGATCTTCCTCGGCGTCATGCTGAGCCTGCTCAACCGCGGGCACCACGTCGCCAACGCGGTCGTCGCCATCGGCCTGCCGCTCGTGATGTACATCCTGCTCCAGACCCTCCTGAACGCCGGGCTGCCCGAGGGCATCCTGCCGCGCTTCTGACACCGGGGAGACCCGACATGGACATCTTCGACAACCTGGCCAACGGCATCGTCGCCGTCGCCACCCCGATGAACCTGCTGCTGCTGTTCGCGGGCGTCATGCTCGGCATGATCGTGGGCGTGATGCCGGGCCTCGGGCCTTCGGCCGGGCTCGCGATCCTGCTCCCCCTCACCTTCACCCTGGACCCGACGGGTGCGGTGGTGATGCTGGCGGCGGTCTACTACGGCGCGATGTACGGCGGCACGATCACCTCGGTGCTGATCAACACACCGGGGGAGTCGGCGACGGTCGCCAGCACCTTCGACGGCTATCCGCTCGCCAAGCAGGGCCGGGCCGGACCGGCGCTGGTGATGGCTGCCATCGGCTCCTTCGTCGCCGGCACCATCGGCGCCGTCCTGATCAGCATCGCCTCGCCGGCGACCGCCTCGCTCGCGGCCACCTTCGGTCCGCCCGAGCTCTTCCTCGTCGTCGTGCTCGGCCTGCTCACGCTCATCGTCATCATCGGCGGCAACCGGCTCCTCGGCGCGCTGTCGGCGCTGATCGGCTTCGGCATCGCCACGGTGGGCATCGACATCGGCACCGGCCAGCAGCGCTACACCTTCGGCTCGGTCGAGCTGATCAACGGCATCGACTTCATCCCGGTCGCCATCGGCCTCTTCGGTGTCGGCGAGATCCTCCACACCCTGTGGCGCGGCGGTCACCTCGAGAAGCTCGCGTACTTCAACGTGTCCGCGCGCACGCGCGGCTTCTGGCCCACCAGGACCGACCTGCGCGAGTCGGCAGGCCCGATCACGCGCGGATCGTTCCTCGGCTTCTTCGTCGGCGCGACGCCCGGCGCCGGCGCCACCGTCGCCTCGCTGATGTCCTACAACCTGGAGAAGTCGGTCTCCAAGACGCCCGAGAAGTTCGGCAAGGGCGCGATGGCCGGCCTCACCGGCCCGGAGGCGGCCAACAACGCCGCGTCCTCGGGCGCCATGGTGCCGCTGCTGACGCTGGGCATCCCGGGCTCCGCGTCGACCGCCGTGCTCATCGGCGGCTTCATGATGTGGGGCCTCCAGCCCGGCCCGCTCCTCATGACGCAGAACCCCGAGTTCGCGTGGGGCCTGATCGCCAGCATGTTCCTCGGCAACATCATGCTGCTGCTGGTCAACGTCTTCTGCATCCCGGCCTTCGCCAGCATCGCCCGGGTCCCCTTCCGGGTCCTCGGCCCGGCGATCATCGTGATCTGCGTCCTGGGCACCTTCACGGTCAACGGTTCGATCGTCGAGGTGGCGATCATGCTCGCCTGCGGCGTGCTCGGCTTCTTCATGCGCCGCTTCGGGCTCTCCCCGGCGGCCCTGGTCATCGCGCTGGTGCTCGGCCCGATGGCGGAGGAGTCCCTGCGCCAGACCATGATCATCTCGGGCGGCAGCTTCGGCATCTTCTGGGACCGCACCACCTCGCAGGTCCTGATCGCGCTCATCGTCCTGCTCCTGGTGCTCCCGCTGCTCACCCGGCTGATCAAGCGGGCGGCCGCCCGGACCGTCGCGCGCCTCGGCGCCATGCGGCGCCGTCACGCCCGCGGCGGTAGCCCGGTCCCGCCGCCCGAGGACCTCGCCGGCCCGTCCGGTGACGCGCCCGCGGACGGTCCCACGGACGGGTCGGCGGACGGTCCCACGGACGGCCCGACGGACGACGGTGACCGCGGACCCGCGCCCGAACGCGTGGACTCGCGGTGATCGCCAGCATCCTCGCCACGTCGGCGGCGGCCCTGGTCGGCGCCGGCGTGGCCACCGTGCTCAAGCTCCCGGCGGCCCCGCTGCTCGGGGCGATGATCGGGGTCGCCGCACTCTCGCTGTCCAGCGAGCTGAGCTGGCAGGCACCGGGCGCGGCCAAGTGGGTGGTCTACGTGGCGATCGGTGCGCTGCTCGGGCAGTCCGTGACCCGCGAGTCGCTCGTGGCGCTCCGCTCCGCCGCGGTGCCCATCGTCATCACCGTCGTGCTGTTCCTCCTCTTCGGGCTGGCCCTCGCCTGGGGACTGTGGAGGTTCACCGACTTCGACGTGCACACCGCACTTCTCTCCACGGCACCGGGCGGCATCGCCCAGATGGGAGCGTTGTCGGCCGAGGCCAACGCCAACGTCCCCGTCGTGCTGTCGATCCACGTCCTGAGGATCACGTCGGTCATCGTGCTGATGAGCCTGGGACTCAAGCTGATGGGAGGACGATCATGAACCCGTCCGGACACCACCACCGCTCCCTCGACGGCGTGCGCGTCGTCGACCTGAGCCGGGCGCTGGCCGGTCCCTACGCCACGATGATGCTGGCCGACGTGGGCGCCGACGTGCTCAAGGTCGAGCCGCCCTCGGGCGACGACAGCCGCGGCTGGCTCCCCTTCGCGCCGCCCGGCCCCGACGCCGCACCGGACACCACCGAGGAGTCGGCCTACTTCCTCTCCGCCAACCGCGGCAAGCGCTCGGTGCGCCTGGACCTCAAGTCCGCCGAGGGCGCCCAGCGCCTCCGCGACCTGTGCGCCGACGCCGACGTGCTGGTGGAGAACTACCGCCCGGGGCTGCTGGCCCGCCTCGGGCTCGATCCCGCCTCGCTGCGCGAGGCCAACCCGCGGCTGGTGACGCTCTCCATCACCGGCTTCGGCTCGGGCGGTCCCGATGGCGCACGTCCCGGCTTCGACCAGATCGTCCAGGCCGAGGCCGGCCTGATGAGCCTCACCGGCGACGCCGACGGCGACCCGACGCGCGTCGGGCTGCCGATCGCCGACATCCTCGCCGGCATGTTCGGTGCCTTCGGCGTCATGTCGGCGCTGCGCGAGCGCGAGGCGACCGGCGTCGGCCGGGCCGTCGAGACCAGCCTGCTCGCGGCCGTCGCCTCGGTGCACGCCTTCCACGGCTCCGGGTGGCTCAACGGCGGCCGGGTGCCCGCCCGCACGGGCAACCGGCACCCCTCCATCGCGCCCTACGGCACCTTCCGGTGCGCCGACGCCTCCCTGGTGATCGCCGTCGGCTCGGAGTCGCTGTGGCGACGCTTCGCGGCGGTCGTCGAGATCGACCCGGCGCGACCCGACGTGGCCACCAACCGCGACCGCGTCGGCAACGTCGACGCCCTCCAGGCCGAGATCGACGGCCTGCTCGCCGACCGCGCGGCCGAGGACGTCCTCGCCGAGCTGGCCCGCGAGGGCGTCCCCGCGGGCCGGATCCGCAGCATCCCCGAGGTCTACGAGTGGGAGCAGGTCCACCACCTCGGCCTCGTCCACCAGCTCCAGCACACGACGCTGGGGCAGGTGGCCGTGCCGGGCGGCGCGCTGCGCTACGACGGCGCGGCCTCGGCCTCGCCCGTGCCGCCGCCCCTGCTCGGCGAGCACGAGGACCTGGCGTGGGACCGGCCCTGGCTCGACCAGCGCGACTCCGCGGAGGGTGCGGCATGAGCGCCGTGTCGTACGCCGTGGTCGGCGGCGGGATCCTGGGCGCGGCCGTCGCGCGGCGGCTGCAGGTCGTCGACCCCGACGCGTCCGTGACCGTGTGGGAGAAGGAGGACCGGCTCGCCGCGCACCAGACCGGCCGCAACTCCGGCGTCGTGCACGCCGGCCTCTACTACGAGCCCGGCTCGCTCAAGGCGACCCTGTGCCGGCGCGGGGTCGGCCTGCTCCGCGACTTCTGCGCCGAGCACGACATCGCCTACGACGCGTGCGGCAAGGTGCTCGTCGCCCTCGACGAGGTGGAGGAGGGCCGGCTCGACGCGATCGAGGCCAAGGCTCTCGCCAACGGTGTCCCCGGCATCCGCCGCCTCTCCGGCGGCGAGCTCCGCGAGATCGAGCCCCACGTCCGGGGCGTGGGCGGGCTGCACTCGCCGTCGACGGCGATCGTCGACTTCCCGGGCGTCACCCGCCGGCTCGCCGAGCTCGTCGAGCAGGACGGCGGCTCGGTCCGGCTCTCGACCGAGCTGACCGACATCCGCCACGACGGCACCGGCGTGGTGCTCACCGGCCGCACTCCCGCCGGCACGCTCGAGGAGCGCTTCGACCGGGTGGTCCTCTGCACCGGGCTGTGGGCCGACCACACCGCCGAGCGCGCGGGCGACAGCCGTGAGCCGCAGGTCGTGCCGTTCCGCGGTGAGTACCTCCTCCTGCGTCCCGAGCGCCGCTCGCTGGTCAACGGCCTCGTCTACCCCGTGCCCGACCCCCGCTACCCGTTCCTCGGCGTGCACCTCACGCCCCGCGTCGACGGCGAGGTGATGGTCGGTCCCAACGCCGTCCTCGCCCTGGCCCGCGAGGGCTACGACTGGCGCACCGTCTCGCCGCGCGACCTGCGCGAGATCGCGGCGTACGACGGGTTCCGCCGCTTCGCGGGGCAGCACTGGCGCACCGGGGTGATGGAGATGGCCGGCTCGCTGAGCCGGCGCCGCTTCGTCGCCGCCGCACGGCGCTACGTCCCCGAGCTCCGGCTCGAGGACGTGGTCTCCGGCCCCAGCGGCATCCGGGCCCAGGCACTGGAGCGCAACGGAGCGCTGGTCGACGACTTCCGGATCACCACCCGCGACCGGGTCACCGCCCTGCGCAACGCCCCGTCACCGGCCGCCACCTCCAGCCTGGCGATCGCCGAGCACGTCGTCGACGTCGTGCTGGGCCGGGAGGTGGCGCGGTGAGCGGCCCCCACCTCGACCGCGGCCTCTGGATGGTCCTGGCGTCGCCGTTCGACGACGACCTCGCCCTCGACACCGCCTCGCTCGAGCGGCAGCTCGCGCTGGCCGACTCGGTCTCGGCGCAGGGCGTGGTCGCGCTGGGCGTCTTCGGCGAGGCCGACGCGCTGACGCGCGCCGAGCAGCAGGACGTCGTCCGCACCGTGACCACCGCCTCCGACCTCCCGGTCGTGATCGGGCTGCCGGCCCGCACCACGGCCGTCGCGGTCGACCAGGCGCTGTCGTGCCTCGACGCCGCGCAGCGGCCGCCGCGGGCGCTGATGGTGCAGGCCAACACGCCCCGCGCCGGGGCGCTGGTGGAGCACTTCACCGCGATCCACGAGGCGACCGGGCTGCCGGTCGTCGTGCAGGACTACCCCGCCGCATCCGGTGTCACCGTCGCCGCCGACGTGCTGGTCGAGGTGGTCCGCGAGTGCGAGGGCTTCGTCTCCGCCGTGAAGGCCGAGGCGGCGCCGACGCCGCCCGCGGTCGCCACCCTGACGGCGTCCGTCGCGGCGCCGGTCTTCGGTGGTCTCGGCGGCGTCGGTCTCGTCGACGAGCTCGGCTGCGGTGCCGCCGGCGCCATGACCGGGATGAGCCACCCCGAGGGCCTCCGCGCCGCGCTCGACGCCCACGCGGCGGGCGGGTTCGCCGACGCCCACCGGGCGTGGGCACCGTGGCTGCCGCTGGCCAACTTCGAGGGCCAGCTGAGGATCGGGCTCGCGATCCGCAAGGAGATCCTGTGTCGTCGCGGCGTGCTCGCGACCGGACGGGTACGCCCGCCCGCCGCCACCCTTCCCCCCACCCTGGTGCCGCTGCTCGAGCAGCACCTCGCCCACCTGCCCCACTCCCCAGGAGGAACCCCATGGATCTCGGCCTGACAGGCAAGGTCGCCCTCGTCCTCGGCTCGACCGCCGGACTCGGACGCGCGTCCGCCGAGGCGCTGGCCGCCGAGGGCGCCCACGTCGTCGTGGCGGGGCGCCGCGCCGAGCTGGTCGACGCGCTCGTCGACTCGCTCCCGTCCGCGGCGGGCGTCGTCGCGGACGTCACCGACCCCGACACCCCGGCGCTGCTCGTCAACCGCGCCCGCGAGCAGTTCGGCGAGGTCGACGTCGTGGTCCTCAACGGCGGCGGCCCGCCCCCCGGCCCGGCGGACGCGTTCACCGCCGAGGCCGCGCAGGCGGCGTTCGACCTCCTCCTCAAGCAGCACGTCAGCCTCGTCGGCCAGGTGCTGCCGGGGATGCGCGAGCGCCGGTGGGGCCGCATCGTGGCGATCGGGTCGAGCGGCGTGCAGCAGCCGATCCCCACGCTGACCGCGTCCAACGTCGGCCGCGCCGCGCTCGCGGCCTACCTCAAGACGCTCGCGGGCACCGTCGCCGCCGACGGCGTCACGGTCAACATGGTGCTTCCCGGCCGGATCGACACCGATCGCGTCGCCCAGCTCGACCGCGCCGCGGCCGAGCGCACCGGCACCACGCCCGACGCCTCCCGCGCCGCGTCGGAGGCCACCATCCCCGCCCGGCGCTACGGCGACCCCGCGGAGTTCGGCGCGGTCGTCGCGTTCCTCGCCTCGCAGCGGGCCGCCTACCTCACCGGCGAGCAGGTCCGCGTCGACGGCGGACTCGTCGGCGCCTACTGACCCCCACCACCCCAGGAGACCACCCGTGCGACTCGCCACCATCCTCGACAACGGCACCGACGTGCCGGTCCTCGTCGACCCCGACCGCGGCGTCGTGCCGATCGCGTCGCTGACCGACCGGCCGGTGCCCTCGCTGCTGACCGTGCTCGAGGACGACCTCTACGACGACCTGGTGGCCGCGGCCGCCTCGGCCGGCGCCGAGCGCTTCCGCCCGGCCGCCGACGTCACGTGGACCGCGCCCTACCGGCGGCCCCGCAAGATCTGGGGCATCGGGCTCAACTACGTCGACCACGCCGCCGACCTCTCCGAGTCGGTGCCCGACGAGCCGGCTTCCTTCATCAAGGGCGACCACACCATCATCGGCCCTGGCGACGAGATCCCGATCCCGTCGCAGAGCGAGCGCACCACGGCGGAGGGCGAGCTCGGCCTGGTCATCGGGCGTGAGTGCCGCAACGTCTCCGAGGAGGACGCGCTCGACCACGTCTTCGGCGTCACCACGATCCTCGACCAGACGGCCGAGGACATCCTCCAGCGCAACCCGCGGTTCCTCACCCGCTCCAAGAACTTCCCGGGCTTCTTCTCCTTCGGCCCCGAGATCGTGCCGATGGCCGAGGTCCTCGGGCGGTTCGGCTCGATCGGCGACGTCGAGGTGTCCACCGTGGTCAACGGCGACCAGACGCGCACCAACGCGGTGGCGCACATGCGCTACAGCCCGGCGTTCCTCGTCGCCTTCCACAGCGCCGTGATGCCGCTGTTCCCCGGCGACGTCATCTCCACCGGCACGCCCGGCGCGATCCACGTGCGCGGGGGCGACGTCGCGGAGTGCCGCATCCCGGGCATCGGCCGTCTGGTCAACCCGGTGGTCAGCGGCTGAGCTCCACGGGCCGGGCCAGCCGGTCGGCCACCACCGTCCACACGTCGGGGTCCACGCCCATCCCGAGGTGGGTCGAGCCCACCTCGACGTGCTCGACCCCGGGCGTGGACCGGTCGATGCACGCCTGCCACGCCACCACCCCGTCGCGCCGGGAGAACAGCACCGTGAGCGGCACGCGGATCGGCGAGGACGCATCGAGACGGCGCGACACCCGGTCGGCGTCCGCATCGGCTCCGGTGCTGGAGGCCCGGGCGACGCTGGTGTGGCGCGCACCACCGGTCACCGGCGTGCCGTAGGTGACCACGCGGCGTACGGCGTCGGGGTGGCGGCGGGCGACCTCGCGTGCGATGACCCCGCCGAGGCTCCACCCGACCAGCGAGGCGGGGGCGCCCAACTCGTCGACGAGCTCGAGCACGCGGCGCGAGAGTCGCTCGACGTCGCGCCGCGGGTCGCCGGTGTTGGTGCCGAAGCCCCAGCCGCGGGCGTCGTACCCGAGCCGCGCGAGGTAGCCGCGCAGGGGTGCGCCGGTGAGCTCGGGCGCCTTCCACCCCGGGATGTCCACCACGAGGTGGCCGTCGCCGCGCGGCGCCGTGGCGAGCCGCGGGAGGGCGCCGACCAGGCGGGCGGCGTCGAGCGCCGAGCCCAGCTCGCCGAGCGTCGTACGCGCCGACGGTGGTCCGCCCGGGAGGCCGAGACCCGCGGTGTCCGCGTGGTGCCGCGCCCGCGAGCGGGTGCCGGCGGCCGCCAGGAGGTGGTGCCCGCGGAGGGGGAGGCGTGCCATGTCGCGACTGTACGACGGGTGCCCCGGTGTGAGCTGAGGGCTACCCGGCGTCGACGACCTCGCCGTTGCGGGGCACCCGGCCGCCGAACGTGATCGGCACGGCCGCGGCCTGCACGACGTCCGCGCGGTCCATCGCCTGGAGGTGGACGTGGGGCTCGGTGCTGTTGCCCGAGTTGCCGCACCGCCCGAGCACCTCGCCCACCTCCACCCGGTCGCCCGGCTGTACCTGGAGGCTGTCGCGTTGCAGGTGGCACACCGCGACCACCGGCCCCTCGGCCGTCCGGACGAGGACGTGGTTGCCGGCCAGCGCCTCCCACCCCGCAGCGACCCGGCGGCGCTGGGTGAGGGCGTAGCCCACGGACGGCAGGCCGCGGTAGGACGGGTGGTCGGTCGCCGTGCCGTGCACGCCCACGACCACGCCCGACACGGGGGCGAGGATCGGACGGCCGAAGCCCGGGAACCGCCCGGCCGGCTCGGGGCGCACCAGCGACCCGATCGTGACGGGTGCGGTCCGCCCGCGCTCGTCGACCGGGACGAAGTCGATCGCGTACGACGTGGCCAGCAGCGCGGTGCCGTGGCTGGGCACCCGGTCGGCGGGGCTGTTCTGGGTCAGCCAGAGCCCGGTGAACGGGAACGCGAGGTCCACGTCCACCCGGTCAGCTCGACAGCGGCGAGGCCTTGCGGAGGGCCCGCTTGGAGGTCTTCGCGCCCGCCTTGGCCGCCGAGACGACCCCCTGGCTGAACAGCGTCAGTCCGGCACCGACCAGCCACACGTCCTTGGCCAGGGCGGTGCCCTCCTGGCTCGGGCGGATGCCGTCGTCCAACGTCATGGACGGGGTCCTGAGGTACATGCCGACCAGGCTGCAGCCGAAGCCGGTCAACGCGGCCCCGGCCACGGTCGCCGGGACCATGGGCGCCAGGAGCGCGGCACCGACGCCGATCTCGCTGTAGGCCAGCAGTCGGGCGAACTTCGCCGGCTCCATGTCCTTGAAGAGGGTGGGGTAGGTGCTCGCCGCCGCGCCGTGGAGGAACTGGGCCGTGCCTTCGTCGGCACCCAGCTTGCTGACGCCCGAGTTGAGGATGTAGGCGCCGGTGGCGAGGCGAAGCGGGATCTGGGTGAGGGACACGGGCTCTCCTGGGTGGGTTCGTGGGCGGGGCTCTCGCTCTACCGTTACCCCCACCGGCCGTGCACACAAGCCCGGGCGCCGATCCGTGTCCCGGCACGGGACGGATCCGGGCACGCGGAGCGGTCGTGGGGAACGTCGCGTCATGGCACGCTGGGGCCGTGAGCGGTGAGCTGCCTCGGCCCGTACGAGTGTTCACGCCGGCCGACCTGGCGCCGGCGGACCCGACGCCCGGCATGCACCGCGACCTGGCGTTCGAGCTGCCGCTGCTGTGGGCCGGACAGGTCGAGACCGAGCCCGGAGCGGTGTCGGGCTGGCACCACCACGAGCGCAACGAGTCGAGCCTCTACGTCGTGCGAGGCGTGCTGCGACTCGAGTTCGAGGGCCATGACGGCTACCTCGACGCCGGCCCCGGCGACTTCGTCCACGTGCCGGCGTGGACCGTCCACCGGGAGTCGAACCCCGGGCGGCAGCCCTCGCTGGCCGTGATCGCCCGGGTCGGCGGCGGCCTCCCGACCGTCAACGTGGACCCTCCGGCGGCTCGCTGACGCTCGCCCGGGCGTTCTCCCCGCCCCAGCGGCCGAGCGCGACGACCGCCTCGCGCAACGCCAGCCCACGGTCGGTGAGCGCGTACGCCCGGGTGTTGTGGCGCAGCGGCAGGCGGGACAGGACGCCGGCCGCCTCGAGCTCGCGCAGCCGCGTCGCGAGGACGTTGGTCGGCACGCCGAGGTCGCGCTGCAGGTCGCCGTAGCGCTGCGGACCGTCGAGCAACCGCTCCACGATGAGCAGGGCCCAGCGGGCCCCGACCACGTCGAGGGCCGCGGCGAGGTCGCTCACGCGGTCGGGTCGGCGTCCGGCTTCATCCAGAACGGCGAGTAGTGGTAGCCGTCGGGGTCGTCGAACTGGCGCTGGTACATGAACGGATAGTTGTCGGTGTCCCCGATCCGCCCGCCGGCGGCCCCGGCGCGCTCGACGATCTCGTCGACCGCCTCGCGGCTGCCGAGGTCGAACGAGACGGTGACCTTGGACGGGGTGTCGGAGCCGCCGACCAGCTCCTCGGCCCCGCCCACGCTCGCGTACATCTCGCGGCTGCCGAGCATGACGTACTGCTCGGGCGCGATCGCGAAGCACGACACGTTGTGGTCGGACATCTCCGGGTTCAGGGTCCAGCCGAGGGCGGTGTAGAAGGCGGTCGCGCGCTCGACGCTGTCGACCGGGCAGGTGATGAAGAGGCTCATGCGATGACACTTGCAAAATGCAAGTGTGGCGTCAAGGGGGTTGGGGTGCCGGGTCAGGTCCGCAGCTGCGTCCAGTGCCCCTCGGACACGACACCGACCTCCCCGTCGACCACCGTGATCGCCGTCTGGTCGTCGATCGCGTAGGCCGCGTGGGGGATGCCGGACACCCACTCCTCCGCCTCGGCCATCGAGTTGCCGGGCATGCCGTCGGGCGCGAGGTGGGGGAAGATCGAGAAGTCGACGACACCCAGCGTGCTGTCGTCCCCGCTCGGTGGCCGCCACTGGATGAAGTCGTGGCCGACGGCCGGGGTCAGCACCATGCTGCCCGCGCTGAGCCCCACCCAGACGGTCTCGCTCAACGACGGCAGCAGGTCCGCCAGTCCCGACTCACGCATCCAGTGGCACAGGTAGAGCACGTCGCCGCCCGCGGCGAGCAGGACGTCGGCCTCGCGGACCGCCGGCACCCACCGCTCCTCGTCGATGCTCGGCAGCGCCGTCAGCTCCAGCACGCCGACGGACCTCCAGCCCAGGCCGACCATCGGGTTCTCCGACGTGCCGGCGATGAAGCTCCACGCCCGCACCCCCGGCCCGAGCATCGGATGCCCGTACATCGCCGTGGGGATGCACAGCGCGGTGCACTCCTCGACCGGCTTGCCGAGGAGCCCGACGAGCGCGTCGCGGATGCTGGCGTTGGTCACGCCTCCGGAGGTGAGCAGGAGCTTCATGGTGTGCCTCCTCGTGGGGGAGCGATGGGTACGGCGCCTGCCGCGGCCGTCTGCTCTGGTGACGGGCGAGCCGGCCTCGAGTCGACACGTCCGGGCGAGATCGTGCAAGGGCCGCGGGGTGCGCCGCCCCCCGCCCCGGCATCGCGGTGACCGATTTGGGTGATGGCGACCGGGTGCTGCCCGGGCGTAGGTTCGGGCATCTGGCCCTTCGAGCACCGGAGCTCACGATGCGCATCTCCTGGACGCCCGCCACCTCCACCGTCGTCACGGCCCTGCTCCTGGGGCTCGTCGCCACGCTGACCGTGGCGGTCGGTGCTGCGACCGGCGCCGGTCGTACGCCCGCTGTCGTCAAGGCGTGCGCCAGCAAGAGCGACGGCTCCCTCCGCCTCGTCGACACGAAGAAGTCGTGCCGCAAGGGCGAGCGGGCGGTCACCTGGAACAAGCGGGGCGTCCCGGGCGTCGACGGGACCAACGGTGCTGCCGGCGCCGCCGGCCCTGCCGGCGAGCGGGGGCCTGCAGGGGCCCCGGGCGTGTCCGGCTACCAGGTCGTCGAGCGGTCCACGCCGGTCAGCGGGTCCTTCCTCGGGAGCGCCGCGGTCGCCTGTCCCGCCGGGAAGAGGGTGGTCGGCGGTGGCGTCAGCGCGCTCGACGCGGCGGGACGGGACGTCGGGACGAGCACCTTCCTGGTCCGCGCCGAGTACCCGTCGGCGGACGGATCCACGTGGGGCGCCATCGTGGAGAACGGCAGCGGCGCCGTCGTCACCCGGTTCGTGGTCCGTGCCATCTGCGTCACCGCCCTGGACTGAGCGTCAGCCTCTGGCGTCGCGTCGCTCCTGCAGACGCGCGCGGGCCTCGGGCAGGTAGGCCAGGCACGGCGCCTCGGCGTCGGGGTGCTTCGACGTGAGGTGCAGGATCCATCGATCCATCGCGGCCATGTAGCCGTTGTCCTCGCCCGGCCGGCGCGTGCTCCAGGCACGGGTGCCGGTCCCGGGTCGCGGGACCTCGCACTGCGTGCACGAGATCGTGTAGGCGTACGAGCCGTCTGGGCTCTCGTCGATGCGGACCACGGCCAGCGGTCCCGCCTCGGCGCTGGCCTTCCTCTGACGGGCAGATCGGGTGGCGGGCACAGCGGACCTCGGTTCGTGCTCGGGGATGGCCGTCCCAGCCTAGGCACCGGCGGAGGTGCCGAGCTGCGGGGGCAGCGGTACGCCCCCTCCATCGGCTGCGGCCACGAGTTCTTCCTGAGTCGGGATCCGACGACTGGCGGCTGTTCACGCGCCGAAACACCCCCTGTTCGCTCGCCACGAGACATGAATGCCCGGCGAATCCGGCCGCTGTTGGTTAACGTCACCATCGCGCGGGTCTGCACCGACCCTGCGGTGAATGGGATCGACGATTCGACGGGGGAACATCATGGCTGAGGAGTCATGGCACGAGGCACGACTGATTCCGACCTCGGGCATCAACGGGGCGGAGGAGCAGGAGAGACGTGCGACGTCGGCTCTGCTCGCGGTCCTGTCAGCGGTCAAGGAGTTCGGTAGAGGCTTCGTCCGCCCATTCGGTGCCCCAGCCGGCACGCTTGAGTGCTTCATCGAAGTGCCATTCATGCTCGGAGAGCAACGGCTCTACCCGGACGGACTCATCCGCGTCTCCCGCGGCTCGAAGTCCTGGACGGCCCTGGTCGAAGTCAAGACCGGTCCAAACCGGCTCGCTGTCGAGCAGCTTGAGAACTACCTCGATATCGCTCGCGAGAACGGATTCGACGCCGTCATCACCATCTCGAACGAGATCCCCGCCGTCGCCGGGCAGCACCCGACGAAGGTGGACAAGCGAAAGCTCAAGAAGGTGGGGCTGCACCACGTGTCGTGGTCGCAAGTGCTCGCCGAAGCTGTGATGCAGAAAGAGTTCCGGGGCGTTGCTGATCCCGAGCAGGCCTGGATCCTCGGCGAGCTCATCCGCTACCTCGAGCACCGCAAGTCGGGGGCGCTCGAGTTCGATGACATGGGGGAGTCCTGGGTCGGCGTGAGGGATCAGGTTGCGGCTGGAACCTTGCGAACGACCGACAAGGGCATCGGAGAGGTCGTCGCGCGCTTCGATGCGCTCCTCAGGTTCGCGAGCCTGCAGCTGGGCCGCCAGCTTGGCACGGAGGTCGTGCCCGTGCTGTCCCGCAAGGAAGCGGCTGACCCCGTGGTGCGCGCGCAGGCCCTGGCTCAGTCGTTGTGTGCGACCGGCGAACTGTCCGGCGCCATCCGCATCCCCGACACCGTGGGGCACCTCGTCGTCACGGCGGATCTCCGGGCGGGAAAGATCTCGTGCCACGTCGATGTCGATGCGCCGCGAGAGGGGCGGGCTACGACGCGGGTGAACTGGCTGGTCCGGCAGCTGAAGAACGCACCGGACAGCACCAGGGTGGAAGCCTTCGTCGCGCACGCACGCGGCTCGCATGCAGCCGAGCTGCTGTCGGTCGTGCGCGAGAACCCCGCCAGTTTGGTGCTGGACCCGACGAAGGAGTTGCGGTCGTTCCGCCTCGCGAGCACCGGCACGCTCGGGACCAAGCGAGGCCGTGGTCGCGGATCCTTCATCGACTCCGTCCTCACTGCAGTGGACGACTTCTACGCCGAAGTCCTCGGCACCTTGCGGGCCTGGTCCGCAGCGCCGCCCAAGCTTCGTCCCGCCACGGTGACTCCGCCTGAGCTCGACGACAGCGTCCCTGCAGCGCTGGCGTCGACCGACTACTCCTCCCAGGACGGAGTCGAGGTCGCCGACGCCAGGAGTGCTGGGGAACCTGCGGATGCCGACCCTGCCCCCGGGACGTCCTGACCGTCACTTCGGCTCGACATCGTTTGTCCTGTGAGGAATGGCAGCCTAGAGCCGGAACGCGGTGAAGTGACGCATCGGCCGCCGCCCACGGATCTGCGGGGAGCGTCGCACCACGGCTCGCGACTCCGCTCTCGCCTACGCTGACGCCATGCTCGTGAGCGGCCTCGCCATCCACCCCGTCAAGAGCACGGCGATCCGGCCGGTGGACAGCGCCCTGGTCCTGCTCGGCGGCCTCGAGAGCGACCGGACGTGGATGGTGGTCGACGGCGACGGGACGATGGTCACCGCCCGCGAGGCGCACTCCCTGTTCAGGATCGTTGCCGACACGCCGGCCACCGATCCCGCGCTGCAGCGAGGGCTGCGGCTGCGCGCCGACGAGATGCCGGACCTGCTCCTGGACCGGCCGAGCGGGGAGCGAGTGCGCACCCGGCTGTTCGGCCAGCAGCTCGAGGGCGTTCCCGCCGGCCGAGAGGCTGACGCGTGGCTCCGGGCGGTGCTGGGCCGCGAGGACGTCCGCCTGCTCTGGTGCGACGAGCCGACCCGGCGCAGCCTGGACCCCGAGCACTCCCGACCCGAGGACTTCACGGCGTTCGCCGACGGCTATCCGGTCACCATCGCGTCGCTCGCCTCCCTGCGCCAGCTCAACGACTGGATCGCCGAGGGTGCGGTCCAGCGCGGCGAGGACCCGCCCCCGCCGCTTCCGATGGAGCGCTTCCGGCCCAACATCGTGGTGGACGGCGACCAGCCCTTCGCCGAGGACCACTGGAGCTCGGTGGTCATCGGCGACGTGCGGTTCCGGGCCGCCAAGCTCAATGCCCGGTGCGTGATGACGACGCTCGATCCCGACTCGCTGCAGACGGGCAAGGAGCCGATCCGCACCCTGGCCAAGCACCGGCGGGTCGGTCGCAAGACCCTGTTCGCGGTCAACCTGATCCCGGACACCACCGGTCAGATCAGCGTCGGCGATCCCGTCGAGGTCCGCTGAGGCCGTACGCGGGCAGGGCGGACCGATGCCTCGCCTGCGCCGTTGACCCTTCCTAGGGGGCGGGAGGCGGTGCGACGGCAGGCGGGGGTCGTTCTCGGGAGCGTTGGGTGACGACGTCGTCGAGGTAGCGCACGACAACAGCCAGCACTGCTGTCACCGGGACTGCGAAGAACGCGCCGGTGACGCCGAACAGGGTGCCGCCGAGGGTGACCGCGAGCAGCACCACGGCCGCGTGCAGGTCCATCGACTTCGACTGGAGGAACGGCGAGAGCACGTTGCCCTCGAGCTGTTGCACGGCGACGACCAGCGCCAGGACGAGGAGAGCGCCGGTCGTGCCGTTGGAGACGAGCGCGATGAGCACGGCGAGGAGGCCGGACGCGAACGCGCCCACGATCGGGATGAATCCGGCGAAGAACGTGATGATGGCGAGTGGCACCGCCAGCGGCACGCCGATGAGGAGCAGCCCGCCGCCGATCAGCACGGCGTCGATCAACGAGACCAGCGCCTGGGTGCGGATGAACCCGCCCAGGGTGTCCCAGGCCCGTTGCCCGACGGACTGCAGGTGGTGTCCCGCGGTGTGCCCCGCCAGGCGACCGACCCAGGGCAGGAAGCGCCTCCCGTCCTTGAGGAACAAGAAGCTGAGGATGAGAACGAGCACGAGGTTGATGACGCCGTTCGTGACTGCTGAGACGCCGGTGAGGACTCCGGAGGCGATGCTGCTGGCGGAGCCCGCGAGCCGTTCCTGGAGTGCTTGCAGGGCGGCGTCGATCTGCTCCTTCGACACGAAGTCCGATTCCTGGACCCAGTCCTGCACGCGTTCGAGTCCGTCACTGGCGCTGTCGACGATGTCCCCACTCTGTGCCGCCACGGACGGCGCGATGGTGAAGCCCACCGCGACGACGATCGCCACTGCGCCGAGCAACGTCGCGGCGGCCGCCAGGGCGTTCGGCAGGTGCGCCTTGGTCCGCAGGAACCTGGCGACGGGCGACAGGACGGTGCACAGGACCAGTGCCATCAGCACCGGGAAGAGGATGACCCAGGCATATCTGATGACGTATCCCAGGAGAACCGCGCCGAGGACGATGGCAGCCAGCCGCAGGCTCCAGCGTGCGGTCCAGGCCACACCCGCACCGATGGTCTCCTCCCGCGACGGCGGGTACGACGGCACCGCGACGGGTGGGGTTGGCGGAGCAGTCTGTGGGTCGGGGGGAGGCGGAGCCTGCGAGCCGCGCCCGGACGAGAGCTTCCTGGTGAAGAGCTTCACGCCATGAGTATCCATCTGGACGGCGCACGAGCGGCACGCCTGTGCGGGTGCCGAGCTCGGTTCCCCACCGGGGCGGCAGCGTCTCACCCAGCGGGATGCGGGAAACGGGGGGTCCGCGAACGTTACGTTCCTGAGCATGTTCGCGACCGCGCTGACGATGCGCCGGATGGTTGACCTGTGCCACGTGCGCGGGGCCATCTGTCGAATGTCCTGAGCGGCCGGCACCGCTCGACATCCCCGTCTTCGAGCGCTCGACCTCGAGCGCTTGCACCTCCCGGGCGTCGGGGCCTCGGGCTCCTCGTCGTCGGCCTCCGAGAACGCCCCGCTCGGCGACGCCTTACCACTTCCGTTCCCCTCCACGCCGCACCTTGAAGGAGCACCCGTGACCCATCGCCCCGAGACCCTCGCGGTCCACGCCGGTCAGGAGCAGGCCGACCCGGCGACCAACGCCCGTGCCGTGCCGATCTACCAGACCACGTCCTACGTCTTCAACGACACCGAGCACGCGGCGAGCCTGTTCTCGCTGGCCGAGCCGGGCAACATCTACACCCGGATCATGAACCCCACGCAGGACGTGTTCGAGCAGCGGATGACCCAGCTCGAGGGCGGAGTGGGCTCCCTGGCAGTCGCGAGCGGCTCGACGGCCACAACCTACGCAGTGCTGAACCTGACCTACGCCGGGGACAACATCGTGGCGCTCTCCACGCTGTACGGCGGCACGTACGCGCTGTTCGCGCACACGCTGCCGCAGTTCGGCATCGAGGTCCGCTTCGTGGACCCCGAGCGACCGGAGGACCTCGCCGCGCTCGTCGACGACAAGACCCGGCTCGTGTTCGGTGAGACCGTCGGCAATCCCAAGATCAACGTGGTCGACATCGAGGCCTGGGCAGAGGCCGCCCACGCACAGGGACTGCCCCTGATCATCGACAACACCGCGCCGACGCCGTACCTGGTGCGGCCCTTCGAGCACGGCGCCGACGTCGTGGTGCACGCCGCGACCAAGTTCATCGGCGGGCACGGCACCTCCATCGGCGGCGTCATCGTCGACTCGGGCAGGTTCGACTGGGCCGCGCACTCCGACCGCTTCCCGGGGCTCACCCGGCCCGACCCGGCCTACCACGGTGCGGTGTGGACCGAGGCGGCCGGCCCGGCGGCGTACATCATCCGGGCGCGCACCGTCCTGCTCCGCAACACCGGCGGCGCCATCACGCCGATGAACTCCTGGCTGTTCCTGCAGGGCTTGGAGACGCTGCACCTGCGCATGGAGCGGCACAGCGAGAACGCGCTGCGGGTCGCGGAGTACCTCAGCGAGCACGAAGCCGTGTCGTGGGTGAGCTACCCCGGTCTCCCCGACAGCAAGTACAAGGAGGTCCACGACCGGATCGGGACCGGCCACGGGTACGGCGGCATCCTCAGCTTCGGGCTGAAGTCCGGTCGTGCCGGTGGCCGGCGGTTCATCGAGTCGCTCGAGCTGTTCAGCCACCTGGCCAACATCGGCGACGCCAAGTCGCTGGCGATCCACAACGCGACCACGACCCACAGCCAGCTCACGCCCGAGGAGCTGGAGGCGGCGGGGGTGCCCGAGGACATGGTCCGGCTCTCCGTGGGCATCGAGAACGTCGAGGACATCATCGCCGACCTCGCGCAGGCACTCGCCGCCAGCGCGTGAGCCACGGACTGGGTCTCGTCGAGACGCGGCGGGCCGTCCTCTTCACCGAGGACGACCCGCTGCGGCTGCGGGGCGGCGGCCGCCTCGACCACGTCGAGGTGGCCTACGAGACCTACGGCGAGCTGTCGCCGGGACGGGACAACGCGGTCGTCATCTGTCACGCGCTCACCGGCGATGCGCACGCGGCCGGGATGCACGAGGGCGCGCGGAAGCCCGGGTGGTGGGACAACCTGATCGGCCCCGGCAAGGCCGTCGACACCGACCGCTTCTTCGTGATCTCCGCCAACCTGCTCGGCGGCTGCTCCGGCACGACCGGTCCGTTGTCGACGAACCCGGCCACCGGCGTGCCGTACGGCCTGGACTTCCCGATGCTGCACATGACCGACCTCGTCGCCGTCCACCGGCGGCTGGTGGCGCACCTGGGCATCCAGCGCCTGTACGCCACGGTCGGCGGCTCGCTGGGTGGCATGCAGGTGCTGCAGTGGGTGATCGACGACCCGGGGCAGATCGAGCGGGCCGTGCTGGTCGGCGCCTCCTCACGGCTCAGCGCCGAGAACATCGCGTTCTCGGCGGTCGGCCGGGAGGCGATCATGTCCGACCCCGACTTCTGCCACGGCCGCTACATGGAGAAGGGCGTCTTCCCGTGGCGTGGGCAGAAGGTCGCCCGGATGCTGGCGCACATCACCTACGTGTCGCCGCAGTCGCTGGCCGACAAGTTCGGCCACCGCCGCGACAGCACGGGCGACGCGTGGCGGATGGGCCCGGACTTCGCCGTCGAGCACTACCTCCAGCACCAGGGCGAGGTCTTCCTCGACCGCTTCGACGCGCTGTCCTACCTCTACCTCACCCGGCTCCTCGACTACTTCGACCCGTTCGCCGAGGACGCCACGGCCTCAGCGCTACGACGCACCGGCACCCGGTTCCAGATCACCTCGTTCGACTCCGACTGGCGCTTCGACACGTCCCAGTCGCAGCGGATCGCCGAGCACCTCACCGCCCTCGGGGTGTCGGTGGACTGCGCCGAGCTCTCCTCGCCCCACGGGCACGACTCGTTCCTGCTGGAGCCCCCCGGCTACCACGAGCGGATCGCGGCCTTCCTCGTCGACCGCGCCTGAGCCCGCCCCCGGACGCGGTCGGCGTCGCCCGGGCCGGCCGGCTCCGGCGACTGTTCGGGTCACTGAGGCTCGTCGTACGGTCTGCGGCTCCTAGCGGTCCTTCCCGCCCGCTTTCGTCGGCTCAAGCACGCCGGTGGTTCCGGGAGTAGGACCGACGCCGTGGCGGTCACTTGCGGCGGATTGACGTGCATGGAGCTAGGCCCCGCCGGTAGGCGGGTTCGAGGAACCGCCTACTTGCCTGTCTCAATGCAGTTAGGTTCGGGCGGTGACACATCCCGGAGATCGAGGACGGCGCGAACAGCCGCCGGGTCGCCGCCCAGCGCGCGGCCCCGCGTCCGCGTATCGGGGCACGCCCATCAACTGGGATCGGTACAAGGATGGTCCGGATGCGTTGCCACATCGCATCGTCTCGCCAGAGGCGCCACCAACCCGGCTGTCGACTGCTGAGACACTCGCGATAGACACGGCAGAGCTTCTAGAACGCGTCGAAGTGGATGCGGTTGGAGTCGAGTACAGAACTGGTGACGGTTCGAAGCGCGTGCTCTTCGACATGCGACTCGAGTACGTCGGTGACAGGCTGAACGCGATCCCGTGGATCTCGGTCATGGTTCGAGGCGACCTGATGCTGGCCGAACTGTCGCGCGCCAAGGTGCCCGCCGACTCAGTGCTACTTCCGCCGTGGACGCTCCCCTTCAGTGCGCATGGAG
This sequence comes from Nocardioides sp. Z13_37, assembly GCF_058355585.1. Lineage (NCBI taxonomy): Bacteria > Bacillati > Actinomycetota > Actinomycetes > Propionibacteriales > Nocardioidaceae > Nocardioides > Nocardioides sp. Z13_37. The sequence continues at coordinate 505,303 of NZ_JBZGDV010000001.1, read as the reverse complement.
ATCCTGCCACAGTGCCGTGCCTGCTGGTGTGGCGCGCCAAACGCACCGCAATTGAATGTGGGCGGATCGTCGCGGATGTCTTGCTGACCGCGCTTCAGGCTGATCCAAACCGAATTCGCGTATCGGTCAGAGTGTTCCCTCGCCGAGACCCGGCGCCGGCACAACCTGCTGTCCTTCAAGCGCACGCTGCAGGGAAAAACGCGGGAGCGTCGTCACATTGAGATTCTCAACCATTGCGTGAAGTGCGGCCAGCCACTCAGAGACCCCGCCAGCGCACGTCTTGGGATCGGGCCCGAGTGCCGGAAGTCCTACTCCGTCGAGCAGCTCTGGGTCGCCGAGAACCGCACACGTGACGTACGGCTCAACGTCAAGCCTCCTTCTGCCTGGCTCGCTGCCGTTTCGAACCACTGGGAAATGCCAGACGGACTTCCGCTGGTCCCGCTCGACGACTGAACCCGTCGGTTATGGCACGGCTCGAGCCGGCCGACGGAACCTGCTGTAGGAGCGGGCAGGCAAGCGGCGGAATGGGGCACTCGCCGCGGCTCATCCGCTGGAAAGGCGCAAACCCGGCGATGGCGTGTTGGTGCGGTGAGCTGACCGGGGTCGATTCCTGCTGGTCACGCCTCTCCGCGCACGCTGGCACGCGCTGCGTCGATCAGGCGCTCGGCCCGGTCGACAATCTCGTCGAGGTCAACCCCGAGTCCTTCGGTAGCAGTCCGGATGGCCTCTCGCTCTCGATCGCGCGCAGCAGCTGCCGCCGTAAAGTCCATCGCATCGATCGCCTGTTCCTTGTCATGCCGAGCCTTCTCCACCCGCATCTCCACGAGCAAATCAATACTGCCCGTCAGAAGGACCGCCCGCAGGTCGTCGAACGCACGGCGACAGTCCGCAGAGGCGTAGGCCTCGATTACGGGTACGAGTTCATCCAAGCGTTGTTGCAGCCTCGCATATTGAAGCCCGATGGACTCCCTGACCAACTCGTTCGGACTACGCAGCGTGTCGATGAAGGAACGGGCGATCGCGATCGCTGAGAACAGGCCCTCGGACTTCCTCTCCCACGCCCGCTCTTCATACGCGAGCAGCGCCTCGTGCTTCCTTTGGTCGCGCCCACTGCGGTAGGACACCCACAGGCCGCCGATTGCGACCAAGCCGGACGAGGCGACGGAGACAAGGGCAACGGCGTCGGTCACGTTCGGCAGGGTAGCGTTGGAGCCGAAGAGGACGCCCTCGGTTCCACATGTCCGCGTCGCGGTCCGGAATTGGGTGTCACTGTGAGGCTCGGGGCACGTACGCGGGTGTAGCTGATCGAGACCACGGGGTCAGGCCTAAGCCCTACCTCGCTTGCTGGATAAGGCGCGCGCCGACAGGCGGCTGCTAGACGATTGCCGACAGGATCGGTGTGTGGCTGGGCCCGATCCAGGGTGTCGAGCGGGAGGCGCAGTGACGCGCTGGCAAGAGACATGTTCCAGCCGCTTCCCTGACGCGCCTGTCGTGACAGATATCCTCCCAGCGTGCCTTCCCAGACCGCCGATGAGCGCGACCAGCAGGACGGCCGTCCGGTCTGGATCTCGGTGGCAGCGGTTGTGGTGAGTGGGTTAGTCGTGAACTGGCTCTCGGACGAGATCAGCGTCTCGCCTCCGATCTTGATCCTCTTGGCGGCGGTGGCCCTCGTTCTGCTAGTTGCGGCGGAGCGCAGTTCCCGCGTCGACCTGCCAATCAAGACCGCCGACGCCGAACTGCTCAAGCTGGCTCTCCTAGCGCTGCTTTTAGGGGCCGCAGCGGGGAGCATTGCTGTACTGCCGCTGATGGACGAACGTCGGCTAACTGGACCTTGGGGCTACTTTCACAACTACGAGTTGGCCGCCGTCACCGCGCTCGTTTGCCTCGCTTCGGTGTCGGCCGTTCGACGTCGCATTCCAGTCGAGTGGATGACCTTCTTGGCCGCGTCTGTCGCAGGAATGACGTTGTCCGTGGTCTACCTCAAGCCCGGTAACGACTTCGTCTCTACGTTCTTGGGATGGTTGATCGCATCGGCGCTCGCCACGACGTTGGTTGCCACCGGAAGGGACCTGATTGCCTTGTTCATACGGTTCCTAGGCTTCACAAAGACCTGACGGTCCGCGTGGAACAGCAGGAGGCTTGCAACTCCCAACCCCGGACCTGATCGGCGTACTCGCGGCGGATAGACGCAGTCTTCACAGTCCGTCGAGACCTCGCAGAAAGGACGACTGCGTAAGTACGCTGCTCCTCGTGGCGGTTGATCAGGGCGACTACTTCGAGTTGACCATGAGTGACTTGCGCGCGGTTGCGGGATTCGCTGCCTCAGGCGCTCAGCAGGTTGTGGGCATCTTTGAGGAAGCAGCGCCAACCGACCGCCGCCCGCGAGCTGCTATTGACGCTGCCTGGGAGTTCGCCAACGGCGCAAGGCGGTCCAAGCTGCAGCGATCAACGGCCTTCGACGCCCACCGAGCAGCGAAAGACGTTGCCGCAGTCGCGGCCAAACACGCGGCGCACGCGGCGGGCGACGCGGCGGGTTCCGCCTATCTGCATCCGTTCGCCAAGGCTGACCAGGTAGGCCACATCTTGCGCGCGGATGCTCACGCCGCCTGTGCGCTGGAGCTTCTGACTGGCGACCCCGGCGTCGGCCTGCAACACGTAGGCCATGCAACCGATCGGGCGACACCGTTGGTGGTCGAGGTGCTGCGGCGCTATCCGCCGGCGGCGGTCGGACCGAGCCGGGTCAGCATCCTCATGAAGGCGTTGGACAACTCACTACGAGCGCGATGATCTCGGCGGTACGACTCGAGACGCCGACAGGCGGTGGAATGGAGAAGGTCGGTACCGTCGGCTCCCCGGCGGTAGCCAGCAGCGCCAGCGGCGCTGACATGGTCAGGCTGTCGTACCACTTCCCGCGGCCGCATAGGTCATGCCAGCCGCGCCGGCGAAGTCTGGACGCACCCCATCCGGACGTCGAGGCCGCGGCCGAACACGCTGGACGTCGCCCATTCAGGTCGATACGGACGGACGGACGGCTTCAAGGCAGCCACCGGCTGCGTCCGATCGCGTGGCCGTCGGGTTGGATCAGCCCCGATCCTCTGGAGGTCGTGATGTTGACCAACCGGTTGTCGGCAGATTGGCTACGCGGCGCTGAGCCGGTCAAGTAGTTGGCGCAACCAGGCGCTCTCCCGTAGGAGGAGCAGCGAATAGCCGTGAAGGTCGGAGCAAAGGATTGCGGGGTCGCACGCGGCCTTCGGTAGGTCTCCCGCTGTCTTCCTCAAGGCGACCGCTGCCACCGCCACAACGTCCTTGCCCCTCGGCGGCCCAGGATCGACCGATGCGTTCGACGCAGCCTGCTCAACCTCTCGCACTGTCAACGTCGTGTCAGAAGCCGCGACGAGCGCCATGCAGTATGGCATTTGTTTGAGAAGCAGGTCCTCCGCCTGCACCTTGCCTTCAATCGCAACCTGGTCGAAGGCCAGGGGCCATCCATGCATCCGCGCATGGGACCGCAATCGCGTAACAGGTTCAATTGCCAGAATGCATCGATTTACAACCTCGTCGATTCCTCCCGATTTCGCAACCTTAGCGTCAGCACCCTTGAAGCTGATTAGTCGAGCCAGGCCGCCCAACTCAATCAACATGCATTCAAGGTCTCGCCCCTCGTACGGAAAGAGGACTTTATTCCAGTCGCCGCCCTCCGGCACAGGATCGAAGTCGCGATCGATTACCGCGACGAATCTCTTTTGGCCAGCGTCGAGAAGTTCCGCGGCAGCTCGAAGCACATTCGCGCGCTTTCCCGCGATGACTATCGCGTAGTTCGGAAGGACCTCGCGCAACACCGTCGCGTCGGCTACTCCTTCGACCAAAAGCACCCGATCAGGGGAACCTTGTAGATGCAGACGGGTGCGGTCGGCGGGCGAGTCGTATTGCGCAAGCGAGCCATCAGGCTTCGTCATCGAGATCGCTCTCGTCGTGCTCCATACCGTCAGAAATGCCCGCCTCTTGCAGTGGGGGCAGTGACAATTCGCGGGTGAGGTCCCAGCGACCGTTGATAATCCCCGTGGAGTGCGTGGCAAGGATGACCTGAAGATCCGAAACAGATGCAACCCGCTCGACGTCCTCGAGGAACGCATGCTGCCAACTCATGTGCATCGAAATCTCGGGCTCATCTATCATTATGAGTGAGCCCGTGTGTGTTGCGAAAAGCAACTGGCTGAAGATTGCGACCAGGTGTTGTTCACCGGAGGAGAGTTGAGCCACAGGCACTCTGTGGCCCGCGACCGACTCAATTCCCAACGTTCCACCGCGCCGCACGCTCGTCCGCTTGCCCGATCCAGCGAGCTTGGAGTCCAAGATCGAGCGCAGGTCAGTCAGCTTCTTGTTGATCGGCGCTAACGGCTCAAGCCGGTCGCTCCAAGCGTCAAGGAGGAGCGCCAAGATGCGCTTCTCGGTCGGGTTGGGCTTGATTGGAAGAGGAGCAGGAGTCTCATCTGGGGCTAACCCGTTTCGGGCCATCTCTTCGTAAAGGTCAATGACATGGATGTACTGCGCTTTCAGGTCGTCAACTCGGATGGTTGAGCGAGCCGCTTGCAATGCTCGGTCAGCAAACCGCAAGTCCGCGAACTGCGAACGATCCAAGGAGTCATTGCGCGCGGCAGCAATCTCGTTACGGATCCGTCGGATGTAACCCATGATTCGTGCTTCGCTCTCCGATGCCGCACGATCACCCATCCGAGTCCCGCTTGGCCTGCCCGCTCCGCGAACCTCCGAGTCGAGGCGCTTTGTGTCAATGAAGACCGACCGCGTCTCGTCAAGCAGGTCGAGGAACTCCCTCCCGCGAGCGGACTCGCGAAGCGCCCCGTTATGAGCGTTCAGCGAGAAGTTTCTCTCAGCGACCCTACTCGGGACTTCTCTGCCCGTTCTTGTATCGATGTAGCGTCCGCTCACAGACTGGACGATCCACGTTGGGGTCTCTCGGGTTTCGCCCCTCGCTCGCTCGCACTCGGCGGAGTTTGTCTCAACACTTACTTCCGGGTGGCCGTCCTTGAGGACCTCGAGCTTCAACGCTGCCTGCTCCGCGGGCGCGATGTGGCCGCCGACGGTTGCCTGTTGCACTCCTGAGTCCAGGAGGCTGCGCTGGACCCTAATGACACGGTCGTCGAAGACGAGTTCGACCTCGCGGAATGAGACCCGCAGAAGGTGGAGGACATCTCCGTTAAGAGTGGCGTCGATCAATCGGAGGACATGTGTCTTGCCGGTGCCGTTCGGTCCAGTGATGACAGTTGGTGAGTGGACACTCAGTTCGACCGTGTGGTCGACGTAGCCGAAGAGGCCCCGCACGGACACTAGCTGAAGACGTGGCATCTCGACCCCTCACGGGCAATTGGGAACTCAAGGCAAGCGGCCCACGGGGGCCACTGTGTGGAGTAAGGCTAACGACCGAGTCGGATTCGGGCCCGACATGTGAACGAAGCAGACGATTGGGGTCTGGGGGGTGATGAGCGCAGTCGTCGAGGCACCGCCTCAGGAGGTCAGTGCCATGAGGTCGTTAATCAGGTGCGTCATAGTGGGCGAATAGACGCACATCTCCGCGGGCCTCCGGGCCCCGCCAAGCCCGGTGTACAGCCGTCCTCGACCCGGACCCAGTGTCGGTGGGCTCTGGAAGAGTGTCTCCATGACGGCGATCGCACACTTCGACGACCACGATGTCGTGGCGTTCGCGAAGTGGCTGGCGGCCGATCTGGAGGCCCTGGCGGAGCGGCCGCTGTGGACGATGTCGACCCACGACGCGGGCGACGCGTTGGTTGCGCTCACGCGGGTGCGGGGCCAGCTCGACGCGCTGCTGATGCGGGTGCTGCGGCAGGCCGAGGCGGTGGGCGCCGGGCTCGACACCGGAGCGACGTCGACGACCAACTGGTGGTCCCACGAGACCCGCACGACCAGGGCCGAGGCGCACCGCATCGCCCGGCTGGCGAAGTCGCTGGAGGACCACGAGGAGGTCGCCCGATCGCTGGTCGCCGGCGACGTGCGGACCGACCAGGCACGGGTCATCGTCGAGGCGGTCGAGGCACTCCCTGACGACGTCGAGGCGGGAGTGCCGGAGGCGGCGACACGGTTCCTGCTGGAGAGGGCCGGCGAGCACGACGCCAAGGCGCTGCGGATCCTGGGCCGTCGGGTGCTCGAGGTGGTCGACCCCGAGGCTGCGGACGTGGAGGAGGCCCGCCGTCTGGAGGCGGAGGAGGCCGACGCCCTGGCCGCCGCGTCGTTCACGATGGTCCACGACGGACACGGCAGGTGCCACGGCAGGTTCACCGTCCCGGCGCTGCACGGCGCGATGCTGCTCAAGGACCTGAAGGCACGCGTCGCCCGCACGATCAGGACGGGTGACCGCGGTGAGCCGGACCCGCGTACGCCCGGCCTGACCCGGCACCGGATGGGCCTGGCGTTCCTCGACTACGTCGAGACCCGTCCGCCCGAGTCGGCGCCCAAGGCCGGCGGAGTCGCCGCCACGATCGTGGTCACCATGGAGCTCGAAACCCTGATGGGGGGCCTCAGGGCCGCGTCGCTCGACACCGGGGGCCGGATCAGCGCCGGGGAGGCGCGGCGGCTCGCGTGCCGGGCGGGGATCATCCCGGTCGTGCTGGGCGGGCCCAGCGTGCCGCTCGACGTGGGGCGCCGGAGCCGGTTCCATACCGAGGCCCAGCGCATCGCCATGGCCACGAGGGACGGCGGCTGCACCGCCGTCGGCTGCGACGCCCCACCTGGCATGACCGAGGCCCACCATGACGAGGTGTCGTGGGGCCGCGGTGGCGGGACGAGCGTCGAGAAGGGCCGGCTGCTGTGCCCGGCCCACCACCGCCGCATCCACGACCCCGCGTTCCAGCACGCCCTCGACAAGCACGGGAAGGTGCGCTTCACCAGGCGCACGTGAGGGGCACACGCCCGGTGCACACCCAGCAGCGGCGCCAGAGCAGCCGCGCCTGAGCAGCGGCGCCAGAAGCAGCGGCACCAGAACGCAGCGCCACCCGGCGCAGCGGCACCAGAACGCAGCGGCCCCAGAACGCAGCGGCCCCAGAAGTCGCGGCACCCGGCGCAGCGGCACCAGAAGTCCCGTGCACGTCATCCGCACCGCGGGCTAGCCTCGAGGTCTCGCCTCACCCCTGGGGCGGACGGGCTCCGTAGGCTCGACCCGCGCGGCGACCGTGATCCGTGAACAGTGGTCCGACCACATCGGCAGGGGTTCCCGGCGGGCCGGGTCGACGGCCCGGCCCGCCGGTGCCGGCCACCGAACGCGCGCCGACCGAACGCGCGCCGGCCTCAGCCGCGCAGGCGGACCGACAGGCAGGTCACGCACGCCTCGAGCTTCTCGTGCTCGCTGATGTCGACGGCGACGACGCGCAGCCCGCGCTGCTCGTAGAGCGCCCGGGTGCGCGGGGCGCTCGCCGACATGAGCACCGTCGACCCGTCGAGCAGCACGACGTGCGCGCCGGGCTCCTCCGGGACGGCGAGGAACGACGACCAGACGCCCGGGTCGTCGACGACGGGCTCCCAGCCCACGACCGTGCCGTCGGGCAGGGCGGTGACCGCCGACTTGAGGTGCAGCGCCTTCGTCATCGGGACGGTCACCACCGACGCGCCCAGCGGGGCGAGGTGGGCGGCGAGCTGGTCGATGCCGGCCCGGTTGGTGCGGCCGCCGAGGCCGACCCAGACCGTGCCGTCGTGCTTGAGGACGTCGCCGCCGTCGAGGGTGCCGGGCGCCTCGATGCGGGCGATGCGGTGGCCGAGGTCGCGCAGGACCTGCTCGGTGCCCGCGACCTCGCCGCGCCGGGCCTCGGCGCCGGGCCGCGTGATGACGGCCAGGTCGCCGTACATCACCACCGTGTCCTCGACGAAGGCCGAGTCGGGGAGCTCGGGCGCGGGCGGGACCTCGATCGTCTCCCAGCCCTCGGCCTGCAGCGCGGCGACGTAGGCGTCCCACTGGCGAGAGGCGAGCTCGGGGTCGACCGGGACCCGGTCGAGGTGGGTCAGCAGGCCCTCGGCCATGCGCGGGCTGGGACGGCGGACGAGTGCGCGACGGTTCACCCGCCGATCCTCGCAAAGCCCGGAGCACCGTGGGCGACGGGCTCGCGTGGGCCTTGACATCCGGGGCGAGGCATCGAATGGTGACCCCCGACCGTGCCCCGGACCGAGGAGAGAACGTGACGACCACCGCCAGCCCGAAGGGACGATCAGGGGGACTCGCCGGGATGATGCGCCCGGTCAACTCGGTCGTCGAACGCTTCATCCCCAGCGCGCTGGTCTTCGCGATCATCCTGACCTTCGTCGTGGCGCTCCTCGCGCTGCTGCTGACCGACAGCGGTCCCGTCGACATCACCCGGAGCTGGGGCGACGGGCTGTCCGGCCTGCTCGCGTTCATGACGCAGATGGCGCTGATCCTGCTGCTCGGGCACACGCTGGCCAACACGGGTCCCGTACGGCGGCTGCTCGCGTCGCTGGGCGGGCTGCCGAGGACCGCGCTGCAGGGCTACCTGTTCGTCTTCGCCGTCGCCGCCGTGGCGTCGCTGATCACCTGGGGCCTCGGCCTGGTCGTCGGCGTGCTGCTCGCCGTGGAGGTCGCCCGCCAGGGCAAGGAGAAGGGGCTGGCGCTGCACTTCCCGCTCCTGGTGGCGGCGGGCTACTCCGGCTACGTCATCTGGCACATGGGCTACTCCGGCTCCGGCACCCTCACCGCCGCGACGGAGGGGTCGTTCATCGCCGAGCAGCTGGGCGAGACCATCCCGATCAGCGAGACCACCTTCGCGTCGTGGAACCTCATCGCGATCGTCGCGACGATCGTGGCGGTGGGGATCGGCCTGGCGCTGGTGGCGCCGCGTGGCGGCGACCCGGTCATCGAGATGAGCGCCGACGCCGACTTCGGCGACGAGGTCGAGGTCGACGACGAGGTCGTCACCCCGGCCGACCGCGTGGACGCCAGCCGCGTCCTGACGCTGCTGGTCGGGCTGGCCCTGGTCGCCTACCTGGTGATCCACTACGCCGACGGCGGCTCGGCGACGCTCGACATCGTCAACTGGACCTTCCTGGCGCTGATCTTCCTGCTGGTGCGCAGTCCGTTCGAGCTGGTCGCGCTGGTCAAGAACGCCGCCTCCAACGTCGGGGAGATCCTGCTGCAGTTCCCGCTCTACGCCGGGATCATGGGGATCATGGCCACCTCGGGGCTGATCACGGTGTTCTCCGACTTCATCGTCGAGACCGCCGGACCCTCGACGTTCGGCCTGCTGGCCTTCCTGTCGGCCGGCGTGGTCAACTTCTTCGTGCCGTCCGGCGGCGGCCAGTTCGCCGTGCAGGGGCCGGTGATGCTCGACGCCGGGGCGCGGCTGGGCGTCGACCCGTCGGTGACGATCATGGCGATCGCCTACGGCGACCAGTGGACCAACATGATCCAGCCGTTCTGGGCGCTGCCGGTGCTGGCGATCTCCGGGCTGAAGCTCCGCGACATCCTCGGCTACACGTTCGTCACGCTGATCGCCTCGGGGCTGGTGTTCGGCGTGACGATGCTGCTGGTCGGCGCCGGGTAGCACGGCGACGTCCGGGTGAGCGTCGTACGCCCGGCGTAGCATGCGTGCGTCGGGGTACCGGGCGACCGGTGCACGGGGGTGTCGGTCGCGGCTGCGAGCTGCGCGCCGCGTGGTCGATCGGCTCGGGAAGTGGGACTGACGTGAAGGTGCTCAAGACCCTCCTGCTCGTCGCGGGAGTGCTCGTCCTCGTCGTGGGGGCGGTCGCGGTCGCCGCCTGGCAAGGAGTGCTGTCCCCGCTGGGGATCGACTCCGAGAGCAGCGACTCGCAGGTGATCGAGGCGGTGGAGCGCACGCAGGAGGTCTCGCTGCTGAGCCTGAGCATCCAGGGCATCACCTCCGAGCGGCGCACCCGCGAGGTCTTCGGCCAGACCCTGCCCGGGTCGGGGGAGACGGTGTTCATCCAGTACCGCTTCGACGCCAAGCTCGGCGTCGACGGCGCCGGCGTCGAGGTCCGCCGGACGGGCCCGAGCGCCTACACCGTGTCCGTGCCGGACTTCAGCTTCATCGGCTACGACGACCCCACGTTCGAGCTCGCCGTGGAGGACAACGGCATCCTGAGCTGGACCACCCCCGACATCGACAGGGTCGAGATGGTCAACGACGTCCTCGACGACGACGCCCGCGACGACTACCTCGAGAAGCAGCGCTCCGCCCTCGAGGCCCAGGCCCAGGTCTTCTACGACAGCCTGATCACCGGCATCGACCCCGAGGCCGAGACGACCTACGAGTTCGCGTCCTGACCCGACGGACGGGGCGCGACCGCGAGCGCGTCAGTCGCCGCGCAGGCGGGCGTAGCCGTGCTGCAGGGCGTCCGACGCGCCGACGACCGTGAGCACGGCCGCGGCGGCGCGGGTCGGCCGGGGCGCGAACGCCATCCCGGCGACGTAGGCGGTGCCGACCCAGACGCCCAGGCAGAACGGACAGGTCAGCAGCTCGCCCACGGTGTGGCGTACGCCGTGCCGGCCGCGCGCCGACTCCACGTGCTCGCCGGATCCCGCGGCCGCCTCGAACTCGGTGAACGGCGCGCGCAGCGGGCTGGCGACCGACGACCTGCTGAGCAGCCGGGTCAGCTTGTGCGTCGCGATCCCGCCCAGGGTGAGGTCCCTGACGGAGTAGTGCTCCGGGAGGGAGCGGCCCGTGGCCCGGCCGAGGAGGAGCAGTCCGGACACGCCCGCGGCGTAGGCAGCCATGCTGCCGGCGTAGCCATGGAGGTCGACCGCGTCGTCGGGGTCGTAGCGAGAGGCGTCGAGGAGCTGGGTCATGCGCGGTCCGTACCCCTCGTCCGGGCCTACGATGAGGGGACGTCCCGGCGGCGTAGGTCACAGGGCCGGCCCGGATGCAGGCCCGGATGCAGGCCTGCGAGCCGGGATCGGTGATCGGCCCGGCGGCAGCGGCTCAGGAGCCGTGGAGCCGGGTCGCGACCTCGCGACGCAGCACCTTGCCCATCGGGTTGGTCGGCAGGTCGTCCATGAAGACGACCCGGCGCGGCACCTTGTAGGGCGTGAGCCCTTCGCGGGTGTGGGCGCGGAGCTCGTCGGGCTGCACCGGCACCCCCTCCACGAGCACGACCGCGGCGACCACCTCCTCGCCGCCGTCGGCGTGGGGCATGCCCACGACGGCCACGTCGACGACCCCGGCGTGCGTGCGGAGGACGGCCTCCACCTCGGAGGGATAGACGTTGAAGCCGCCGGTGATGATGATCTCCTTGATCCGGTCCACGACCGTCAGGAAGCCGTCGGGCGACATGGTCACCACGTCACCGGTGCGGAACCAGCCGTCGTGGAAGGCGGCAGCGGTCTCCTCGGGCAGGCCGCGGTAGCCGGAGAAGACCTGCGGGCCGCGCACCAGCAGCTCGCCGCGCTCGCCGAGGGGGACGTCGCGGTCGAGGTCGTCTGGGTCCGCGATGCGGATCTCGACGTCGGGGAAGGGCACGCCGATCGCGCCGGGCCGGCGCGCCTCGGTCATCGGGTTGCCGACGATCACCGGCGAGGTCTCGGTCAGGCCGTAGCCCTCGACGAGCAGGCCGCCCGTGGCGGCCTCCCAGCGCTCGACGAGCGCGGCGGGCAGCGGCATGGCCCCGGACAGGGCGTAGCGGATGCCGCGGATGGAGACCTTGCGGCGCTCCGCCTCGTCGACGATGCGCTGGTAGAGCGGGGGCACGGCGGGCACGAAGCTCGGCACGTCGCGCTTGATGGCGTCCATGATGAGCCCGATCTCGGGCTTGGGGAGGAGCACCAGCTTGGCGGCCAGGCTCACGCCGAGCAGCACGCTGACGGTCACGCCGTAGGCGTGGAACAACGGCAGCGCCACCAGGAACGACTCGGTGCCCTCCTGGAGACCCGAGACCCAGACCCGGCCCTGCATGACGTTGGCGACGAGGTTGCGGTGCAGCAGCGGCACGCCCTTGGGCACGCCGGTCGTGCCGGAGGTGTAGAGCAGCAGGGCGACGTCGTCCTTGCCCGGACGGGGATGGGAGTCGTCGAGCGGTGCCGCGGAGGCCAGCTCCGACCACTGCATGGCCTGCGGGGCCGGCGAGGTCAGCTCGGCGCGCGTCGCCCGGGCCTTCGCGATCGGCAGGCGCAGCGCGAGCCGCTTGCTCCACGGCAGCTGGGTGGTCATGTCGACGGCGACCACGTGCTCGAGGGCGCAGTCGCCGATGAGCCCCTCGACGACCGGCACCGCCTTGTCCCACACGATGGCGACCCGGGCGCCGTGGTCGGCGAACGGGCGCCGCAGCTCCGCGGCGGTGTAGAGCGGGTTGTGCTCCACCACGGCCGCGCCGAGCCGCAGCACGGCGAAGAACGCGATCACGTTCTGCGGGCAGTTGGGCATGACGAGGGCGACGTTGTCGCCGGGGCGTACGCCGAGCGCGTGCAGGCCGCCGGCGACGCGCTGCACCTCCTCGTCGACCTCGGCGTAGGTGGTGACCCGGCCCAGGAAGTCGAGCGCCGGGCGGTCCGCGTGGTCGCGCACCGCGCTCTCCCACAGGTCGAGCACCGTGGTGTCGCCGTAGTCGAGGTGCAGGGGCACACCAGGTGCGTAGGAGTCTGCCCACAGGGGTCGTCGGGACGGCACGGCTTTCCTCGCGTTCGGTGTCGCGGGACGGGGATCGCGACTGCCTCCAAGATATCGGTCCGACAGGAGGGGCCGGCAGGGCGCACCGCCTCGAGGCGCACCCGCCGCGGCGGGAGGCAGTTCGGTCCCTCCGGTGGGGACCAAGGACCCTGACCCGGGTGCCCGTGAGCACGCAGGCTGGAGTCAGCACCAGACGCCGACCAGGAGGTCACCATGTACGCCAGCAGCACCCGCAGCACGCAGCCCACCGACGCGATCGCCCGAGTCATGGTGTGGCCGGTGGCCACGGTGGGCGGCGCCACGTCCCTGCTCGAGGTCGCCGAGGCGCTCGCCGCGGACGGCATCGGCGTCGTCGCCGTCGTGCAGAACGAGCGCCTCACCGGCCTCGTGTCCGAGCGGGACGTCGTGCACCACCTCGCGCAGGGCGCCAACCCCGAGCACGTCACAGCGGCCGACGTGATGAGCGTCGACCTCGTCACCGCCGGCCCGGACGACGAGGTGCTGGCCACCGCCCGACGCATGGTCGAGGCCGACGTCCGGCACCTGCCGGTCCTCGACGCGGACGACGAGATCGCCGGCATCGTCTCGATGCGCGACCTCTTCGCCGTGCTCGTCGACGCCGCCCCGCACGGGTAGGACGCCGGCGTGACGGCCGGCTGGTGGGGTGACCCCTGGGGGTCACCCCTCCGCGGTCACAGCGCCGCCACGACCTCGGTGCCCTGCTTGATCGCCCGCTTGGCGTCGAGCTCGGCGGCCACATCGGCTCCGCCGATCAGGTGCACCGTGGCTCCGCCGATCAGCTGCGCCCCCGCTCCGCCGGCCCGGTGCGCCCCGGCTCCGCCGGCCCGGTGGGCGTCGTGGTCGAGGGTGTCGTAGAGGTCGCGCACGGAGTCCTGGCCGGCGCACACCACGATGGTGTCCGCCTCGATCACGCGGGCGGCGCCGTCGACGGTGACGTGGAGGCCCTCGTCGTCGATCCGGTCATAGGTCGCCCCGCGGACCTGGGTGACCCGTGACTGCTTGAGCACCGCGCGGTGCGCCCAGCCGGACGTCTTGCCCAGGCCGATGCCGATCGGCGTGGTCTTGCGCTGGACCAGCGTCACCTCACGGGCGGGGGTGCGCGGCTTGGCCTCGGTGAGCCCGCCCTCGTGCAGCGCCGGGTCGCCGACGCCCCAGTGGGCCATCCAGTCCTCGAGGTCCTCTTCCTCGTGCGTGAGGAAGACGCTCACGTCGACGCCGATGCCTCCGGCGCCGATCACGGCCACGCGGCGGCCGGGGACGACCGCGCCGCTCAGCACGTCGGCGTACGACGCGACCGACGGGTGGTCGATGCCCGGGATGTCCGGCATCCGCGGCTCGACGCCCGTCGCGACGACGACCTGGTCGAAGCCGGCGAGGTCGGCGGCGGTCGCGGTGGTCGAGAGGCGTACGTCGACCCCGAGGACCTCGAGGCGGCGGGTGAAGTAGCGCAGGGTGTCGGCGAAGTCCTCCTTGCCCGGCACCGCCATCGCGAGGCGGAACTGCCCGCCGAGCGCGGGCGACTTCTCGAAGAGCGTCACCGCGAAGCCGCGCTCGGCCGCGCTGGTCGCCGCGGCGAGGCCCGCGGGACCGGCTCCGACGACGGCCACCGTCTGCGTGCGCAGCGTGGGCATCAGCACCAGCTCGGTCTCGTGGCAGGCGCGCGGGTTGACCAGGCAGGAGGCGCGCTGGTTGGCGAAGACGTGGTCGAGGCAGGCCTGGTTGCAGGCGATGCAGGTGTTGATCTCGTCGGCGCGCTCGTCCATCGCCTTGGCGACGAAGGCCGGGTCGGCCAGCAGCGGTCGTGCCATCGAGACGAGGTCGGCCTCGCCCGCCGCGAGGATCTCCTCGGCGAGCTCGGGGGTGTTGATCCGGTTGGAGGCGCACACCGGCACGTCGACGACCTGCTTGAGCCGCGCCGTGTACGACCGCCAGGCGCCGCGCGGGACCTGCGTGATGATCGTCGGCACCCGCGCCTCGTGCCAGCCGATGCCGGTGTTGAAGACGGTCACGCCGGCGGCCTGCAGGTGCAGGGCGAGCTCGGCGGTCTCCTCCCACGTCTGGCCGCCCTCGACGAGGTCGAGCAGCGAGATCCGGTAGACGATCGGGAAGTCGGCGCCGACCAGCTCGCGGGCGCGGCGTACGACCTCCACCGCGAAGTGCATGCGGCGCGCGGGCGAGCCACCCCACTCGTCGTCGCGGTCGTTGGTGCGGGCGGCGAGGAACTGGTTGATCAGGTAGCCCTCGGAGCCCATGATCTCGACCGCGTCGTAGCCGGCCTTGCGGGCCAGCGCGACGCTCTTCGCGAAGGCGGTCGCGGTGCGGTCGACCTCCTTGCTCGACATGGCGCTGGGCTTGAAGGGCGTGATCGGCGACTTCTTGTCCGACGCGCTCTGCGAGAGCGGGTGGTAGCCGTAGCGTCCGGCGTGGAGCACCTGCAGCGCGATCGCGCCGCCGGCCTCGTGGACCGTCCCGGTGATCCGCTCGTGCCGCATCGCGTGGAGGCGGGTCGTCATCTCGCTGGCGAACGGCTTGAGCCAGCCGCGCTTGGTGGGGGCGTAGCCGCCGGTGATGATCAGGCCGACGCCGCCGCGCGCCCGCTCCTCGAAGAACGCCGCGAGCTTGTCGATGTCCCACGGGTGGTCCTCCAGCCCGGTGTGCATCGAGCCCATGACGACGCGGTTGCGCAGCGTCAGCGCGTCGGGCCCGGAGCCGAGGGTGATCGGCTCGAGGAGGTGGGGGTAGCGGGGGTGCGTCATGTCAGTCCCTCTCATGGGGTCCTGTCGTGGGCGTGCAGGTAGTCGGTGATCCAGTCGATCCAGAACTGCTCCAGCCGGATGCCGCCGCGCAGCACCAGCCACTGGTCGAGCGCGGCCTCGTCGAGGACGGCCGGGTCGGGGAACTGCTCGCGCTCGAGCGCCTCGTAGTGCGCGAGCCTGGTGGCGTGGTCGGCGCGGGCGTCGGCGAGGTTGGCGGCGAGCACCGCGCGGTCGCCGTACGACGCGCCGCGCAGCTTGACGGCGAGCTCGCTGCGGAAGGTCTCCATCGGCATGGGCGTGGCCAGCCACTTCGCGAGCACCCGCCGGCCCTCGGCCGACGGGGTGTGCACCCGCTTGTCGGGGCGGCCGTCCTGCTCGACCACCTCGACGTCGACCCAGCCGTCGGCCTCCATGCGCGCCAGCACCCGGTAGATCTGCTGGTGGGTGGCGTGCCAGAAGAAGCCGAGCGACTTCTCGAACCGCCGGGTCAGCTCGAGCCCGCTCGCCGGGCGCTCGCTCAGCGCGACGAGGAGGGCGTGCTCCAGGGCCATGCGCGCATCGTGCCCCACCTATGCAACGAGTTGCAAACACGCGGCGCGCGGGTGCCGGGGGTCGACGTCCGGGTGGGGCGAGATCGTGGAGGATCCGAGTCACCTGGTGACCCGGATCTTCCACGATGTCCCGTGAGGGGAGCGGGTGTCAGCCCGCGTCGTCGGAGCCGTCCTGCTCCGCGAGCTCGCGGGCCTCGGCGTAGAGCCGCTCCTTCTCCTCGGCCGAGAGCGAGGCGAGGTGCTCCTCATAGGCGCGTACGCCGCCGCGCACCAGCCCCATGAACTCCTCGTCGCGGGTCGTCGTTGCTCATCTGCTCACTCGAAGCCCGGGGGCACGTGGGTCAGGCGCTCCTCGGTGGTGAGGCCGTCGTCAGGGGTGGTGGGGTCGCTCCATGGCGCGCCACGGGCCAGCCACTCAGCGCGGTAGGCACGGGCGCCTGCGGGGGTGACGTCCTCGTATCCGGCCTCGACCTCGCAGCACGGACAGATGTCGAACTCCGGGCTCTTGCCGTCTGCCCCCCAGGGAGGGGACGGCCACCGATAGCCACAGGCGCGGCAGTGGGATCTGTGTTCTGACATGGTCACCGCCTGTCGTGAGGGTGCACCCCGGGACGTCACCAGGTCACTCGACGGGGCGTCCGGACTGGGGCAGGAGCGGCAGCAGCGGCTCCAGGGCCGTCATCGCGGCAGGGTGCACCTCGTCGCCGAACACCGTGAACGTGATGAGCTCCAGGTCGCCCTCGACGTTGCTCACGACCTTCGCCACGTCGGATGAGTCGTCGGTGCGCTCGAGCAGGGTCATGAGGGACTGGAGCTTGGCCTGGAGCGTCTCCAGGTCGACCTCCTTGGCCGCATAGGCATGCACGACCGCGGCGGTCTCGGCCAGCAGGGTCTCGTTGCTCATCAGATGGCCCTCGTGATCACGGTGATGACGCTGTTGTCCTCGGTGACGATACGCACGCCGCCGCTCTCGTAGATCTCGCGGATCGCCCCGGCGGGCGTCCGCACCGTGCTGGGCGTGACGGTGTCGAGCAGATGGTCGTGCAAGCGCGGCGAGATCGTGGAGGATCCGAGTCACCTGGTGACCCGGATCTTCCACGATCAAGGCGAGCGGGGCCGGTCCGTCGCCCCACGCCACGTCCCTTCGACCGTCGCGACCCTGACAGCGGTGGTGTCATGATCGGCCCATGACGTACGAGCTGGGGCAGGGCACCGGGCCGCTGCGGGGCGTGAGGGTGGTCGAGGTCGCCGGCATCGGGCCCGGCCCGCACGCGTGCATGATCCTGGCCGACCTCGGCGCCGACGTGATCCGCATCGACCGGCCGGGCGGCGGGATGTTCGCGATGGGCGCGAAGGACGTGATGGCCCGGGGCCGGCCGAGCGTCGCGCTCGACCTCAAGCACCCCGACGCGGTGGCCACCGTGCTCGACCTCGTGGAGCGGGCCGACGTGCTCGTCGAGGGGATGCGTCCGGGCGCGATCGAACGCCTCGGGCTCGGCCCCGACGCCTGCCACGCGCGCAACCCGCGTCTGGTCTTCGCGCGGATGACCGGGTGGGGCCAGGACGGTCCCTGGAGCGGGGCGGCAGGGCACGACATGAACTACGTCGCGATCAGCGGCGCCCTCCACGGCCTGGGCCAGGACCCCGATCGGCCGCACTTCCCGAGCAACCTCCTCGGCGACTTCGGCGGCGGCTCGACCTACCTCGTCATCGGCATCCTCGCCGCGCTCCTCGAGGCCCGGTCGAGCGGACGCGGGCAGGTGGTGGACGCCGCGATCGTGGACGGCACCGCCCACCTCAACGCGATGGCCTCGAGCTTCGCCGCCGTGGGCCTCGCCACCGGCACGCGACGCTCCGGCCTGCTCGACGGCGGCACCCCCTGGTACGACCTCTACGAGACCGCCGACGGCCGGCACATGAGCGTCGGCGCGCTCGAGCCGCAGTTCTGGGCGGCGCTCGTCGAGCGGATCGGCGCCGACCTGCCCGACCGCGACGACCCCGCCCACCACGCCGAGATCCGCGACGCCCTGACCCGGCGGTTCAAGGAGCGCACGCAGGCCGAGTGGTGCGAGGTCTTCGACGGCACCGACGCCTGCGTCGCGCCCGTCGTACCCCTCGCCGAGGCGCCCGCCCACCCGCACCTCGCGGCCCGGGGCACCTTCGTCGAGCGCGACGGGGTCACCCAGCCGGCGCCGGCGCCGCGCTTCTCGCGCACCGCACCCACCCTCCGCGGCGCGCCGGCGCTGCCGGGGGAGCACACCCGCGAGGCGCTCGAGGCATGGGGCGTGGACGACGTCGACGGGCTGCTCGCGGCCGGCGCGGCGGCGCAGGCGTGAAGCCGTTCCTCTTCCTCGGCACCCGCGCCGAGGACGACGTCGCCCAGCAGGAGTACGACGCCGTGCTGGCCGGCTGCGGCCTGCGCCCCGAGGAGCTGGTGCGCGTCCGGCTGGAGGCCCAGCCGCTGGGCGAGGTCGACCTCGACGCGTGGTCCGGGATCATCCTCGGCGGCGGCCCCTTCAACGTCTCCGACCCCGAGGACGTGAAGTCGCCGGCACAGCGCCGCGCCGAGGCCGAGCTGCACGGGCTCGCCGAGCGGGTGGTCGCGGCGGACTTCCCGTTCTTCGGCGCCTGCTACGGCATCGGCGTGCTCGGCACCCTGCGCGGCGGCGTGGTCGACCGGACGTGGGGCGAGCCCATCGGCGCGCTGCCCGTACGGCTCACCGAGGCCGGTGTCGCCGACCCGCTCCTCGGCGTGGTGCCGGGGGAGTTCATGGCCTACCTCGGCCACAAGGAGGCGGTCTCGCGGCTGCCCGAGGGCGCGGTGCTGCTCGCCTCGACGCCCACCTGCCCCGTCCACGCCTTCCGGATCGGGCGCCACGTCTACGCCACGCAGTTCCACCCCGAGCTCGACGCCGTCGCCATCTGCGACCGCATCGACGCCTACAGCGCCCACGGCTACTACGAGCCGCACGAGCAGGAGCACCTCAAGGCGGCCGCCCGCGAGGCGATGGTCACCGAGCCGGTGCGGCTGCTGGCCAGGTTCGTCGAGCTCCACGCCCGCACCTGAGCCCCGCTCTGGCAGGGTGAGGCGGTGGACGTCGACACGCACCCGGTCGCGACGCGTCGCGCGCGCCTGGCCGTGCCGGTGGTCGTCGTCGCCCAGCTGCTCGGCACGTCCCTGTGGTTCAGCGCCAACGCCGCGGCCGCCGACCTCCGCGACGTCTGGGACCTGACCGACACCGGCCTGGGCAGCCTCACCATCGGCGTGCAGTCGGGCTTCGTCCTCGGCACGCTGCTCGCGGCGGTGACCAGCCTGCCCGACCGGTTCCCGGCCAGCCGGATCTTCGCGGTCGCGTGCCTGCTCGGCGCGGGCAGCAACGCCGGCTTCGCGCTGCTGGCCGACAGCACGGCCGAGGGGGTGGCGTGGCGGTTCGTCACCGGGCTCAGCCTGGCCGGCATCTACCCGCTGGGGATGAAGCTCGTCGTCTCCTGGGCCCCCGACCGCGCCGGCGAGGCGCTCGGCTGGCTGGTCGGCATGCTCACGCTCGGCACCGCCCTGCCGCACCTGATCACCTCGCTCGGCCTCGGCTGGCAGTGGCAGGCCGTCGTCCTCACCTCCTCGGCGCTGGCGCTCGTGGCCGGTGTCGTGGTGCTGCTGCTCGGCGACGGGCCGCACCTGCCGCGCGGTGACGCGGCGCGACTGCGCCCGGGCGCGGTGCTGCAGGCGTTCCGGGTGCCGGGCTACCGGGGCGCGGCGCTGGGCTACTTCGGGCACATGTGGGAGCTCTACGCCTTCTGGACCCTCGTGCCCCTGCTGCTGCTCGACCTCCTCGGCGACCGCGGCACCACCCTCAACGCCTGGGCGTTCGCCGTGATCGGGGCAGGGGCACTCGGCTCGATCGCGGGCGGCTGGTGGAGCCGGCGCGTCGGCGGCGTACGCGTGGCCGCGACCGCGCTGTCGGTCTCCGGCGCCGCCTGCCTGATCTACCCGCTGGTCGCGCGCGCCCCGGTCGCGCTCGCGCTGGCGCTGCTGCTCGTGTGGGGCGTCGCGGTCGTCGCCGACTCGGCCCAGTTCTCCGCGCTCTCGGCCCGGGCGTGCCCACCCCACCTCGTGGGCAGCGCGCTCGCCATCCAGAACGGTCTGGGCTTCGGCCTCACCATCGGCGCGATCGCGCTGACCGTGGGGCTGGTCGGCGACCTCGGGCCGCTCGTGTCGCTGCTCCTCCTGCCCGGCCCGGTGCTCGGGCTGGCGGCGATGGCGCGCGACCTGCGCTGAGGTGTAACTCAGGGTTACGTGGTGCCCGCGCGTCACCTACGCTCGAGAGGTGAGCAGTGGCGAGCACGTCGACGTGCTGATCATCGGCGCCGGGCTGTCGGGCATCGGCGCGGCCGCGCACCTGGCCACCGACCTGCCGCAGGCGTCGTACGCCGTCTGGGAGCGCCGCGAGGCGAGCGGCGGCACGTGGGACCTGTTCCGCTACCCCGGCGTGCGCTCCGACTCCGACATGCACACGCTGGGCTACCGCTTCCGGCCGTGGCGCGGCGACACTGCGCTCGCCGACGGCGCCTCGATCCTGGCCTACCTCCGCGACACCGCGCGCGAGCACGGCGTCGACCGACACATCCGCTACGGCCACCGCGTCGTCGCGGCGGACTGGGACTCGGCCACCGCGCGGTGGACGGTCACGGCCCAGGTCGACGGCGAGGAGCGCACCATCACGGCCGGCTTCCTCTGGGCGTGCAGCGGCTACTACGACTACGACGCCGGCCACACCCCGCACTTCGAGGGCCAGGAGCGCTACCGCGGTCTGCTCGTCCACCCGCAGCAGTGGCCCGCCGACCTCGACCACACAGGCAAGCGCGTCGTCGTCATCGGCTCGGGCGCCACCGCCGTCACCCTCGTGCCCGCCCTGGCCGACACCGGCGCCGCGCACGTCACCATGCTGCAGCGCTCGCCGACCTACGTCCTCCCGGTGCCGGCCAGGGACGGGGTGAAGGGGCGGCTGACCAGGCTGGTGGGGGAGGACCGCTCCTACGTCGTGACCCGCTGGAAGAACATCGCGCTGCAGGCCGCGCTCTACCGGGCCAGCCGCCGGCGCCCCGACCTCGTGCGTCGCTTCGTGCGCCGGGTCAACGTCGCCCAGCTGCCGCCCGGCTACGCCGTCGACACCCACTTCAAGCCCGCCTACGACCCGTGGGACCAGCGGATGTGCCTGGTGCCCGACGGCGACCTGTTCCGGGCGATCAGCGACGGGCGCGCCGACGTCGTCACCGACCGCATCGCCACCTTCACCGAGACCGGCGTGGAGCTGGAGTCGGGGCAGCGCATCGACGCCGACGTCGTGGTGACCGCCACCGGCCTCTCCCTGCAGGTCTTCGGCGGCGCCGAGCTCAGCGTGGACGGCGAGACCGTCGAGCCCCGCGACACCATGGCCTACCGGGCGATGATGCTGTCCGGGGTGCCCAACTTCGCCTTCACGATCGGCTATACCAACGCGTCCTGGACGCTCAAGGCCGACCTCGTCAGCGAGTACGTCGTCCGCCTGCTGACGCGGATGCGTGAGACCGGCGCGCGCTCGGTGGTGCCGGTGCGGGACCCGTCGGTCGAGGAGGTGCCGCTGATGGACTTCGACGCGGGCTACGTCCAGCGGGTGGTCCACACGCTGCCGCGGCAGGGCACCGTCGCGCCGTGGTCGCTGCGACAGAGCTATCTCCACGACGCCCGCGCGATCCGTCGGGCCCGGCTCGACGACGGAGTCCTCGAGTGGTCGTGAGAGGCGTGTTCATGGAAGCGCTCTCACATTCCGGATCCGTTTCGTCCGCAAGCCGTTGACAGGTCATGTGACCGCCGTCATAGTTGCTGGCGGACGGAAGTGGAAGCGCTCTCACACCGCTCACGTCCACCTCCCGGCCGGGCAACCAGCCCGGCACCCTCGCAGGACGGCAGGAGTGCAGTGGTGCAGACAGGACGCAGGACCCCACGGACCCGGCGAGTGCGACTCGCCTCGAGCGCGTTGATGGCGCTCACCCTCGCGACGACCGCGGCCGCGTGCAGCGGCAGCGACGACGACTCCGACGGCTCGAGCGCCGATGGCGCGACCACGGTCACCGTCGCGACGTTCAACGAGTTCGGCTACGAGGACCTCATCGACGAGTGGAACGCCGACCACGACGACATCAAGATCAAGCAGGTCAAGGTCGGCACCTGGGACGACGCCAAGGCCAACCTCTACACCAAGCTGGCGGCGGGCTCCGGCCTCTCCGACATCGAGGCGATCGAGGGCGACGCGATGCCCGCGATCATGGCCGAGAGCGGCGCCTTCGTCGACCTCACCGACCCCGCGCTCGACGGCCGCTGGCTGGACTGGAAGGCCGAGGCCGGCACCAACGCCGACGGGCAGATGATCGGCTACGGCACCGACGTCGGGCCCGAGGGCATCTGCTACCGCGCCGACCTGTTCAAGAAGGCCGGGCTGCCCACCGACCGCGAGGAGGTGGCGGGCCTGATGGGGACCTGGGACGACTACTTCGCGACCGGCGACAAGTTCGTCAAGGCGATGCCCGGCACCGCCTGGTACGACTCCTCGGGCGGGCTCGCGCAGGCGATGCTCAACCAGATCGAGTACCCCTTCGAGACCGACGAGTCGACCATCGACGTGGACAACCCCGAGCTGAAGGCCGTGTGGACGGCCGTCACCGACAACGTCGATCGCGGGCTCTCCTCGAAGATCCCCCAGTGGAGCGACGACTGGACCGCGCAGTTCCAGGACGACGCGTTCGCCACGATGGCCTGCCCGGGCTGGCTGATGGGCATCATCGAGGGCAACTCCGAGGGCGTCGAGGGCTGGGACATCGCCAACGTGTTCCCCGGCGGCGGCGGCAACTGGGGCGGCTCCTTCCTCACCGTCCCGGCGCAGGGCGACAACATCGAGGAGGCCAAGGAGGTCGCCGCGTGGCTGACCGCCCCCGAGCAGCAGGCCAAGGCGTTCGAGGCCGTGGGTGCGTTCCCCAGCCAGGTCGAGGCGCAGGACTCCCCGGAGGTCACCGAGGCGGTCAACGAGTTCTTCAACGACGCGCCGATCGGCAAGATCACCGCCGAGCGCGCGGCGGCCATCACGGTGCAGCCGTTCAAGGGCCCGAAGTACTCCGACATCCTCTCCGCCTTCCAGGCCGCCATCCTGCGCGTCGACGACGGCTCGCAGGACCCCGACAAGTCGTGGGACCAGTTCCTGAGCGACGTCGAGGCGCTGGGCTGACCCGGCCCCGGGCATCCCACACCCGATCGGCGAGACGTGACCACTCACCTCCCCACCCGGGGTGACGGCACCGAGCAGGTGCCGCCGCCCCGGGCCCGGCCCCCGGCCGGCCGCGACCCCGGCCGGCGCACGCGGCCCTGGAGCCACCGCCTGAGCCGACTCGACGTGGCGCTCTCGCCCTACCTCTACATCGCGCCGTTCTTCATCGTCTTCCTCGTGGTCGGGATGTTCCCCCTGGCCTACACCGCCTGGGTCTCGGTCCACGACTGGAGCCTGCTCGGCGGCCAGGGCGACTTCGTCGGCCTGGGCAACTACCGCGAGGTCCTCGACAACCCCTACTTCACCAAGCAGCTGGTCAACACGATCAGCATCTTCCTCATCTCCTCGGTGCCGCAGATCCTCATCGCGCTCGTGCTGGCCGCGCTGCTCGACAACCAGCTGCGGGCCCGCACCACGTGGCGGATGAGCATCCTGCTGCCGTTCGTCGTCTCGCCCGTGGCGGTCGCGATCATCTTCGGGAGCCTCTACGGCGACCGCTACGGCCTGGTCAACGAGCTCCTGGGCATGGTCGGCATCGACCCGATCGCGTGGCACACCAACCGGGTCGCCAGCCACGTCGCGATCGCCACGATGGTCAACTGGCGCTGGACCGGCTACAACGCGCTGATCTTCCTGGCCGCGATGCAGGCGGTGCCCCGCGACCTCTACGAGTCGGCCGCGATGGACGGCGCCGGTCGGGTGCGCCAGTTCCTGTCCATCACCGTGCCGATGATCCGGCCCACGATGATCTTCGTCATCATCACCTCCACCATCGGTGGCCTCCAGATCTTCGCCGAGCCGCGCCTCTTCGACGACACGCTCGCCCGCAACGGCGGCAGCGACCGCCAGTTCGGCACCATCACGATGCTGATCTACGACTTCGGCTGGCAGCTGCGCGACCTCGGCCGCGCGTCGGCCACGGCCTGGCTGCTGTTCCTGGTGATCTGCGTCTTCGCCATCGGCAACTTCCTGGCCATCCGTCGCTTCGGCACCCGGGCAGGCTCGCGATGAGCCGGCGTCCCGGGTTCCTCGTCTACGGCCTGCTGACCGCGTTCGCCCTCGGCTCGGCCGCCCCGCTCTACTGGTCGTTCCTGCTGGGCTCGCAGACCAAGGAGGTGGCGGCCCAGGGCATCCCGCCGCTGCTGCCGGGCGGCCACTTCATCAGCAACGCCCAGCGCGCGCTCGACTCCATCCCCTTCTGGAAGGCGCTGGCCAACAGCCTGGTGGTCTCGACCGTCACCGCGTGCTCGGTCGTCTTCTTCTGCACCCTGGCCGGCTACGCCTTCGCCAAGCTGCGCTTCCGGGGCAACGGGCCCCTGATGGTCGTGGTCATCGCGACGATGGCCGTGCCGACCCAGCTCGGCGTCGTGCCGCTGTTCATCCTGATGTCCAAGCTGGGCTGGGCGGGCAGCATCTGGTCGGTCGTCATCCCGTGGCTGGTGACCGCCTTCGGCGTGTTCTTCATGCGCCAGTACCTCGTCGACGCGGTGCCCGACGAGCTCATCGAGGCGGCGCGGATGGACGGGTGCTCGCAGATCCGCACCTTCCTGACCGTCGCCGTCCCGGCGGCCCGACCCGCCGCGGCGATCCTGTGGCTGTTCACCTTCATGCAGGTGTGGACCGACTTCTTCTGGCCGCTGATCGCCCTGCCGTCGGACAACCCCACCATCCAGGTGGCGCTCAACCAGTTGCAGAGCGGGTACTTCAAGGACTTCAGCCTGGTCCTCGCCGGGACCACCCTGGCCACCATCCCGCTCCTCGTCCTGTTCGTCGTCGCCGGTCGCCAGCTCGTGACCGGGATCATGCAAGGAGCTGTCAAGGGATGACCATCCACACCCCGCCCGTCGCCGCCGACGTCACCACCGACGTCGCCACCGCGACCGACGCGCCCCGCTTCCCGACCGACTTCGTCTGGGGCATGGCGACCGCGTCCTACCAGATCGAGGGCGCCGTCGCCGAGGACGGCCGCACGCCCTCCATCTGGGACACGTTCTCGCGCATCCCCGGCGCGATCCTCAACGGCGACACCGGCGACGTGGCCTGCGAGCACTACCACCGGATGCCCGACGACGTGGCGCTGCTCGCCGACCTCGGCGCGACGTCGTACCGCTTCTCGGTCGCGTGGCCGCGCGTACGCCCCGACGCGGGACCGGTCAACGCGGCGGGCCTCGCCTTCTACGACCGCCTCGTCGACGAGCTGCTCTCCCACGGCATCGCGCCGTGGCTGACCCTCTACCACTGGGACCTCCCCCAGGTGCTCGAGGACGCGGGCGGCTGGACCAACCGCGACACCGCCCAACGGTTCGTCGACCACGCCCTCGCCGTCCACGACGTCCTCGGCGACCGGGTGCCGACCTGGACCACGCTCAACGAGCCGTGGTGCTCGTCCTTCCTCGGCTACACCGCCGGCCACCACGCCCCCGGACGCCAGGAGGGGGCCGCGGGCCTGGTCGCGGCCCACCACCTGCTCCTCGGGCACGGCCTCGCGACGCAGGAGCTGCGCAGCCGGGGCGTCGACCGGCTGGGGCTCAGCCTCAACTTCACCGTGCCCGACCCGAGCGACCCGAGCGACCCGGTCGACGTCGACGCCGCGCGCCGGATCGACGGCCTGCACAACCGCTTCTTCCTCGACCCGGTCTTCCGCGGCGCCTACCCCGCCGACGTGCTCGACGACACCGCCGCGCTGACGTGGCAGGGCCGGCCGTGGCTGGACGTGGTGCGCGACGGCGACCTCGACGTGATCTCGTCCCCGATCGACGTGCTGGGCGTGAACTACTACCACGGCAACGAGGTCTCCGGTCACCCGCGCACCGACGTCGTCGGCCTCGGCGCCGACCACCCCGACCGCGTCGCGCTGTCGCCGTTCCCCGGCTCCGAGCACGTCACCTTCCCCAGCCGCGGGCTGCCGCTCACTGACATGGGGTGGGAGATCCAGCCCGACGGCCTGCACCGGCTGCTGCGACGCCTGCACGACGACTACCCCCGCCTGCCGATCTACCTCACCGAGACCGGCGCGGCGTTCGCCGACGCACCCGACGAGCAGGGCCGGGTGGACGACCCCGACCGGATCGCGTTCCTCGACTCCTACCTGCGCGCCGTGCACCAGGCCCTCGAGGAGGGCGTCGACGTGCGCGGCTTCTTCCAGTGGTCGTTCTGCGACAACTTCGAGTGGGCCTTCGGCTACGCCAAGCGCTTCGGGCTGGTCCACGTCGACTACGCGACCCAGCGGCGCACGCCGAAGTCGAGCGCGCACTGGTACGGCGAGCTGGCCCGCAGCGGGATCCTTCCCCCACCGGTGGGCGGGGCGCACTAGCGTGGCGCGCGTGTCGTCGTCACGGAGCGCTGCCAGCGCCGGTCAGCCCACCCTGGACGAGGTGGCCCGGGTCGCCGGGGTCTCGCGCGCCACGGCGTCCCGCGCGATCAACGGCGGCCAGCGCGTCAGCGCCCGCGCCCAGTCGGCGGTCGACATGGCGGTGCGCACGCTCGGCTACGTCCCCAACCCGGCGGCGCGCAGCCTGGTCACCCGACGCACCGACTCGATCGCCGTGGTCGTGCCCGAGCCCGACGACCGGGTCTTCTCCGACCCGTTCTTCGCCGGCACCCTGCGCGGGGTGACCCGCGTGCTCGGCGAGCGCGACATCCAGCTCGTGCTCCTGCTCGCCCGGCCCGGCGCCTCGAGCACGCGCACCCTGCGCTACCTCACCAACCGCCACGTCGACGGCGCGCTCGTCGTCTCCCACCACCGCGACGACCGGCTCGCCGAGCACCTCGCCGACATCGGCCTGCCCTGCGTCTTCGGCGGCCGGCCCTGGACCGGCGGCGACCGGGTCGCCTACGTCGACGTCGACAACGTCGCGGGGGAGTGCGAGGCGACCGAGCTGCTCGTGGCCCGCGGCTGCACCCGCATCGGCACCATCGCCGGGCCCTCCGACATGACGGCCGCCGAGGACCGTGTCGTCGGGTGGCGCCAGGCGATGGCAGCGGCCGGGCTGGCCGCCGACGCGATCGAGCACGGCGACTTCACCGAGGCGAGCGGCGAGGCGGCCACCCGCCTGCTCATGCAGCGCCACCCCGACCTCGACGGGCTCGTCGTCGCCTCGGACCTGATGGCCGCAGGCGCGCTGAAGGTGCTCGCCGAGCTCGGCCGCCGGGTGCCCGACGACATCGCCGTCGTCGGCTTCGACGACCTCGGCGTCGCCGAGCGCACCACGCCGGCGCTGACCACCGTGCGGCAGCCGGTCGACGAGATGGCCGAGCGCGCGACCCGCCTGCTGCTCGAGTGCGTCGACGACCCCGCCTCCGGCCGCCCGATGCGCCTGATCATCCCCCCGACCCTGGTCCGCCGCGCCAGCGCCTGAGCCGCGCGGCGTCGCGGCCCTCGCGGTCAGGCCAACGAGGCCAGCAGCTGGTCGACCCGGCGGCGGATCTCGTCGCGGATCGGCCGTACGGCCTCGATCCCCTGCCCCGCGGGGTCGTCGAGGCGCCAGTCCTCGTAGCGAGTGCCGGGGAAGAACGGACAGGCGTCGCCGCACCCCATCGTGACGACGACGTCGGAGGCGCGCACGTCGGCCTCGTCGAGGACCCGCGGCTGGTGGCGCGCGATGTCGATGCCGACCTCGGCCATCGCCGCCACGGCCACCGGGTTGATCGACGACGCCGGCGCCGACCCGGCCGAGAGCACCTCGACCCGGTCGCCGGCGAGGTGACGCAGCCAGCCGGCGGCCATCTGCGAGCGGCCGGCGTTGTGCACGCAGACGAACAGCACGGTGGGGGTGGTCATCGTCGGCTCCTCGGCACGGTCGGGTCGGGTGCCGGGTCGCGCGCCGGGTCGGGTGCCCAGTCGGCGAAGCGGCCACGCAGGGCCAGGCTGACGTGGACGAGGCCGACGAGCACGGGCACCTCGATGAGCGGGCCCACGACACCGGCCAGCGCCTGCCCGGACGTGACGCCGAACGTCGCCACGGCGACCGCGATGGCCAGCTCGAAGTTGTTGCCGGCCGCGGTGAACGCCAGCGTCGTGGTGCGCTCGTACGACATCGCGAGCACGCGGCCGAGCAGGAAGCCGCCGCCCCACATCAGGGCGAAGTAGGCGAGGAGCGGCAGCGCGATGCGCGCCACGTCGAGGGGCCGGCTGGTGACCTGCTCACCTTGGAGGGCGAAGAGGAGGACGATCGTGAAGAGCAGGCCGACCAGCGCCCAGGGCCCGACCCGGGGGAGGAACGCCGACTCGTACCACTCCCGGCCGCGGAGGCGCTCGCCGTAGGTGCGCGAGAGCCAGCCGAGCAGCAGCGGCACGCCGAGGAAGACCAGCACCGACTTCGCGACCTGCCACGTGGACACGTCGAGGGCGGCCCCCTCCAGGCCCAGCCAGGCGGGCAGCGCCTCGAGGTAGAACCAGCCGAGGCCGGCGAAGGCGACCACCTGGAAGACCGAGTTGAGGGCCACCAGCACCGCGGCGGCCTCGCGGTCGCCGCACGCGAGGTCGTTCCAGATGACGACCATCGCGATGCAGCGGGCCAGGCCGACGATGATCAGACCGGTGCGGTAGTCCGGCAGGTCGGGCAGCAGCAGCCACGCCAGCGCGAACATCAGCGCCGGCCCGAGCACCCAGTTGAGGACGAGGGAGGCGACGAGCAGGCGCCGGTCGGAGGTGACCGTGTCGAGACGGTCGTAGCGCACCTTGGCCAGGACGGGATACATCATCACCAGCAGGCCGATCGCGATCGGCAGCGAGATCCCGTCGACCTCGACGGCCGACAGCGCGTCGTCCAGGCCGGGCACCGAGCGGCCGAGGAGGAGCCCGGCGGCCATGGCGAGGCCGATCCACAGCGGGAGGAAGCGGTCGAGGGTCGAGAGCCCGCCGCCCGCGCGGTCGGGGGTGCTCACGCGCCCCCGCCGATGAGGGCCGCGAGGTCGGCGAGCACCTCGCGACGCACGGCGTAGTAGACCCACACGCCGCGCTTGCTGCGGTCGAGCAGGCCGGCGTCGTGCAGCACCTTGAGGTGGTGGCTGATGGTCGGCTGGGAGAGGTCGAAGGCGTCGTTGAGGTCGCACACGCAGGCCTCGCCGCCCTCGCTCGCGGCGACGATCGAGACCAGGCGCAGGCGCACCGGGTCGGCGAGCGCCTTGAGCAGCGGCGCCACCCCCTCGGCGCGGTGGGCCGACAGCGGCTCGCGCACCAGTGGCGAGCAGCAGGCGACGGTCTCGACGGGGCTCAGGGTCAGCTCGGACTTCGACACGAGTCAACATTGACAGATGTCGATGTCTAGGGCAATCTCGACCCATCGACATCCATCAATATCTCAAGGAGCACCCCATGTCCCGCCTGCAGCTCGCGCTCAACGTCGACGACCTCGAGGCGTCGATCGCCTTCTACTCCACGCTCTTCGGCACCGAGCCGCACAAGGTGCGCCCGGGCTACGCCAACTTCGCGGTCGCCCATCCGCCGCTCAAGCTCGTCCTGGTGGAGAACGCCGGGCAGGGCGGGAGCATCAACCACCTCGGCGTCGAGGTCGAGGACGTCGACGCCGTGGACTCCGAGCTGACCCGCCTCGCGGCGGCCGGCTTCGCGACGACCGAGGAGCGCGACACCACGTGCTGCTACGCCAAGCAGGACAAGTTCTGGGTGCAGAACACGCCCGACGGGGAGCGCTGGGAGGTCTACACGATCACCGACGACGCCCCGGTTCCCACTGCCGAGGGGCGAGTCGAGGAGCGGACCGAGGATCGGGCCGAGGATCGGGCCGAGGATCGGGCCGAGGAAGCCGCCGCCGGGGGCGCCGTCTGCTGCGCCTGACGCGTCCCGCGACAGCCGGCCGGGAGGCATGAGGCGAGCGTCACCGCGCGGGAAATTCACACGAACACCATCCGCACCGGTAGCGTGGGTCTCTCAGACGCCCGGCCGGTCTTGCCCCGGGCGCAGGTCCTTGCGGACCTTTCCTCACTTCTGAGGCACGTACGCCGCGTACGTCCGTTCCACGCACATCGCGGCTCACGGTGGCGAGACGCCAACCGAAAGCAGTCACATGAACTTCGCCGACCTCGGCGTTCCGTCCTCGCTCGCGCAGATCCTCGAGCAGCAGGGCATCACCACTCCCACCCCGATCCAGGCCGCGACGCTGCCTGACAGCCTCGCCGGTCGCGACGTCCTCGGCCGCGGCCGCACCGGCTCCGGCAAGACGTACGCGTTCCTGCTCCCGCTCGTGGCCCGCCTCGACGCGTCGAAGATGCCGGCCATGCCGCGCAAGCCGCGCGCGCTGATCCTGGCGCCGACGCGCGAGCTCGTCGGCCAGATCCACGCCGCCCTCGTCCCGCTCGCCAAGGCCGCCGGCCTGTCGACCGTCGTGGTCTACGGCGGCGTCGGCCAGAACCCCCAGGTCACCGCGCTGAAGAAGGGCGTCGACGTCGTCATCGCCTGCCCCGGGCGCCTCGAGGACCTGATGGGCCAGGGCTACGCCGACCTCTCCGCCGTCGAGATGACGATCCTCGACGAGGCCGACCACATGGCCGACCTCGGCTTCCTGCCGGGCGTGCGCCGCATCATGGACAAGACCCCGCAGTCGGGTCAGCGCCTGCTCTTCTCGGCCACGCTCGACAAGGCGATCGACGTGCTGGTCAAGCGCTTCCTGACCAACCCGGTCACCCACGAGGCCGACTCGGCGCAGTCGCCGGTCTCCACGATGCACCACCACGTGCTGCACCTCTCGCGCGAGCAGCGGGTGCCGGTGCTGGTCGACCTCACCTCGGCCCCGGGCCGCACGGTGGTCTTCACCCGCACCAAGTACGGCGCCAAGGCGCTGGCCCGCCAGCTCAACAAGTCGGGCGTGCCCAGCGTCGAGCTGCACGGCAACCTGTCGCAGAACGCCCGCACCCGCAACATGGAGGCCTTCCACGCCGGCCACGCCACCACGCTGGTCGCGACCGACATCGCCGCGCGCGGCATCCACGTCGACGACGTCGCCCTCGTGGTCCACGCCGACCCGCCGGTCGAGCACAAGGCCTACCTCCACCGCTCGGGCCGTACGGCGCGCGCGGGCAACGAGGGCACCGTCATCACCCTGATGACCGACGAGCAGGTGCGCGACGTGCGCGACCTGACCCGTCTGGCCGGCATCAAGCCGACCACCACCAAGGTCAACGGCCCCAGCCACCCGGTGCTGGTCCAGCTCGCCCCCGGTGAGCGGACCCTCGTCCCCGGCGGCCTCGTGGTCGAGACCCCGACCGGTGCCGGCGCCCAGGGCGCCCGCGCCGGTGGCGGTGGCGGTGGCCGCAACCGCTCGCGTGGTCGCGGCAAGAGCAGCGGCCAGGGCGGTCAGTCCCGCGGCCAGGGTGGCCAGCGCGGCACCAGCTCGTCGGCCGCGTCCGGCGGACAGTCGGCCAAGAGCGGCCAGCCCTCCGGCGGCCAGCGCCGGCGCCGCAGCGGCGGCTCGGGCGGCGGCGCCTCGGCCGGCACCTCGCAGGGCGGTCGCGCCCACAGCGCGTCGTCGTTCAGCCGCGGTCGCTGACCTGGCGCTCGGCCCGCCGACGGTTCATCAAGGTATGTCGCTGGACCCGCACTTCCCTCGATCAATTCACCGTGGGAAGTGCGGGTCCGTCTGCATACCTTGATGAACCAACGCCGTTCTGGGGCCTGAGTCCCTGAGGGACTCACGGGCCAGTGTGCTGTCCGGAATGCCCGGCCCACCCCGATGGTTCACTCTTCAACCAACCAAGGAGGGCGTCCCCATGGCCGACTTCGACTTCTCCGTGCTCGGCACGCGTGAGCACCCCACCCTGGGGCTCGACACGTTCGGCGACGCCCCGCTCGAGGGCGCGCCGGGCAACCACCCGGAGACGCTGCGCCAGGTCGTCGCCGAGGCGGTGCTCGCCGACCGGGTGGGTGTCGACTACATCGGCCTCGGCGAGCACCACCGCCCCGACTTCGCGATCTCCGCGCCGGACGTCGTGCTCGCCGCGATCGCCGGGCAGACCGAGCGGATCCGGCTGGGCACCGGCGTGACGGTGCTGTCCTCCGACGACCCGATCCGCGTCTACCAGCGCTTCGCCACCCTGGACGCCGTGTCCGGCGGGCGCGCGGAGGTGCAGCTCGGGCGTGGCTCGTTCGTCGAGTCCTTCGGGCTCTTCGGTCTCGACCTGTCCGACTACGACCGGCTCTTCGCCGAGAAGCTCGACCTCTTCGCGACGCTGCAGGAGGAGGGCCCGGTGACCTGGGAGGGCACCGTCCGGCCACCGCTCTCCGCCCAGCGGGTCTACCCGACGACCGCGGCCGGCCGCGTGCCCGCGTGGATCGGCGTCGGCGGCACCCCGCAGTCGGTGGTGCGTGCCGCGCAGTACGGCATGCCGCTGATGCTGGCGGTGATCGGCGGCTCGCCCGCGTCGTTCGTCCAGCTCGCCGAGCTCTACCGCGAGGCACTCGGCCGCCTGGACCTGCCCGAGCTGCCGATCGGCATGCACTCCCCGGGCCACGTCGCCGCCACCGACGACGAGGCGCGCGAGCAGCTCTACCCCCACCAGGCCGAGCTCTACACCCGGCTGGGCCGCGAGCGCGGCTGGCCGCCCTACTCGCGCATCCAGTTCGAGCAGGCCGCCGCCCCGCATGGCGCGCTGTTCGTCGGATCGCCCGAGACGGTCGCGCAGAAGATCGCCTGGGCGGCGCGGACGCTGGGGCTCTCCCGCTTCCAGCTGAAGTACTCCGTGGGCGGGCTCGCGCACGAGCACCGCATGGAGTCGGTGCGCCTCTACGGCGAGGAGGTCGTGCCGCGCGTGCGCGAGCTCCTCGCGTCGTCGTAGCCCGCGAGCACCCAGCCGTGCTGCTGGCAGCCCCTCCTAGGCTGGCCGACATGCGCTCCTGGATCCAGCGGTCGCTGTGGGACGTCGTCCCGCGCGACCAACGCGACACCGCCGCCGCATTCCGTCGGCGGCGGGTCGTCGCGGCGATCGTCGTGCTCGTCGGGGCGGTCGTCCTGGGCTGGTCGTTGCGCCTCGAGCCGGGCAGCAGCACCTTCTACGTCGCCGCGGTGGTGCTGGCCGGGGTCTGGGCGGCCGGCGCCTTCCTGTCCGGCCGGCTCCACCTCGGCCGGATCGCTGGCGATGGCGAGGTGTTCATCCGGCCGATCCTGGCGCCGATCATGCTGGGGCTGCTGCTGGTCGGGATCTTCGTCCTCGGCGCGCTGGTGGTGCGCGAGATCGAGCCGCTGGCGACGTACGTCAGCTCGGTCCTGGAGTACGCCGACCAGGGCTCGCTGACGCTGCTGGCCGCCATCACGTTCGTCAACGGCATCGCCGAGGAGCTGTTCTTCCGGGGCGCGATGTACGCCGCGATCCCGAAGTACCCCGTCGTCTGGACCACACTCGCCTACGTCGTGGCCACGCTGGCCACCGGCAACGTGATGCTGGCCTTCGCCGCCATCCTGCTCGGCGCGGTCTGCGGTCTGGAGCGGCGTGCCAGCGGCGGCGTGCTGGCGCCGATCCTGACCCACATCACGTGGTCGCTGTCGATGCTGTTCCTGCTACCGCTGCTCTTCTGAGGCCGCCCGCTCGGCCAGCGCGCGGCGCACCGACTCCCGGTAGGACAGCGGCTCCCCGGGCACGACGTCGCGGATCGAGGTGTCGCGCACGACCACCTCGGTCGCCATCGAGTCGATGAGGTTGCGCCCGGTCGTGGCGTCCACGTCGGTGACCAGTGCCAGCCAGTACGACGAGAGCCGCGGCGTCAGCACGGGGACCACCACGATCGGGACCCGGCGCCCGCTGATCAGCTCGGCGGCCACCTTCATCATGTCGAGGTAGGTCAGCTGCTCGGTGCCGCCGATCTCGAAGACCCGGCCGAGAGCGTCGGGGTGGTCGACGACCCCGGCGAGGTAGCGCACGACGTCGTCGATGGCGATCGGCTGGGTGCGCGTCGCGACCCACCTGGGCACCACCATGGCGGGCAGGTTCTTGACGAGCTGGCGGGTCATCTCCCACGAGATGCCGCCGTGGCCCACCACGATCGCGGCGCGCAGCACGGTTACCGGCACGCCGTCGCGACCCAGCAGCTCCTCGACCTCGCGGCGCGAGCGCAGGTGGGCGGACAGCTCGTCGCTGTCGTCCCCGAGGCCGCCCATGTAGACGATCTGACGCACCCCGGCCGCCGCCGCGGCGGCGCTGAAGCTGCGTGCCGCGTCGGCGTCCTTGCGCTCGAAGTCGGGGGCGTCGAGGGAGTGGACGAGGTAGATCGCGACGTCCGCGCCGCGCAGCGCCTCGTCGAGCGACGCGCGGTCGCCCACGTCGGCGCCGACGGGCTCGCCCGGGCCGTCGTACGACTCCGGGCGCCGGGTCATCGCCCGCACGTCGTGGCCTGCGTCGATCAGGGCCGGGAGCAGGCGGCGGCCGATGAAGCCGGTGGCGCCGGTGACGAGGACGGTGACCATGCCGCCATGCTGTCAGGCGCGTCCAGACCCGCCGGTCGGCCGAGCCGGGGCGCGGGCGGCGCGGCGGGCGTCGAGCCGCGCCATCGCCGGGGTCGAGGTGACGCCGTGCAGCAGCACCGACGCGATCACCGTGAAGGCGACCGTCGACCACAGCCACGCCTCACCGGGCACGTGCTCGTGGCTGACGGCGTAGCCGAGGTAGAACAGCGACCCCACACCCCGGACGCCGAAGAAGGACACGGCCGCCATCTCCCCGCGGTCGAGTCCACCGGCGAGGTGCTCGCGGCGCGGCAGCACGCCCACCGCGATCCAACCGGCGAGGGGGCGTACGACGAGGACGAGCCCCAGGCCGACCGCCACGCCGCGCCAGTCGAGGTGCTCGAGGAGCCCGCGGGTCATCGCCATGCCCAGCACCAGCAGCACGAGCAGGGTCATCAGCCGCTCCAGCCGCTCCACGACCCCGTGCATCGCGCGCTGGTAGGAGTGGCCGCGGTGGGTGGCGCGCAGGCTCATCGCGCACACGAACACGCCGAGGAAGCCGTAGCCCCCGACCAGCTCGGTCGCGCCGTACGCCGCCAGCAGCGCGGCGAGCGCCAGCATCGGCTCGCCGTGGTCGGCCAGCCGGAGCGTGTCGCTGCGCGAGCGGAAGGCCTGCCGGCCGAGCAGCCAGCCGATGGCCACGCCGACCATCATCCCGAGCGCGATCTTGCCCAGGACGTACCAGCCGATCCAGGCGCCCGCGTCGGCCAGGCCGAACCCTCCGGCCAGCAGGAGGAGGGACAGGTGCACGAACGGGAAGGCGAGGCCGTCGTTGAGTCCGGCCTCGGCCGTCAGCGCGAAGCGGATGTCGTCGTCCTCGTCGTCGCGTCGCCCCGGCCCGGGACCCTCGCCGTCGTCGACGTCCTCGGTCAGCGGCTCGCCGACCTGCACGTCGGAGGCGAGCACCGGGTCGGTGGGCGCGAGGGCGGCGCCGAGGAGCAGGGCCACGGCCGGCACCAGCCCGGCGACCCACCAGCCGATCAGCGCGACGCCGAGGATCGTCAGCGGCATGGCGACCAGCAGCAGCCGCCACACCGGGGACCACGAGTGCCACGAGCGCCACGAGCGGAGGTCGAAGCGACGGTCGATCGCCAGGCCGACGCCCATCAGCGAGACCAGCACGGTGAACTCGGTGACGTGGGTGATCAGGGCGTGGTGGTCCTGCGGGTCGAGGCTCACCGAGTCGTCGATGGGCAGCAGGCCGATGGCCATGCCGAGGGCGACGAGCACCATCGGCGGCGACACCGGGATCCGGTGCACCAGCTGGGGCAGGACGATCGCCAGGAGCAGGGACAGGCCGAGCAGGAGGTAGACCGCCCCGCCCGTCATCGGGGGCGCTTGCCGTCGTACGCCGCCTGGCTCTCGTCGATCGCCTGCTCGTAGGCCGTCACCAGTCCCGCGATGGTGAGCGGCTTGAGCCGGTGGATGAACTCGCGCAGCTGCTCGGCGGTGTAGCCGGCCTCGCGGAACTGCGGCCAGACCATGGTGCGCACGATCTCCGAGAGCTCCTCGGCGACCTGGCGGCCGTGCTCGGCGTAGACCTCGGCGACCGCCGCGGCGGCCTCGGGGGAGATGCCCATCCCCGACAGCCCCCCGGGAACGTCGACGTCGCGGTCGCCGGTGACCGGCGCCAGGAGCGAGAGGTGGCGCGCGATGTCGGAGGGCGTGGCGGTGGCCGGGATCCGCTCGACGTAGCGCTCGATCGCCGACAGCGTGAAGCCGTGGCCCTGCAGCTCGCGCACGAGCTCGAGCCGGGCGAGGTGGTCGGGGCCGTAGTAGCCCGAGCGACCGCGGCGGATGGGCGGCGGCACGAGGCCGCGGGAGGCGTAGAAGCGCACGTTGCGCGCGCTGACTCCGGTGCGCTCGGTGAGCTGGTCGAGGGTGAGCAGCTCGTCGTCGCGCCGCGTCGGCTGGTCGGCGTGCAGCTCGGTCTCCACCGGACCATCCTCTCGTCTGCAGCCCTCCGTGACGGAGACCCCGGGGGGTGGGTGACGCGCGCCACACCTGTTGGACTGTGACAGTAATGGTGTCACAATCAGCCGCATGGCAGAAGCATTCGTCTACGACCACATCCGCACACCTCGCGGCCGCGGCAAGGCCGTCGGCACGCTCCACGAGGTGAAGCCGGTGGACCTGGTCGTCGGACTCCTCGACGAGCTCAAGACCCGCAACCCCACGCTCGACCCGAGCCGCGTCGACGACGTCGTGCTCGGTGTCGTGACCCCCATCGGTGACCAGGGTGGCGACATCGCCAAGACCGCCGCGCTCAAGGCCGGCTACCCCGAGACCGTCGCCGGCGTCCAGCTCAACCGCTTCTGCGCCTCCGGGCTCGAGGCCGTCAACCAGGCCGCGCAGCGGGTGCGCTCCGGCTTCGAGGACCTCGTCCTCGCCGGCGGCGTCGAGTCGATGAGCCGCGTGCCCATGGGCAGCGACGGCGGCGCCTGGGCGATGGACCCGGCGACCGCGCTGCAGACCGGTTTCGTGCCGCAGGGCATCGGCGCCGACCTGATCGCGACCATCGAGGGCTGGGGCCGCGAGGACGTCGACGCGTACGCCGCCGAGTCGCACCACCGGGCCGCGAAGGCCTGGGCCAACGGCTACTTCGACCGCTCCGTCGTCCCGGTCAGGGATCTCGCCGGCGTGATCGTGCTGGACCGTGACGAGACCGTGCGTCCCGACACGTCGGTCGAGGGGCTCGCCGGCCTCCGACCGTCGTTCGCGCAGATCGGCCGCGACGCCGGCTTCGACGACGTCGCGCTCGAGAAGTACCACTGGGTCCCCGCGATCGACCACGTCCACCACGCCGGCAACTCCTCCGGCATCGTCGACGGCGCCGCCATCGTCGCGATCGGCACCGAGGAGGTCGGCACGTCGCTCGGCCTGACCCCGCGGGCGCGGATCATCTCGACCGCCGTGTCGGGCGCCGACCCCACGATCATGCTCACCGGCCCCGCGCCCGCCGCCCGCAAGGCGCTGGCCCGGGCCGGCCTCGAGGTCGACGACATCGACCTGTGGGAGATCAACGAGGCGTTCGCCGCCGTCGCGATGCGCTTCATGCGCGACATGGGCATCAGCCACGACGTCACCAATGTCAACGGCGGGGCGATCGCGATGGGCCACCCGCTGGGCGCCACCGGCGCGATGATCCTCGGCACGCTCGTCGACGAGCTCGCCCGCCGCGACCAGAAGCGGGGCCTCGCCACGTTGTGCGTCGGTGGCGGGATGGGCATCGCCACCATCGTCGAGCTCGTCTGAGCCGAGCTCCACCCGCTCCGTCCCCGTGCGGCCAGCGAACGCCGGCCGCCGGGGGCGTCGGGCCCGACCACTCCCCACCTGGACCACCCCGCCAGACAGGACTTCCGCATGAGCACCGCCAGCACCGAGACCCAGACCGCCGTCCGCTACGACCGCGACGCCGACGGCATCGTCACCCTGACGCTCGACGACCCCACCGCCAGCGCCAACACCATGAACGAGCTCTACCTGTCGTCGATGGAGGCCGCGGTCCAGCGGCTGTACGACGAGCAGGACGACGTCGTCGGCGTCGTGCTGACCAGCGCGAAGAAGACCTTCTTCGCCGGAGGCAACCTCAAGAGCATGATGAAGGCGACGCCCGACGACGCGGCGGAGATCTTCTCGATGGCCGAGGCGATCAAGGCCAGCCTCCGCCGCCTCGAGACGTTCCCGCGTCCCGTCGTCGCGGCCATCAACGGCGCCGCGCTCGGCGGCGGCCTCGAGATCGCGCTCGCTGCCAACCGCCGCATCGCCGTCGACGACCGGTCGGTCAGGATCGGCCTGCCCGAGGCGTCGCTCGGCCTGCTGCCCGGCGGCGGCGGGGTCACCCGCGTCGTACGCATGCTCGGCCTGCAGACCGCGCTGATGGACGTCCTCATGCCCGGCACCCAGTTCGACCCGAAGGGGGCGCTCGCCAAGGGGCTCGTCGACGAGCTCGTCGCGACCCGTGAGGAGCTCGTCCCGGCCGCGCGGGCCTGGATCCTCGAGCACCGCGACGACGAGGACGCGGCCAAGAACCCGTGGGACCGCGCCGGCTACAAGATGCCCGGCGGCACCCCGCGCACCCCGGCCCTCGCGCAGTTCCTGCCGGCCTTCCCGGCGCTGCTGCGCAAGCAGACCAAGGGCGCGGTCTACCCCGCCCAGCGCGCGATCATGAGCGCCGCGGTCGAGGGCGCGCAGGTCGACGTCGACACCGCCTCGCGCATCGAGAGCCGCTACTTCACCAGCCTGGTGGTCAGCCAGCAGGCCAAGAACATGATGCAGGCGTTCTTCTTCGACCTGCAGGCCATCAACTCCGGATCGCTGCGCCCGCAGGGCATCGACAAGTGGCAGGCCACCAAGGTCGCCGTGCTCGGCGCCGGGATGATGGGCGCCGGCATCGCCTACTCCTGCGCCCGCGCGGGCATGCAGGTCGTGCTCAAGGACGTCTCCCTCGAGGCGGCCGAGAAGGGCAAGGCGTACTCCGCCGGCCTCAACGCCAAGGGCGTGGAGCGCGGCAAGATCACCCAGGAGAAGGCCGACGAGCTGCTCGGCCGCATCACGCCCACCGCCGACGCCGCCGACCTGGCCGGCTGCGACCTGGTGATCGAGGCGGTCTTCGAGGACCCCTCGCTCAAGGCCAAGGTCTTCGCCGAGGTGGCGCCCTTCGTCGACGGCGACGCACTGCTGTGCTCCAACACCTCGACCCTGCCGATCACCGAGCTCGCCGAGGGCGTCGACCGCCCGGCCGACTTCATCGGCCTGCACTTCTTCAGCCCCGTCGACAAGATGCCGCTGGTCGAGATCATCCGCGGTGCCGAGACCTCCGACGCCGCGCTCGCCAAGGCGTACGACGTCGTGCAGCAGATCCGCAAGACGCCGATCGTCGTCAACGACTCGCGCGGCTTCTACACCTCGCGCGTGATCGGCACCCAGATCAACGAGGGCCTCACCATGCTCGCGGAGGGCGTCAACCCGGTCTCCCTGGAGCGGGCGGCGACGTCGGCGGGCTTCCCGGTCGGGCCGCTGCAGATCAGCGACGAGCTCAACCTCGAGCTGATGAAGAAGATCCGCATCGCCAACGAGGCGGCCTGGCAGGCCGAGGGCAGGGACGTCTCCGCCGACCCGTCGTCCGCGGTCGTCGACACCATGCTCGAGCTCGGCCGCCCGTCGCGGCTCAAGGGCGCCGGGTTCTACGACTACGACGAGGCCGGCAAGCGCACCGGCCTGTGGCCCGGGCTCGCCGAGACGTTCCCCGTCGCGGAGGAGCAGCCCCCGATCCGCGACGTGCGCGACCGGATGCTGTTCATCGAGGCGCTCGAGACCGCGAAGTGCTTTGAGGAGGGCGTGATCACCTCGGCCGCCGCGGCCAACATCGGCTCGATCATGGGCATCGGCTTCCCCGCCCTCACCGGCGGCGCGGCCCAGTTCATGACCGGCTGGCAGGCGCTGGACGACACCGGCCACGGCGTCGGCCCGGTCGGCCTCCAGGCCTTCTGCGACCGCGCCGACGAGCTCGCCGACACCTACGGCGAGCGCTTCCGCCCGACCGCCCACCTCCGCGACCTCGCGGCGAACGGCGGCTCCTTCCCTGCCTGAGTTCGGTGTCGAGTGGGCGCGTCCTGACGCCCGAACGGTGCCGAGTGGGCGCGTCCTGA
Organism: Nocardioides sp. Z13_37; assembly: GCF_058355585.1. Classification (NCBI taxonomy): domain Bacteria; kingdom Bacillati; phylum Actinomycetota; class Actinomycetes; order Propionibacteriales; family Nocardioidaceae; genus Nocardioides; species Nocardioides sp. Z13_37. The sequence goes on along the minus strand of NZ_JBZGDV010000001.1, from coordinate 464,929 downwards.
CGCCCGAACGGGGTCGAGTGGGCGCGTCCTGACGCCCGAACGGGGTCGAGCCGGCGCGTTCTGACGCATGGAAGTCAGGAAGGGCCGACTCGACGTCCGGCAGGCGCGAGGATGCGCCGACTCGACGTTCGGTGGGCGCGAGGATGCGCCGACTCGACGTTCGGTGAGCGCGAGGACGGGCCGAGTCGAGGCGTTTTCGGGGCGAGGACGCGCCCACTCGGCCAGAATCGTGCGGTGAGCCAGACCCCCGCCGTCGTCGTCCGAGACCTGCACGTGCGCTTCGGCGACGTCGAGGCGGTCTCCGGCGTCGACCTCGTGGCCGGCAGCGGCCGCGCCACCGCGCTCCTGGGCCGCAACGGCGCAGGCAAGTCGACCACCATGAAGGTGCTCGCCGGGGTCGTGCCCCCCACCTCCGGCGTGGTCACCGTCGCCGGCCACGACGCCGCGACCGATGCCCTCGGCGTCAAGCGCGCGGTGGGCTACTGCCCCGACGTCGGCGGGCTGGTGCCGCGCGCCACCCCGTTCGAGCACCTGCAGCTCAGCGCCCGCCTGCGGCGGCTGGACGCGTGGGAGGACCGCGGGCGCGACCTGCTGGAGCGCTTCGGGCTGGGCGACGTCGCCCACCGGGTGGTCGGCGGCTTCAGCCACGGCATGAGCCGTCGGCTCAGCGTCGTGCTCGCCGCGCTCCACGAGCCGGCCGTGCTGCTGCTCGACGAGCCCTTCGACGGCGTCGACCCGATCGGCGTCGAGGCGACGCTCGAGGTCGTCGCCGACGCGCGCGCCCGGGGCGCCTGCGTCCTCCTCTCCACCCACCTGCGCGACCTGGCGCTCGAGGCCTGCGGCGAGGCGGTCGTGCTGCGCGGCGGCAACCGGGTCGCCGCGATGCAGGCCGCCGACCTCACCGGCGAGGCCTATCGTGCGCTCCTCGACTGACACGGGCCCGCGCGGCTGGCTCGAGGCGGCGCGCGACACCGGCCACCTGCTGGCCTTCCGGACCGGGACCGTACGCCGTCGGGGCCCCGCCGTGCTCGGCCTGGCGGTCGTGCTGGCGCTGAGCCTCGCCGTCGCCGTCGGGCCGTCCCGCATCGACGGCGACACGGTCGGGTCCCCGGTGCTCGACCGGGCGCTGTCGGCCCTCGAGTCCAACCTCGGTGCCGCCTTCGCCGGCTTCCTCGTGCTGGCGATCAGTGCCGCGATGGGAAGCGGCGGCGGACGCGAGCTGCTCTCGCGCAGCGAGGCCGCACCCCACCCGATCAGCCCGGTGACCGAGCACCTCGGCGCGCTGCTGCTCGCCCCGCTGAACCTGGCCTGGATGGTGCAGGTCTGGGGCTTCCTGGCCGTCACCGCGCTGGTCACGCCGCCCGGCCAGCTCCTCGGCGCCCAGCTCGTCGTCGTGGCCTGGGCCCTGCTCGCGACCGCGCTCGGGCAGGCGATCGGTTGGGCGGTCGAGGGGGTACGCCGCACCGCGCGGGGCGTGCTCGTCGTCCGGGTGGTCGGTGGCGCGGTCGTCGTGGCGCTCGCCGGCCTGCACCTCGCCGGGCAGCTCGCCCCGCTGGCGCGGGCGCTGCCGACGACCTGGGTCGCCGACGCCGCCCGGACGGGTCGCTGGCCGACCGTCGTCCTCCTGCTCCTCGTCCTGGCCGCGGCGACCGTCGTCCTGGGGGCGCGACCGGCGGCCTGGGCACTGGGCATGCCGCCGCGCGAGGAGCTGCGGGTGCAGTCGGGCGTGCACGAGGCGCGACCCGTCCCGACCCCGCGCTGGGGCTCCGCCGACCGCGCACTGCTGCGCCGGCTCGACCACGGCTCGGTGTGGCGCTCGGTCGGCATGCGGCGCGGCCTGCTGGTCCTCGGCCTGGGGCCTGGCCTGGTCGCCCTGGTCGCCGGCCTGGAGTGGTCGACGGTGCTGCTGCCCGGGCTCACCGCGAGCGGCGCGGCGCTGCTCTTCGGCGTCAACGCCTGGTGCCTCGACGGCACGGGCATGGTCTGGCGCGAGACGCTGCCGGTGCCCGCCGCGGACGTGTTCGACGTACGCGCCGTCGTCGTCGCCGAGTGCATGGCACTGGTGTCGGGCGTGACCGTGGTGCTCGCCCTGCTCCGCAACGGCCTGCCGCCGCTCGTGACGGGCGTCGCGGTCGCGTCGTGCTGGCTGGTCGCGCTCGTGCAGGTGCTGGCGGTCGTGATGACCTGGTCGATCCGCTCGCCCTACTCCGCCGACCTGTCCTCGCCCCGGGCGACCCCCGCGCCGCACGCCGCGATGGCGGGGTACGCCGGGCGGCTCTCGCTGGTCACGACGCTGACGGCGTTGGTGTTCACCGGCCTCGCGGCGCTCCCATGGGCGTGGCTGCCCGTCGCGGTGGCGCTCCCGTTCCTGGCCTGGTCGTCGGTCCGGCTGCTGCGCGCCCGCCGCCGGTGGCTCGCCGCCGACGAGCGCGCGCGGGTGGTGCTGACGGTGGCCGCGGTCTGAGCCGCGGGCGCCCGTCGTCGTCGGCGGAGTCCCCGCTCGAGCGGGGACTCCGACACCTGGAGGCGGTTGCAACCCCCTCCAGGTGTCGGAGTACGCCGACAAGTCGGGATGACCGACCTCAGGTGCGGGGGAGCCGGCGGTTGATGTCCTCGCTCATCCGGGTGATGGCGACGTAGAACTCGCACGTCATCCGGAAGAAGCACAGGTAGAGCAGCCCGACGAGCGGGCTGACGATCAGCGTGACGATGCCGAGCGCGGGGCTGTCGCCGAAGAAGCCGCTGAGCGCGAAGAAGATCGTCCCGAGGGCGATCGCGACCAGGCCGATGATGTAGACGACGCGGATGATCATCGGCGTCACGAAGGTCGAGAAGCTGAAGTCGAACAGCGCCCCGAGGAAGCCCTTGCCGCTCGGCTGGCCGGTCATCGGGCCGCCGCCCCCGCCGTACGACCCGCCGCCATACGGTCCGCCGCCGCCGGATGAGCCGCCCCCGCCGTACGACCCCTCGCCGGGGTAGGACGGCCCGCCTCCGTAGGAGCCGCCGCTGGGCGGCGGCGAGGAGGGGGTCTGGCCGTAGGGCGCCGTGGGCGGGTCGCCGTAGGGGTTCTGCGGGTCCTGGGGCGCGCCGGGCTGCTGGGACATGGGTCCTCCTCGGTGGGATGGGGGGCCTGCTGCCTGCAGCCTGTCGGCAAACGGGCCGACGCGCCATGGTCGGCGAAGTAAAGAGCGCAGCACTAAAAGTCAGGCTTGACTGTTTGTTTGTTCCCCGGCAGGCTGGGCCCATGACCCCACCGGCCCCGGCGACGCGCGTCCCGCAGGCGGACCGCTCCCGCGCGATGCGGGCCCGGCTGCTCGAGGCGACGGTCGAGCTGCTGGTCGAGCGCGGCTTCGCCGGGACGACCACCACCCTCGTCTCCGAGCGCGCGGGCGTGAGCCGTGGCGCCCAGCTGCACCACTTCCCGACCAAGAACGACCTCGTCGTCGCCGCCGTCGAGCACCTCACCGAACGACGCGGCGCCGAGCTCGCGGCCGCCTTCGCCGAGCTGAGTGCCGAGCCCGTCGTGTCGGCCGCGGGGCGGCGCACCCGGCTCCGCACGATGCTGGAGATGCTCGGCGACCACTTCGCCTCACCGGTCTTCGCCGCCGCGCTCGAGCTGTGGGTCGCCGCCCGCACCGACGAGGCGCTCCTGGCCGCCGTCGCTCCGCTCGAGCAGCGGGTCGGCCGGGAGGCCCACCGGATGACCGTGGCCGCGCTGGGCGCCGACGAGTCGCAGCCGGGCGTACGCGAGCTGGTGCAGGCGACCCTCGACCTGGTCCGCGGGCTCGGGCTGGCCTCCACCATCTCCGACGACTCCGCGCGCCGCCGCCGGATCCTGCGCGAGTGGGCCGACGTGCTCGACCGCGAGCTCGACCGGAAGCTCGACAAGGCCTCGCCGCCAGACAGCGACCCACCAGACAGCGCCCCACCAGACAGCGACCCACCAGACAACGCCCCATCCGACAACGCCCCAGGGATCCCCACATGACCGACACCCTCACCCAGGTGCTCGCCGACCTCGCCGCCGAGGGCGACCGCCTCGAGCAGCTGGTCGCCGGCCTCGACGACGACGGCTGGTGCACCCCCACCCCCGCCACCGGGTGGGACGTCGCCACCCAGGTCGCGCACCTGGCGTGGACCGACGAGGTGGCCGAGGCCGCCGCGACCGACAAGGAGCGCTGGGACGGCTACGTCCTCGAGGCGATCAACGACCCCACCGGGTACGTCGACGCGTGCGCGCTCGAGATCGGGCGCGACCCCGAACTGCTGAAGCGGTGGCGCCGCGCGCGTACGCAGCTGGCGGCGGCCCTGACCGCCTACCCCCAGGGCGAGAGGATGCCGTGGTTCGGCCCGCCGATGAGCGCCACGTCGATGGCGACGGCGCGGCTCATGGAGACCTGGGCGCACAGCCTCGACGTGCACGAGGCGCTGGGCGCGAGCGTCGAGGACACCGACGCGATCCGCCACGTCGCGCACCTGGGGGTGCGCACCCGCAACTACTCCTTCGCCAACAACGGCCTCGAGGCCCCCGGCGAGGAGTTCCGCCTCGAGCTGGTCGCTCCCTCCGGCGAGACGTGGACCTGGGGTCCGGAGGACGCCGCCCAGACGGTCACCGGCTCGGCGGGCGACTTCTGCCGCCTGGTGACCCAGCGCATCCACCGCTCTGACACCGACCTCGTCGCCACCGGCGACGACGCCGACCGCTGGCTCGACGTCGCCCAGTGCTTCGCCGGCCCGGCCGGCGAGGGGCGGGGGCCGCGATGATCGAGGCACACCGACCGCCGCTGCGCATCGGCAACGTGTCCGGCTTCTACGGCGACCGGCTGAGCGCGATGCGCGAGATGCTCGAGGGCGGCGACGTCGACGTCGTCACCGGCGACTACCTCGCCGAGCTGACCATGCTGATCCTCGGCAAGGACCAGCTCAAGGACCCCACCCTCGGCTACGCCCGCACCTTCGTCCGCCAGGTCGAGGACTGCCTGGCCCTGGCGCTCGAGAAGGGCGTCACCATCGTCACCAACGCAGGCGGCCTCAACCCCGCCGGCCTGGCCGACCGGCTCCGCGAGATCGCGGCGGGCCTGGGCCTCGACGCCCGCATCGCCCACGTCGAGGGCGACGACGTGCGCCACCTGGCGTTCGACAACGCCCTCACCGCCAACGCCTACCTCGGCGCCTTCGGCATCGCCTCGGCGCTGCGCGCCGGCGCCGACATCGTGGTGACCGGCCGCGTCACCGACGCGTCCCTGGTCGTCGGCCCGTGCGTCGCCCACCACGGGTGGGACGCGACGTCGTACGACGCCCTCGCCGGCGCCGTGGTCGCCGGGCACGTCATCGAGTGCGGGGCGCAGGCGACGGGCGGCAACTTCAGCGGCTTCGGCGATCTCGACCTCACCACGCCGATCGGCTTCCCGATCGCCGAGGTCGCGGCCGACGGCTCGTGCGTCATCACCAAGCACGAGGGCACCGGCGGGGCGGTCACGCTCGACACGGTCACCGCCCAGCTGGTCTACGAGATCCAGTCCACGCGCTACCTCGGCCCCGACGTCACCACGCTGCTCGACACGATCCGCCTCGAGCAGCAGGGGCGCGACCGCGTGGCCGTCACCGGCGTGCGCGGCGAGGCCCCGCCCGAGCAGCTCAAGGTCTGCGTCAACGAGCTCGGCGGCTGGCGCAACAGCGTGGAGTTCATGCTGACCGGGCTCGACATCGAGGCCAAGGCCGCGCTCGTGCGCCGCCAGCTCGAGGCCGCGTGGGGCGAGCGCGCCCCCGGCGACGTCACCTGGACGATGGGCCCGCTGCCGCGCCCCGACGCCGACACCGAGCAGGGCGCGTCGACCACGCTGCGCTGCGACGTGCGCGACGCCGACCCGAAGGTCGCCGGCAAGGGCCTCACCGGACCGGCCGTCGAGCTCGCGCTGGCGTCCTACCCCGGCTTCACGATGACGGGCCCGCCCAGCCCGGCCACGCCGTACGGCGTCTACCGCCCCGAGTACGTCGAGCGCAGCAAGGTGAGCCACACCGTCGTGCACGCCGACGGCGCCCGCGAGGTGATCGCCGACCCGCCGACCACCCGGGCGCCGTCCGTCGTCCCCCGCGAGGCCCCCGAGGCGCTCCCGCAGCCCGCGGCGACCCGGCGTCAGCCGCTGGGCGAGTGGGTGCACGCCCGGTCGGGCGACAAGGGAGGCGACGCCAACCTCGGCCTGTGGGTCTCCCACACGGCGGAGCGTCGCGTCGAGCGCACCGACTGGCTGCTGCGGACCGTCACCCCCGAGTGGGTCGCGGCACTGCTGCCCGAGGCGCGCGACCTCGAGGTCGAGGTCCACCTGCTGCCCGACCTGGGTGCCGTCAACGTCGTCATCCACGGGCTGCTGGGCGCGGGCGTCGCCGCGTCGACCCGCTTCGACCCGCAGGCCAAGGGCCTCGGCGAGTGGGCCCGCAGCCGTCACATCGACGTCCCCGAGGAGATCGCATGACCGGCTGGCAGTACGACACGGAGGAGCGCCAGGCGCTCGCCGACATGGCCGCGGAGTTCACCCGCCGCGCGATCGTGCCCCACCTGCAGGCGTGGGAGGACGCCGGCGAGGTGCCCCGCGAGCTCCACCGCGAGGCGGGGGCGCTCGGCCTGATCGGCGTCGGCTTCGCCGAGGAGGTCGGCGGGCTCGGCGACGTGCTCGACACGGTCGCCGTGCAGGAGTCGATGCTCGCCGCCGGCGCGTCCAGCGGCCTGATGGCCACCCTGTTCACCGCCGGCATCGCGGTGCCCCACATCGCCGCGTCCGGCAACCCCGACCTGATCGAGCGCTTCGTACGCCCGACGCTGGCCGGCGAGAAGATCGGCTCGCTCGCGATCACCGAGCCCGGCGGCGGGTCGGACGTCGCGGCGCTGCGCACCACCGCCGTGCGCGACGGCGACCACTACGTCGTCAACGGTGCCAAGACCTTCATCACCTCCGGCGTGCGCGCCGACTTCGTCACCGGCGCGGTGCGCACCGGCGGGCCCGGCCACGGCGGCATCTCGCTGCTCGTCGTCGAGAAGGGGACGCCCGGCTTCACCGTCGACCGCTCGCTGGCCAAGATGGGCTGGCACTGCTCCGACACCGCCGAGCTCGGCTTCGCCGACGCCCGGGTGCCGGTGGCCAATCTCGTCGGCGACGAGGGCAGCGGCTTCATCCAGATCGCCAGCCAGTTCGTCTCCGAGCGCCTGGCGCTGGCGGTCCACGGCTACGGCATCGCCGCGCGTGCCCTCGCGCTGACCGTCGAGCACGCCCGGAGCCGCGAGACCTTCGGCCGTCCGCTCATCGCCAACCAGACCGTCCAGCACACGCTCGTCGAGATGCGCCGTCACGTCGAGGTGGCACGCAGCTATGCCTGGCAGGTCGCCCGCCTCCACCAGGCCGGCACCATGCCGATCGCGGAGGTGACGATGGCCAAGCAGACCGGCGTCGACGCCGCGGCGTACGTCTGCGACCGCGCGGTCCAGCTGCACGGCGGCACCGGATACATGCACGGCACCGAGGTCGAGCGGCACTTCCGCGACGCGCGGCTGCTGCCCATCGGCGGCGGCGCCGACGAGGTGATGCGCGACCTCGCGGCCAAGCTGCTCGGCTACACGCAGAAGAGGAGCGCCTGATGGGCCTGCTGCCCGACCCCGCCGGGGAGGTGACGCTCTGGATCGACGCCCCGCCCAGCGAGGTGTGGGCGCTGGTCAGCGACGTCACCCGCATCGGGGAGTTCAGCCCCGAGACGTTCGAGGCGCGCTGGACCCGCGGGTCGAGCGGGCCCGAGGTCGGCGCGAGGTTCAAGGGACACGTCAAGCGCAACGGCGTCGGCCCGACCTACTGGACGGCCTGCACGGTGACGGTCTGCGAGCCCGAGCGGGTCTTCGAGTTCAGCGTCGGCACCCCCGACGTGGCCGTCAACAACTGGGGCTACCGACTCGCAGCGCGCGACGGCGGCACCGACGTGACCGAGTACTTCCGGCTGGAGCCCGTGTGGTTCCTGCGCGGCTACTGGCTCCTGCTGGGAGCCCTGCGCGGCCGGACCAACAAGCGCGGAATGCGCACCACGCTCGAGAGGATGAAGGCGGTGCTGGAGAAGTGACGGCAGACGTGAGCACGCAACCCGAGAACGGGGCCGGCGAGGCCGCGCCGCAGACCAACCGTGAGGCGATGCTGGCCCGCCTCGCCGACCTCGACGCGCAGCACGCCGTCGCGGTCGCCGGCGGCGGTGAGAAGTACGTCTCCCGCCACCACGAGCGCGGCAAGCTGACCCCCCGCGAGCGCATCGAGCTGCTCGTCGACCCCGGGTCGGCGTTCCTCGAGCTCTCGCCCCTGGCCGGCTACGGCTCCGACTTCACCGTCGGCGCCTCGGTCGTCACCGGCATCGGCGTCGTCGAGGGCGTGGAGTGCATGATCACCGCCAACGACCCCACGGTGAAGGGCGGCGCCTCCAACCCCTGGACGCTGAAGAAGACGTTCCGCGCCTCGCAGATCGCCGAGGAGAACGGCCTGCCGATGATCTCGCTGGTCGAGTCGGCCGGTGCCGACCTGCCGACCCAGAAGGAGATCTTCATCCCCGGCGGCAAGATCTTCCGCGACCTGACCCGTGCCTCGGCGCGGCGGATCCCGACGATCGCGCTGGTCTTCGGCAACTCCACCGCCGGCGGCGCGTACGTGCCGGGCATGAGCGACTACGTCGTCATGGTCAAGGAGCAGGCCAAGGTCTTCCTGGCCGGCCCGCCGCTGGTCAAGATGGCCACCGGCGAGGAGTCGGACGACGAGACCCTCGGCGGGGCCGAGATGCACGCCCGCGTCTCCGGCCTGGCCGACTTCCTGGCCGAGGACGAGCACGACGCGCTGCGCCTGGGCCGGCGCATCGTGGCCCGCCTCAACTGGACCAAGGCGTCGTACGTCGCGGCCAGCGGGGTCGGCTACGCCGAGCCCGACCACGACCCCGACGAGCTGCTCGACCTCATCCCGCAGGACCTCAAGGAGCCCTTCGACCCGCGCGAGGTCATCGCCCGGATCGTCGACGGCACCAGCGAGGGCAACGAGGTGGCCTTCGACGAGTTCAAGCCGCTCTACGGCTCCTCGCTCGTCACCGGCTGGGCCCGCCTGCACGGTCGCGAGATCGGCATCCTGGCCAACGCCCAGGGCGTGCTGTTCAGCGAGGAGGCGCAGAAGGCGACGCAGTTCATCCAGCTCGCCAACGCCAAGGACACCCCGCTGCTCTTCCTGCACAACACCACCGGCTACATGGTCGGCAAGGAGTACGAGCAGGGCGGCATCATCAAGCACGGCGCGATGATGATCAACGCGGTCTCCAACTCGACGGTGCCGCACATCAGCATCCTCATCGGGGCGTCCTACGGTGCCGGCAACTACGGCATGAACGGTCGCGCCTACGACCCGCGGTTCCTCTTCACCTGGCCCAACGCCAAGTCGGCCGTGATGGGCCCGGCCCAGCTGGCCGGCGTGCTCTCGATCGTCACCCGCGCGGCCGCCGAGGCCAAGGGCAAGCCCTTCGACGAGGAGGCCGACGCCGGCATGCGGGCGTTCGTCGAGCAGATGGTCGAGGAGCAGTCCCTGCCCTACGTCCTGTCCGGGATGCTCTACGACGACGGCGTGATCGACCCGCGCGACACCCGCACCGTCCTGGGCATCGCCTTCTCCGTCATCGACACCCAGCCGATCGAGGGCGCCTCCTCCTTCGGCGTCTTCAGGATGTGAGCGTCTCCATGACCATCAACCGAGTCCTCGTCGCCAACCGTGGCGAGATCGCCCGCCGTGTCTTCGCGACCTGCCGTCGCCTGGGCCTCGACACCGTCGCCGTGCACTCCGACGCCGACGCCGAGCTGCCGTTCGTGACCGAGGCCGACCGGGCCGTACGCCTGCCCGGCAGCACGCCTGCCGAGACCTACCTGCGGGCCGACCTCGTCATCGAGGCCGCCCGCAGGACCGGTGCCGACGCCATCCACCCCGGCTACGGCTTCCTGTCCGAGAACGCCGAGTTCGCCCGCGCGGTCGAGGCCGCCGGGCTGACCTGGATCGGCCCGGCGCCCGAGTCGATCGAGTCGATGGGCTCCAAGGTCGGCTCCAAGGAGCTGATGCGCGCCGCCGGCGTGCCGGTGCTCGAGGCGCCGGAGAGCCCGACCGAGGCCGACCTGCCGCTGCTGGTGAAGGCGTCGGCCGGCGGTGGTGGCCGCGGCATGCGGATCGTCCGTGAGCTCGCGGCGCTCGAGGGCGAGATCGCGCGCGCCTCCGACGAGGCGGCCTCCGCGTTCGGCGACGGCACCGTGTTCGTCGAGCCCTACGTCGAGGCGGGCCGCCACGTCGAGGTCCAGGTCGTCGGTGACGGCGCCGGGGAGGTGCTCGTCTTCGGCGAGCGCGACTGCACCGTGCAGCGCCGGCACCAGAAGGTCGTCGAGGAGGCGCCCGCGCCGCGGCTGCCCGAGGCCATCGCCAAGGAGCTGCACGAGGCCGCCCGTCGCGCCGCCGCGGCGATCGACTACCGCGGCGCCGGCACGGTGGAGTTCCTCTACGACCCCGCGAAGGAGCGCTTCTGGTTCCTGGAGATGAACACCCGCCTCCAGGTCGAGCACCCCGTCACCGAGCTGGTCCACGGCGTCGACCTCGTCGAGCTGCAGCTCGCCGTCGCGCAGGGCGAGGCCGACGCGGCGTTCGCCGCCGCCCAGGACGCCACCACCCGTGTCGACGGCCACGCCATCGAGGTGCGCCTCTACGCCGAGGACTCGACCTGGACCCCGCAGTCGGGCCCGCTGGTGAGCCTCGACATCGAGCACGAGGCGGAGTTCGGTCCGCTCGGTCGCGCGGGCATCCGCCTCGACTCGGGCTTCGCGTCCGGCAACGAGGTCGGCACCCACTACGACGCCATGCTGGCCAAGGTCATCTCGTGGGCGCCCACCAGGGCCCAGGCGACCCGCCAGCTCGTCGCCGCCCTGCGTCGTGCCCGCATCCACGGCCTGACGGTCAACCGCGACCAGCTCGTCGAGATCCTCTCCGACCCGGCGTTCGCGTCGATGGACGTGACGACCTCCTGGCTGGAGACCCGCGAGGTCGCCGCACCCGACGCGATCGAGGGCCCCGACCCCGCCGCGGTGGCGGCCGCGCTGCTGCTGGCCGCCGACGACGCCCGCCGGCGTACCGTCCAGGCCGGTCTGCCCGCGGCATGGCGCAACGTCGTCTCCCAGCCGCAGCGCACCACCCTGGTGCCGCTCGGTGCTGCTGCTCCCGACGCCGGGGCGGAGGTCGTCGTGGAGTGGCACGGCACCCGCACCGGGTTCGCCGTCGACGGCGTCACGGTCCTCTCGGCCGGTCCCGAGGCGGTGCGGCTCGAGGTCGACGGCGTCGCGAGCACCTGGGCCGGGCGCATCGTGGCCGACGCCCGCACCGGCGCCCGCGACGTCTACCTCGACGGCCCGGACGGCGCGTCCACCTGGCGCAACCCGCCGCGCTTCACCGACCCCGCCGACCAGGTGGTGGCTGGGTCGCTGCTGGCCCCGATGCCGGGCTCGGTGGTCACCGTGGCCGTCGCCGCCGGCGACCGGGTCACCTCCGGCCAGCTCCTGCTGGTCATGGAGGCCATGAAGATGCAGCACAGCGTCACCGCGCCGGCCGACGGGGTCGTCGCCGAGATCAACGTCGAAGCCGGGTCGCAGGTCGCGGCCGGGCAGGTCCTGGTCGTCGTGAGCGACGACCTCGAGCAGGGAGCAGACGCATGACGATCAACTTCACCGAGCCCGAGGAGCGCGTGGCGCTGCGCGAGGCCGTCGCCAAGCTGGCCGGCAAGTACGGCCGGGAGTACGTCGAGAAGCAGGCGGCCGAGGGTGGCAAGACCACCGAGCTGTGGATGGAGATGGGCGCCAACGGCTTCCTCGGCGTCAACATCGCCGAGGAGTACGGCGGCGGCGGGGGCGGGATGTCCGACCTGGCCGCGGTGCTCGAGGAGGCGGCCGGCCAGGGCGCCCCCCTGCTGATGATGGTCGTCAGCCAGGCCATCTGCGGCTCGATCATCGGCCGCTACGGCACGCCAGCGCAGAAGCAGCGCTGGCTGCCCGGCATCGCCGACGGCTCGATCACGATGGCGTTCGGCATCACCGAGGCCGACGCCGGGTCCAACTCGCACAACATCACCACCACCGGCCGCCGCGACGGCGACGGCTGGGTGCTGAAGGGGCAGAAGACCTACATCTCCGGCGTCGACGAGGCTCAGCTCGTGCTGATCGTCGCGCGCACCGAGGACGCCAGGACCGGCAAGCTCAAGCCCGCCCTGTTCGTCGTCCCCACCGACGCCGACGGCTTCGACAAGCAGGTCATCCCGATGGCCTGGTCGGCTCCGGAGAAGCAGTTCACCCTGTTCATCGACGACGTGCGGCTCCCGGGTGACGCGCTCGTGGGTGACGAGGACGCCGGCCTCGTGCAGCTCTTCGCCGGGCTCAACCCTGAGCGGATCATGGGCGCGGCCTTCTCGTGCGGCATGGCCAAGTTCGCCATCGACCGGGCGGTCGAGTACGCCAAGACCCGCACGGTCTGGAAGGCGCCGATCGGCGCCCACCAGGGCATCGCCCACCCGCTCGCCAAGGCCAAGATCGAGCTCGAGCAGGCCCGGCTGCTGTGGCAGAAGGCGGCCGCGCTCTACGACGCGGGGGACGACTTCGGCGCCGGCGAGTACGCCAACATGGCCAAGTACGCCGGCGGCGAGATCGCCTGCAACGCCACCGACATCGCCGTCCACACCCACGGCGGCAACGGCCTCACGGTGGAGTACGGCCTGGCCAACATGATGGTCGCCGCCCGCCTCGGCCGCATCGCCCCCGTCAGCCGCGAGATGATCCTCAACTTCGTGGCCATGCACAGCCTGGGGCTGCCGAAGTCCTACTGACCCGTCAGGTGTCGCGCTGCCCCAGCGGGGGGATGTTGGCATTGCCGCGGAAGACGTTGTCCGGGTCCCAGGCGGTCTTCACGGTCCGCAAGCGCGACCACTGCGCCGGGCTGTAGGCCTCCTGGACCCGTGACTGGGCGTCGTCGCTGGTGAAGTTCACGTAGACGCCACGGCTGTGCGGGGCGAGGGCCTCGAAGAAGCCGCGCACCCAGGCCCGGTGCCGGTCCGCGTCCCCGGCCTGCTCGGGCAACCACGAGGCGACGATGTTGATGTCGTGGCTCGCGTCGCGGTGCGGGAAGGCGGTCGCATCGTCCGGCACCCGGCTCATCGCGCCGCCGAAGCTGAAGATCGGCACGGTCGAGAGCGGGCTGCTGATCATCGCGAGGTGCTCGCAGATCGTGTCGATGATGTCGCCGGAGAGCGGGCCGAGCCGGTGCGACTTCCAGTAGTAGTGCCGCCCGTGCGGCACCGCCGGGTCGAGGAACCTCTGGTGCGCGACATAGGGCTTCGCTGCGATCGTGTCGAGCACCGGGTGGCCGAGGGCTCGCACCGGCGCGAGCACCCGCTCGCCCTCTTCCACCGGGCCGGCGTAGGTCGCCACCAGGCCGATGATGGGCCTGCCGTGGAGGTGCTCGGGGAAGAGCGGCAGCGCCGGCGCGAGCCGCAGGTTGGCCATCAGGCCGACCTCGTCGGGCGCGTCGGCGATGAAGTCGCGCAGGAAGGCCAGCACGGTCGGCGCCTCCTCCGCCGACCAGGCGACCAGCCCGGCCAGGATGGTCGGACCGAGCGGCTGGAGCTCGAAGGTGAAGTCCGTGACGACACCGAAGTTGCCGCCACCGCCGCGCACCCCCCAGAACAGGTCGGCGTTCTCGGTCTCCGACGCCCGCACGATCGAGCCGTCCGCGGTCACCACCTGGCACGAGCGCAGCGCGTCGATCGCCAGCCCGGACCTGCGCATCAGGTGGCCGATCCCGCCGCCCAGCGTGAGGCCGGCGATCCCGGTGTGGCTGATGTAGCCGCTGGTCATCGCCAGCCCGAAGGCCTGGCTCTCGCGGTCCACGTGGGCGTTGAGTGCACCGCCCTGCGCCGACACGGTGCGCGCCGCCGGGTCGACGACGGTGCCGCGCATCCCGGAGAGGTCGAGGACGACGCCGTCGTCGACGAGCGAATGGCCGGCGATCCCGTGGCCCCCACCTCGTACGGCGACGGGCAGGCCATGGTCCCGGGCCCACCGCAGGGCGACGGCCACGTCGCTCGCCCCCTCGCACCGGGCGAGGAGGGCCGGACGGCGGTCGATCTCGCCGTTCCAGATGCGGCGCTGGACCTCGTACGCCGGGTGGTCGGGCGTGATCAGCTCGCCGGCGAAGTCGCCGGCCAGTGCGTCCATGGTGGGCAGGTCGAGCGTGGTCATGGGTCTCTCCTCGTCGGTGGGTGCTGCCCGACAAGGGTCGGTCGGCCGAGGAGCGGCGCGCGAGTATCGATCCTGTACTGGTACAGAACCCATAGCGGACCTACCGTCGGAGGATGGCAACCACCTACGGCCAGTTCTGCCCCGTGGCGATGGCCTCGGAGGTGCTCACCGAGAGGTGGACGCCGCTCGTGGTCCGTGAGCTCCTGTGCGGCAGCACGCGCTTCAACGATCTCCGTCGTGGGGTCCCGCTCATGTCACCGGCGCTGCTCTCCAAGCGCCTCAAGACCCTCGAGCGCGTCGGGGTCGTGGACCACGACGGCGGCGCGTACCGACTGACCGCGGCGGGCAGGGAGCTGTGGCCCGTGATCGAGGCGATGGGGGTCTGGGGCCAGCGGTGGGCGCGCGGTGACGTGATCGCCAAGCACTACGACGCCTCGCTGCTCATGTGGGACATCCATCGCAACGTCGACACCGACGCCCTGCCCGCGCGCCGGGTCGTCGTCCACTTCCACCTCCGGGGGTCGAGCGACAAGAAGAGCCACTTCTGGCTCGTCCTGGCGACACCGGCGGTGGACCTGTGCCTCACCGACCCGGGCTACGACGTCGACGTCGAGGTGGCCGGTCATGTCGAGACGATGATCGACTACTGGATGGGCCGCCGCGACCTGCTGGGAGCGGTGCGGGCCGGTGACCTCGCCATCGCCGGACCGCGTCCCCTGATCAGGGCGCTCCCGACCTGGTTCACCCGCAGCACCTTCGCGCCGGTGCCGCTGCCCGAGGGCGCCTGACTGTCGGTGCCCGGTGGGAGGATCGTGCCGTGGCTCTCGTCGACCGACCGCTCGTGCCCGAGGAGTGGGTGCTGCGCATCGACGCCGTGCTCGGCGCGTTGCCGCGCTGCGTCCAGGAGCCGGCGTGGACCGGCACCCGGTGGCGGGTCGGCAGCGCCACGGTGGCGCACGTCTTCGGTGGTGAGGACCAGCTGTTCCGCATCACCTTCCGCGGCGAGCCCGACGAGGTCGCGGCGTTCGAGCACATGGGTGCGCCGTACTTCCGCGCCGGGTGGGGCGGCAACCTCATCGGCATGGTCCTCGACGACGACACCGACTGGGACGAGCTCGCCGAGCTGCTCACCGACTCCTACTGCATCCAGGCGCCCGCCCGCCTCGCCGAGCAGGTGGCCCGCCCGGGCGCCTGAGCGGGAGACCGGCGCTTGAGCGGAAGACCGGCAGGATGGGCGCCATGACCACGACGTCGCAGGGCCGCCTGGTCGGGCTCGACGTCGCCCGCTGCCTCGCGCTGCTCGGCATGGTCGCCACCCACGTGCTCGACGAGCGCACCCCGGCGGGCGACCTGGGCACCGCCCAGTGGCTGGCCGGCGGGCGGGCCTCGGCGCTCTTCGCCGTGCTGGCCGGGGTCAGCCTCGCCCTGATGACTCGCGAGCCACTGCGCGGGCGCCCGCTCGCGCTGCGCACCGCCGGGATCGCCGGCCGCGCGCTGCTCATCGCGCTCCTGGGCCTGCTGCTCGGCGGCCTCGACACCGGGATCGCGATCGTCCTCACCTACTACGGCGTGCTGTTCGTGCTCGCCCTGCCGTTCACGCTCCTGCGGGTGCGGACGCTGCTCCCCCTCACCGTCGCCTGGGTGGTCCTGGCCCCGGTGGCCTCCCACCTGGTGCGACCACACCTGCCGGATCGGGGCTTCGACAGCCCGACGTTCGCGCAGCTCGTCGACGACCCGGCAGGGCTGGCGAGCGAGCTGCTCCTCACCGGCTACTACCCCGCGGTGCCGTGGCTGGCCTACCTGCTGGCCGGCCTCGTGCTCGGCCGCCTCGACCTCCGCGACAGCTCCCTGCTCGGCGGGCTCGCCCTCGGCGGACTGTCTCTGGCGGTGCTCGCCACCCAGGTCTCCCGCTCGCTCGTCGACCCGGCCGTGGCCGACGAGAACGCGACCGGCATGTACGGCACGACGCCGCCCGGTGGCGACTGGGACTGGCTCCTGGTCGTCGCGCCGCACTCGGCGACGCCGTTCGACCTCGCGCAGACCATCGGCAGCGCCGTGCTGGTGATCGCGCTCTGCCTGCTCCTCGAACGACTGCTGCCGCGGCCCGGCACCGTGGCGCTCTCGGTGCTGTTCGGTGCCGGCGCGGCGACGCTCACGCTCTACTCCCTGCACGTCGTGATGCGCACCGAGGCGGTGTGGCCGCCGGAGGAGCCGTCGACGTACGCGATCCACGTCTCCGTCCTGCTCGCCCTCGGCGCGGTCCTCCGGGTGCTGGGCCGGCGCGGCCCACTCGAGGCGGTGGCGGGCCTGCCGACCCGGCTCGCGCGCCGGGCGACCCGGAAGGAGGAGGCCCGGGAGCCTCAGCGCAGCGGCACGAACCGGTAGCGCCCGTGCTCGGTCACGACCGCCCCGGGGTTGCTCACCCGCAGCATCGTCCCGCCGGCCGGCGCCACCATCACGCCCTCGTCGCCGAGCTGGGCGACGAGCTCGCCGGGGAGCGAGTCGGCCATCGCCGAGACCAGGATGCGGTCGTACGGCGCCCCGCCGGGGTCGCCGAGCACGCCCGGGGCGGCGGCGCGGATCGTCGCCCACGGCCGCCGCGTGCGGGCCAGGTTGGCCGAGCCGAACGCCACCAGCTCCGGCTCGAGCTCGACGCCCAGGACCGAGCCGGTCGGGCCGACGAGGTGCGCGAGCAGCGCGGTGGTCCACCCCGAGCCCGACCCGACGTCGAGGACCCGCTGGCCCACGCGGAGGTCGAGCAGGCGCAGCATGTCCTCGACGGTGCGCGGCTGGGAGTTGGTCTGGCCGGCGGCGATCGCCAGCGGCCCGTCGTACGACGCGCGGCGCCGCACCCCGCGCGGGAGGAAGTCCCGTCGCGGGGTGGCGTCGAACGCGGCTGAGACCGGGTCCATCAGTCCATGCAATCAGACCCAGTGGTTGTCGTGCTCGCGCATGAAGCGGTCGTAGGCGTCGCCGTCGAGCTCGCCCATGCCGGCGGCCAGGCCCTCGAAGTAGGCCTCGCGCGGGGCGCCGGGGGCGAAGTGGAGGAGCATCTTGGCCGGCCCGTCCTCGTTGCGGAAGCCGTGGATGCCCCCGGCCGGCACGTGCGCGAGGTCGCCGGCGTGGCACGTGACCCAGCCGGTGCCGTCGTAGATCGCCACGCTGCCCTCGAGGACGTAGAACGACTCGGTGATCGTGCGGTGGAAGTGGGCGCCCGGACCGGTGGGCGGCCCGGCGAACTCCCAGCGGTAGAGCCCGTACGTGCCCTGGGTGGAGGCGCCCTGCGCGAGGTAGAACACCTTGTTGCCGTTGGGGTAGACGACGGCCGGCTCGAGGCCGGCCCGCACGACGCTGGCCGAGACCTCGCCGGAATCGCCGTGGTAGATCGGCGGCGGGTAGCTCATCGGGCGTCCGCCGCCTCGTAGGCGTCCTTGACGTGCTGCGGGGAGGAGGCGTTGGGCTGGCTGACCCGGACGTGGTTGCCGAACGGGTCGCGCAGGCCGAAGTCGGTGCCGTAGGGCTGCTCGACCGGCTCCTGGGTGATCTCGACGCCCGCGTCGCGGAGGGCGGCGTAGGCCGCGTGCACGTCGTCGCTGAGCAGGAACACCCCGCCGAGGGCTCCCTTGGCGACGAGCTCGCGCACCTGCGTCGCCGAGGCGTCGTCGTGCACCGGGGGTCCGACGAGCTCGAGCAGGATCGAGGTGTCCTGGCCCGGGACGCCGACGGTGAGCCAGCGCATGAAGCCCAGGTCGATGTCGTCGCGCACCTCGAAGCCGAGGTGGCGGGTGTAGAAGTCGAGGGCCTCGTCCTGGTCGAGGACCGGCAGGCTGCGGATGTGGAGGCTGGTGATGTGGTTGGTGGTCATGTCGACGACGCTAATGAGCCTCGTGCCGATCCCGCTTCTCCGAAAACGCTGTCCCTGCCCGGATCGACGCCGGTGCGCTCGCGCGGGCGGGTCCAGGCGGCGACGAAGCACGACGGCACCGCGACCGGCTCGTGGCGGGCGCGGAACTCGCTGGGTGAGCAGCCGACCACGTTGCTGAACGTGCGGCTGAAGGTGCCGAGGCTGGCGAACCCGACGTCCCACGCCACGTCGGTGACGGGCCGGTCGGTCTGGCGCAGCAGGGTCATCGCCCGCTCGACGCGTCGACGCTGGAGGTAGCGGTGGGGGGTCTCGCCGTAGACCTCCTTGAACACCCGGCCGAACTGCGAGACCGACAGGTGGGCGATGGCCGCGAGCGTGGGCACGTCGAGGGGCTCGGCGTAGCGCCGGTCCATCGCGTCGCGGGCGCGCAGCATCCGGCGGTTGGTGTCCTCCTGCGCGGACAGCGGCCGGCCCATGCCGAGGAAAATAGCCCACGCCGCCGACATGCGGACGCGACAGCGGCATGGCCCCGGGGGAGGGCCATGCCGCCGTCTGTGCGTTTTTCGGTCGGATCTCGCGCTTCTGGGGGGATCCCGTACGTCAGCGGGAGGGCGACGTACGGGGTGCGAGAGCCGGTCCTGCGGAACGCGGCCGCCGCCGGGCTCACCCGGACGTCTGGTGGTCCTCCTTGCCGGGAGGGTCGGTCCTGCCGGCACCGCCGGGGGCGCTGCCGTGTCCGGCATTGCCGGAGTTGCCCGGGTTGCCGTTCCCGGCGTTGCCGTTGCTCCCGGGGTTGCCGTTGCCGGAGTTGCCCGGGTTGCCGTTCCCGGCGTTGCCGTTGCTCCCGGGGTTGCCCGCGTTCCCCGAGCTGCCGGGGTTGCCCTGGGGCAGGCTTCCAGTCCCAGCGGTCCCGGCGTTGCCGTTGCTGAGGTTGCCGCCGTTGCCGCTGCCGGAGTTCCCGGGGGTGCCGTTGCCGGGGCTGCCGTTGCCCGGGTTGCCGGCGTTGCCGTTGCCAGGGGCACCGCCGTTGCCGTTCCCCTGGCCGTTGCCCTGGTTTCCGTTCCCGGAGTTCCCGGAGTTCCCGGGGGTGCCGTTGCCGGGGCTGCCGTTGCCGTGGCCGTGGCCGTTGCCGTGGCCGTTGTTGTGGCCCGGACCGTGGCCGTGGCCGTGGCCGTGGCCGTGGCCGTTGCCCTGGCCGTGGCCGTGGCCGTGGCCGTTGCCCTGGCCGTTGCCCTGGCCGTTGTTGTGCCCCTGGCCGTTGCCCTGGTTGCCGTTGGGTGTCGTCTCGTCGCTCCCACCGGTGCCGCGCGGCGGACCGATGAGGGCGACGCAGTAGGTGGCGATGCGGTCGGGGCCGCCCGCCTCCTCGGCGAGTGCCTGGAAGGCGGCACTGCCGAGCGACGCGCCGGCGCCGGCGCGGTCGATCGCCTGGAAGGCGCGGCACAGGCCCTCGTAGTCGGGGGTGGGAGGGGTGGCGGTCGGGTCGGGCGTCACGGGCGGGGGTGTCGGCGACGGTCCGGTGGAACCGGAGGGCGTGGTGGAGCCGGAGGGCGTGGTGGACGGACCGACGGAGCCAGAGGGGCCGGAGGAGCCGGAGGGGCCGCTCGTGCCCGACGGCGCGAGCGAACCGCTGGTCGTCGCGGACGGGTCGCTGCCGGGGCCGCTGCTGGTGGAGCCGGAGGAGGCGGAGGGGCTCTCGCCCGTCGTCCGCGGGGACGACTCGCCCGCCTGGTCCGCGGCCCTGCCGGAGAGGGACGGCCAGCCGGACAGCCCGGGGAGGTCCGCCGAGGTGGCGAGGGCGAAGCCGCCCGAGGCCAGGGCCACCACGGCGCCCGCCGCCACGACGGCGTGGGTCGCGGCGCGGCCGGCCAGGCGGGTGGGGGAGACGAAGCCGCTGCGCGTGGCGGGCGGCGGGGACGACCGGGCGACGTGGAAGGCCGCCGCGGTGGCGTCCTCGCGTCGCAGCTCGTCGGGATGAGCGGGCGCGCTCGCGGCGGCGAGGGCCTGTCCCAGGGCGTCGTCGTGCTCCGCCGGTGCGTCGAGCAGGCGCTCGGCATCACGGCGGGACAGGCGGGGGTCGGGGGTGCTCATCTCACTCCCCTCAGCGTTGTGGGCCTCATGGGTGTTACGGCTCCTCCGAGATCCGCTTCGCGAGCTGCTTGAGCCCGCGGTGGGCGGCAGCCCGGACGGCGCCGGGCCTCTTGCCGAGGATGCGCGCTGCGGTGGGCGCGTCGAAGCCCAGCACCGTGCGCAGCATGATCGCCTCGGCCTGGTCGGGCGGGAGCGTGGCGATCAGCCGCACGACCTCCTCCGAGCCGACGCGGACGAGGGTGTCGGCCTCGACGTCGGCGACGTCGGCCAGGTCGACCAGGTCCTCGACGGGCTGGTCGGCCACGGGCCGGCGCCGGGCGTGGCGCAGGTGGTCGAGGGCACGGTTGCGGCCGATGGTGGTGATCCACCCGCGGAAGCCGTCGGCGTCGCCGGTGAACCGGTCGAGGTCGCGGAACGCCTGCGCCCAGGCGTCGCTCGCGACGTCCTCGGCGTCGGCCGGGCCGACCAGGACGGTCAGGTAGCGCAGGAGGGGTGGCTGCACGTGGCGGTAGACGAGACGGAACGCCGCCTCGTCACCCGCCTGCATCGCCTCGACCGCATGGTCGAGCCCCTCCTCCGCGCGCACCGCCGCATTGTCCCCGACCCCGGCCGCGACGGCACCAACCCCCCGACCGGACGTCCCGCGAGCCCGTTCCCGCACCGCGCGTGCGTCCGGTGCGGGCGAGGCTCAGGTGGCCTCGGTGAGGTCGAAGACGGCGATCGGGTCGGTAGTGGGCTGCCGGGACCCGCCCTCGGGCTCGACGGTGATGCCCACCGCGGCGGCCTCCGCGGCCGGTCCGTCGAGGACGATGGTCTGGTCGGGCTCGTCGGGCATCAGCCCGGCGGAGACGAACTCGTCGCCGTCGATGAACCAGACCTCGTAGTCCTTGCCGCTCGGCGCGCTCACCATGTCCTCGGTGGTGATGACAGCCCGGTCCTGCGACTTCGAGCGCGTCAGGATCGCGCGGCCGGCCTCACCGAGGTCGACGGTGACCTCCTCGGCGTCGGGGGCCTGCAGCACCTGCTCGGCGGCGGTCAGGCGATTGACGTCGTCGTCGGCCGACTTCCAGGGCTGCGTCACCGCCGCACCGACGCCGACGACGATCGCGAGCGCCGCCGCGACCAGGAGAGGCACCCAGCCCCGCCTCCGGCCCGCGCGGTGGTGGTCGTGCGACGGGGAGGTCGAGACCTCGGGGGCGAGCGGACGGACCTGGGAGATGCCGGCGAGGACGGACTCGCGCAGCGACCCCGGCGGCGTGACGGCGACGGTCTCGGAGAGCAGGGCCGCGGTCTCGCGGAGCTCGGCCACCTCGGCGCGACAGTCGTCGCACTCGGCCAGGTGCCGCTCGACGCGGGCCCGCTCGAGGTCGTCGAGCGCGTCCATCGCGTAGGCGCCGGTGAGCTTGTGCACGTCACTCATGCGCCTTCTCGCTTCGGTCCGCGCGCGCTCGGGGCACCGGGTGCGCTGGGGTGGATGATGAGCTCGCTGCGCTCGATCATGAGGCAACTCCCATCAGGTCTCGCAGGCGGATCAGCCCGTCGCGTATTCGGGTCTTGGCCGTGCCGAGGGGCACGTCCAGCAAGGTGGCGACCTCGGTGTGCGTGTAGCCGCCGAAGTAGGTGAGCTCCACGGCCCGGCGCTGCACGTCGGTCAGCGTGGCGACCGCCCCGCGGATGCGGGCCGCGTCGAGCGAGGCGTGCGCGGACTCGGCAGTCTGGTCGTGGTCGGTGGGAGCCGTCTCGCGGTTCCAGGTCTCCTCGCGGGTGGAGGAGGCCTCGACCGAGCGGACCCGGTCGACGGCCTTGCGGTGGACGATCGTGAGCAGCCAGCCGACCGCGCTGCCGCGCTCGACGTCGTACCTCGTGCTGGAGCGCCACGCGTCGAGGTAGGCCTCCTGGGCCACCTCCTCGGCGTGGGCCGGGTTGCGCACGACCCGCAGAGCGAGCCCGTAGGCCCGGGCGGACGTGGCGTCGTAGAACTCGGCGAACGCCGCCTCGTCCCCCAGGGCCGAGCGACGCAGCAGGTCGGCGAGCCGGTCGGCGTCGCCCCCGGACGGGACGCCCTCGGGCGTCCCGTCCGGTACGGGCCTCACGTGGTCCACGTCAGCAATCCTCGCAGTGTGTGTCGGGTGCCGGCATCACATCTGCGGCATCAGGACCTGGTCGACGACGTAGACGGTGGCGTTGGCGGTCGGCACGTTGCCGCAGATGACGGCTGCCTCACCGATGGTGAAGTCCTCGCCCTCGCCCTCGACGGTGATCATGTCGCCCGCGAGGGTCTCGTGCTCGCCCGCGAGGGTCTCGGGGGTGAGGCGCTCACCGACCACGTGGTGCGTCAGCACGGTGGTCAGCATCTTCTTGTCCTTCAGGAGGGCGTTGAGGTCCTTCTTCGGGATCTGCGCGAACGCGTCGTCGGTGGGCGCGAACACCGTGATGTTCTCGGCCGAGTTGAGCGTGTCGACCAGGTCAGCCTCGGTCACGGCGGCGACGAGCGTCTTGAGGAGCGGGTTGTTGGACGCGGCGGTCGCGACCGGGTCGTCGGCCATGCCCTCGACCGAGCCCTCGCCCGACGTGGGGACGGCCGAGCAGCCGGCGCCGAAGGGCGCGTCGGCGGCCATCGCCGACTCGGACTCGGTGGGCGACTCGGACTCCGACTCCATGGGGGACTCGGAGGTCGACTCGGACGTGGAGTCGGAGGCGCTGCTGTCGGAGTCGCTGTCGCTGCCACAGGCGGCCAGGCCCATCGACGCGGTCAGCGCGAGGGCAGCGAGGCCCAGGGTGCGGGTGCGGAGCAAGGTGTTCATGACATGCCTTTCGGTTGGAGCCGATCTGGGTGGGCCGGGGGCCCGTTGTCGAGAGGTGTTCGGGGCCGTTCTCGGGGTGGATGGGTGAGATGGCGAAGAACTTTGGACAATCCTTGGACGGTCTCGCTCGCGCGCCGAGTGCGCGGGCGCGTCAGGTGATGAGGACGGAGATCTCCTGCAGGCCGCTGGAGCCCTCGGGGAAGGGGCGCATCCGGACGTCGGTCTGCACGTCGCCGTCCTTGTTGGTGGCCCGGGCGGCGATCAGGTGCCGGCCCGGGGTGGCGTCCCACTCGAGGTACCACTGGCGCCAGTAGTCGTCGGTGACCTGGGGTCCGAGGGTCGCCGGCTGCCATGCCTCGCCGTCGATGCGCACCTCGACGCGGTCGATGCCCACGCCCTGCGCCCAGGCGATGCCGCCCACGACGACCGTGCCCGCGCCGGTCTCCGAGAGCGGTCCGGGGGTGTCGATGCGGCTCGAGATCTTGATCGGCGCGTCGGTCACCCAGTCGCGCTCGGTCCAGTAGGCCTGCTCGGCGTCGTAGGTCGTCAGGGTCATCCGGGTGATCCACTTGCACGCGCTGACGAAGCCGTAGAGCCCGGGCACCACCATGCGGGCCGGGAAGCCGTTGGTGCGGGGCAGCGGGCCGCCGTTCATCCCGATCGCGATCATCGCGTCGCGGCCGTCGAGCGCCACGTCGAGTGGGGTGGAGATCGTCATCCCGTCGACGTCGGTCGACAGGATCTGGTCGGCCCTCGTCGCGTCGATGCCGGCGCGGGCCAGCACGTCGGCGAGCGGTACGCCGAGCCACCGGGCGCCGCCGACATAGGGCCCGCCGACCTCGTTGGAGACGCAGGTGAGGGTGATGTCGCGCTCGATGGTCGGCATCGCGGCCAGCTCGTCGAAGGTGAGCGTGACCTCCCGGTCGACGTCGCCGTCGATGGTGAGCGTCCACGAGTCGACGTCCACGGTGGGGATGGTGAGCCGGGTGTCGACGCGGTAGAAGTCGCCCGTCGGGGTCCGCAGCGGGGTGATCCCGTCGTAGGTCTGCTCCAGGCCGACGGGGAAGGACGACGCGGGGTCGGCTGCGACCGGCAGGGCGACGTCCGTCCCGCCGAGGCGGTAGGACGTCACCCAGCGGCCGGCGGCCCCCATGGTCACGCCGGCAGCGGCGAGGCCGCCGGTCGCCAGCACGACCCCGCGTCGTGTCGGGCCGCCGACCCCCGGCGACGGCTCCGTGTGGCCCCGGTCGTCGACGCGGTGCAGCCACCACAACGAGGTGGCTGCGACCGCGGCGGCGACCAGGGCAGGTACGAGGTCCAGCGGCCCGGATCCGGGACGCAGGACGGACAGCACGCCGGCGACACCGGCGAGGCCGACCAGCACGAGCAGTCCCGGCGTCTCGCGACGCGACGTGACCACCCCCGCGACGGCGGCGAGCACCAGCACGACGACGGTCACCGAGCCGACCAGCACCAGCTTGTCGGCGCTGCCGAACTGTCGGATCGCCCACTCCTTGAGGGGGGTGGGCGTCAGGTCGATGACGGTCGAGCCGACGGCCAGCACCGGCGAGGCGGCCGGCACGGTCAGCGCGGCGACCAGGTGGCCGGCGGCCAGGCCGACGGCGGTGGCGAGCACGCCGTACGCCGCGTGGCGCGCGGTGCGCGACCGGGACTGGTGCTCGGGGGTGTGCATGGGTGGGGTTCGGAGCGGGGGCCGCCCCGGATGGGACGACGTCCCCGGCACTGCCTCGGCGACCGATCGGGACCACCCCTGCGGTGCGGCAGGATGTCCGCCATGACCTACGCCCCCGACGAGCTGGTGCACTACGCCGTGGCAGACGCCGTCGCCACCATCACCCTCGACAGCCCCGCCAACCGCAACGCCCTGAGCCGCCAGCTCGTGACCGAGCTCGTCGCGCACCTCGAGCGCGCCGGTGCCGACCCCGAGGTGCGGGCCGTCCTCATCGAGAGCTCCGGCAAGGTCTTCTGCTCCGGCGCCGACCTCACCGAGGCCTCGAGCGAGGGGATGGAGGCCGGCACCCGGGCCATCGTGGAGCTGCAGCGTCTCATCGCCGCCCTCGACAAGCCCGTCGTGACCAAGAACCTCGGCGCGGTGCGCGCGGGCGGCATCGGGATCGTCGCCGCCGCCGACATCGCCATCAGTGCGGACGACGCCACCTTCGCCCTCACCGAGGTCAAGCTCGGCCTCGCCGCCGCGATCATCAGCCTCACCGTCCACCACCGGATGAACCCGCGGGCCGCGGCCCTGACCACCCTCGGTGGCGAGGTGTTCACCGGCGCCGAGGCGGCGGCGTACGGCCTGGTGACCAAGGCGGTCCCGGCCGCCGCCCTCGACGAGGAGGTCGCCGCCGTGTGCGCGAGCCTCGCGACGGGAGCGCCCCAGGGCCTGCGGGAGTCGAAGCGGATCCTCAACCGCGAGCTGCTCGCACGCATCGACGCGCTGGGCGAGGAGATGGCGACCACGAGCACCCGGCTCTTCGCCTCCGACGAGGCGCGCGAGGCGATGCTCGCCTTCCTCTCCCGCAAGAAGTAGCCCTCGCGACGTCGCTCCCTCACCGTCGCCCGTACGTGGGCGGTCCGGTGGGCGGTGGCTGAGCAACCTTCCGCCCCGCGCAGAACGTTGCTGACTCACCGCCCAACGCGCCGACCGGATCCGCACCCCGGGCGCCCCGGTGTGCCTGCTCGGAGCCGTCCTCCTGCCGGGGTGAGCGGCGGGCGCTCTGGTCCACCGTTCGCGAGGAGTCGGCGCTCGTCGGTGCCCGCCGGTAGGCTTGTCGGTCTGCCCGGGACCGTTGGGCAGTGGTTCATCGGGGGATGAGGGAGCAGGATTTGAGCGAGGAGCTCGAGGCGCGCGAGATCGCGGCGGAGCAGGCGTACGTCGACGAGGTCTACGTGCAGCTCGAGGCGTCGACCCGCAGCGCGCGGGCGTTGGCGGCCGAGGGCCACAGCCGCGGCAAGCTGGAGCACGAGGGCGGCCTGGTCGAGCGCGACGCGATGGTCTTCCAGGCGGCCAAGCGCATCGCCCAGCTCGACGCCGCGCATGAGGGCCTGGTGTTCGGCCGGCTCGACCTGCACCCGGAGATCGACCCCCAGCCGCGCTACATCGGGCGCATCGGTGTCCGCAACGCCGACCGCGACGTCCTGCTGATCGACTGGCGCGCGCCGGCCGCCGGCGTGTTCTACCAGGCCACCGCCGCCACGCCGTCCGGCGTCGTGCGCCGGCGGGTGCTGCGCTCGCAGCACCGCACGGTCATCGGCGTCGAGGACGAGCTGCTCGACGACGAGGCCGACACCGACCTGCCGATCGTCGGTGAGGGTGCCCTGATGGCCCAGCTCTCCCGCGCCCGCGACCGGTCGATGCACTCGATCGTCGCCACCATCCAGGCCGAGCAGGACAAGGCGATCCGCGCGCCCGGCAAGGGCGTCGTGTCGATCTCCGGCGGTCCCGGCACGGGCAAGACCGTGGTCGCCCTCCACCGCGCCGCCTTCCTGCTCTACTCCGACCGTCGCCGCTACGAGGGCGGCGGCGTGCTCGTCGTCGGGCCCAGCGGCGTGTTCATGCGCTACATCGAGCGGGTGCTGCCCAGCCTCGGCGAGACCGCGGTCGCGCTGCGCTCGCTGGGCGAGGTCGTCGGCGGCATCCGTGCCACGCGCCACGACGAGCCGGCGGTCGCCGACGTCAAGGGCGCCACCCGGATGGCCGAGCTGCTGCGCCGCACCGCACGCCAGCACGCCCCCGGCGCCCCGACCAGCTTCCGCATCTACTGGCGCGACGAGACGATCGTGCTCGACCCCGGCCTGCTGGGCCGGCTGCGCCGGCAGCTGATGTCGCAGGGCCGCCGCAACCGGCAGCTGCCGCGGGTGGCCAAGACGCTCCTCGACGCGATGTGGCGCCAGGTGGGCGGCGAGCGGGGTCGCGAGCGAGGCCGCCAGGCGTTCGACGACGACATGCTCGGCCACGCCGGCTTCGTGGAGTTCGCCTCCGCCTGGTGGCCGCCGCTCGACGCCCAGACGGTGTTCGGCTGGCTGCGCGAGCCCGACTTCCTGGCGCGCGTCGGCGAGGGCGTGATCTCGCGCGAGGAGCAGCTGCTGCTCAGCAAGTCGTGGGCGTCGGGCGACCTCTCGATCGAGGACGTCCCCCTGATCGACGAGCTGCGCTACGCGCTGGGCGACGTGCCGCAGCGCACCGACGACGAGCGCGACCTCGACGAGACCGGCCTGCTCGAGGGCGGGGTCGACCTCCAGGAGCTCACCACGATCTCCGAGCGCGAGTACGCCCCCGGCGGTCGCCCGTGGGCGCCGCCGACCCACCGGATCGAGGACGACGGCTACGCCCACGTCCTGATCGACGAGGCGCAGGACCTCACCCCGATGCAGTGGCGGATGGTCGGGCGGCGCGGCCGCGCCGCGAGCTGGACGATCGTCGGCGACCCGGCCCAGTCGTCGTGGCCCGACGCCCCCGAGGCCGCCGCGGCCCGCGCGGAGGCGCTGGAGGGCAAGGAGCTCCACGAGTTCCACCTGTCGACCAACTACCGCAACTCCGCGGAGATCTACGCCTTCGCCGCCGACTACGCCCGCCGCGTGGGCCTCGACGCCGACCTGCCCCAGGCCGTACGCCGCACGGGCGAGGAGCCGCGGGTGGTGGGTCCCGTCGACGACCTCGAGGCCGCGGTGCGCGAGGCGGTCACCACGATCGCCGACCGCGTCGAGGGCACCGTCGGCATCGTCGTTCCGGTCGCTCGGCGCTCGGAGGTCAACGCGTGGCTGGCGTCGTGGCCCGAGCTCGCCGACGACGCCGCGGGGGCCCGCGCCGCCGTCGACTCGAGCGTCACCCCGAGCGGGGAGGACCGCGTGGTCGTGCTGACCGGCCTCGACACCAAGGGCTTGGAGTTCGACGGCATCGTGGTGGTCTCGCCGCAGGAGATCGAGGACGAGTCGGCCACCGGCCGCGCCACCCTCTACGTCGTGCTCACCCGCGCCACGCAGCTGCTGACGACGGTCGGGTGATGAGCATCCGACCATCCCTTGCCGCGGATGCGTAGCATCGTCTGACGAGGATCCGGACACCACGAACACTCTGGGGAGGCTGATGTCTCGGCTCGCGCGTCCCTGGGTAGGTGGCAGGAGGGTCTGGCGCGCAGCGGTGCTGCTCGGCTCGCTCCTGCTCCTCGCCACGGCCTGCATCGGCCCAGGCACCTGGCCGACGCAGGTTTCCGGTCCCCGACGTGCGTGGCCCCCCACCACGGCCCCTCCCGTGACCAGTCCGCCCGTGTGGGAGACCCTCTTCGTCGACCATTTCGACGGTCCGGCCGGGGTGGGTCCGGACCAGTGGCACCACATGACCAACTGGAACGCGGCCGCCCTCACCGGGCTGGGCCAGCTCGAGGTCGGGCACCTCGCTCAGATCCGTTCGACACCCGGGTGGACGCTCCCGGCCGGGACGCGCGTACGGGTCTCGGCGAGCCTGGTGATGCCCGACACGAGCACGAACTACGCCGCACTCTGGGTGCAGCATCCCAACCCGGTCGACCCCCGCGAGATCGACGTGATCGAGAGCTACGGCCCGCAGAAGGTGGCGGGTGCCCAGCTGGGGTCGCACATCTGCTACGACGAGACCCTCGACAACGCCGTCGACGAGTGCGGTGCCGCGGGCCTCTCCCCCGAGCTGTGGCCGGTCGGGCACGCATTCGCCGACGGCGCGAAGCCGTGGGAGACATTCTGGGAGTACCACGCGGAGTTCACCGTCGGCGGCGAGCAGGTGCACTACGAGGCGAGGGACGGCTCGGGCAACCTGGCCTACGTGGTGGACTCCACGCCGGACGCGCGCCGCGTGCCCGGCAACGTCGTCCCGTTCCACCTGAGGCTGTCCAACAAGGACGTCGATCCCGAGTACATGCTGCCCGGCGGGACCAGGCACAGCATGTTCGTGGACTGGGTCACCGTGGAGGTGCTGTACCCCACCGCAGCGGGCTGAGACCGCTCAGGCGCGATCGGAGTGCGATCGGGGTCCAGCAGCTCCGGTCCCGCCACGACGGCAGTACGGCTGCGCCTCCGAGGGCGGTTGTGCTTGTCAGCACCGGCGATGTCGTCGCGCGAGGACACCGTGCGCCAGCTCGGCTGGGAGCCCCGCTGGAGCCTGCGCGACGGTGTCGCGGAGCTGCAGCGGTGGATCGCGACGCAGCTCGACTGAGACGCCCCCGGGCGCGGCGCCGACCAGCCGTAGGGTCTCCCCATGACCCAGACCCCCGCCGTCCGAGACCTCCTGGAGCAGATCCAGGGGCACGGCGCGTGGGCGGTCATCCGGCGCAAGGCCTCGCCGACGGTCGGCCTGATCGGCGGCACGCCGAGCGAGGTCGCGTCCCTGCTCGACATCCCGCTCGAGACCGGCGTCCCCGAGCCCGGCCGCAGCGCCGACCGGCTGGTGGCCGTGCCGTTCCGGCAGGTGCGCGAGCGCGGCTTCGCCGCCATCGACGACGGCGCCCCGCTGACGGTCGTCGACATCGAGGCCGAGCACGAGGTGTCGGTCGACGAGCTGCTCGAGGCGCTGCCGGACGTGCCGGTCGAGTTCGCCGACCGCGGCGGCTTCACGACCAGCGACGACGACTACGCCGAGGTCGTGGAGGCGATCATCCGCGACGAGATCGGCCAGGGCGAGGGCGCCAACCTCGTCATCGGCCGGCACTACCGCGCGGTCGTCGCCGACTGGGACGCCTCCCGTGCGCTGACGGTGCTGCGCCGTCTGATGGAGCGCGAGCGAGGGGCCTACTGGACGTTCTGCTTCTTCACCGGAGAGCGGTTCCTCATCGGCGCGAGCCCCGAGCGGCACGTCTCGGTGCGCAAGGGCGACGTCCGGATGAACCCGATCTCCGGCACCTTCCGCGTCGCGGGCCACGGCGACGCGCTCAAGGAGCGCCTCCTCGACTTCCTCGCCGACGAGAAGGAGGTCTTCGAGCTCTTCATGGTGGTCGACGAGGAGCTGAAGATGATGTGCGACATCTGCCAGGAGGGCGGCCAGGTGCTCGGGCCGTTCCTCAAGCCGATGACGCACCTGATCCACACCGAGTACCTGCTCGCCGGCCGCTCCGACCGCGACCACCGCGAGATCCTGCGCGACACGATGTTCGCCGCCACGGTGACCGGCGCGCCGGTCGAGAACGCCTGCCGGCTGATCGCCGACTACGAGCCCGAGGGCCGCGGCTACTACGGCGCCGCGCTCGCGCTCTTCGGCCGCTCTCCCGACGGCACGCCCACGATGGACAGCCCGATCCTGATCCGCACCGCGGACGTCTCGCCGGCCGGCGAGCTCAAGGTCACCGCGGGCGCCACGCTCGTGCGCGACTCCGACGCCGCCTACGAGGTGGCCGAGACCCGGGCCAAGGCCGGCGGGATCCTCAGCGCGTTCGGCCTCGCGCCGGCGGCGACCTCCGACGGCACCGACATCGCCGAGCTGGCGCGCGACGAGGACGTCCTGCTGGCCCTCGGCACGCGCAACCAGCGGCTGTCCCGCTTCTGGCTCACCGACCAGGCCGGCGAGCCGGCCGACCCCGGTCTGGCGGGCAAGGACGTCGTGATCCTCCACGGCGAGGACGACTTCGTGAACATGCTCGTCCACGTGCTCGGGGTCTTCGGCATGACGTCGCGGGTGGTGCGGCACGAGGACTACGCGCCCGGGGCGTTCGACGGCGCCGACCTCGTGATCGTCGGGCCCGGCCCGGGCGACCCGCGCGAGGGCGAGCACCCCAAGATCGCCTCGTTCCGCCGTGCGGTCGACGACCTCCTCGCCTCCGGGCAGCCGTTCCTCGCCGTGTGCCTGGGTCACCAGACGCTGTGCGAGCGGCTCGGGCTGGACCTCGGCTACAAGGACGTCGTCTTCCAGGGCACGCAGTCGCCGGTGCGGCTCGACGGGCGCACCGAGCGGGTCGGGTTCTACAACACCTTCGTCGGGCGGGTGCCCGGCGACGGTGCCCTGCCCGACGGCGTACGCGTCGAGGCCGACGCGGAGAGCGGCGACGTGCACGCGATCGTCGGCCCGCACTACCGGGGCATCCAGTTCCACGCCGAGTCGATCCTCACCGAGAACGGCTACGACCTGCTGCACGCCGCGGTGCGCGACCTCCTCGCCTGACGGCGACGGGACGCGCCCGGGCCGCTCCAGTTTCCCCGGTCAACCGGGGAAACCCCGACTTCTCGCGTGTTGTACGCCCCGAGAAGTCCGCAACTCGCGCGAGAGGTCGCGGTGAGTCTCCGGGAGACTCACGGTGCAGCGACTCGGCCGACGCCGCTGAAGTAGAGTCGGCCTGTAGACATTCGTTGTCACGATCCGGCGTGGCGGACAACCAATCGCCTGCCCACGACGTCACCCTTGGTGACCGACGTGGCACAGGCAGGGGAGCAGTGGGGTACTTCAAGGGAGCGTGGGCCGGCGTGTGCCTGCTCGCGCTGATGGCATGCGGCGCCGCCGGCAGCGGGTCCACCGACGGCTCGCGCGGCCCGGACGACGCCGCACCGCCGCGCGTGACCAGCGACGCCGTGGCGGTCGCCGAGGCGGAGCCGGCGGCGGCGCGGGCCCAGCGGCCCAACATCGTCGTGGTGATGCTCGACGACTTCTCGATGGACCTCGTGCAGACGATGCGCTCGGTGCAGCGGATGCGCAAGGACGGCGCGAGCTATCCGCACTCGTTCGTGACCGACTCACTGTGCTGCGTGTCGCGCTCGAGCTTCTTCACCGGGCAGTACCCCCACCAGACCGGCGTCCTGACCAACACCTCCAACAAGGGCACCTCCCGCCTCGGCGGCTGGCCGGCCTACGACACCAACGGCAACCCCGAGCGCGCGTTCAACGTGCGGCTGCAGGAGTCCGGCTACCACACCGGCTTCATCGGCAAGTTCCTCAACGAGTACGAGTGGTCGCCGGGCCGCGCGCTGCCGCCGGTCGTGCCGGGGTGGACGACGTTCAACGCTGTCTTCGGCTCGGCCTACGACGGCTGGGACTTCGCCAGCACGACCCTGGTCGACCAGCGGCTGCAGCTGGTGCAGCACCCGGCGCCGCCGGCGAGCGCGAGCAACACCGTCAAGGACAAGGCCTACGCCGGCGCGGTGATCGGCGACCTCGCGATGGACTTCGTCCGGGCCAACGAGGCCTCCGACGCGCCCTACTTCCTCGAGGTGGCGCTCTACGCCCCGCACAACCGCACCAACCCCGAGCCGCACTACGCCGGCGACCCGCTCTTCCCGCCCATGTTCCGCGACCGCACCGGCGCGCGCAGCTGCGGCCGCGTGGCCTGCCACAAGCTGACCGGCGCCGACCTGCCGGGCCTCGGCGACCCGCGCAAGGACAACCGGCCGCGGCGGGCCAACGGCAAGCCGGCCCGGGCGTGGAACACGTCCCGCACGCTGCCCACGTCGGCGGCGCTGCGCGACCTGCGCGACCGGGCGCGGATGGCGCAGTCCGCCGACCGGCTGGTGAAGAGGATCCTCGGCGCCGTCGGCCCCAACACCTACGTCGTGCTCACCTCCGACAACGGCTTCCACCTCGGCCAGAACGGCATGGGCCGGGGCAAGGGGACGCCGTACGACACCGACGTGCGCGTGCCGCTGCTCGTCACCGGTCCCGGCGTGGTGCCGGGCAAGCGCCGCGAGGTGACCAGCAACATCGACCTCGCGCCGACCTTCGAGGAGCTCGCCGGGCTGCCGCCGGCGCCGTATCGCAGCGGGCAGTCGCTCGTACCCACCCTGTCGCAGCCCGGCCTGGTGCGGCAGTCGTACGCCTTCATGGAGCACACCCAGCAGACGCTCACCGGCAACGACCCCGACGCCGCGTTCAGCGGCACCGAGCTCGACCGGATCCCCTCCTACACGGCCGTGCGGAGCCGCACGGGGCTGCTCGCGCGCTTCGACCTCGATCCGCGCCCCTCGAAGACCACCTGGGGCTACGAGTACTACTCGTACACGAAGGACAGGTACGAGCGGCGCAACTCCTTCGCCGGCAAGCGGAGGACGCCCGAGGTCAGGGACCTGATGGCGAGGCTGACCGCGTTCGACGGGTGCCGCGAGGTGGGCGACCAGCCGGTGTCGGAGGCCTGCCGGGCGCTGCGGCAGTGAGGCGTGCCCGGTAGGCACTAGCCTCCCTGCGTGACGCCGGACGTGATCGTGGTCGACCACCACGACTCCTACACGTGGAACCTGGTGCACCTCCTCGCGCGGGTGAGCGGCGTCCTGCCGCGCGTGGTGCAGCACGACGAGGTGACGCCCGAGGACGTGCTGCGGCACTCGCACGTCGTGCTGTCCCCGGGCCCCGGCCACCCCGCCGAGCGCGCCGACTTCTCGGTCGGCACCGCCGTGCTCCTGGAGGCCTCGCGCCCCGTGCTCGGCGTCTGCCTCGGCATGCAGGGTCTGGTCACGGCGTACGGCGGCACGGTGCGGCGGCTGCCCCCGGCGCACGGGGAGGTCGCGGCCGTGCGGCACGACGGCGCGGGCGTCTTCGCCGGGCTGCCGCAGGGCTTCGCCGCGGTGCGCTACCACTCGCTCGGAGCGGTCGAGCTGCCCGACGGGCTGGTGGCCACCGCGTGGAGCGAGGACGGCGTGGTGATGGGCGTACGCCACGAGACGCTGCCCCTGGCGGGCGTGCAGTTCCACCCCGAGTCGGTGCTGTCGGAGCACGGCGAGGACCTCGTGCGGAACTTCCTCGCATGAGCGACCCCGTCGCCTTCTTCCGCGAGGTCGCCGCCGCGCACCGGCGCTGCTTCTGGCTCGACGGCGGTGGCGCGCGCGAGTGGTCGGGTCGCCGCTCGATCATCGGCTGGCTCGGTGACGACGACGTGTCGCTCTCGTGGTCGGCCGCCCGGCGCGAGGTGACCCTGCACTCGGCCGGCCGCGCCGAGGTCGTCGGCGACGACGTCTTCGCCGTCCTCGAGGAGCGGATCGCGGCGGGCGAGCAGTGGTTCGGCTACCTCGGCTACGCCGCGCGCACCGACCTGCCCGCCACCCCCGACCCGGTCCTCCCCGACGCCGTCTGGATGCGGCCGCGGGAGGTGCGGGTCTTCGAGCATGCGGTGGCGGGGTCGGTGGCCTTGTCGCCGTCGGAGTCGGAGTCCCCGCTCGAGCGGGGACTCCGACACTCGGAGGGGGTCGCAACCCCCTCCAAGTGTCAGACTCCCCCTCCAAGTCCGGTCCCGCCGGCCGCTACGACCCCGGCCGCCGCCGCAGCCGATCGGGGCGTCGCCCCCGCCGCTGCCGCCGCTGCCGCCCCCGCCGGCCCCGCCGCCCCGGCCGGCCCGGCCGGCCCCGCCGGCCCCGCCGGCCCCGCCCACGCCACCTCCGCCCCGCCCCGCGCGTACGCCGACGCGTTCGCGCGGGTCCAGGAGCACCTGCACGCGGGCAACTCCTACGAGGTCAACCTCACCCACCGGCTCGCCCGCACGGCGGACCTCGACCCGGTGTCGGCCTACCTCCGCCTGCGCGAGCTCAACCCCGCGCCCTACAGCGGCTTCCTCCAGCACGACGTCGCCGGCGCGCGGGCGTGGCTGCTGTCGAGCTCGCCGGAGAGGTACGCCCTGGTGAGCGCCGACCGCCACCTGGAGACCAAGCCGATCAAGGGCACCACCCCGCGCGGGGCGACGGCCGAGGAGGACGAGCGCCACCGCGAGCGGCTCGCCCGCGACCCCAAGACGCGCGCGGAGAACCTGATGATCGTCGACCTGCTGCGCAACGACCTGTCGCAGGTCTGCGAGGTCGGGTCGGTCGAGGTGCCGGCGCTGATGCAGGTCGAGTCCTACGAGTCGGTGCACCAGCTGGTCTCGACGGTCCGTGGCCGGCTGCGCGACGACGTCTCGACGGTCGCGGCGCTGCGCGCGCTCTTCCCCGCGGGCTCGATGACGGGTGCGCCCAAGCTGCGCACGATGCAGGTGATCGAGGAGGTCGAGTCGACCCCGCGCGGGGCGTACGCCGGCGCGTTCGGCTGGATCAGTGGCGACGGCCCGGCCGACCTCGGGGTCGTCATCCGGTCGCTGATGACCGACGGCGCCGGCACCTGGACGCTCGGCACCGGGGGCGGCATCACGGTGAAGTCCGACCTCGCCGAGGAGTGGGCGGAGGCGGGGTGGAAGGCCGAGCGGCTGCTCCGCGTCTTCGACGCCCCGCCCGCCTGAGGACGACGAGCGGCGAGCGAGTCGCTAGGCGGGCCTCATCGCGGTGGCGCCGGGCACCCACAGCGAGAAGCGGGCACCGCCGCCGGGGGCCTCGGAGACCTGGACCTGGCCGCCGTGGCGGTCGACCACCTGTCGCACGATGGCCAGGCCGAGCCCGGAGCCGGGCATCGCGCGAGACTCCTCCGAGCGGTAGAAGCGCTCGAAGACGTGCGGCCGGTCGGCCTCCGCGACGCCGCTGCCCTGGTCGTCGACGGTGAGGACGCCGTCGGTGAGCCGGACCGTCACGGTGCCGTCCGGAGGGCTCCACTTGGCGGCGTTGTCGAGCAGGTTGGTCACCGCGCGCTCCAGGCTGCTGGCGTCGCCGACGACGGGCCACGCCTCGAGGTCGACGTCGAACGACACGCCCTGGGCGCGACGGCGCACGCGGGTCACCGCGCGCTCCACGACCTCGGCGAGGTCGACCTCGGCGACCACGCGGGTGGTGGGCTCGTCGCGGGCGAGCTCGACCAGGTCGCCGACGAGCGCGCTCAGCTCCTCGATCTGGCCGCGGACGTCGTCGAGCAGCTCGAGGCGCGCCTCGGCGGGCAGCGCCGAGTTGCCCTCGGCCTGGCGCAGCAGGTCGAGGTTGGTGCGCAGCGACGTGAGCGGCGTACGCAGCTCGTGGCTCGCGTCGGCGACCAGCCGGCGCTGCCGGTCCCGCGAGGCGCCGAGCGCCAGCAGCATGTGGTTGAAGGCGGTGGAGAGGCGGGCGACCTCGTCGTCGCCCTCCACCGGCAGCGGGGTGAGGTCCTCGGTCATCGCGATCCGCTCGACCGCTGAGGTGAGCCGGCGCACCGGTCTGAGCCCGTTGCTCGCGACCAGCCAGCCCACCAGCAGCGCCGCCAGCACGCCGAGCGCGCCGAAGACGAACAGCACGCCGCCGAGCTTCTCGAGCGTGCGGTCGTTGGCCGCGAGCGGCTGGGCGAGGATCAGCGCGGCGCCGTTGTTGGCCTGCACGGTCGCCACCCGGAACCGCTCGCCCTCGGTCGTGACGAGGGTGCGCACCGACGACTTCCGCTGGCCGGTCGCGACCTCGTACTCCGGGCGGCCGAGGGTGAAGTCGGGGACGTCGTCACCGGTCACCGTGCGACCCTCGGCGGTGACGAAGATGATCCGCACGTCGGCCGCGCCGAGCATCCAGGCGGGCGCGCCCGACGCGGTGATGTTGGACAGGGTGGTGAAGGCGGTGGCCTTGTGCGCGCGGTTGAGCAGCGACTGGTCGAGCGAGCTCATCATCTGCTGGCGCATCACGACGAACGCGGTGAACGCCATCAGCGCGATCGACAGGCCCAGGGCGACCGTGGTCAGCACGGCGACACGCGACGCCAGCGACCTGCGGTAGTGCCAGCGCCCGTCGGAGCGCAGCGGAGCAGCGGAACGTCCTGGGGTGCTCATGCTTCCTTCAGGACGTAGCCGACGCCGCGCACGGTCTGGATCAGCCGCGGCTCGCCCGCCGCCTCGGTCTTGCGGCGCAGGTAGCCGACGTAGACCTCGAGGGAGTTGGCGCTCGTGGGGAAGTCGTAGCCCCAGACCTCCTCCAGGATGAAGGAGCGGTCGAGCACCCGGCGCGGGCGGCGCAGGAACATCTCGAGCAGGGTGAACTCGGTGCGCGTCAGCTCGATCGGGCGCCCGCCGCGGGACACGTCGCGGCTGGCGACGTCCATGGTGAGGTCGGAGAAGGTCAGCACCTCGCTCGCGGCGTCGCCGTCGGGCACCACCCGGCGCAGCAGCGCGCGCAGCCGCGCCAGCAGCTCCTCGAGCGCGAACGGCTTGGTGAGGTAGTCGTCGGCGCCGGCGTCGAGGCCCTCGACCCGGTCGCCGACCGCGTCGCGCGCGGTCAGCACGAGGATCGGCACGTCGTTGCCGGCGGCGCGCAGCGCGCGCGTGGTCTCGATCCCGTCGAGCCGCGGCATCATCACGTCGACGACCACCACGTCGGGCTGGTGCGACCCGACCGCCACGAGCCCCTCGGCGCCGTCGGCGGCCAGCACGACGTCGTAGCCGTTGAACTCCAGCGACCGACGCAGGGAGTCGCGCACGGCGCGGTCGTCGTCGACGACCAGCACGCGGGGCCTGGACTCACTCACGCCGCAAGGATGCCACCGGCCCCTGAGGCGACGCTGAGGAGCGCAGGGGTGGGTCAGGTGTAGCGGGCCGCGACCGCCCCCGCGCGGGCGCCGTAGCCGCCGCCGAACATGCACGCGTGCACGAGCAGGGGGTACAGCTGGTGGATCCCGAGCCGGTCCTCCCAGCCGTCGGCGAGCGGACGCGTCTCGTCGTACGCCGCCATCACCCGCGGCAGGTGGGTGAGCCCGAAGAGGTGCAGCATCGCCAGGTCGAGCTCGCGGTGGCCACCGTGGGCCGCCGGGTCGATGACGTGGATGGCGAGGTCCTGGCCCCACAGGCAGTTGCCGTTCCACAGGTCGCCGTGCAGCCGGGCGGGCTCCTCCTCCGGCAGCAGGCTGCTCAGCCGGCCGATCACCGCCTCCACGGCCGCGGCGTCGGAGTCGGTGATCGCCCCGCGGTCGCGGGCGAGCTTGAGGTAGGGCAGCACGCGGCGCACGGCGTAGAACTCCGGCCACGAGTCGGCTGTCTTGTTGGGCAGCGGCAGCCGGCCGATGAAGCCGTCGTGGTCGAGGCCCCAGCCGTCGGCGCCCGCGGCGTGCGTCACGGCGAGCTGCTGGCCGAAGGTGACGGCCGCCTCGACCGGCGTCTTGGCGCTCTGCTCCACCCACGCGATCACCAGGCAGTCGGGCGCGGCGGCCAGCAGCTCGGGCACCGGCACCCCGCCCTCG
The DNA here is from genome assembly GCF_058355585.1 of Nocardioides sp. Z13_37. NCBI lineage: Bacteria > Bacillati > Actinomycetota > Actinomycetes > Propionibacteriales > Nocardioidaceae > Nocardioides > Nocardioides sp. Z13_37. Next base: position 426,857 of record NZ_JBZGDV010000001.1, on the reverse strand, counting down.
ACCTCGCCCAGCCACCGCAGCCCGGCGGCCTCGGCCTCGAAGAAGCCCTCGGGAGCGTGCGGCAGCGTCTTCATCAGCGCGGTCTGCCCGTTGGACAGCCGCAGCCGCGTCGCCGTGGCGATGTCACCGCCGGCAACGGGCGAGGTCGCGACCACGGCTGTGCCGAGGAGCTCCTCGGCACGCCTGGCGACCAGCGGTTGGCGAGCCATCAGGCCCGGCCCCCGCCCGTCGGGTCGCTCGTGGGGCTGCTCGTCCGGTCCGGGCTCAGGACTCGGGGAAGGGCCGCCACGATTGCATCGCTCGTGCGCTCGACCATCGCCAGCACCTCCTCGAACCCCTCGTCACCACCGTAGTACGGGTCCGGGACCTCACCGCCCGGATCGACCGGATCGAAGTCGCGGAACAGGCCCACGCGGTCGGTGCGCCCACCCACGTCGGCCAGGTTGGCCTCGTCCATCACCAGCACGAGGTCGTACGCCTCGGGCCAGGTGGCGTCGTAGTGGCGGGCGCGGTGCCGGCTCGCGTCATAGCCCGCCGCCGTCAGGGTGGCCGCGGCGCGCGGGTCCATCGGGTTGCCGACGTGCCAGTCGCCGGTGCCGGACGAGGCGACCTCGACCCGGTCGGCGAGACCGGCGTCGGCCAGCCGGGCCTCGAGCACGACGTGGGCGGTGGGCGAGCGGCAGATGTTGCCCAGGCAGACGAGGGCGATCCGGTAGCGACCGGGACGACGGGCGGGCGGGAGTGCCGGCACCCCCATCAGTCCAGCGCCGGCAGCGCGGCCCGCACGCCCCAGCCGACGATCGTCACGATGACCGAGCCGACCAGCGCGCTCCAGAAGCCGTCGACGTGGAAGCCGAGGTCGAAGGCGCCGGCGAGCTTGGCGGTCAGCATGAGCATCAGCGCGTTGATCACGAGCAGCAGGAAGCCCAGCGTCAGGATGATGAACGGCAGCGAGAGCAGCTTGACCACGGGCTCGACGAACGTCGAGACGAGGCCGAGGATCACCGCCACGAGCAGCAGCGGCAGGATCTTCTCCTGCAGCTCGGCCTGGCCGCTGTCGGGGCCGTCGAACCAGATTCCCTTCAGCATCCAGGCGGCGACGGCCAGCCCGGCGGCGTAGGTGAGCAACCACGACACGAAGCGCATGGCAACGACCCTAGCCAACCCGTGTCGGCTGGGGAGGGCCGTCGGTCCCCGTTACCCTCGCCGACGTGGTGACCATCGGCGGGGCGGGCATGATGGTGCTCGGCGCACTGGCCGCCGCGGTCGTCGCGGTCCTGGTCGCCCTGGTGGCGCGCCACCGGCTGGGCACGGCGTCGGCGGTGTCGTTCGCCGGGCTGCTCTGGTCGCTGGTGGCGATCGCCCTGGTCACCCTCGTGCCGACCCGCCCGGACGTCGGGATCGTGCCGGCGGAGAGCCGCAGCGAGGCGTGCTCGTGGGACTACGGCGGCCCCTCGGGGGCGGCGTTCGAGGTGTTCGGCCTCGACCAGCGCACGCTCAACGTGCTGCTCTTCGTGCCGGCCGGGGTGTTCCTCGTGCTGGCCGTCGGCCGATGGTGGGCGGGGCTCGTGCTCGCGCCGCTCGGCCTGGCCTGCCTCGCCGCCTACAGCCTCGCCATCGAGCTGACCCAGCTGCAGCTCGCGCGCCTCGACCGCGCCTGCGACGTGACCGACATGGTCGACAACGTGCTGGGCGCCGGCATCGGCTTCGTGGCCGGTGTGGTGCTCCTCCCGCTCGTACGGCCCTGGCGGGGTCGCCGGCGACCGGATCCGCCGCTCGCTCACTAGGGTGCGGGGCATGTCCTCCACCCCCGCCGACTCCCCCCGGCCGCGGCCCAACGTGCTGGCCATCCCCACCTACGTCGCCGGCAAGCCGCCCGTCGCGCGGGCGGGGCTGGTGTCCTACAAGCTCTCGTCCAACGAGAACCCCTACCCGCCGCTGCCCGGCGTCCTCGAGGCGGCGACCGAGGCCGCCACGCAGATGCACCGCTACCCCGACATGGGCAGCACGGCGCTCTACGCGGCGCTCGGCGAGGCGATGGGCGTCCCGGTCGAGGACCTGGCCGTGGCGACCGGGTCGGTGGCGCTGATCTACCAGCTCGTCGCCGCGTTCTGCGAGCCCGGCGACGAGGTCGTCTACGCGTGGCGCTCCTTCGAGGCCTACCCGATCGCCGTCACCGCCGGCGGCGCCACGAGCGTGCAGGTGCCGGTGACGGCCGACGGACGCCACGACCTCGACGCGATGGCCGCCGCGATCACCGACCGCACCAGGGTCGTGCTGGTCTGCACCCCCAACAACCCCACCGGCCCGGCCGTGACACAGGCCGAGCTCGACGCGTTCATCGCCCGGGTGCCCCCGCACGTCGTCGTGGTGGTCGACGAGGCCTACCTGGAGTTCGTGCGGATGGACGACCCGGTCGACGGCATCGCCACCTACCGCCGCCACGACAACGTGGTGCTCACCCGCACCTTCTCCAAGGCCTACGGGCTGGCCGGCTTCCGTGTCGGGTACGCCGTCGCCCCCGCCCCGCTGGCGGGCGCCCTCCGCGCCGTCTCGCTGCCCTTCGGGGTCAGCCACGTCGCCCAGGCCGCCGCCATCGCGTCGCTGGAGGCGCAGGACGAGCTCCTCGCCCGCGTCGAGGACCTGGTGGACCGTCGCGCCGAGCTCGTGGCGCGGCTGCGCGAGGCCGGGTGGGACCTTCCCGACGCGCAGGGCAACTTCGTGTGGTTCCCGCTCGGCGAGCGGGCGCTCGACTTCGCCGCGGCGTGCGGCGAGCTGGGGATCTCGGTGCGCCCCTTCGCCGGCGACGGCGTCCGCGTCAGCGTCGGCGAGACGGAGGCGTTCGACCGGGTCGTCGAGGTGGCCACCCGCTTCGCGCCCGCCTGAGCACCCGCGTGGACGCCGGACGGTGGTGACGCCGCCCGGCCCCGCTCACGTGGGGGGAGGGGCGGCGGGCCCGACCTGTGTCGGCGCGGCTGCGCCCGGCGCGCGGTCCATGCCCCGGAAGGACGGCACCCGGGTCGGCGCCATCGTGGTGAGGAGGTAGGCCGCGCCGGCCACCAGCAGGGCGGGGGAGATGCCGAGCCCCGCGACCGCGAGGCCGCCCAGCACGCCGCCGAGCGGCATCAGCGACCAGCAGATCGCGGTGTTGAGCGAGGAGACCCGCCCCAGCAGCGGTGCCGGGATCCGCTCGAGGATCACCGCCCCGAGGATCGGGTTGAGGCAGCCCGACGCCACGCCGGCGACGGCCGTGACGGTGAAGACCAGCCACAGCGGCGACTCCAGCGCCAGCACGACGTAGCGCGGGGCGCCGGCGATGAGGAACGCCACGACGTAGGTCCGGTAGCGCGGGAGCGTCTCGCCCCATCGCGCCGCCGCGAGCGCGCCGAGCACCGAGGCGCCGCTCATCACCGCGAACAGCGTGCCGAGCACCGCCACGCCCGCCCCCGACTCCTTCGCCCAGACCGGTGCGAGCACCGCCGCGTAGGCCTGGTCGACGAGGTTGGAGACGGCGACCATCGCGCAGATCGCGATCAGCACCGGCTCGGTGCGCAGGAAGTCCCAGCCCTGCCGCAGCTCCTGGGGGTAGGACGTCGCGTCGGCGTCTGCCACGGCCGGCACCGGGCGGCCGAGACCCGAGGTGGCGACGGCGAAGACGGCGAAGGAGACGAGGAAGGACGCGGCGTCGACGTAGAGCGCGTTGGCCGCGCCGACGCCCGCGACGAGGAGTCCCGCCAGCGCGGCGCCGGCCATCGTGGAGGTGCGCTCGACCGCGCTCGCGAGACCGGCCACCCGCTCGAGCGACCAGCCGGCGACGCGGGCGATCTCGGGGCTCATCGCGGCCTTGCCGGCGTCGCCCGGGCCGCGCAGCGCGCCGGCGACCGCGACCAGGACCAGGAGGGTCGGGAAGCCGAGCAGCCCGAGTCCGTGCAGCAGCGGGATCGCGGCCACCACGACGGCCGACAGCACGTCGCACGCCAGGGTCACCCGGCGCGGGCCGACCCGGTCGAGCAGCGGCCCGCCCAGGGCCTTGAAGACGACCAGCGGCGTGATCTCGGCGGCGGCGACCAGGCCGGTCTGCGTGGCGGAGCCCGTCGTCGACAGCACGAACCACGGGATCGCGATCATCGAGATGCGGGTGCCGACGAAGGAGAGCCCCTCCGCGACGAGCCCCCCGACGACCGGCGTACGACGGGTGTCCGACTCAGTCACTGCTCGTCCCACCGCTGGCCGGGACGGGGGTAGGCGTTGAGGTTGACCACGAACGCGGCGGCGGCCTCGTCGTCGGACCCGTCGGACTCGTCGGTCTCCTCGAGGAGGGAGACGAGCGACTGCACGAGCCGGTCGGCCTGCGCCGGGGTCAGGCTCAGCTCCCAGTCGCTCAGGGTGCCGACGCTCCGCCACTGCGGCGGGAGGAACGCCATCTCGGCGACCGCGGCCCGCATCCGGTCGGCGTAGAGCAGCGCCACGGTGGTGAGGTAGGCCTCGACGTCGCTGTCGACGACGCCCTTCCCGCGGAAGTCGGTGCGGGTGCTGTCGTGGGCCGCGCGCCACCAGCGGTCGCGCCCGTTGCCGCGCTCGGCGTCCTCCTCGATGAAGCCGTGCTGCGCGAGCTGGCGCAGGTGGTAGGACGTGGCCCCGGTGTGGAGGTCCAGGCGCTGCGCCAGCGTCGTCGCCGTGGCGGGACCCTCGCTGCGCAGCAGGCCCAGCATCCGCAGGCGTACGGGATGGCTCAGGGCCCGGAGCCCCGCGATGTCGGGGGAGATGGAGGAGGGCACTCCCGCACGCTAGACCGCCAACAACCCTTTGCAAAGAGTTGTTGGCCGATTGGGGCGGGTTATGGTTGAAGAATGAACGACACGTCGAGCTACACGACCAAGGGCAAGCCCTTCGAGCGGGACATGTCCTACATCCCCGACCGCGTGCTCGCCGGGGAGCGCTCGGCCGACCCGCTCGACGACACGTTCCCCAGCGGGTCCAAGGACAGCCCGCGCGACGTCCCGGTCTGGAAGGCCGAGCCCGGCCGCTACCGGCTCGTCGCCGCTCGTGCATGCCCGTGGGCGCACCGCTCGATCATCGTCCGCTCGCTCCTGGGCCTGGAGGACGCCATCTCCTGGGGCGCGCCCGGCCCCACCCACGACGCGCGCAGCTGGACGTTCGACCTCGACGAGGGCGGGCGCGACCCGGTGCTCGGCATCGAGCGGCTGCAGGAGGCCTACTTCGCCCGCGAGCCCGGCTATCCCCGCGGCATCACGGTGCCCGCCATCGTCGAGATCGAGTCGGGCAAGGTCGTCACCAACGACTTCCCGCAGATCACCCACGACCTCTCCTTCGAGTGGCGCGAGCACCAGCGCCCCGACGCTCCCGACCTGTGGCCCGCGGACGTCCGCGAGGAGATGGAGTCGGTGATGAAGCGGGTCTTCACGGAGGTCAACAACGGCGTCTACCGGTGCGGCTTCGCCGGCTCGCAGGAGGCGTACGAGGACGCCTACGACCGGCTGTTCACCGCGCTCGACTGGCTCGAGGACCGGCTGGCCGACCGTCGCTACCTGATGGGTGAGGCGATCACGGAGGCCGACGTGCGGCTGTTCACCACGCTGGTGCGCTTCGACGCGGTCTACCACGGGCACTTCAAGTGCAACCGCAACAAGCTCACCGAGATGCCCCACCTCTGGGGCTACGCGCGCGACCTGTTCCAGACGCCGGGCTTCGCCGACGAGGTCGACTTCGAGCAGATCAAGAAGCACTACTACGTGGTGCACACCGACATCAACCCGACGCAGATCGTGCCGGCCGGCCCCGACGAGTCGGGCTGGCTGACCCCGCACGGCCGCGGCTGACGGCCCCCGGACCACACGCGCGACCACCCCCGACTTTGGTATGCGTGGTCTGGTCCGCGGGCGGCGCCACCCGGTGTGCACGGGCAACGTTCGGTCAAGCGAGCGACTAGGTAGTCCGGGGCATCGCCTCGTGCCTCCCGCTGCCGCAGCGCCGACGCCACCCTTCTGACCGAAGGGTGCGTGTCGTGCGGAGGGGCGTACGACGACGCGATCGGCGGCCCGAGGGGTCTCGGTCGCCGCACCTGACGACCTTCCTCGCCGGGCGGCATGCCACCCGGGGCCTCCAACCCCCCTCCGGAGGCGAGCCGGCGTCGGCGGGGCCCCCACGGGCCCGTCGGCGCCGGCTCATCCGCGTCCGCTCGCGGGCGTGGAGACCGGGGCTGCGGGATCGCGGCGCACAGCCTCGGCCGCGCGCCCCGCGGAGGGCGTACTCGATTGGTGCTGTCAGGCTCCGGCCAGTACGTTGAGCCCCACCATGTGGTCGGGGTCACACACGCCGGCGACCACACTGTGAGCGTCGGCGTCCGGCGATCCCGCGACTGCCGCTGCCTGATTGCGAGGAGAGTGCGTTGTCCGATCCTGTGAGCTTCGGCCCCGACCTTGCGGACGTCTTCGGACCGTCCCAGTCCGACGGTGCGGCCGACCTCGTCCAGCTGCTCACGCCCGAGGGCGAGCGCGTGCACCACCCCGAGTTCGACCATGACTTCTCCGCCGAGGAGCTGCGCGGGCTCTACCGCGACATGGTGCTCACCCGGCGCATCGACGTCGAGGCCACCGCGCTCCAGCGCCACGGCGAGCTCGGCATCTGGGCCCAGCTGCTCGGCCAGGAGGCCGCGCAGATCGGCGCCGGCCGGGCGCTGCGCCCCCAGGACTACGTCTTCCCGACCTACCGCGAGCACGGCGTGGCCTACTGCCGCGGCGTCGACCCGCTGCGCCTGCTCGGGCTGTTCCGCGGCGTCGACCAGGGTGGCTGGGACCCCAACGAGAACAACTTCGGTCTCTACACGATCGTCATCGGCGCGCAGACCCTCCACGCCACCGGCTACGCCATGGGCATGCAGCGTGACGGCGTCGTCGGCACCGGCGACCCCGAGCGCGACGCGGCGGTGATCGCCCACTTCGGCGACGGCGCGTCCTCGCAGGGCGACGTCAACGAGGCGTTCATCTTCGCCGCCTCCTACAACGCCCCCGTGGTGTTCTTCTGCCAGAACAACCAGTGGGCCATCTCCGAGCCGATCGAGCGCCAGACGCGCATCCCGCTCTACCAGCGCGCGCTGGGCTTCGGCTTCCCGGGCATCCGCGTCGACGGCAACGACGTGCTGGCGACGTACGCCGTCACCAAGGCCGCGCTGCAGCGGGCCCGCGAGGGCAACGGGCCGTCGTTCGTCGAGGCCTACACCTACCGGATGGGCGCGCACACCACCACCGACGACCCGACCCGCTACCGCCTCAACGACGAGCTCGAGCACTGGAAGCTCAAGGACCCGATCGAGCGGCTCAAGGTCTACCTGCGCCGCAACGGCCTGGTCGACCAGCAGTTCTTCGACGACCTCGACGCCGAGGCCAAGGAGCTGGGTCACCACCTCCGTGAGGGCTGCAAGGCGCTGCCCGATCCCAAGCCGCTCGACCAGTTCGGCTACGTCTTCGCCGAGATGACCGACGAGATCGCCGCCCAGCGCGACGACTTCGCGGCCTACCTCGCGTCCTTCGAGGGCTCTGCCGTAGGAGGGCACTCATGAGCACGCAGAAGATCACCCTCGCCAAGGGCCTCAACATGGGCCTGCGCAAGGCGATGGAGGACGACGACAAGGTCCTGCTGATGGGCGAGGACGTCGGCAAGCTCGGCGGCGTCTTCCGCATCACCGACGGCCTGCAGAAGGACTTCGGCGAGGACCGCGTCATCGACAGCCCGCTGGCGGAGTCCGGCATCGTCGGCACCGCGGTCGGCATGGCGCTGCGCGGCTACCGCCCCGTGGTGGAGATCCAGTTCGACGGCTTCGTCTACCCGGCCTACGACCAGATCGTGTGCCAGGTCGCGAAGTACACCTACCGCTCGCAGGGCAAGGTGCGGATGCCGATCGTCATCCGCATCCCGTTCGGTGGCGGCATCGGCGCGGTCGAGCACCACTCCGAGAGCCCGGAGGCGCAGTTCGCGCACACGCCCGGGCTCAAGGTGGTGGCCTGCTCCAACCCGGTCGACGGCTACTGGATGATCCAGCAGGCGATCGCCCACGACGACCCGGTGATCTTCCTCGAGCCCAAGCGGCAGTACCACGCCGACAAGGCCGAGCTCGACGAGTCCGCGACCCCCGAGCCGCTCTTCACCTCGCGCGTGGTCCGCGCCGGGTCCGACGCGACGGTGCTCGCCTACGGCCCCACCGTGAAGACCGCGCTCAAGTGTGCCGAGGCCGCCGAGTCCGAGGGCCGCAGCCTCGAGGTGATCGACCTGCGCACGCTCTCGCCGCTCGACATGGGCCCGGTCTACGAGTCCGTACGCCGCACCGGCCGGTGCGTGGTCACCCACGAGGCCCACGTCAACCTCGGCATGGGCGCCGAGCTCGCGGCCCGGGTCACCGAGGAGTGCTTCTACTCCCTCGAGGCGCCGGTGCTCCGCGTCGGTGCGTTCGACATGCCCTACCCGCCCTCGCGGATCGAGGAGGAGTACCTCCCCGACCTCGACCGCGTGCTCGACGCGGTCGACCGCACCTTCGCGTACTGAGAGGAACGACGTGTCCGAATTCCTTCTCCCCGACGTCGGCGAGGGCCTGACCGAGGCCGAGATCGTCGCCTGGAAGGTCAAGATCGGCGACACCGTCGAGATCAACGACGTGATCGTCGAGATCGAGACCGCCAAGTCGCTCGTCGAGCTGCCGTCGCCGTTCGAGGGCACCGTGCTGTCGCTGCTCGTGTCCGAGGGCGAGACCGTGCCGGTCGGCACGGCGATCATCGCGATCGGCGTCGAGGGCGAGGCGCCGGCCGCGCCGTCGGCCTCGGCGCCGTCCGACCTCGATGCCGCCGCCGTCCAGACCGAGTCCGACCCCTACCTCGGCATGGCGCAGAAGGCCGGCGCCGCGGAGGTCGACCCGAGCTCGATCGACCTGTCCAACCCGGCCGCGTCCGGCTCGATGGAGGGCGCGTCCCTCGTCGGCCGGATCAAGGCCGACCGGGGCCCGATGCGCCGTGCCCGCCGCGGCTCGGCGTCGCCGAGCACGGCCGCCGGCGCGCAGACGCAGATGCAGGTCCAGGGCGCGTTCGCCCCGGGCGGTGCGCAGTCCGACGAGGTGATGCCGGCCGACGAGACGCCGGTGCCGGCCGTCGACCAGCGTCCCGCGCCGGCCGCGGCGCCCGCCGAGGCGCTCGTCCCGCCGGCCGCGCAGGCCGCGCCGGGCGACGTACGAGCCCTCGCGAAGCCGCCGGTGCGCAAGCTCGCCAAGGACCTCGGCGTCGACCTGTCCGTGCTGGCCGGCTCCGGCCCGTCCGGGTCGATCACCCGCGACGACGTGCACAAGGCCGCCAACGGCTCGGCTCCCGCCGCAGCGTCATCCGTTCCCGCACCCATGGGTGCGCCTTCGTATGACGCACCGCGCGAGCGCGAGACCCGCGAGCCGATCAAGGGCGTCCGCAAGATGATGGCGACGGCGATGAGCCGCTCCGCCTTCACCAGCCCGCACGTCACTGAGTGGGTCACCGTCGACGTGACGGCCGCGATGCAGCTCGTGGCCCGGCTCAAGACGCGTCCGGAGTTCCGCGACACCCGGGTGAGCCCGCTCCTCGTGCTCGCCCGCGCGGCCATCCTCGCGATGAAGCGCACCCCCGAGATCAACTCCTACTGGGACGAGGACGCCCAGGAGGTCGTGATCAAGCACTACGTCAACCTCGGCGTCGCGGCCGCCACCCCGCGTGGCCTGGTGGTGCCCAACATCAAGGACGCCGACTCGCTCTCGATGGTCGAGCTGGCGCGGGCGCTCGGTGAGCTCACCGCCACCGCCCGGGACGGCAGGACCCAGCCGGCCGAGATGGCCGGCGGCACCTTCACCATCACCAACGTCGGCGTCTTCGGCGTCGACGCCGGTACGCCGATCATCAACCCCGGCGAGTCCGCGATCCTCTGCTTCGGTGCGGTCAACAAGCGGCCCTGGGTCGACGAGGAGACTGGCGAGATCGTGGTCCGCGACGTCACCACGCTCGCCCTGTCCTTCGACCACCGCCACATCGACGGGGAGAAGGGCTCGCGCTTCCTCGCCGACGTCGCGGGGCTGATGCACGACCCCGGCACGGCCCTCCTCTTCTGAGCCCCCGGGTGCCGAGGCGGCGCATCCTGACGCTCGAGAAGGGTCGAGTGGGCGCATCCTGACGCTCGCAGAGGGTCGAGTGGGCGCATCCTGACGCTGGCAGAGGGTCGAGTGGGCGCATCTTGACGCTCGCAGAGGGTCGAGTGGGCGCATCCTGACCGCCAGGACGCGCCGACTCGGCGCCGTTTCGGGGTCAGGACGCGCCGGCTCGACGCCGTTTCACGGTCAGGACGCGCCGGCTCGACGCCGTTTCGCGGTCAGGACGCGCCCACTCGACCCTCAGCGGGAGTGCCAGTCGACCCTCAGCGGGAGTGCCAGGCGGCGAGCACCTCGGCCTCGCGCTCCGGCGTGAGCGCGGTGACGGGGGAGTCGAGGCAGCTCGGGGCGGTCTGCGCCAGCGGCCGCAGCCGCAGCCCGGCGGCGACTGCCGGGCCCGCGTCGTGGGCCAGCATGCCGTCGTACTCCGGTCGCGGCAGCCACAGCGGCAGCGATCCCCCACCGGCCCAGGGCTCGACGCCCTGCGCCTCGAGGTGGGCCGCGTCGACCCAGGTGAGGGACGGGTCCGGGGAGCCCACGCCAGCCGCCAGCTCGGTCAGCAGGTCGCCGAACGGCACCGGCTCGCCGACGGCGTCGAAGGTGCCGGTGGTGCGCGAGTCGGCCAGCACCAGCAGCCACGCGGCGAGGTCGCGCACGTCGATCACCTGGACGACGTCCGCCGGCCGGCCCGGGGCCAGCACCTCGCCGCCGCGGGCGAGGCGCTGCGGCCAGTAGGCGAAGCGGCCGGTCGGGTCGCCGGGGCCCACGATCAGCCCGGGCCGCGCGATCGCCCAGGACGCAGCCCCCTCCTGCACGGCCCGCTCGCACGCGACCTTCATCCCGCCGTAGGCCTCCGGGTCGACCGCCAGGTCGACGTCGTCGTCGATCTGCTCGACCAGCGGCTCCATCGCCGGGGACGAGTTGTCGGCGTAGACGCTGACCGTCGAGACGAAGACCCAGTGGGCGTACGACGTCGCCGCCACCGCGCTGCGCACCTGCGAGGGCAGCCGGGCCACGTCGATCACCGCGTCCCAGCCGCCGTCGGCCAGCGCCGCCGGGGGAGCCTCGGCGCGGTCCCACGGGAGGTGCCTGGCGCCCTCCGGCACCGGCCCCGACTCCCCGCGACACGCGCACGTGACGTCCCAGCCCAGGCTCACTGCCTGGGTCGCCACTTCCCTCGACAGGAACCGGGTGCCACCGAGCACGAGTAGTCTCATGTGCTTCACCCCAGCGGGTGGGATACTGCGCGCGCAAGGAGTTTCGCTGTGGGCGCAACCGCGGTGCGCCCGCCCCCTGTCGCACGCGCTCGCGTGCGGCAACAATGCATGCCCTCGGATCGTGTGGAAGGAGCGGGCGAATGCCCCAAGACGCCGCCGCGGCAGCCCCGGGCGAGCCCTCGGCCTCCGGCCTGCTGGCGCGTGCCCAGCAGGTCGCCGACGAGCTGGTGAGCGAGGCGCGCCGGGAGGCCGACGCGCTGACCGCTGAGCTCGCCGTCCTGCGCGAGGAGCTGCGGGGGCTCAAGGGCGAGGCGGAGGCCGACCGGGCCGAGGCGGGCCGCGTACGCCGGCAGGCGGAGGAGGTGCTCGCCGGCGCGTCGGAGGAGGCGGCGACCATCGTGGTCGACGCCAACGAGCAGGCCTCCTTGCTGATGTCGTCGGCCGAGAGCGCCCGCGACCAGCAGGTCGAGGCGGCACGGGCCGAGGGCGACGACCTGCTCGCCCGCGCCCGTGAGGAGGCCGGCGCGCTCCGTGCCGAGGCCGAGCACGTCCGCGACACCGCCACCGCCGCCCGCGACGAGCTGCTCGCCGGCGCCAGGGCCGAGGCCGAGTCGACGCTCGCCGCCGCCCAGGAGGCCGCCGCCCTCGTGCTGGAGGAGGCGCGTGCGGGTGGCCAGCAGCAGCTCGACACCGCCATGGCGGAGGCGGAGTCGCTGCGCGCGAGCGCGTCCACGGAGTCGGCCCGGATGCGCGACGAGGCCGCCCTGCACGTCGAGGAGATGCGCCGCACCACCGGCTCCGAGGTCGACCGCATGCGCCGGCTGGCCGAGGAGACGCTCGCCGCCGCCCGCGCCGAGAGCGAGGACCAGCTCCGGCAGGCCGCCGAGCAGACCGACTGGGCCACCCGCACCGTCCGCTCCGTGCTGGACGGCGCGAGCGCCGAGGCCGACGCGATCCGCAAGGCGGCCCACGCCGAGGTCGGCGAGCACACCCGCGTCGTACGCCGCCGCCTGCAGGTGGTGATCTCCGCGGTCGCCGGGCGGATGGCCCTCGAGCTCTCCGAGGCGCGGCGCCGCGCCGAGGAGATCACCCGCGCCGCGGGCCTGTCCGCCGCGGAGATGGAGAGCGAGGCCAAGGCCACGCTCGCCCGCGCCGAGGCCGAGGCGGCCCGCATCGTCGCCGACGCCACCGACGAGGCCGAGCGCGCCGTGGAGCGCCTCGAACGCCGTCGCGCCGAGGCCGAGGCGGGCGCCGCGAGCCTGCGCGCGCTGGTCGCCGACGAGGTCACCCGCAGCCGCGCCGAGGCCGCCGAGGACCGGCGCCGCGCTCGGGAGGAGGCCGTCGCGCTGGTCGCCGAGGGCCGCGCGGAGGCCGACCAGCTGCGCGACGGTGCGCGCCGCGCGCTCGAGCGCGCCCGCACCGAGGTGGCCCAGCTCCAGGCGCAGCGCGACGGCATCGCCGCCGAGCTCGGCCAGCTCTCCGGCGTGATCGCGGCGCTGTCCGTCCCCGACCGCGGCGACGCCGCCCCCACCGACCCCTCCGCCCACCCCCCGAGCGAGCCCCCCTCGTCACCCCACCAGGAGAACCCCGATGCCTGAAGAGATGTTCACGACCGTGCGCCGCGGCTACGACCCGACCGAGGTCGAGCGAGCCGTCGGACAGGCCCGCAGCGAGGTGGCCGAGCTGCGCGAGCGGCTCGCCGCCGCCGAGCAGGCCGCCGAGCAGGCCCGCGCCGAGGCGGCAGCCTCACGCGACGCACTCGTCTCTCGCGAGGCGCAGGAGCCCGAGCTGCCGACCTTCGAGCACCTCGGTGAGCGTGTCGGGCAGATCCTGGCCCTTGCCGAGGCCGAGGCGGCCGAGATCCGCGACCGGGTGCTCGGGGAGGTCGAGACCCTCCGCAAGGAGGCCGAGCAGGAGGCTGGAGCCATGCGTGCCGAGGCCGACCGCTATGCCGAGGAGACCCGCCGCGACGCCGACGCCGAGGGCGCGCGGCTGCTCGCCGACGCCCGCAAGGCCGCCGACGGGGAGCGCGACGCCGCCGAGCGCGACGCCTCCGCCCGGCGCGCCGAGGCCGAGGCCGTCTACGAGGACCAGCGGGCCAAGGCCGCGCAGGCCGCCGCCGACTTCGAGACCACCCTCGCCGAGCGCCGTCAGAAGGCGACCGCGGAGTTCCAGGCCCAGCAGGCGGCGACGCAGGCCGAGCTCGACGCGATGACCGCGCGCAACAAGGACACCGAGGCGACCCTCGAGCGCAGTCGCGTCGAGGCCGAGCAGCGGATCGCCCGCATGCTCGCGGAGGCCGAGGAGCGGGCCACGACGATGGTCAGCGAGGCACGCGCCTCCGCCGACCGCGTACGCGCCGAGTCCGAGCGCGAGCTCGCCGCCGCCGCGCAGCGCCGCGACAGCATCAACGCCCAGCTCTCCAACGTGCGCCAGATGCTCGCCACCCTCACCGGCACGGTGCCCGGCGTGGCGCTGCCCGTCGACCTCCCGGAGGCGGCCCCCGGCGCGGCCCCGGACGCGTCCCCGCACGGCGACCCGCTCGGCGACGCCGCGCAGGAGGCCGGCGACAACGCGGACGAGTCCGGCGAGGCGACCGACCCGGCCACGGACGAGGCCGAGCAGGCGGGCGACGACACGAGCGACGACGCGCAGGAGCAGCCCGAGGGGCGGTGAGCCGGCGGGCTCAGACGTAGCGGCGCGCCCGGTCCGCCGCCGACCCGGGACCGGACGCCAGGAGCGCGCCGAGCTCGTGCTCGAGCACGGCGCCGACACGCCGGCAGAACTCCTCCGGCTCGTCGGCCGCGTCCGGCTTCTCCGGCACGATGCGGTCGACGACGCCCTGCCGGTGCAGGTCGATGGCCCGCACCTGCTGGGCGCGCGCCATCTCGGCGGCGTGGTCGAGGTCGCGGTGCACGATCGCCGAGGCGCCCTCGGGCGGCAGCGGTGAGAGCCACGCGTGCTGCGCCGCGACGACGCGGTCGGCGGGCAGCAGCGCCAGCGCGCCGCCGCCGTTGCCCTCGCCGAGCATCAGGCACAGGGTCGGCGCGTCGAGGGTGACCAGGTCGGCCAGCGAGCGGGCGATCTCGCCCGCCAGCCCGCCGTTCTCGGCGTCGGCCGACAGCGCCGCGCCCTGGGTGTCGATGACGGTGACGAGCGGCAGCCCGAGCTCGGAGGCCAGCCGCATCCCGCGCCGGGCCTCGCGCAGCGCCTCGGGTCCCATCGGGTGGTCGGTGGTCTGGCCGCGTCGGTCCTGGCCGAGGAAGACGCACGGCGCCTCCCCGAAGCGCGCCAGCGCGATCAGCAGGCCCGGGTCGCTCTCGCCCTGCCCGGTGCCGTTGAGCGGTACGACGTCGCGCGCGGCGTAGCGCAGCAGCCGGCGCACGCCCGGCCGGTCGGGGCGCCGCGACCGGGTGACGCAGTCCCAGGCGTCGACGTCCGGCACGTCCTCCTGGCCGGGGTCGGGCACCGCGACGACGCCGTTGCGGGCCGACATCAGGATGGTGAGCGCGCGGTCGAGGATGTCGGCGATCTCCTCCGGCGGGAGGACGGCGTCGACGATGCCGCGGGCGTAGAGGTTCTCCGCGGTCTGCACGCCCTCGGGGAACGGACGCTCGTAGAGCGCCTCGTAGACCCGCGGGCCGAGGAAGCCCACGAGGGCGCCGGGCTCCGCGACGGTGACGTGGCCGAGCGAGCCCCACGACGCCATCACGCCGCCGGTGGTGGGGTGGCGCAGGTAGACCAGGTAGGGCAGGCCGGCGTCGCGGTGGGCGGCGATCGCGGCCGAGATCCGCACCATCTGCACGAACGCGGGGGTGCCCTCCTGCATCCGGGTGCCGCCGCTGACCGGGGCCGCGACGAGGGGCAGGCCCTCGCGGGTGGCGCGCTCGATGCCGGCGACGATCCGGTCGGCCGCGTCGCGGCCGATCGACCCGGCCAGGAAGCCGAACTCGCCCACCAGCGCTGCGATCCGCCGACCGCGCAGCAGCGCCTCGCCGGTCAGCACGGACTCGTCGACGCCCGACTTCTCCGCGGCAGCGGCGAGCTCGGCGGCGTACGCCTCGCTGACCGGTCCGCGCATCGGCGGGGTGTCCCAGGACGACCAGGAGCCCTCGTCGAGCACCAGGTCGATCAGGTCGTGTGCGGAGAGGCGGCCCATGGGGCGAGGGTATTGCGCGCCGGCGCGAGGGCCAGGACGCGCCGGCGCCGCGCGAGACCGGCCGGTGCCGCTCAGCCCCGCGGGACCCCGCGCCCGGGCGTGCGCGTGCCGGTGATCCACCTGTCGAAGAACGCCGACAGCTCCCGCCCGGTCTCGGCCTCCCAGTGGTCGTAGAGCTGCTCGCGCGACGCGGACGTGTTGTCGTGGGCGGCGAGCCACGACCGGGCGACGGCGTAGAACTCGTCGTCGCCGAGGTCCTCGCGCAGCTCGTTCCACATCAGCGCGGGCGTGTAGTAGATGTTGGAGCCGCCGAACTGCCGCGGGTCGTAGGCGCCCGGCGGACCGTACTGGTCGCGCAGCAGCTGGTCGATCGAGCGGGCGCCGAGCAGGTTCTCGCGCAGCGGCCGGATGTCGTGCTCGTCCTCGTAGACCCACTGCAGCAGCATCGTCATGCCCTCGTTGAGCCACACGTCGCGCCAGTCGGCCGGCGAGACCTGGTCGCCGTACCACTGGTGCACGATCTCGTGGGCGACGACCTCGGGCGACAGCACGTAGTCGTTGTTGCCGAGGGTGACCATCGTCTGGGTCTCCATCGCGCTCTGCGAGTCGGTGACGACGAGGCCGAGGGAGTCGAACGGGTAGTCGCCGAGCTTGGCCTCGATCCAGTCGACGGTGGCGGCCGCGGTCTGGATCGACGAGAGCGGACGCGTCATGCCGCGCGGGGTCCAGTAGTCGACCCGCAGGCCGCCCTCGGTGGTGTTGCTGCTGTGGGTGTAGTCGCCGATCGCGAGGGTGATGAGGTAGGACGACGCCGGCTCGGTGAGCTGCCACGACGTCGTCGTGCCGTCGTCGTCGGTGGTCAGGTCGGTGAGCCGGCCGTTGGCGATCCCGGTCCAGCCGCGCGGGGCGTGGACGGTGATGTCGTAGAGCGCCTTGTCGGAGGGCTGGTCGTTGACGGGGTACCAGGTGAAGGCGCCGTAGGGCTCCTGCATCGTCCACACCTCGCCGGCGCGGGTGACGGTGAAGCCGGTGCGGCTGAAGTCGCCGCGGGTGGTGGGCGCCGGGGCCGGGCGGGGCGTGCCGACGTAGTCGAGGGAGAGCTCGTAGCGCTGGTCGGCCTCGATGGGCGCTCGCACGACGAGGTCCTTGCCCCGCCGGGAGAACGCGGCGGGCTCGCCGTCGAGGGTCACCCGGCCGACGGTGAGCGGGCGGGCGAGGTCGAGCTGGAAGCGCGGCGCGGTGCGGGTGGCGCGGAAGGTGAGGGTGGCCGCCGCGGTCAGGTGCTCGGCCTCGGGGTCCCACGCGAGGTCGAGGTCGTAGTGCAGCGCGTCCACCCTCGGGTCGCCCACCGCGGGGTAGACGCTGTCCTCGCGCGGATTCGACACCGACAGGTCGAGGTCCGGCTCCACCGGCTCGGCGACCTCCGGCTCCGAGACCGGCGCCGCCGTCGCCTCGCCGTCCGACGCCGCGTCCGACGCCAGGTCCGACGCCACGGCCGCCGGCGCGGGGTCGCGGAGCTCCTCGGGACCGGCGGCACCGCCGCCGGAGCAGCCGGCCAGGACCGTGAGGGACAGGCCCGCCGCGAGCACCGCGCGGACGGGCCGGTGCCTCATCTCTCGCCCCGGAGCAGCGGTCGGGCGAGCCTGCGGCCGTGGTGGATCTGCGCCTTCACGGTGCCCAGCGGAGCGTCCACCAGCGCGGCGATCTCGTCGTAGGGCAGGCCGTAGACGTCGCGGAGCAGCAGCGGCTCGACGAACTGCGGGTGGTCCTTCTCGATGGTCTCCATCGCCTCGAGCAGGTCAAGGCGGGTGCCGGCGATCACGCTCGTCGTCCGCGGGTCGGGGCGGTCGTGGGCGCCGTCCTCGAAGTCGGTCGGCGTGGCGAGGTTCTTGAGGCGGCGGTAGGTCGTGCGCGCGCTGTTGATCGACACGATGTGCAGCCACGTGGTGAACCGCCCGCGCCCGCCCCACGAGCCGATCTTGGTGGCGACGTTGAGCATCGCCTCCTGGCAGGCGTCCTCGGCGTCGCCGGAGTAGGGGAGCACCCCGCGGCAGATGTTGAGCACCCGCGGGCGCACGGCGCCGAGCAGCTGCTCGAGGCCGTCGCGGTCGCCGTCGCGGGCGCGACGAGCGAGCTCGTCGATGTCGTCCGGCGTCAACGCGTCGCCGTGGTCCCCGGAATAGCTCACGCCTGCACGATAATGCCCGGGTGTCCGCTCCCACTCGTCTCGGCCGTTACCCGGTGCGCCGCCGCATCGGGGCGGGAGCGTTCGCGACGGTCTGGCTCGCCTACGACGAGCACCTCGACTCGGCGGTGGCCATCAAGGTCCTGGCGGACAACTGGACCGACGACCACCACATCCGCCAGCGCTTCCTCGAGGAGGGCCGCTTCCTCCGCAAGGTCGAGTCGCCCCACGTCGTCACCGTCTACGACGCCGGGGAGCTCGCCGACGGCCGCCCCTACCTGGTGATGGCGTACGCCGACCAGGGCACCCTCGGCGACCGCCTGGACCTCGCGCCCCTGTCGCGCTCGCAGGCGCTGTCGGTGATCACCCAGATCGGTCGAGGGCTCACCGCGCTGCACGACCGGGGCGTGCTGCACCGCGACGTCAAGCCCGGCAACGTCCTCTTCCGCACGGTCGACAGCGGCCGCTTCCCGCACATCGTGGCGATGCTCGGCGACCTCGGTCTCGGCAAGGCGATGGACATGTCCTCGCGGCTCACGATGGCCGGCGGCACCCCCTCCTACGTCGCCCCGGAGCAGGCGCTGGGCGAGGGGCTCGACGCGCGCGCCGACCAGTTCTCCCTCGCCGCGCTGACCTACCACCTGCTGGCGGGTCGCCGGCCGTACGCCCACGCGAGCCTGGCGGCCGCGGAGAACCCGACGCCGCCCGAGCCGATGGGGATCGACAACCCGGCTGTGGAGGCGGTCGTGCTCCGCGGCCTGGCCAAGGACCGCGACGAGCGCTTCCCCGACGTCGCGTCGTACACCGCGGCGCTGGCGGAGGCCCTCGGCGAGGAGGCCGGCGACCTCGACGAGACGCCCACGCCGTGGATCCCCGCCGACGCCGAGCTGACCTGGGCCTCGCGCCACACGGGGCAGGCCGGGGCGTCGACCGACCCCCACGCGGACGCCGACGCCGACGTCGACGCCGGCTCCGACGTCGGCTCCGTGCCGCCGCGCCGGCGCCGCCGGTGGCCCTGGGTGGTGGCAGCCGCGCTGGCGCTGGTCGTCGGCACCGGCGCCGGGTGGACGCTGGAGCGCGAGACCACCTCGGAGCGCACCATCGAGGACGTCACCGGGACGATCGCCCTCACCGTCCCGGAGGCGTGGACCGCCCAGGTCGACCCCGAGCCGTGGACACCCGTCGACGGACGCGCCGAGCAGCCGTCGGTCGCGTCCGGCACCCGGGCGGGGTGGAACTCCGCCGACGACCCGGGCGAGGGCGTGTTCGTCGCGATCCTGCCCGGCGAGAAGCTGCCCTCGCGGGTGCCGGGCCACGCGGAGTGCCCGGTCGAGCGCGGTCCCTACTTCGACGAGAAGGACGGCGACGAGACCATGACGGTGTTCTTCAGCGGGTGCCCGGGTGTCGATTTCATGGTCGAACGGGTCATCCGGGTCAACCAGAACCAGCTCCTCTGGGTGCAGATCCGCAGCAACGACCAGCGCGTCGCCCGGCGGGTGCTCGACTCCGTGGAGGCGTTCGGCGTCTGAGCCGGCGTCTGAGCCCGGCGTCCGAGCCCGGGGCTCAGCCGAGCTCGATCCCCGACCCCACCCGCGCGATCAGGTGTGCCATCCCGGGGTCGTCGACCTTGCGGCCGGTGACCGCGATCTCCACCTGTGCGTTGTCGGAGCCCGTGAGGTCGAGCCACCGCAGGTGGCCGTGGCGCAGATGGTTGGCGGCGACGAAGCTGAAGTGCAGGCTGTCGCTGGTCTGCGCGATGACCTCGACGTTGCTCTCGTCCTCCCGGAGCTCGGCGAGGCGCTGGTCGAGCGTCCACTCGATCGAGCGCCGGTTGCTCAGCACCTGCTCGACCCGCAGCACGTAGCCGAAGTCGGGCTGGCCGGGCGGGCGCCACTGCCACTCGTTGAGCGAGTTCTCGGAGAACGACCACCCTCTCGGCACCGGCAACGTCATCCGGAAGCTGCCCGCGCCCACCGACTGCCGGACCAGGGGGATCCTCGGCGCCAGCGGAGGCGTGTCGGGGTCGGGGAGCAGCTCGGGGACGGGGTCGATGGGCAGGCTCGGCGAGGCCGCGATGGGTGACGCGGTGCCCCCGCCGGGTGGGTTCTTTCCGAGCGCCCACGACGCGCCGAACCCGGCCGCCACCCCGACGGCGAGCACCACCACCAGGACTGCCGTCCCCCGCCAGCTCACGGGCTCAACCTAGTGGCCGGGGACCGCTCAGCTGACAGGCCCGCCACCGGCGCCCCGCATGCCGTCGGCCACCCGGCGGATCAGGGCACGGGTGCCGGGGGCGTCGACCTTGCGCCCGTGGACGACGATCTCGACGTCGGCCTGCCCGCTGGCGTCGAGGTCGAGCCAGCGCATGAAGCTGTGGCGGAAGTTGCCCTCGTTGCTGCGGTAGGTGTACTCCAGCGTGTCCGCGCCGCGGTCGACGATCACCACGTCGTCCTGCTCGGCGCGCAGCCGCGCGATGCGGATGTTGATGGCGTCCTCGATGGTGATGTCCTGGCTGTTGATCTGCTCGATGCGCATCACGTAGGTGTTGTTGGACGTGCCGGGCTTCTTCCACTTCCACTCGTTGCTCGCGTTGGCGTTGGTGGTCCAGCCGACCGGCGCGGGGAAGGTGATCTCGAACTTGCCGGTGCCGAGCGTGGCCGGCTTCATCTCGATGTCGGGCTCCAGCGGTGGGTCCTTGGGGTCGACGGCGTAGGGCTGCGGCGCCTCGACCGGCAGGTCCGGCGCCCGGGCCGGCACGGGGGAGGCGACGCCCGTGCCGATGGAGTCGTCGCGGGCCTGCGCGGACGCGACGTAGCCGCCCCCGACGCCGAGCGCCAGGAGCGCGACCAGCGTCACGGGCCCCCGCCACTCCACGCCGGTCATCATGTCAGCCGGGCGGGTGTCGCGTGCTGCGCCGCACCCTCCTACGGTGGCGCCATGCTGATCCGCGACACCCGCCTGGTGGACGTCACCGAGGCCGCGCCCGGGCCGGTCGACGTACGCGTCGACGGCGGCCGGGTGGTCGAGGTCGGCCGCGCGCTCGCGGCCGGCGACGAGCCGACGTACGACGCGGGCGGGCGCTGGCTGATGCCCGGCCTCTGGGACCAGCACGTCCACCTCGGCCAGTGGACGCTCGCCTCGGCCCGGCTCGACCTCGGCCCGGCGCGGTCGTGCGCGGACGCCGTCGAGCTCGTGCGCGAGCGCCTGGAGCAGTGGCCCGACCTGCCGGTCATCGGGTGGGGGCACCGGCCGACGGCGTGGCCCGACAACCCCACCGTGTCGCAGCTCGACGCGATCGACACCGACCAGCCGATCGTCCTCATCGCCGGCGACGGCCACCACGGCTGGCTCAACACCATCGCGCTCCACGCCCTCGCCCTGCCGATCCGCGACAGCGTGGTGAGCGAGGCCGAGTGGTTCATGGCCTACGGCCGGCTGGCCTCGGTGCTCGGCCAGGACGGCACCGGGCCCGAGGCCTACCGGCGCTCGCTCGAGGCAGCGGCCGCGATGGGCGTGGTGGGCCTGGTCGACCTGGAGTTCAGCGGCGGGGTGGCCGACTGGGTGGCCCGGTGGGCCGGGGGCGCCGACCTGCTGCGGATCCGCCACGCCTGCTACGCCGACGGCCTCGACGACGTGCTCTCCCGCGGCCTGCGCTCCGGCGACCCGCTCGACCGCGACCCCCGCCTGACGATGGGCCCGCTCAAGATCATCAGCGACGGCTCGCTCAACACCCGCACCGCCTGGTGCTGCGAGCCCTACGCGGAGAAGGCGGTGCCGGGCTTCGAGGAGGGCCAGCCCAACCAGTCGCCCGAGGAGCTGCGCACGCTGCTGGCCCGGGCCGCCGCGGGCGGGCTGGAGGTGGCCGTGCACGCCATCGGCGACCGCGCGGTGACCGAGGCGCTGGCGGCGTTCGAGGACACCGGTGCCCGTGGCAGCGTCGAGCACGTGCAGCTCACCACCCGCGACGACGTACGCCGGATGGCGCGCATCGGCGTGCGGGCGAGCGTGCAGCCCGCTCACCTGCTCGACGACCGCGACGTGACCGAGCGGCTCTGGCCCGGGCGGGCCGAGCGCTGCTTCCCGCTGCGCTGGATGCTCGACGACGGCGTCGACGTGGTGCTGGGCTCCGACGCCCCGGTCTCCCCCCTCGACCCCTGGCTGGCGATCGCCAGCGCGGTGCACCGCTCGGGGGACGACCGCGAGCCGTGGCACCCCGAGCAGTCGATCATCGCCCGCGAGGCGCTGGCAGCGTCCACCGACGGCTGGGGCACGGTCGCTGTCGGCCACCCCGGCGACCTCGTCCTCCTCGACGCCGACCCGCTCGACGGCGCCTCGGACCCCGAGCACGCCCGGCGGCTGCGGGCCTTCGGGGAGCAGGTCGCCGCCACCTGGGTCGCCGGCGAGCCGGCGTACGAGCGGGCCTGACGCTCGCCGGGGACGGCGTCGCGGACTCCCCGGTCAGCCGGGGATTCCCGACACATCGCGGAAGATCCGAGTCACCAGCTGGCTCGGATCTTCCACGATCCCGTACGCGCGACGTCCGGGACCGCCGGTCGGCGTCGGGGTCGGTGCCCTCAGGCCAGCGCCAGGGTCGCCTCGAGCACGAACGCCGGGTCCTCGAGGCGGTCGCCGTAGACCTCGCGGAGCTGGCCGACGCGGTAGCGCACGGTCTGGGCGTGCACGAAGAGCTCCTCGGCCACGGCGTCGCGCCGCCCGTGGTGCAGCAGCCAGCTGCGGAGGGTGTCGGTGAGCTTCTCGGCCGTCGCCGGGCGCAGGTCGGCGAGCGGCGCGAGCACGCGGGCGCGCAGGTCGGCGCGTGCGGACGGGTCGGCGGCCAGCAGCAGGGCCGCGAGGTGGTCGTCGGAGTCGACGAGCCCGTCGACGCCGAGGCTCGCGCAGCGCAGCGCCCGGCGGTGCGAGGCGACGGCGTCGAGCCAGGGCACGGCCGGGCCGACGACGGCGTCGGTGCCGCGGAGCGCGCGGAGCAGCGTGCGGCGGGAGGTGGGCGAGCCGGTCGTCGGCACGAGCAGCGAGGCGTACCCCTCCGGCAGCCCCGGGACGTCGTCGCTGGGCTGGAGGGTGCGCGGGTCGAGGGCGGTCAGCGTGTGGGAGACCTGCGACTCGGGCAGCACGAGCGCAGTGAGTGCGCCGGGCGGCTCCCAGTCGGCCCGCTCGGCGGCGGCGTTGACCGCGTCGGCGGGGGCGCCGGTGAGCAGCGCCCGGGCCAGCCGCTCGAGGTTGCGCTGGCGGACGCGGCCGCTGCTCTCGAGCTCGTCGGTGTGTCCGGCCACCGAGGCCGCGGACAGCTCGTCGATGTAGGCGAAGACGAGCTCGGCGAACTTGGCGAGCTGGCCGGAGTCGACGCCCGCCTCCACCGCCACGTCGGCCATGTCGCGCCACGAGGCGCGTGCGCCGATGCGGTAGGCGGCCAGGAGCGCCTCCACCGTGCGCCCGCTGCGCGCCTCGCCGCGCCCGAGCTGGTAGGCGCCCTCGATCGCCGGCGCCTTGGGGGCCTCGGCGTCCTGGCGGGTGGCGAGGGTCAGGAAGCCGCCCAGGGCGAGCTGCACGGCGTTGCGGATCACCTCGCCCATCCGCCCGCTCCACGCCCCGGCATAGCTCGGCACTTCGTCGATGATGGTGAGCACCGCGCTGTCGGCGACGTCGGCCAGCCGCGAGCGCAGGGCCGCGGCCACCTCCGGGTCGAGCCCGACGACGGTGCGCAATTGTGTGGACGGACGCACGGGGTGGGTCGCCATCAGGGCTCCTGGGGTCGATCTTGTTCGCAGCGAACAAGATCATAGTCCCGATTCACGTGCGAGGGGCAGGAAGCGGCGGCACCGATCGGGCACATTGGATGTCATGACCACGACTCTCGAACCGCCCGCACGCGGCGGCACCCGGAGCCGTCGACTGGCCGACCAGCTCGTCCGCGTCGCCGAGGCGGCCACGACCCCCTACCTGCCGTCCGACTTCATGGACCTCTTCGCCCCGCTGCGCTCGGGCGCCGACCTGCGCGGGCGCATCGAGTCGATCCACCCCGAGACCGCCGACGCCGCGACGATCGTGATCCGTCCGGGCGCCGACTGGGCGGGTCACGTGCCCGGCCAGTACCTCCGCATCGGCATCGACGTCGACGGCGTACGCCAGTGGCGCGCCTACTCGCTCACCCACGGCCCGCGCGCCGACGGTCGCATCTCGATCACCGTCAAGGCCGTTCCCGACGGCCTGGTGAGCAACCACCTGGTGCACGAGGCGCGGCCCGGCACGCTGGTCCACCTCGAGCAGGCCGCCGGCGAGTTCGTCCTCCCGCCCGAAGGCGGCCGGTTCCTCATGGTCACCGCCGGCTCGGGCATCACGCCCGTCATCGGCATGCTGCGCAACCTGTTCCCCAGCACCGACGACGGCGTGCTCCGCCCGGCCCGCAGCGAGGTCCACGACATCGTCGTGGTCCACGTCGCGCCGAGCCACCCCGACTCGATCTTCATCCGTGACCTCGAGGCGCTCCACGCCGCCGGCGCCATCCGCCTCGTCGCGCGCTACGACGACGAGCACGGCGTCCTCGACGTCGCCGACCTCGCCTCGCTGGTGCCCGACCTCCCCGAGCGTACGACGCTCGCCTGCGGCCCGGCCGGCCTGCTCGACGCCCTCGCCGCCCACCACGAGGCCGCGGGTCTCACGCTGACCACCGAGCAGTTCCGCACCGCCCGCGTCGAGCCCGGCGAGGGCGGCACGGTCACCTTCACCTCCGGCACGACCGTCGACGTCGACGGCGCCACGCCCATCCTCGACGCCGCCGAGGACGCCGGGATGCTGATGCCGAGCGGGTGCCGGATGGGCATCTGCATGGGCTGCGTGATCCCGCTGCGCGAGGGCAGCGTCCGCGACCTGCGCAACGGCGCGATCACCACCGCGGTCCCCGGCGAGACGGGCGACATCAAGGTGCAGACCTGCATCAACGCCGCCGCCGGCCCGTGCCACATCGACCACTGACCTGACCTCCCCGACACCCCACCAGGAGATCGACATGACCACGATCCAGAAGAAGGCCGTGCTCGGCCAGACCAACCCGATCGCCCACCTCACCGAGGCCGACATCGAGCAGATCGGCATCGAGCTCGACGCCATCCGCCAGGACGTCCTCGACGACCGCGGCGCGAGCGACGCGGCCTACATCCGGCGGGTCATCGACACCCAGCGCAAGATCGAGCTCGGCTCGCGCGCGGTGCTGCTCTTCAGCGCGTTCCCGCCGGCCTGGGTGCTCGGCACGCTCGGCCTGAGCGTCTCCAAGATCCTCGACAACATGGAGATCGGGCACAACATCCTCCACGGGCAGTGGGACTGGATGCGCGACCCCAAGATCCACTCCTCGACCTGGGAGTGGGACATGGCCTCGCCGGCCGAGCAGTGGAAGCACAGCCACAACGAGCTGCACCACACGTACACGAACGTCATCGGCAAGGACAACGACCTCGGCTACGGCATCATGCGCGTCGACGAGGACCAGACCTGGGCGCCGGCCCACCTCGGCCAGCCGCTGTGGTGCTTCATCAACGCCGTGTTCTTCGAGTACGGCATCGCCGCCTACGACCTCGAGCTCGGCGCGGTCATCGCCAAGAAGCAGACCAAGGACCCCGACTTCCGTCGCCGCGCCAAGGCCGTGCTGGGCAAGATCCGCCGCCAGGCGACCAAGGACTACGTCGTCCACCCGGCGCTGTCGATCCCCACCGGCTCCTTCCTGCCCACCCTCGCGGCCAACTTCACCGCCAACGTGGTGCGCAACCTGTGGTCCAACTCGGTCATCCTCTGCGGCCACTTCCCCGAGGGCGTCGAGACCTTCGAGAAGCGCTCGATCGAGGGGGAGACCAAGGGCGAGTGGTACGTCCGCCAGATGCTCGGCAGCGCCAACATCTCCGGCTCGAAGCTGCTCCACCTGATGAGCGGCAACCTGTCGCACCAGATCGAGCACCACCTCTTCCCCGACCTGCCGTCCAACCGCTACGCCGAGATCGCGCCCAAGGTGCAGGCCCTGTTCGAGAAGTACGACCTCACCTACTGCGCGCGCCCGATGCCGCAGCAGGTCGCCTCCGCGTGGCACAAGGTCATCCGCCTCTCGCTGCCCAACGGCTGGCTCGCCACCACCAACGCGAAGAACGCGCCCCAGCAGCTCGCGATCCTCTACAAGATGGCCACGGGCGACCGGCGCACCCGCCGCCTGCTCGGCCGCAAGCTCGAGAGCGAGGCCCGAGCGGCCGCCTGAGCCGCCCGTCGTCCGCTGGCGAGCGACTGGTCTGGACATCGGTGGAAACACCGATGTATCAGGAACGGGTCGAGCGCATCCTTGTTGTCGTGAGCATCGACATGGGGAGTACGAGATGAGCACGAGCACCACCAAGGTGACGAGCACCACGGGCGTGTCGCGATGATCCGCATCGGAGCGGTGGGGGAGCCCGCGTACGACACGAGCGCCGAGACGCGCCCGTTGGTGCCTCGGCCGCGTGTCGCTGTGGTCGTGGGGGCCACGGCGCGCCGGCCGGTCGCCTGATCACAGGGGACCGACAGCACAGGGGGCTGACGGTCACGAGCCGGGGGTCGAACGCCGAGCGGTCCATGGGGCCGCTCGGCGCGACGACCCCCGGCTCTCGTGCGTGCGCCCGCGGGGCGGGTCGAGTCGGCGCGTCCTGACGCGCGATGCGGGTCGAGTGGGCGCATCCTGACGCGCGATGGGGGCCGAGTCGGCGCATCCTGACGACAGAGGGCGCAGGATGCGCCCACTCGACCGCAGATCCGGTGCACGATGCGCCCACTCGACCGCAGATCCGGTGCACGATGCGCCCACTCGACGGCAGCGGCGAATCCCCGCGACACCGGTGACCCGATGTGGAAGGCTGGCCGCGTGCCGGCGCCCGAGGGATTCGACTACGAGGTCCGCGGCCCGGAGGTCGTCATCACCCACCACGGCCGGCGGGCCACCGTGCTGCGTGGCCCGGCCGCGCAGCGGTTCCTCGACGACGTCGGGGACGACGGCGACGACGGGGCGCAGGAGCTGATGGCGCGGGTCACCGGCAACTACCGCCGTGGCAACGAGCGCATGTCGCGCAACCACCCGCGCAACGCCGGCCGCTGACCCGCCCGGGTGCCGCCCGGCGTCGTCCAACTCAGGACGTGCCGGACCCGGGCGGCTGGTCTGGACCGTGTCCGGGAGACTTCCCGCAGGGTTGTCGCAGGCGGGGCTGCTCGCCGCCGATCGCTCCTAGGCTCCGGCCCGGGCTGTCCGAGGGGACAGCCGGGTGGTGACAGGAGGAGTCCGAACGATGAAGCACGACCGAGACATCCGCGCGGTGGACCTCACCGCCCGCATCGAGTCGCTCGAGCACGTCACCGGCTGGCTGGTCGCCCGGCGGGAGCCCCAGGCCGCCGACGCGGACGTGATCCCGATCCGTGAGGCCGCCCGTGTCCGCGTGCCCGTGCCCCGGCGCTCGCGCGTCTACCTCCGTGGCGCCCACGGACGAGGCTCCTTCGCCGACGTCACCCTCACCGCTCCCGTGCCGCGTCGCCCCGTCGACTGACGGTGTGAGGCGACGCATCGAGGCAGTCCCGTTGCGCCTCCCGGTCGCGGGGGCTCGGCCCGCCTAGAGTCGCCCGGTGGTCTGGCTGGTGGGTGCTTTCCTCCTGCTCTGGGTCGCGTTCGGACCGGGCGTCCTGCTCGTCGCTGCCGCCCTCCTCGCCGTGCCGCGCATCCGGTGGTGGGTCCAGGACCGCGTCCACGTCAGCCGCCGCTTCGCCGTCCGGTCGGCGGGTGCCGTCGTGGCCGTCGGCCTCGTGGTCGTGCTGGTGCCCGACGGGTGGCTGCCGGTGCCGCCGGCACCCGGCGCCTGGGCCGGGCCGTCGTACGTCGGTCGCCCGGCGTCCGCGCACCCGCTGCCGGCCGAGGAGGTGCCGCAGCACCCGCACCTCAGCGCCGACGACCCGGCCGCCCGCCCGGGCCCGCTGGGCCGGCAGCCCGAGGTCGACACCGCCTGGTACGGCCTGCAGCGGTGCGGCCGGCTCGAGCTCACCGCCACCGACCTCCTCGTCGGGCTGTGCGCGTCGGGGTCGGGCCGCAGCCTGCGGGTGATCGACCCGGTCACGCTGCGGCCGATCGCCTCGCACGACCTTCCCGACGCGCCCGACGGGTCCGGCTGCGACGGCGAGGCGGTCTACCTCGACGCCGCGGACCGCGCCGTGCTCGCCACCGGGGAGCGGCAGGTGCTCGCGGTGCGGACCTCGCGCGACGGCGAGCCCGACCTCGAGACCGACGCCACCTGGGACCTCAAGCCCTACGTCCCCTACGGCGACTGCCTCGTCACGGTCGCGCCCGACTGGTCGGGCCGCATCTGGTGGGCCTCCCGCGCCGGGCTCGTCGGAACGCTCGACCCGGCCACGGGCCAGGTGGGCGTCGTCGACCTCGGCGAGCGGATCGGCCGCGACGTGGCCGTCGACCAGCGGGCGGCCTACGTCGTCACCGACGAGGCCGTCCACCGCCTCGTCGCCGGGGAGGACGGCACCCCGCAGCCCACCTGGCGCAGCGCGTACGACGGCGACAGCGGGTCGGCGCCGGTGCTGGTCGACGGTGGCGCGCTGGCCCTCACCGACGAGGTCGACGAGCGGCTCGGCGTGCGGTTCGTCGCCCGCGACGACGGGCGCACCCTGTGCCGCCAGCCGGTCTTCGAGGCGGGCAGGGGAGCGACCCGCAGCCCACTCGCCGCCCTCGGCCCGGGCGTCGCGGTGACCAACAACGCCGGCTACCGCTCGCCCCGCAGCACGCTGCTCGGCTTCACCACCCGGTCCGGGATCGCCCGCGTCGACCTGGTCGACGGGGAGTGCGCGCTGCGCTGGACCAGCGACGTCGTCTCGCCGGGCTCGGGCGCGGTCGTCAGCCGCGCCACCGGCCTGCTCTACGCCTGGACCAAGCGGCCGTCACGGACCGGCGTGAGCGCGTGGTACCTCACGGCTGTCGACGCCCACACCGGGCGCGCCAAGTGGGGCGTGCGCACCGGCACCGGGCTGCTCGCGGGCAGCGACGGCTCGCGGATCACCCTCGGCCGCGACGGGTCGGCCTACCTCGGCACGATGTCGGGGATCGTCCGGGTCCACGACCGCCGCTAGGGCCAGGCGAGCCCGACCGTCGCCTCGCTGGTCTCCCACAGCTGGCGCTGCGCGTCCTCGTCGCGAGCGAGCGGCGCGCAGCCGACGATGCGCGGCGCGCCGGCCGCCTCGCCGGGGCCGCCCGGACCGACGTACGTCCCGCCGGGCAGGTCGGCCGTGGCCGCCATGAGCGTCGGCTGGGCCCCGGCCTCCGCGGACTGTGACACCAGCTTGACGATCCGGTCCAGGACGGTGGCCCGCAGCCCTTGCGTCGTGCCGAGCTGGCCGTTGACCGCGAGGTGCGTGCCGGCCAGGCCGGGGTGGGCGCCGAGCGCGCGCACCGGCACGTCGGCGCGGCGCAGCCGGCGCTCGAGCTCGTGGGTGAAGAGCAGGTTGGCGAGCTTGCTCTGTCCGTAGACCTGCCACCGGCTGTAGCGCCCCGGCTCGCGCGGGTCGCCCACGGGCGCCGACCGCGCCACCCGGTGCATCTGCGAGGACAGCGTGACGACCCGGCCGTCGCCGGAGGCCGCCAGCTGGTCGAGCAGCAGCCCGGTGAGCAGGAACGGGCCGAAGTGGTTGGTCGCCATCTGCGACTCCAGCCCGTCAGCGGTGCGGCGCAGCGGCGGCGCCATGACACCGGCATTGTTGACGAGCAGGTCGAGGGGGCCGAGATCGGCCGCCGCCTCGCCGGCGCTGCGCACCGACCCGAGGTCGGCGAGGTCGACGACGAGCGACGGGGTCTCGGCACCGGGCACCTCGGCGGTGATGGCGTCGGCCGCCGCGCGCAGCTTGTCGGGCGTGCGCCCGGCCAGCACCACCCGGGCGCCGTGGCGGGCGAGCTCGAGCGCAGTGTGGGAGCCGAGGCCGCCGAGCGTCGGTCCGGTGACCAGCGCGGTGCGACCCCGGAGGTCGCCGATGTCGGCGCTCGACCAGGGGGCGCTCACGGCGTCACCGCCATGGACGCCAGTACGCGCTCGCCCAGGGCGGTGTCGCCGGAGAGGCGTACGTCGACGCGGTCGGCGCCGCGGCGGCCACCCGCCAGCAGCACGAAGCCCTCGCGGTCGGTCGCGAGGGTGACGGCGGGCTCGCCGTCGCCGGGGGTCGCCGGGCGCCCCCGTCCGTCCTGGCCGACGGCGACGGTGGCCGGCGCGTGGCCGGCCACCTCGAGCCGTACGACGGAGCCGACCGGGGCCTGAGCCCGCTTGGCGACGACGTAGGGAAGGCTCTCCAGCAGGTAGTCGGTGGTGTGCACGGCGGCCGCGGAGTCGAGGTTGCCGGGGATGTCCAGCGCCCGGCGCACGTCCTGCTCGTGCATCCACACGTCGAGGGGCCGGTTGCGCAGGAGCAGCCCGGTCGTCCAGCCGATGGCACCGAAGGCGCCGGGCGCCGGCGCGGACGGATCGGTGGGCGGGTCGGCCAGCAGCTGCGTGTGCCGCGCTGTCGCCGACTCGCGGATCTCGGCGAGGAGGGCGTCGGGCGTGTGGTCGCGCCGGGCCAGCACGCCCTGCTCGGTGAAGCTCCCCATCGCCCCACGGACGTGTCCGGACTCGCCCACCTCCGGCTCGTCGTGGGGGCGGCCGGCCAGCAGCGCCTCGAGGTGGGCGGTGTGCGCGGCGACGGCGTGCACGTCCCAGCCGGGCAGGTCGGTCGGGGTGCGCCACCGGTCCTCGCCAACACCCTCGAGCAGGCGGGTGAAGGAGTCCACCGCCTCCCACCAGACCGCGACGAGGCCTGCGAGACGCTCCTGGTCGGTCTGCGCGTCCGTCCGCACGGTGTCCATGGCGGACAGGGTAGGCGTCGGGCGCGACAGCCTGCGGGGACAGCGCCCAGGCGCGATGGTCGCTTCGGGTGGTCTCGGGCCGTTCTGCCACGCGCGGGGTCGTCGCGCCCTACGTTCAGGGTCATCGACCGGGCCGACTCGCGGCGCCGTGTCCTTCGAAGTGGGGAAGCTCCATGAATGTACGCCTGCGGCGGCCAGCCGCTGCACTGATCGCGACGACTCTGGCGGCCAGCGTCCTGGGCCTCGCGCCCGCCGCCCACGCCGCCGACGGCACCATCTCGGGCATCGTCACCGGCTCGGACGGCCCGTTGGAGAACGTGGAGGTCGAGCTCTACCAGTACGAGTCCTACGACAGTGGCGGCTTCTGGCGCGAGACGGAGTACTTCGATCACACGGACTCGACGGGCGAGTACGCGATCAACGCCCCGGCCGGGGAGTACCGCATCCGCTTCGACAACCACGGCGCCGACCACGCCTTCGAGTTCTTCGACGACGTCACCGTGCTCGAGGACGCGACGACGGTCACCGTGGGTGCCGTCCCCGTCGTGGCCAATGCCGTGCTGGACGCTGCGGCACGCGTCAGCGGTGACGTGACGGGCCCCGACGGCGAGCCGCTCGACGACGTCGTCGTCTCGGCCTACCAGGTCGTCGGCACCGGCAGCGACACGGACTACCGCTACGTGGGCTTCGCCACCACCACCGAGGGGACCTACGAGCTCGGCGGTCTGGCCGGCGGCACCTACGTCGTCGAGTTCGACGGGATCTTCGGCGCCGACACCACGACGTACGCCACCGAGTACTACGACGACCAGCCCAACGAGCACGTCGCCCA
This sequence comes from Nocardioides sp. Z13_37, assembly GCF_058355585.1. Classification (NCBI taxonomy): domain Bacteria; kingdom Bacillati; phylum Actinomycetota; class Actinomycetes; order Propionibacteriales; family Nocardioidaceae; genus Nocardioides; species Nocardioides sp. Z13_37. The sequence continues at coordinate 395,392 of NZ_JBZGDV010000001.1, read as the reverse complement.
GAGGGTCGTCCTCGGCGACGGCGCCACCAGGGGCAGCATCGACGCCCAGCTGGAGCTCGACTCGGAGATCTCCGGTGTGGTCACCGGCGGCAACGGGAGCGAGGTCGACGGCTACGTCACCGCGCTCGTCGAGGTCGGGGACGACTGGCTCGACGTCGGCTCCGGCGAGATCGGCGCGGGCGGCACCTACACGATCGAAGGGCTCGCCGCGGACACGTACCGGGTGCGCTTCGGCGGAGAGGTCGGCGGCCGCTACGTCGAGGAGTACTGGGACGACCAGGCCACCGTCGCCACGGCCACCGACGTCGTGCTCGGTGTCGACGACAGCAAGTCCGGCGTCGACGCGGTCCTGGTCGAGGGAGAGCACGACCCGGTCGTCCCCGTCGTGGCCAACCTGATCGCGCCGAGCATCACCGGCGCACCCGTTGTGGGGGCCACGCTGACCGCCTCGATCGGCAGCTGGGCGCCTGCCCCCACCGAGGTCTACTACGACTGGCTGCGCGACGGCGAGTTCATCCACGGCGCGTACGGGTCCACCTACGTGCCGACCGCGGAGGACGTCGGGAAGCGGATCACCGTGCTGGTCACCGCCGGTGCCGACGACTACGACTACGGCCACGCCGAGTCGGCTCCGACCGCCCCCGTCACCGCTCCGGCCGCACCGGTGCCGCCCACGCCGCCCACGCCGCCCACATCGCCCACCGTCAGCGCCCCCGCGGCCCTCGCGGCGATCCTCGCGGGCGTCGACGTCAGCGGGAAGCCCAAGGTCGGCAAGACCCTCACGCTGTCGGGGCTGGACAAGCTCTTCCGCGCCAGCACGCCGGTGACCTACAAGTTCCAGTGGCTGGCGGGCAAGAAGAAGATCAAGAAGGCGACCAAGTCCAAGCTCAAGCTCACCCGGGCGATGAAGGGCAAGAAGATCTCGGTGAAGGTGACCGCCAAGGCCGCCTCCACCACCAAGTCGATCACGATCAAGGTCGGCAAGGTGCGCTGACCAGCTGACCAGCTGACGCGCACGTGTGCGAGGGCCGGATCCGCTCGGGGTCCGGCCCTCGCCGCGCCGTGGCCCGCCCACCCCGACGGGTCGGGGTCCACCGGTGCGGCGCCACTCGCCCCTACGCTGCCGGGAGCGGCCGCACCCGAGCCGGCCGTGCCCGCGCCCCGCGGGCCACCCTCACGAAGGAGTCGTCATGGGTATCGGATTCGGCATCCTGCTGCTCGTCATCGGCCTGATCCTGCTGTTCGCCGTCAAGGAGTTCCCCGACTCCCTCCAGGAGGTCGTCGATCCCACGACCGTGGGCTGGATCCTGGTGGTCGCCGGCGTCCTGGCGCTCGTGCTCGCCCTGGTCATGAACAACCAGCGCTCGAGGACCACCCACGTGGAGGAGCGCCGCGACGTGTGAGGCGTCGACGCGCCCGCCGCCGACGGCCTCAGAGCCAGCCGCGCTCGTGGGCGATCCGGGCCGCCTCGCTGCGGGTGGTCGCCCCGGTCTTGCCGATCGCTGCCGACAGGTGGTTGCGCACGGTGCCCTCCGAGAGGTGCACGCGCGCGGCGATGGTGGCGACCGGTGAGCCGTCGAGGGCGTGCGTGAGCAGCTCGCGCTCGCGTCCGGTCAGCGGGCTCGGGCCGTCGACCAGCGACTCGGCGGCGAGGTCGGGATCGATCACCCGCAGGCCGGCGTGCACGCGGCGCACCGCGTCGGCGAGCTGCCGGGCCGGGGTGTCCTTGACGACGAACCCCGAGGCGCCGGCCTCGATCGCCCGGCGGACGTAGCCCGGCCGGCCGAAGGTGGTCACGATGAGCGACCGTACGCCGGGCAGCTCGCGCCGCAGCGCTGCGGCGGCCTCGATGCCGTTGACGCCGGGCATCTCGATGTCGAGCAGGCAGACCGCGGCGTCGGAGGCGCGGGCGGCCTCGACCACCTCGTCGCCGCGGCCGACCTGGGCGACGACCTCGAGGTCCGACTCGAGGTCGAGCAGCGCCGCCAGGGCGCCGCGCACGAGCGCCTGGTCGTCGGCCAGCAGCAGCCGGATCACGGCAGGGTCACCTCCACCCGGGTGCCCGGTCCGGCCGGGCCGACGGCGAGGGCGCCTCCCGCGCCGGCGACGCGCTCCCGCATCCCGCGCAGGCCGTTGCCCTCGCTTCCGTCGTAGCCACCGCCGTCGTCGGTGACGGCGATGCCCCGTGGGCCGAGCTCGATGACCACGGTGCGCGCCCGCGCGTGGCGTACGACGTTGGTGACCGACTCGCGCAGCACCCAGGCCAGCAGCGCGCGGTGCCGCGGGTCGGTGTCGGCGACGGAGCCGTCGATCGTCGTGGTGATGCCGGCATCGGCCAGCACCAGCGGGGCGGCCGCCAGCTCGTCGTCGAGGTTGCCGGCGCGCAGGCCGCCGACGGTCGCGCGCACCTCGGCGAGCGCCTGCCGGGCGGTGGTCTGGATCGACTCCAGCTCCTGCTTGGCCCGGGCCGGGTCGAGGTCGATCAGCCGGGCGGCGAGCTCGGCCTTGACCGACAGCGCCGTGAGGGAGTGGCCGAGCACGTCGTGGACGTCGCGGGCCACCCGTTCGCGCTCGGCGACCACCGCGTGCTCGCCCAGGGCGCGGTAGGAGAGCTCCTCGCGCTCGCCGAAGATGCGCAGCATGACGGCGCCGATCATGATCGGCCAGAGCACGAGGAAGAAGAAGGGCGGGAAGTCGTCGATCTGCAGCAGCGACAGGAGCGGGAACGCCGCCCACAGGCCCACCGCCCACTTCCACCACGGGGTGGGCAGCTCGAGGGCGGAGAGGATCGCGAGGTAGGGCGTGAACGAGATGACGCCGATGCCGATCACGGGGAGCGTCGCCAGGGCCATGGCCACCATCACGCCGAGGCACGGCCACGTGCTCCAGCGCCAGGAGTAGCCCATCACGTTGGCGACGGCGAACCCGGCGATGCACAGCCAGGCGCCCACCTTGACCGCGACCGACACGTCGGCGGCCGCGACGGAGGTGATCGGGAAGACGAGGAAGACCAGCCAGATGGCCGCGAACGCCCACCCCCACTTCTCCCAGGGGTTGTCCGGCAGGGCCGGGGTGTGCGCGGCGGCGATCACGTGCGCGCCCGACTGCGGCGTACGCCCCACAGGGCCATCAGCGCGAAGATCACCGTCCACGCCAGCACGTTAGCGATCGGCAGCCACAACGGGTCGCGACCCCCCTCGAGCAGCCAGCCCTCGGTGAGCGGGAACCGGGCCAGGGCGAGGTAGCCGTAGAACGGGGTGAGCCGGCCCAGGTCGAGCATGACGCCGCTCATCGGCACGAAGACGTTGCCGAGGAAGGCCAGCACCACGACCATCCCCGAGGCGATGCCGGACGCGTTGGGGCCGCGGAAGACCAGGCAGACCGCCAGGCCGTAGATCGCGAAGAGCGCGGAGCCGAGCCACACGAGCGCACCGGCCAGCACCCAGTCCGAGACGGTACCGCGGGCGCCGGTCGCCGCGCCGATGGCGAAGATCGCGACGACCGGCACGGCGGCCACCGCCATCGCGACGGCTGCCTTGGCGACCACGAAGGCGACCGGGCGCATCGGGGTCAGCCCGAGCTGCCGACCCCACCCCATCACCTGCTCGGTCGCCGCGCTGCCGGCGACGGTGGTGGTCGCGGTGACGGCGCCGTAGGCGGCCATCGAGATCATCACGATCATCGCGACGTTCCCGCTCCCGACGGGATCGTCCGAGCCGAGGCCGAAGACGAGGTACATGAACGTCGGCAGGCCGACGACGAAGAACATGCCGATGCGGTCGCGCAGCTGGCGCCGCAGGTCGAGGTGGGCGTAGGTGCGCATCACCGGACGCCGGGCGGGGCGTACGCCGTCGGCGTCGCGGGTCCGGCCGGCGGCGGGTGTGGCGGCCGTGGTGCTCATCGAGTGGCTCCTTCGAGCTGGGCTGCGGCGAGGGCGGGGTCGGGGTTGGGTTCAGGTTCGGGGTCGGCGGTGAGGGCGAGGAAGGCGGCCTCCAGGCTGGCGGCCGACACCTCGAGGTCGGTGACGCCGAGGGGCACGAGGGCCAGGCGTGCCTTCGCCAGCCAGTCGCCGTCCACGCCGCCGGTGCCGACGGCCTCGGGCGGCGGCCGGAAGGTGAGGGTGTGCCCGCCGTACGCCGCACGCACCTCGGCGGTCGGGGCGTCGTGGACGATCCGGCCCCGGTTGATCAGCACGGTGCGCTCGGCGAACTCGTCGGCCTCGGCGAGGTAGTGGGTGGCGAAGACGATCGTGCGCCCGAGCGCGGCGTCGGCGCGCATCGCCTGCCAGAACTCCCGCCGCGCGCCGACGTCCATGCCGGTGGTCGGCTCGTCGAGGATGACGAGGTCGGGGTCGGGCAGCAGTGCCAGGGCGAACTTGAGCCGCTGCTGCTCGCCGCCGGAGCATGCCTCGACCCGGCGGCCGGCGATACCGTCCAGCCGGGCCCGCTCGAGGACGACCTCGACGCGGTCGGTCCGGCCGTGCAGGGCGGCGATCGCGCGCACGGTCTCCTCGACGGTGAAGTCGTTGAGCAGGCCGCCGGTCTGCATGACCGCCGACACCCGCCCTTGGCGTACGGCCCGGGCGGGGGAGATGCCGTAGACCTCGAGCGTGCCGGCGTCGGCCGAGGTGAGGCCGAGCAGCAGGTCGACCGTCGTGGTCTTGCCCGCGCCGTTGGGGCCGAGGAAGGCCACGATCTCGCCGGGGTGGACCGTGAGGTCGACGTCGTCGACCGCGACGACCCGGGTGCCGTCGCTGGAGCGGAAGGACTTGCGGAGCCCGGTGGCGTGGATGGCTGGGGTGATCATGCGTCCAGCCTGTCGGCGTGGACGCGTCCACCCCTCGCCCAGGTGTCACGACCTCCCCGTGACACCTGTCATCCGCCGCGTCGGTGCACCACGGCGTCTGGAGGTGGTTCACCAAGGTATGCAGACGAACCGGCACTTCCCTCGATCAGCTGACCGAGGGAAGTGCCGGTTGAGCGACATACCTTGATGAACCGTCGGCGGCGGCGCCGCAGCCGGTCAGGAGACGACGGTCAGAACGACGCCTCGTCGAGGTCCATCAGCTCGAGGGTGGTGGCCTCGGCGATCGCGCGCTCGGCGCTGACCCGGGGCAGGTTGGTCTGTGCGAAGAACTGCGCGGCCGCGACCTTGCCCTCGTAGAACGCCTTGTCCTTCTCCGAGACCTCACCGGACAGCTTGTCCAGCGCGACCTCGGCCTGGCGCAGCAGCAGCCAGCCGCAGACGACGTCGCCGAGCGCCATCAGCAGGCGCGAGGTGTTGAGCCCGACCTTGTAGATGTTGCGCTGCTCCTCGGCCGACGACATCAGGTCGTTGATCATGTGGCCGACGATCGCGTTGGCGTCCTCGAGCGCGGTGGTGAGCAGCGCCCGCTCGTTCTTGAGGCGACCGTTGCCGGCCTCGGAGGCGAGGAAGCCCTCGATCTCCTTGGCCAGGTGGCCCAGCGCCCGGCCCTGGTCCTTGACGATCTTGCGGAAGAAGAAGTCCTGGCCCTGGATCGCGGTGGTGCCCTCGTAGAGGGTGTCGATCTTGGCGTCGCGGACGTACTGCTCGATCGGGTACTCCTGCAGGAAGCCCGAGCCGCCGAACGTCTGCAGCGACTCGGTGCCCAGCAGCACCCACGAGCGCTCGGAGCCGTAGCCCTTGACGATCGGGAGGAGCAGGTCGTTGACCGCGGCGGCGAGGCGGGCCTCGTCGCTGTCGGCGGTGCCCGCGTGCTCGGCGAGCATGACCTCGTCCTGCCAGGTGGCGGTGTAGAGCACCAGCGCGCGCATCGCCTCGGCGAACGACTTCTGGGTCATCAGCGAGCGGCGGACGTCGGGGTGGTGGGTGATCGTGACGCGCGGGGCGGTCTTGTCGGCGGCCTGGGTGAGGTCGGCCCCCTGCACGCGCTCCTTGGCGTAGTCGAGCGCGTTGAGGTAGCCGGTCGAGAGCGTCGCGATGGCCTTGGTGCCGACCAGCATGCGGGCGTTCTCGATGACCTGGAACATCTGGGCGATGCCGTCGTGGACCTCGCCGAGCAGCCAGCCCTTCGCCGGCTCGCCGCCGCCGACCTGCGGGTCGCCGAAGGTGACCTCGCAGGTGTTGGACACCTTGATGCCCATCTTGTGCTCGACGTTGGTGACGTAGACGCCGTTGCGCTCGCCGGTGAGCTCGCCGGTCTCGAGGTCGAAGTGCTGCTCGGGCATCCAGAAGAGCGAGAGGCCCTTCGTGCCCGGGCCGCCGACGCCCTCGACGCCCTCGGGGCGCGCGAGGACGAGGTGCATGATGTTCTCGCTCATGTCGTGGGTGGCGCTGGTGATGAAGCGCTTGACGCCGGTGATGTTCCACGAGCCGTCCTCGTTGGGGACGGCCTTGGCGCGGCCGGCGCCGACGTCGGAGCCCGCGTCGGGCTCGGTGAGCACCATCGTGCAGCCCCACTGCCGGTCGACCATGTACTGGGCGACGGCCTTGTCGCGGTCGTTGCCGTTGCGGTGGACCACGTTGGCGAACGCCGGCCCGGCGGCGTACATCCACACGGGGGCGTTGGCGCCGAGCACCATCTCGCCGAGGGCCCAGACCAGCGACGAGGGGGCCGGCGTGCCGCCCAGCTCCTCGTGGACCTGCAGGCGCCAGAACTCCGAGTCCATCCAGGCCTGGTAGCTCTGCTTGAACGACTCGGGCACCGGCGCGGTGTGGGTGGCGGGGTCGAAGACCGGCGGGTTGCGGTCGCTGGCCTCGTAGGACGAGGCGAGGTCCTCGCGGGAGAGGCGCTCGACCTCGCGCAGGATCTCGCGGGCGCTCTCGGCGTCGATCTCGCTGAAGGGTCCGGTGCCGAGGACCTCGTCACGGCCGAGCATCTCGAAGAGGTTGAACTCGATGTCTCGGAGGTTGGTCTTGTAGTGGCTCACAGCTTCCACCTGTCAGGTCGCGGGATCGGGGGCGAGTGCCTACTCGCCGGTAACAAGATGATGCCTCGCCGGGCGTCCCCGCGCAACACGATCGGGCGAACGTCACGTTGCGGGCGCGGCGGACGGGGCGCGGACAGGTCGCGAACGGGGCGCGGACAGGTCGGAGCGTCGCGGGAAGGCACGCGGAAGGGGCGCTGAAGTGGGCCCGGACGGGCAGCGGAAGAGCGACACGCCGCCGCACCATGTCGATTTTGTCTATCACTCCATGTATGTCTAGTCTTTCACCTGACAAACCAGACCCGCTCGACCTGGCCCGCGACCGCGTCGCTGCCGTCCTCAGAACCGGAAGGAGCTGCGCATGCGCAAGCTCATCGTGCTCGGCGTCGTGGGCCTCATCGCCCAGCTCATCGACGGCTCCCTGGGCATGGCCTACGGCGTGACGTCCTCGACGCTCCTCCTCGCGGCCGGCGTGGCGCCGGCAGCGGCCTCGGCCGCCGTCCACTTCTCCGAGATCGGCACCTCGCTCGTGTCCGGCGCCTCGCACCACAAGCTCGGCAACGTCGACTGGCGCACGGTGTCGATCCTGGCGGTGCCCGGCTTCGTGGGCGCCTTCGCCGGCGCGACGCTGCTGTCCAACATGGACGCGGCCGTCGCCAAGCCGATCGTCGCGATCATCCTGCTCAGCCTCGGCTTCTACGTCGTCTACCGCTTCCTGCGCCTCGGCGGCGCCCGCCCGACGTTCAAGGGCCACCCCTCGGCGGCGTTCCTCGCCCCGATGGGCCTGGTCGCCGGCACGCTCGACGCCGTCGGCGGCGGCGGGTGGGGCCCCGTCGGCACGACCTCGCTGCTCTCCAGCGGCCGCCTCGAGCCCCGCAAGGTCGTCGGCTCGATCGACACCTCGGAGTTCGTCGTCGCGGTCGGCGGCTCGCTCGGCTTCCTCCTCGGGCTCGGCGCCGCCGGGATCAACTGGGGCTACGCCGGTGCGCTCCTCGCCGGTGGCGTGATCGCCGCCCCCATCGCCGCCTGGCTGGTCAAGAAGCTCCCGGCCCGCGTGCTCGGCACCGCGGCCGGCGGCCTGATCATCTTGACCAACTCCAAGACGCTGCTCGACTCCCTCGGCGTCCCGGGTGTCGCCACCGCCGGCACCGCCGCGGTCATCTTCGTCCTCTGGGTCTCCGCGATCGTCTGGGCCGTCAAGCAGGAGCGGCTGTCCAGGGCCGCACTGGCCGAGGCGGACCTCGAGCCCACGACGGCCTGACCCCCCGACGGACGTACGCCGGTGCCCACCCCCGAGGCGCCGGCGTACGTCCTCCGGTGCCGCAGGTCGGGCAAGAGCACTGTCTCTGCCGACATATCTGACAAACTGGGCATATGCGCGTCTCCGCCAAAGCCGACTATGCCCTCCGGGCCCTGATCGAGATCGCGGTGCGCGCCGACGGGACCGCCGTCAGTGCCGAGCAGCTCGGCAAGGCCCAGGGCATCCCGCACGGCTTCCTCCAGGCGATCCTCGCCGACCTCCGACGCGCTGACATTGTGGTGTCGCAGCGCGGGCAGTCCGGCGGGTGGCGCTTCGCCCGCAAGCCCGAGTCAGTCACCGTCGCCGACGTGATCCGTGCCGTCGACGGCCCGCTGGTCTCGGTCTACGGCCTGCGTCCCGAGGCGGTGGAGTACGACGACAGCGCGAAGGTGCTGCAGCACGTGTGGATCGCCGCCCGCCACTCGCTGCGGATGGTCTTCGAGCAGGTCACGATCCAGCAGCTCGCCGACGGCACGCTGCCCGACGCCGTCGCCGCGCTCACCCAGGACGACGACGCCTGGCAGCCGCACTGAGGCCGCGTGCCTGACGCTCAGTCGACGGCGCGCAGCCAGCTGACCAGAGGGCGCAGGGCGCGCCAGTCCTCACGGACCCGGTCGACGAGACCGGCGCCGATGGCGTCGGCCTCGAAGCCGTAGGACCGGCCCACGAACAGCTGCTTGCGCCGCAGCAGGTGGATGCGCGGGTGGTCGGCGTCGTAGCCGCGGGGTGAGGTCTTGAGCTGCTCGCCGCCGACCTCGAAGCCGTCGCGCTCCAGTTTGCGCAGCAGCCGGTCGAGGGCCGAGCCGGTCTTGTCGTCGGCCATCGCGTCGCGGATCGCCGCGAGCGTGGGTCCGTCGGCGTCGTAGAACCCGGCGCCGACACGGGTGCCGCGCGGCGAGATCTCGAAGTACCAGCCGGTGCGCGGGCCGGCCGCGACGAACGCGCCCTGGTGGGTCTTGTAGGGCGTCTTGTCCTTGGCGAAGCGCACGTCGCGGTAGGGCCGGAACACCTTGGCGGTGCCGAACTCCGGCTCCAGGGCGGCCATCAGCGCCTTCATCGGCGCCTCGACCGACTCCTTGTAGACGTGCTTGTTGGCCTCCCAGTACGACTTGGTGTTGTCCATCTCCAGGTCGTCGTAGAAGTCGAGCGCGGCGACGGGGAATCCGGTGAAGCTCACGCCGGCCGACGTTAGCCCACGGGCCTCACCCGACCGCGGGGCGGTCAGACGAGATGTGGAGCGGATGACGAGATTCGAACTCGCGACATCGACGTCGGCCGAGCGTCGCGCTCGGCGCGCTATGAAGGGTGAGATGTGGAGCGGATGACGAGATTCGAACTCGCGACATCGACCTTGGGAAGGTCGCGCTCTACCAGCTGAGCTACATCCGCAGTGCCGTCCGGGGACAGCGGGCCAGATGCTACCGGACCGGGCTAGGCGGTGTCCGACCCGACCCGGGAGAGGGCGGGGTGCTTGGGCGCGACGGTGTCGCCGGACGAGCGCCCGGTGAGGCGCCGGTGCACCCAGGGCACGAGGAACTCGCGGGTCCACTGGGCGTTGGCGGCCCATGTCTCGCGGCGGCCGAGGACGGGCAGGGGCTCGACCGTGACCGGCTCGAGGCCGTGCTCGACGCCGATCGCCTCGAGCACGGCGTGCGCCATGTGGGTGTGGCCCGAGCTGTTGAGGTGCATCCGGTCGGTGTCCATCACGCTGCCGATCTCGATGTCGCGCATGCGCCACATGTCGACGATCGTGGCGCCGTGCCGGTCGGCGATCTCGCGCACCCACTCGTTGAAGATCGCCATCCGCCCGCGGACGGGTCCGTAGATGCCGCCGCTGCCCGGGTCGACGATCGTGAACATGACCACGCGGGCGCCGGTCGCGGCGAGCGTCGCGATCGCCGCGTCGTACGTGCGGGCGAGGGCGTCGAGGTCGACGCGGGGTCGTAGCACGTCGTTGCCGCCGCCGTGGATCGTGACCAGGTCGGGCTCGAGCGCGACGGCCGCGTCGAGCTGCTCGTCGATGATGGCGCCGAGCTTGCGGCCGCGGATCGCGAGGTTGGCGTAGCCGAAGTCGTCGGTCTGCTGCGCGAGCACCTCGGCGACCCGGTCGGCCCAGCCCCGCAGGCCGTTGGGCCGGGTGGGGTCGGGGTCGCCGACGCCCTCGGTGAAGGAGTCGCCCAGGGCGACGTAGCGGTGGAAGGTCACCGAGCCATTGTGCGACCCCCTCCCCAGCGCCTGACGGGTGGCCTAGGGTCGGCCGGGTGCTGCTCTCTGATCGCGACATCACCGCTGAGATCGACGCCGGCCGGATCGCCCTCGAGCCGTGGGACCCGCAGATGATGCAGCCCTCGAGCATCGATGTACGCCTCGACCGCTTCTTCCGCGTCTTCGAGAACCATCGCTACCCCCACATCGACCCGGCGGCCGACCAGTCCGAGCTCACCCGCGAGGTCGAGCCGGAGGGCGAGGAGCCGTTCATCCTGCACCCGGGCGAGTTCGTGCTCGGCTCGACCTACGAGGTGGTGTCCCTCCCCGACGACATCGCCGCGCGGGTCGAGGGCAAGTCGTCGCTGGGCCGGCTCGGCCTGCTCACCCACGCGACGGCGGGCTTCGTCGACCCCGGCTTCTCGGGCCACGTGACCCTCGAGCTGGCCAACGTCGCCACGCTGCCGATCAAGCTCTACCCGGGCATGAAGATCGGACAGTTCTGCTTCTTCCGGCTGTCCTCGCCGAGCGAGCACCCCTACGGCTCGGAGAAGTACGGCTCCCGCTACCAGGGTCAGCGCGGCCCGACGCCGAGCCGGTCGTTCCAGGGCTTCCACCGCACGTCGATCTGACTGCCGCCGGGCCCTGGGGGTCCGAGGGGTGGATTAGGACATGACCGCGTTGCCTTAATCGCGCGGGATGGGGTTAGGCTGACCTAAGTTAGCCTTGCCTTACCGAGACACGGAGTCCTGATGAAGCGTTCCCTCGCCGCGCCCCTGGCCGCGGTCACCGTCCTGGCGGCAGCCCTCGCCGGCTGCAGCACCGGGTCCACCAGCAGCAGCAGCGCGTCCGACGCGGAGCCCAGCTCGACCACGAGCGTCGACCCCGACGCCTTCCCGGTGACCATCGAGCACGCGCTCGGCGAGACGACCATCGAGTCGGAGCCGACGCGGGTCGCGACGCTGGGCTGGACCGACCACGACCACGCGCTCGCGCTCGGCGTCGTCCCCGTCGGCGCCACCAAGATCACCTGGGGCGGCAACGACGGCGGCTCCACCGACTGGTTCGACGCGGCCGTCGAGGAGGCGGGCGCGGAGGCGCCGGTGCGCTACGACGACGCCGACGGTGCGCCGGTCGACGAGATCGCCGAGCTCGCGCCCGACCTGATCCTGGCGACCAACTCGGGCATCACCGAGGCGGAGTACGCCAAGCTCTCCAAGATCGCCCCGGTCGTCGCCTACCCCGAGGCGCCCTGGACCACCGACTGGCAGACCTCCCTCGAGATGGTCGGCGAGGCCCTCGGCCGTACGGCGCTGGCCGACGAGGTCGCCGCCGACACCGAGGCCACCATCGAGCAGGCCGCCGAGGACAACCCCGAGCTGCAGGGTGCCGAGCTGATCTACGGCTACCTCGCCGCCACCGACCTGTCCACGGTCGGCATGTACGCCCCGGAGGACCCGCGGGTCTCGATCCTGCGCGACTTCGGCATGGTCGACGCCCCCGCCGTCGCCGACGCGATCAAGCCCGGCGAGTTCTACGGCACCGTGTCGGCGGAGAAGGCCGCCGACCTCGACTCCGACGTGTTCGTCACCTGGGTCGACTCGCCCGACACGGTCGAGACCATCGAGAACGACAAGCTGCTCGGCCAGATCCCCGCGATCGCGGCGGGCCACTGGTACGCCGAGACCGACAAGCAGAACGCGATGGCCTCGACCAACCCCACGCCCCTCTCCATCCCGGTCATCGTGAGCGACTTCCTGCCCCACGTGGTCGAGGCGCTCGAGGGCTAGGAATGACCGCCCTCGTCCCGACGCGGGAGGACGTCCTCAGGCCCCCGGGGGGAGGCCGCGGACGTCGTCCCGCCCTGCCGGTCAGCGTCGCGATCTCGATCGTGGCGCTGGCCGGTGCCGGCGCGCTGTCGCTGCTGGTCGGGGCCAGGGCCGTGCCGCTCGCTGCGGTGTGGGACGCCTCGCACCCCCTGCACGCCGTCGTCGAGGCGCGCCTGGACCGCACACTGCTCGGCCTCGCCGTCGGCGCCGCGCTCGGCCTCGCGGGTGCGCTGATGCAGGGCCTGACCCGCAACCCGCTGGCCGACCCGGGCATCCTCGGCGTCAACGCCGGCGCCACCTTCGCGATGGTCGTCGGGATGACGGCCTTCGGCGCATCCGCGATGGGGCAGTTCCTGCCGCTCGCCTTCGTCGGCGCGGCCCTCGCCGCCGCTGTCGTCCACGGCATCGCCTCGATGGGCCGCGACGGGGCCACCCCGATGAAGCTCGCCATCACCGGCGCAGCGCTCAGCGCCGGCCTGGCCAGCTGGACCACCGGCCTGCTGCTGGCCGACCGCAAGACCATGGAGTCCTTCCGCTTCTGGCAGGTCGGCACCGTCGCCGGCCGCGGCACCGACGTGCTGCTCGCCGGCCTGCCGTTCCTCGTCGTCGGCGCGCTGCTGGCGCTGCTCGGCGCCCGCCTGCTCAACACCCTCGCGCTCGGCGACGACCTCGCCCGCGGCCTGGGACGCCACACCACGCGCGACCGCCTCGTCATCGCGGTCGCGATCGTCCTGCTCGCCGGCACCGCGACCGCCCTCGCCGGGCCGATCGCGTTCGTCGGCCTCGTCGTGCCCCACGTCGTGCGGGCCCTCGTCGGCCCCGACCACCGCAGGCTGCTGCCGTTCTCCATGCTCGGCGGTGCCGTCCTCGTCGTCGTCGCCGACACGGTCGGCCGCGTCGTGCTGCCGCCGTCGGAGGTGCAGGTCGGCATCATGGCCGCCGTCGTGGGAGTGCCCGTCTTCATCGCCCTCATCCGCCGCACGGGGAGGGCCCTGTGAGCGTGACCCTCGACCGCAGCCCCGCCACCGCGCAGCCGGCAGCGCCGGACGCCGCCGATGTCGTACGACGCGCGCGCCGCGCCCCGGTGCGACACCACCGCCGCCTGCTCGGCGGTCTGTTCGTCGTCCTGCTCGCCGCGTTCGCCGCCCGCGTGCTGCTGGGCGACTACACCGTCACGATCCCCGACTTCCTCCGCATCCTCGGGGGCGAGCAGATCCCCGGCGCCACCTACATCGTGATGGAGTCCAAGCTGCCGCGGGCCGTGCTGGCGGTGCTGGTCGGCGCCGCCTTCGGCGTGGGCGGCGCGATCTTCCAGACCACGCTCCGCAACCCGCTCGCCAGCCCCGACATCGTCGGCATCAGCCTCGGCGCGAGCGCCGCGGCCATCTCCGTCATCGCGCTGGCCGGCTGGTCCGGGTGGACCGTGTCCGCGGCCGCGATCGCCGGCGCCCTCGGCGTCGCCCTCGTCGTGCGCGCCGTCGCCGGAGACCACGGCGGCTTCCGGCTCGTGCTGGCCGGCATCGGCATGGCCGCAGCGATGCAGTCGGTCATCCAGTACGTCTTCACCCGCGTCGACGAGTACGACGTGCAGCTGGTGCTGCGCTGGCTGACCGGCAGCGTCAACGGCGTCGCCTGGCAGACCATCGGCCTGTTGGCCATCGCCCTGGCGGTGCTGCTGCCGGCGACGGCCTGGGCCGCGCGGTCGCTGCGCGCGAGCGAGCTCGGCGAGGACGCCGCGGCCGGTCTCGGCGTGGGCCGCGGTCGCAGCGACGTGCTGATGCTCCTCGGCGTGCTGCTGGTCGCCGTCGGCGTCGCGGCCGCCGGCCCGATCGCCTTCGTGGCGTTCCTGTCCGGCCCGATCGCCCGCGCCCTCAACGGGGGGCGTACGACGCTGGTCGCCGCCGGTCTCGTCGGCGCGGTCATCGTCCTGGTCGGCGACTACGCGGGCGCCTACGCCTTCCCCGACCTCAACCTGCCCGTGGGCGTCGTGACCGGCGCCTTCGGTGCGCCGTTCCTGCTCTGGCTGCTCGCCCGCGGCCGCACCGGAAGGAGGGCGGCATGACCGTCGCCACTGCCCCGCACGTCCGCCTGGAGGCGAGCGACCTCACGCTCGGCTACACCGACACCGCCGTCGTGCGCGACCTCGACCTGCAGGTCCCGCACGGCCGCATCACCGTCATCGTCGGCGCCAACGCGTGCGGCAAGTCGACGCTGCTGCGCGGGCTCGCCCGGCTGCTCCGTCCCAGGTCGGGGTCGGTGCTGCTCGACGGCGAGGCCATCCACCGGCTCCCGACCAAGCAGGTCGCCCGCACGCTCGGGCTGCTGCCGCAGAACCCCGTCGCGCCCGAGGGCGTGACCGTCGCCGACCTCGTCGGACGCGGCCGCCACCCGCACCACGGCCCGTTCGGGCGCTGGACCACCGCCGACGACGAGGCCGTGGCGGAGGCGCTGACCCTCACCGACACCCTCGGCCTCGCCGACCGGGTCGTCGACGAGCTGTCCGGCGGGCAGCGCCAGCGGGTGTGGATCGCGATGGCGCTGGCGCAGGGCACCGACCTGCTGCTGCTCGACGAGCCCACGACCTACCTCGACGTCGCCCACCAGGTCGAGATGCTCGACCTCCTCGCCGAGCTCAACGCCCGGCGCGGCACCACGATCGTGATGGTGCTCCACGACCTCAACCTGTCGGCGCGCTACGCCGACCACCTCGTCGCGCTGCACACCGGCCGGATCGTCGCCGAGGGCACGCCCCGCGAGGTCGTCACCGAGGAGGTCGTGCGCTCCGTCTTCGGCCTCGAGAGCCGGGTGATCGACGACCCGGTCGCGCACACGCCCCTCGTCGTGCCCGTCGGGCGGCACCAGCCCCGCCGCCCCGCCGAGTCCACCGAGTCCAGCCCGATCAGCCCGATCAGCCCGCCAGCCCACCCCAGCCGGGAGACCCGATGACCGTGACCGCCTCCGTCCTGCCCATGATCCTCACCGAGGTCGAGGTCGTGGCCGTCGAGCGGCTCTCGCCGACGTTCGTCCGGGTCCACCTCGCGAGCCCCGACCTCGCCGACTTCGGCGTCGACGGCCCGCGCTGGGACCAGCGGATCAAGCTGATCCTCCCCGACCCGGAGACCGGGGCGATCACCTCGACCGAGGGCGCCGACGAGGGCTGGTGGGCGACGTGGCTGGAGCGCCCCGCCTCCGAGCGCGGCCACATGCGCACCTACACGATCCGCGACGTGCGGGGCTCCGGGGCGGAGACCACCTTCGTCGTCGACATGGTGCTGCACCTCGAGGGCGACCTCGTCGGGCCCGGCTCGCTGTGGGCCTCGCGCGCGACGGTCGGCGACCGGATCGCGCTGCTCGCTCCGCGCCGCGGCCACCCCTACGGCGGGATCGAGTTCACTCCCGCCCCCGGCGCCGAGCTGCTGCTCGTGGCCGACGAGACCGCGGTGCCGGCGGTCTGCACCGTGCTCGAGCAGCTGCCGGCCGATGCCCGCGGCACCGTGTTCATGGAGGTGCCGTGCGCGGCCGACGTGCAGGACGTACGCCGTCCGGCCGGGGTCGAGGTCGTGTGGCTGGCCCGCGACGGCGGCGAGCTCGGAGTCGGGCTGCACGACGCGGTCGTCGCGCACCTCGGCATCCCCGGCGACAAGGTGGAGGTCGCGCCCGACGAGGTCGACCCCGACCTCTGGGAGACGCCCTACTACTCCTCCTCGGGCGAGGAGGTCCCCGGCGGCATCACCGGCGCGGGTGGCACCTACGCGTGGATCGCGGGTGAGTCGAGGATCGTCACCGGCCTGCGCCGCCACCTGGTCAAGGAGCTCGGCTTCGACCGCAGCCAGGTGGCCTTCATGGGCTACTGGCGTCGCGGCGTGGCGATGAAGTCCTGACGTGACACCCCGCCGCGGCGACGGTGTCGCAGGCGGCGGGGCGGTGGGTCAGCGGTGCGTACGGGGCGCGCGGGGGGAGTAGCGCACGCGCTCCGCGATGCGGTGGCGGGCGATCAGCTCGATGTCGGTGAACGAGTCGTGCACGGCCTTCTCCTTTCGGCTCGTCGGGGCTGGGGTCTGGGTCCGGGATCAGCTCGGGTGGAGGGTCACGTCGCCCGAGGCGGTCGTGGCGCGGACCTCGAGGTAGGGCTGGTCGGGGGCGGGCTCCCCGGTGCTCGGCAGAGTCGAGCTGAGGCGACCGCTCGCCGTGCGCACGTCGGTCCACACCGGGGTGCCGTCGGTGACGCCGATGCGGACGTCGCCGCTGGCGGTCTTGGCCGTGACGCGGCCCGAGGCCACCTCGGCGACGACCAGGTCGCCCGATCCCGAGGTGAAGACCGCCTCCCCGCCCAGCGACTCCACGCGGGCGTCCCCCGAGCCGGTCTTGACCGCGAGATCGTCGCGCGCGGCGTCGACGCGGACGTCGCCGCTCCCGGTGGTGACGACCAGCGATGACTCGGCCCGGCGCACGACGATGTCGCCGGAGCCCGACCGGAGCCGCGCGTCGCCGACCAGGTGCCCGGCGAGCAGGTCGCCCGAGCCGGACTGGACGACGGTGTCCCCCTCGACGACGTCGAGCGAGACGTCCCCCGAGCCGCTGTCGATGCGGGTGTCGTCGAAGCGTCCCTCGGCGACGAGGTCACTGCTGCCGACCTTGGCGCGCAGCCTGCTGGCGACGGGCAGCTCCACGACGATCTCGGCGCGCGCGTCGCGGCTGAACAGGCCGCCGCCGGAGCGCGGCGGGACGATCGAGACGAGGGGCCGCTCACCGGCGACGACGTGCTGGACGTCGTACTCCTCGGCCCGCTCGCCCGTGATGCTCACGGTCGTCCGGGTGGTGCCGGTGGCGCTCACGCGGACCAGGCCGCGGCCGTTCTCGACGACGAGGTCGATGGGCTCGGGGGTGTCGAAGGCGCGGTCGAGCTGGTTGCTCATGAGGTCTCCAGAGGGTGTGGTCGTCCGCCGGGCCGGCTGCTGCCGGTCCGCTGGTGGTGAGGTGGGACGTGGGGTGACGTGGGGTGGGATGGGCGGGCCGGGTGGGCCCGTCAGGTCAGAGCCAGCCGGTCATCCGGCGGTTGCCCTGCTTGCGGTGGCCCGCGAACGGGTCGTAGCCCACGAAGGGGACGCTGCTCAGGTCGATGTCGACGTTGATGGCGTGCTCGTTGGTCGCGCTGCGCACGAGGCCGACCATCCAGGTGTTGAGGCTCTGCCCGGCGGCTGCGGCCTTCTCCTCGGCCCGCGCCTTGACGGCCTCCGGGATGCGGAGCGTGATCCGGGCAAGGTCGCCGTCGTCCTCCTCCGGCGGCGCCGGCGCGGCGGGCGGCGGAGGGGGTGCGGGGATCGCGGCGGGCGGGGCGACCTCGACGACGAAGTCGAGCTCTCGGCCCACCAGCCGGACGTCCACGCTGCCGTCGGGGAGCTCGGCGGTGATCTCCGCCGCGGCGTGGGAGATGGCCTCCATCAGCGCGAGCCGTGCGCTCGGGTCGAGCGCGTAGGCCAGCCGCTCGGCCGCCTGCCGCAGCTCGTCGCTGCCGGCCTCGGCCGCGGCGACGAGGTCGCGGCGGAGACCGTCGACGTAGGGGGTGATGTCCATGCGCACCACACTGACATCATCATGATGTCATGTCAAGGGAACGTGATGTCACTGTGGCTTCGCGGTGACGCCGCGCGGCACCGCCGCCGCAGGCCGTCTGGCAGACGTGGGCGGCCAGCTGACGGCGTGACGCCCGCCGCGGTGCCCTGACGTAGGCGGGTCAGAGGTCGGAGGCGCACCGGTCCGCTGAGGTGTCGTCAGCGTTCGCAGCGGCGCTCGCGCTCGGCGCGGCAGGTGTCGTCGGGCCCGCTTCCTCCGTCGGCGCGATCGCGCCCCCTCCCGGCCCGCAGCTCGTCGCGCCCCGCGTCGCCGTGGAGTCGGTCACGGCCCTGCCGTCCGTCGAGCAGGTCGTCACCGCTGCCGCCGCGAAGCACGTCGCGCCCCCGCGTGCCCCGGAGGTGGTCGTCGCCGCCGCCGCCGTCGACCCGCGCCTTCGGGAAGCGAGGGCAGAAGACGGTCTCGAACATGGACTCGACGTCCGGCTGGACCGTGTCCGCTCCGCCCCGGCCGCGGACGGTGGCGTCGCACGCGCCGAACCTCAGGCTGTTGCCGTCGCGGGTGCCGGCGAGGACGACGCGGTGGGCATACAACGAGGCGTCCTCGACGTCGGTGACCGGGATCGTGCGCCGCGCCCCGGCGTCCGCGACCAGCCGGCCGCGCCTCAGGTCGAGGTCCAGGAGGCCGCTCTCGGTCGTGACGTAGAACCCGTCGCGGCCAGCACCGCCCTCGATCGAGCTCCCGGCACGCGGTGCCTCGTCCGCCACGAGGGCGTCGTCCCCGGCGCCGAAGCTCGCGTCGACGGGGCCGGACGCCCTCGCGACGAGGGCCTCGTCGGCCGCGGTGCCGACGAAGTGGAGGGGGGCGCCGCCGATCGTCCCGGTGTAGAACGTCTCCAGACCCGACCAGCGCGCGATGACCTGCTGGTCGACCACGAGCGTCCCAGAAGCGTTGTCGATCGTCGTCGCCCCGGACCGCGAGGTCGAGGGGTAGAACTCGTCCACGCCGTCGCCACCGGCGATCGATCCGCCGGGCGCCATGACGCCTGCATAGTCGAGGGCGTCGTCGCCGGCGCCCAGGTCGATGACGTCGGCGTTGGGCTCACCGGGAACGCCGCTGTCCACCACGTCGCGTGTGTCGCCGCCGATGATGACGTCCCGCGCGGTGTCAGCGGGCCCGGCATCGACGACGTTCTCGCCGCCGCCTCCCTCGAAGCGGTCCGCTCCGTCGCCGAGGTCGGCCTGGACCGAGCCGCGCCAGGCCGTGCCGTCCACGACGTCGTCGCCGGCCCCCGCGTCGATCGTGGTGTTCCCCGACGGCGACATGCCCGTCAGGCAGATCACGTCGTCGCCGCCCAGCGCCAGGACGCGCGTCGCGCCGTTGGTGACGACGACGTCGCGAGCTTCCGTGCCGGTGATGAGCTGCCCGGCCCCGACGATGGTGACAGCCTCGCCCCGGCAGGCCTCGCCGGCGCCCGACGCCGTCGCGCCGGTCGGCCCGAGCAGGGTGAGCGCCAACAGGGCCGCGGCGGTCAGTGGCGTCCTACGGCTCATGGGTGCCCTCCGGTGGTCGACGTCGCGGGCACTGGTGTGATGCCTGCGACCCCCCGCAAGTTGTCACGGTGGCGCCCGCACCTGGCGCTCCCGCGCGGCGCGGCGCGGCACGAGTCGAGTCCCGGGTCACGTCGCCCCGGTCCTCCTTCCGGCGCACCGCCGGAATGCGCTCAGAGATCGAAGAGCGAGCCCGATCCGTTGATGTCGACGTCGGTACGCGGCGTGTGTCCGGGTCCGTCGGTCGGCGTCTCGTCCGTGCCGGCGCCGGTGCCGTCGGTCGGGGCCTCCTCGGTCGGGGCCTCCTCGGTCGGGGCCTCGTCCGCGACGGGGGTCGCCTCGTCCTCGGTCGCGACCGGGTCGGGGGTGTCCCCGGCTCCCGGGCCGTCGGCCTCCGCGTCGCCGAACAGCGCCGCCTGGCTGAGGTCCGCGCCGCTCGGCGGAGCGCTCGGGGCGGGCTCGGGCTCGACGGATGCTGCTGCCTCCGGCTCCGGCTCCGGCGCGGACGCAGCCGCGGGGGCTGGCGCCGCGGACGTGGGCGCGGGTGCCTCCACGTCGAAGAGCGAGCCGAGGCTCGACAGGTCGACGTCCGTGGCAGGCGTGGACACCGCGTCGCTGGCCTGGTCGCCCGCCGCCACGGGCGCAGGCTCGGCCTCCGCGGAGGCGGTCGGCGCAGGCTGCTCGGCCGTCACCGGCTCGGGCTCGGCGGAGGCGGACGCGGGCTCCGGCGCAGCCTCCGGCTCCGCGGCAGCGGCCGGCTCCTCGCTCGCCGGTGCCTCCAGGTCGAACAGCGACCCGAGGCTCGACAGGTCGGTGTCGGTGGCCGGGGCCGCCGAGCTGGCCCGGGGGGCCGGCGTGCCGCTGTCGGCGGGGGCCTCCTTCGCGACAGGGGCCTCCTCGGGGGCGGGAGCGGCGGGAGCTGCGGCCGACGTCGCTGCCGGCGCGGCCGAGGCAGGCTCGGGTGCGGCGATGTCGAAGAGCGACCCGCCGCTGCCCAGGCCCGTGGCAGGCGGCGTCTCGACGGCCGAGTCGGCCGCCGCCCCACCCGTGCTGCCGGCGGTCGCGGTCGTCGGCTCGGGCTCCGCCGCGGCGGGGGTCGGCGTCGGCTCGGGCGTACCCAGGTCGAAGAGCGACCCGCCGCTGCCGAGGTCGGCGGTGGGAGGAGCCGCGGCGCTGGACTCGGCGGGCTTCTCGGCCTGGGGCGCGCTCTCCTCGGCGGCCGGCTCGGCTGTCGGGGTGTCGAAGAGCGAGCCGCCGGCGAACGGGTCGGCAGCCTTGGCGGTCTTGGCGGTCGCCTCGGTGGTCGCCTCCGTCGTCGAGCTGGCGGCGGCGTCGGCCGGGGTGTCGAAGAGCGACGAGCCGCCGGACGCCTTGGCGGCGGGGGCGTCGGCGGGGGTGTCGAAGAGCGACGTGCCGCCGGACGCCTTGGCGGCCGGGCCCACGTCGGCGGTGTCGGTGACCGTGGCGTCGGTGAGGGTGACGTCGCCGGCCTCCGGCTCGTCCTTGGTGGCGACGTCGGTGCCCGTCGCGCCGGCGGGAGCAGCGGCGGGGGCTGCGGCGGGCGCCGACCCGGGCGCGGCCTTGGTCGCCTGCTCGCCCTTCACCGAGGCCAGCAGCATCTGCGCGACGTCGAGGACCTCGACCTCCTCGCGGGCCTCGCCGTTGGCCTGCTGGGCCGTGAGCCCGTCGGAGAGCATGACCCGGCAGAACGGGCAGCCCACCGCGATCTGGTCGGCACCGGTGCCGACGGCCTCCTTGGTGCGGTTGACGTTGATCCGCTCGCCGAGGTTCTCCTCCATCCACATGCGCGCGCCACCGGCGCCGCAGCAGAAGGACTTCTCGGAGTGGCGCTCCATCTCGACGTACTCCGCGCCGGGCAGCACCTGCAGCAGCTCGCGCGGCGGCGAGTAGACCTGGTTGTGGCGACCGAGGTAGCACGGGTCGTGGTAGGTGATCGAGCGCTTCGCGGCGCCCGCACCGTCCTTGACCGGGGTCAGCTTGCCCTCCCGCACGAGGCGGTTGAGCAGCTGGGTGTGGTGCACGACCTCGAGCTCGATGCCGAAGTCCTTGTACTCGTTCTTGAGCGTGTTGAAGCAGTGGGCGCAGGTCGAGACGACCTTCTTGACCTTGTACTCCTTGAAGGTCTCGACGTTCTGCTGGGCGAGGCCCTGGAAGACGAACTCGTTGCCGGCGCGGCGGGCGGGGTCGCCGGTGCAGGTCTCGCCGTTGCCGAGCACGCCGAAGGAGATGCCGGCCATGTCGAGCAGCTCGGCGACCGCGCGGGTCGTCTTCTTCGCGCGGTCCTCGTACGCGCCGGCGCAGCCGACCCAGAACAGCCAGTCGACCGATTCGAGGGACTCCAGGTCCTCCCCGACGACCGGCACGTCGAAGTCGAGGCCCTTGGCCCAGTCCATCCGCGCGGTGGCGGACATGTTCCACGGGTTGCCCTTGTTCTCCAGGCCCTTGAACAGCTGGTTGAGCTCGGCGGGGAAGTTGGACTCCACGAGCAGCTGGTAGCGCCGCATGTCCATGATGTGGTCGACGTGCTCGATGTCGACGGGGCACTGCTGGACGCACGCGCCGCACGACGTGCAGCTCCACAGCACGTCCTCGTCGATGACGAAGTCGCCGTCGGCGGGGTTGTAGAAGTAGTCGAGGACGTCGGTGCCGGCGCCCGCGGTCTCGCCCTTGGAGCCGACCCCGACGAGCTGGCGCTCGGCGTGCGCCTCGTTGCCGTCCGCCTTGCCGTACGCGTGGTCGCGCAGGCTCGTGATGAGCAGCTTGGGCGAGAGCGGCTTCTCGGTGTTCCAGGCGGGGCACTGCGACTGGCAGCGACCGCACTCGGTGCAGGTGGTGAAGTCGAGAATGCCCTTCCACGAGAAGTCGTCGATCGAGCCCACGCCCAGCGCGGAGTCCTCGTCGAGGTCGTCGATGTCGTCGAGGGTGATCGCCTTGCCGTCGGAGGTCAGCGGCTTCATCGCGCCGAGCGCCGTGCTGCCGTCGGCCTCGCGCTTGAACCAGATGTTGAACCACGTCGTGAAGCGGTGCCAGGCGATGCCCATGGTGATGTTGCGGGCGATCACCATCAGCCAGACCATCGCGAGCGCGATCTTGAACATCGCGATGACGTAGATGAGGTTCTCGAGCGAGCCGACCGAGCTCGGGTAGAGCAGGTCGCCGAGCCACGACGAGAACGGGTAGTGGGCGCGGCCGGCCTCCTCGTCGAGGCGCCACTCCGCGGCGCGGACGAAGAGGATCGCCGAGCCCTCGAGCAGTGCGAGCGCCTCGACGAAGTAGGCCTGCCAGAAGGTCGAGCCGAAGAAGCGGCTCCGGCGGCCCTCGTTGCGCGGGTGGTGCCGCTGCCGGTAGACGATCAGGAAGACGATGCCGATCGTGCTCAGGGCACCGATGACCTCCATGAGCCACTCGAACGGGTACCAGTGGCCGATGACCGGGTAGGCGAAGTCGGGCTTGAAGAGCTGGAAGTAGGCCGCCAGCACGGCGGTGCTGAGCAGCAGGAACGCCATGTAGACGAACCAGTGCATGATGCCGATCCAGTGCCACTGGAGCATCCGGGTGTGGAGGAACGTCTCCTTGAGCATCGTCGCGGTGCGGCCGGCCGGGTTGTCGCTGCGGCCCGGCGCGGGCTGGCTCGTGCGGATCACGCGCAGCATCCGGCGTACGGCCGGGACCAGCATGGCGACTGCGGCGACGGTCAGTGCGAACGAGACGACGATCGCGAACATCTGCATGGAGGGGCTGCTCCTCGGTAGGGCGTAGAGAGCCGCAGCCTAGGCCGCCGCACATGCCGACGGCAGGGCGCTACGGAGTGACAATGATCCTACCCGCTAGTAACTTGCAGCCAAGCGGTGGTGGGGGCCTCAGCTCCGGCAACTCCTACGCCGCGGTGTGCCGGTTCCGCGGCCAGCTCACCCACATCGGGGTCGACGTCCGCACCAGCCCAGGACCGGTGGGCTCCATCCGCGTCCGCTGGGCGCCGTGTCGCTCCGGCCGTCCTTGGCCACCCGCACCGCCGTGCGCCAGGCACCGTCGTCATCGCCGGACGGGTACGGGAGCTGGAGGCATTCCCACAGGGTGAGGGCGACGTAGGCGACGGGATCACCGGGCCGCACGTCCCCCACCGGCATGAAGTCCTGATCCTCTCGGCAGTAGACCCGGGTCCCAGGGCCGTCCCAGCCACCGCCGATCCGGAACTGCTGGTCGACGCGGAGGTAGGAGCGGTGCCTCGGTCCGGGCTTTCTCAACCGCGCGTCGAAGCGGCCCTCCGGCTCGGCGTCCCCGTCGACGTCGAACCAGATCGTGAGGTGGTGCCAGGGTCGGAACCCGCCCGGCACCTCGACCTCCACGATCTGAGTTTCCTCGAACTGGGGGGCGCCTCGCAGCGTGACCCGCGAGATGTCCACGGACGGGCTCGAGGTCCGACTGTCGTGGACAGTGACCCGCGCCGGCAGGTCGGCCTCGGCCGCGGGTGCCGGCGGGAGCGCGGCGACGGCGAGCATCGGCGCCATGACCGCGGTGAGAAGCAGGCGCGAGGAGAGACGGCGAGCCGGCATCAATCGACGCTAGCACCGGCCGAGGGCCCTGGGGAGGGGCGACCGCTGACGCGTCTGGTCAGCCGGGCGGCGGTGTCGGTGACGGCCGCGGCGATCGTCTCGACGTCGGGGCCGGCGTCGCTGGGGAAGGTGACGGCGACCCCGGCCACGGGGTGCCCGTTGTGGTCGAGCACCGGCGCGGCGACGCTCCCCAGCCCGGGCGTCACCTCGCCGTCCTCCGTGGCGTGCCCGCGCCGGCGGGTCTCCGACAGCACGGCACGCAGGGCGCTCAACGACGCCGGCCCCTTGCCGTGGCGGTCGACGAACGCCGTCCGGTCGGGGTAGAGCGCGCGCACCTGGCTGGCCGGCAGGGCGGCGAGCACCGCGCGTCCCGAGGCGGTCAGGTGGGCGGGCAGCCGGACGCCCACGTCGGTGACGAGCGGCGGTCGACCCGGTGCGCGCTCCTCGACGACGTAGAGCACGTCGCGCCCGTGCAGCACGGCGAGGTGGGCTCCGTGCCCGGTGCGGTCGACCAGCTCGGCCAGCGGGCGCCGGGCCAGGCGGGCCAGCGGCTCCTGCCGGGTGAACCCGCTGCCCACCTCGAACGCAGCGACGCCGAGGCCGTAGCGGTGCTCGTCGGGCAGGTGCACGACGAAGCCCTCGTCGATCATCGTGTTGAGCAGGTGGTAGGCCGTGCTGCGCGGCAGGTCGCACGCCCGCACGATCCGGTCGAGCGGGACCGGGTCGGCCTGGGTGGCCAGGAACCGGAGGACCCGCAGGGCGCGCGTCGCCGCAGGGACCTGGCTCACCGCGGGGTCAGGACCGGTCGGAGTCCCGGGTGAACCAGCCGCCCCCGCCGTCGGTCGACTCGATCGGCTTGCCCGGCATTTCCTGGGCGCCCGGCGTGCGGCGCGGGAGCGGTGGCTGCTCGGCCGACTGGTCGGCACTGGCGTCGGCCGGTGCGGCCTCGGCGCCCGCTGCGGCGGCGGGCTGCTGGTCGACGGTGGCGTCGGCAGCGACGTCGGTGTTGACGTCGGCCGGGGCGGTCGGCTGCTGGTCGGCGGTGCCGGGGACCTGCGGCGCGTAGTCGTCGGACCGGGTGTCGACCCGGGGGTCGAGCCGGTCGGCGGCGCGTACCTGCGACTCGTGCTGGGCCTCGGCCTGCTGGGCTGCCACGCGGGCCTCGTGGGCCTCGGCCTCCGCCTGGTCGGCCTTGGCGCGCACCTCCGCGGCCTGCGCCTCGGCAGCGGCCGCGCGCGCCTGGGCGGGGGCGATGGTGGCCTGCGCCTGGCCCGCCGCCTGCTGGCGCAGGCTGTCGGCACGCTCGATGTTGGCCTGCTTGTTCTTGCGCTGGATGACGAGGGCCGCGGCGGCGAGCACCACGACGAGGACGATGATGATGACGACGAGCGTGGTCACGAGGCACCTCTCACGGAACAGGGGGGCCTCAGTCTGTCAGTGCCCACGGCGTTGTCCAGCACTCCCGTGGCACCACCGACCGGATCAGGCGGAGTGGATCAGGCGGAGTGCGTCCCGCCCGTGCTGCCGCCCGTGCTGCCGTCGGTGCGACGGGGGTCGTCGGCGTCGAGCACGGTGTCCGGGTCGTGGGTGGCGGTGTCGTCGTGCGTGGTCGTCCCGGGTGTGGTCGTCCCGGGCGTGTAGTCGTCGGAGCGCGTGTCGACGTGGGGGTCGACCTCGTCGGCGGTGCGGAGCCGGTCCTCGTGCACGGCCTGCTGCTGGGTCGCGGCGACCTGGGCCTCCTGCGCCTTCGTCTGCGCCCGCTCGGCCTCGAGGCGTGCCCGCTCGGCCTCGACCTCCGCCTCCTTGGCGCGCACCTGCGACTCGGGGATCTGGGTGGCGTGCTCGCGCGCCTCGGACCGCAGTCGTTCGGCCTGCTCGTGCTGCTGCTTCTTGCGCTGCTGCGTGACCAGCCAGGCGACGAGCGCCGCCACGACCAGCACCACGACCAGGACGATGATCCACGTCGTCGTATCCATCGGGGGACCTCCTTGCTCCGGCGGCCCGGACGGCTCGCCACGGCGTCCACCGTGCCACAACGCGAGCGGGCGGGTTCCCCCCGTTCGGGTGAGGGCATCGGTCTGGGATCCGAGACATCAGACGTGCGCGGAGTGCTGGCGCGGGCCCGGCTGCGCGTGTTGCATGGTGCTCATGCAGACCATCCAGCCCATCGAGGTCGGGGTCGGTCCCGTCTCGTTCGAGCAGCTCGTCAGCGTCGCCCGCGACGGCGCGCCCGTCACGCTGGGCGACGACGCGCTGGCCGCGATCGACCACGCCCGGGGCGTGGTCGAGGCGCTGGCCGCCGCCGAGACCCCCACCTACGGCGTGAGCACCGGCTTCGGGGCGCTGGCCACGCGCCACATCCCCACCGAGATGCGCGCCCAGCTCCAGCGCTCGCTCGTCCGCTCCCACGCCGCCGGCTCCGGTCCGGAGGTGGAGCGCGAGGTGGTGCGTGCCCTCATGCTGCTGCGGCTGTCGACGCTCGCGACGGGTCGCACCGGCATCCGCAGCCAGACCGCCCGGCTCATGGCCGACCTGCTCTCGCACGGCATCACCCCGGTCGTGCGCGAGTACGGCTCGCTCGGCTGCTCCGGCGACCTCGCGCCCCTGTCGCACTGCGCACTGGCGCTGATGGGTGAGGGCGAGGTGCGCGACGCGTCCGGTGCGCTGGTGCCGGCGGCCGACGCGCTCGCCGCCGCCGGCCTCGAGCCGGTCGAGCTCGAGGCCAAGGAGGGATTGGCCCTCATCAACGGCACCGACGGCATGCTCGGCATGCTCGTGCTGGCGATCACCGACCTGCGGATGCTGCTGCGCACCGCCGACGTGGCCGCCGCGATGAGCGTCGAGGCGCAGCTGGGCACCGACCGGGTCTTCGCGCCCGAGCTCCAGGCGATCCGCCCGCACCCGGGGCAGGCGCTGTCCGCGGCCAACCTCACCGCGCTGATGGCCGACTCCGCGATCGTCGCCTCGCACCGCACCGGTCCCGGCAACACCGTGGAGTGCAACCGGGTCCAGGACGCGTACTCGCTGCGGTGCTCGCCCCAGGTGCACGGCGCCGCCCGCGACACCGTCGAGCACGCCGCCACCGTCGCCGGCCGCGAGCTCGCCAGCGCGATCGACAACCCGGTGGTGGTCGGCGACCGGGTCGAGTCCAACGGCAACTTCCACGGCGCGCCCGTCGGCTACGTCCTCGACTTCCTCGCGATCGTCGCGGCCGACGTCGCCTCGATCAGCGAGCGCCGCACCGACCGGTTCCTCGACCGCGCGCGCAGCCACGGGCTGCCGCCGTTCCTCGCCGCCGACCCGGGCGTCGACAGCGGCCACATGATCGCGCAGTACACCCAGGCCTCGATCGTCTCCGAGCTCAAGCGGCTCGCCGTCCCCGCCTCGGTCGACTCGATCCCCTCCAGCGCGATGCAGGAGGACCACGTCTCGATGGGGTGGAACGCCGCCCGCAAGCTGCGCCGCGCCGTCGACGGGCTGTCGCGGGTGGTCGCCGTCGAGGTGCTCACCGCGGCCCGCGCGCTCGACATGCGCGCGCCGCTCGAGCCGTCGTCGGCCACCGGTGCCGTCGTACGACGCCTGCGCGAGGCCGGCATCGAGGGCCCCGGGCCCGACCGCCACCTCTCGCCCGAGATCGAGGCCACCGTCGACCTCGTGCAGTCCGGTGCGGTGCTCGCCGCCGCCGAGTCCGTGATCGGAGACCTGAAGTGAACGCCGAGACCAACCCCCGCCTGCCCATCCACGCCGCCACCGGCACCGAGCTGAGCGCGAAGTCGTGGCAGACCGAGGCGCCGCTGCGGATGCTGATGAACAACCTCGACCCCGACAACGCCGAGCGCCCCGAGGACCTCGTCGTCTACGGCGGCACCGGCAAGGCGGCGCGCAGCTGGGAGGCCTACGACGCCATCGTCGCCACCCTGCGCGACCTCGAGGACGACGAGACGCTGCTGGTGCAGTCGGGCAAGCCCGTCGGCGTGATGCGTACCCACACGTGGGCGCCGCGGGTGCTGATCGCCAACTCCAACCTCGTCGGCGACTGGGCCGACTGGGAGGAGTTCCGCCGCCTCGAGGACCTCGGGCTGACCATGTACGGCCAGATGACCGCCGGCTCGTGGATCTACATCGGCACCCAGGGGATCCTCCAGGGCACCTTCGAGACGTTCGCCGCGATCGCGGACAAGAAGTTCGGCGGCACCCTCGCCGGAACGATCACGGTCACCGCCGGACTCGGCGGCATGGGCGGCGCGCAGCCGCTCGCCGTCACCATGAACGACGGCGTCGCCATCTGCGTCGAGTGCGACCAGCACCGCATCGACCGGCGCCTGGAGACGCGCTACCTCGACGTCCAGGCGCGCGACCTCGACCACGCCGTCGAGCTGGCGCTGGAGGCCCGCGACGAGCGCCGCGCCCTGTCGATCGGTCTGCTCGGCAACGCCGCCGACGTGCTGCCCGAGCTGCTCGAGCGCCACCTCGACGGCTCGGTCCGCCTCGACGTCGTCACCGACCAGACCTCGGCGCACGACCCGCTCTACTACCTTCCGTCCGGGACGGCGTACGACGACTGGGAGCGCGAGCGCACCGACGACCCGCGCGGGTTCACCAAGCGCAGCCAGGAGTCGATGGCGCGCCACGTGCGGGCGATGGTCGAGCTCCAGGACGCCGGCGCCGAGGTCTTCGACTACGGCAACTCGATCCGCGACGAGGCGCGCAAGGGCGGCTACGACCGGGCGTTCGCGTTCCCCGGCTTCGTGCCCGCCTACATCCGGCCCCTGTTCTGCGAGGGCAAGGGCCCGTTCCGCTGGGCGGCGCTCTCCGGTGACCCCGCCGACATCGCGGCAACCGATCGGGCGATCAAGGAGCTCTTCCCCGCCGACGAGAAGCCGGAGTACGCCCGGCTGCACCGGTGGCTCGACATGGCGTCCGAGCGCGTGCAGTTCCAGGGGCTGCCCGCGCGGATCTGCTGGCTGGGCTACGGCGACCGCGCGAAGGCGGGCGCGAGGTTCAACGAGATGGTCGCCAGCGGCGAGCTGACGGCGCCGATCGTGATCGGCCGCGACCACCTCGACTGCGGGTCGGTGGCCTCGCCCTACCGCGAGACCGAGGCGATGCTGGACGGCTCCGACGCCATCGCCGACTGGGCGATCCTCAACGCCCTGGTCAACACCGCCTCCGGCGCGACCTGGGTCTCCTTCCACCACGGCGGCGGCGTCGGCATCGGCCGCTCCCTCCACGCCGGCCAGGTCACGGTCGCCGACGGCTCCCCGTTGGCCGCCGAGAAGATCGAGCGGGTGCTCACCAACGACCCGGGCATGGGCGTGATCCGCCACGTCGACGCGGGCTACGACCGCGCCGTTGAGGTCGCCGACGAGCGCGGGGTGCGGGTCCCGATGCGCGACTGACCGGCTGGCCCCGGGGTCCC
This sequence comes from Nocardioides sp. Z13_37, assembly GCF_058355585.1. Taxonomy (NCBI): domain Bacteria; kingdom Bacillati; phylum Actinomycetota; class Actinomycetes; order Propionibacteriales; family Nocardioidaceae; genus Nocardioides; species Nocardioides sp. Z13_37. The sequence goes on along the minus strand of NZ_JBZGDV010000001.1, from coordinate 366,036 downwards.
GGCGCGTCCTCGCCCCGGCTCGAGCGGTGACGTCCCCGCTCAACCACCCGGATCCGGGTGTCCCAGCGGGGACGAGGGTGTCCTAGTGGCCGTACGACGCGTCGGGTCGTCGTCTGCCCGCGGCTACTCGTCGGTCGTGACCGACTCGAGGAGCTTGCGCGTCAGCATCAGCACGGCGCCGTCGAAGTCGCGGGTGCCGGCCTCGATCCCATCGCCCAGCCGATCGAACGTGACGGTCTGGAAGACCAGGTCGACCAGCGGTGCCAGCTCGACCGCGCGGTCGAAGTCGGCCTCGGGGAACGCGTCGCGCCACGGAAGCAGGACGGTGCGCACCCGGTCCTCCGCCTGGGTCCCGTCCGCCTCGGCGAGCCAGTGCGCGAGGTGGGTGCCGTCGAGGAAGGGGTGCGTGATGCAGCCGTCGCTCCAGTCGAAGACCCGCACGCCCGAGCCGTCGAAGGCGACGTTGCCCGAGTGCAGGTCACCGTGGGCGAGGGTGTCGGGGAAGCCGCAGGCCCAGAGCTCGCGCACCCGCGCCTCGACGAGCGGGACCGCTTCGACGAGGGCGCCGCGCTCGTCCGTGGTCAGCGCGTCGAGCTCGTGGTTGGTCGCCAGTGCGCCGCGCCAGGCCGTCAGGGTCTCCTCCGCGCCTCGGCGAGGAGCGCCCGCCCCGCGCAGCTCGTCGAGCCAGTCCAGCGAAGCGATCTGGGCAGCGGCCCACAGCGGCGCGAGGGTCATGGCGGCCTCTGCCGGCGCGCCGTCGTCCTCGACCCCCGGCAACGGCTCGGTCAGGAGCCAGCACCTCCTGTCCTCGACGGCGACCACCTCCGGGACCAGGTGTGGGAGGTGGGCGGCGAGCGTCGCCACGATGGCAGCCTCGGCCGCGAAGTGCGCGCAGCTGGCCTTGAACCACACGGGACCTCGGTCGGTCGGGACGACGTGGACCGCCGAGATGCTCCAGACGCGATGGGTCTGGAGCGGGCCGGTGCGCGACCGGCCGGTGTCCACCAGCGCGGCGTCGATCCAGGCCTCGACCTCGTCGGACCATCCGGGGCGATACCAGTCCGGCCGGTGTGCGGGCGGCGTGCCCCAGTGCTCACGGACCGCCCGCTCGACCTGGACGCGCACCTCCTCGCCGAGGTGGTCAGGCTCGATCCAGTGCCCCCGCTCAGGTGCGCCGCTGCGCGCGCGGACGACGTGCAGGCGGTTGACCTCGTCGAGGACGACCACCGGCGCGAGGTGCACGGCGTCGGTGAGCAACCGGCTGGCGGTGGCCGTCGGGCTCGGCCCACCTGCCTCCGGATCGTGGACGAAGGTGGGCAGCCGTCCGTCGTCGTCCACCCACACCCGCTCCCCGTCGGTGAGGGCGACGTGAATCGTGCGCGGCGGACGGGTCACCGCCGCATCGTGGCACGCGCGACGTTGCCGGATCCCATGACTTTCCCGCGCGCGTACGTCAGGATCCCTCCATGGCATCGGGGGAGAAGAAGCCGGCGCGTGCGCGCGTCGTGCTCACGGACATCAGCTCGCGGGCGTGGGAGCACCCCGCCGACAAGGGTGCACTGGTCGCCCTGCGCAGGCTCAAGGGCTTCGACGTGCTGCTCAAGACCATGTCGGGCGTGTTCCGCGAGCGGGCCTGGCGGCTGACGCTGCTGGGCTCCGCGGTGCGCGTCGACGAGCGGCAGTTCGCCCGGCTGCACCGGCTGCTCGCGGAGGTCGGGCGCAGCCTCGACGTCAGCGACCTGCCGGAGATGTACGTCCAGGCCGACCCGACGCTCGGCGCCGTCACGATCGGCATGGACCGGCCGATCATCGTGCTGTCGTCGGGCCTGGTGCACCACCTCGACGACGACGAGCTCCGCTTCGTCATCGGCCACGAGCTCGGCCACGCCGTCAGCGGACACGCGGTCTACCGCACGCTCCTGGTGCGCCTGCTCGGTCTGGGCGGCCTGCTCAATGCCGTGCCCGGCGGCGCGATCGGCATCCGGATGGTCACCGTCGGGCTGCTCGAGTGGTCGCGCAAGGCCGAGCTGTCGGCCGACCGCGCCGGCCTGCTCGCCAGCCAGGACCCGACCGCGGCGCTGCGCACGCACATGAAGCTCGCCAGCGGCGGCACCCTGGAGGAGCTCGACGTCACGTCGTTCCTCCAGCAGGGAGCGGAGTACGACGAGGGCGGCGACGTGCGCGAGTCGCTCATCAAGCTGTCGCTGCTGCAGCAGCAGAGCCACCCGTTCGCCGTCGTCCGGGCCACCGAGCTGCGCCGCTGGACCGACTCCGGCGCGTACACGACGATCCTCGCGGGCAACTACCCGCGCCGCGAGGACGACGACACCGCCTCGGTGAGCGAGGCCGCGCAGGAGGCGGCCGCGAGCTACACCGCGTCGTTCGAGCGGACCCAGGACACCCTCGGCCGCCTGGTCCACGACCTCGCCGGCTGGATGGGCACGGCCAGCACCTGGCTCAACGACCGCTTCCGCCGCGGCAACGAGAGCGCCTGAGCTCAGCCCCGTCCGGGCGGGCCCTGCGGCGCCGGGTCGCCGGTCGCCGGGTCGGCGGCGAGCGCGGGCTCGAGGAGAGCGCGCGTCGAGGTGGGGCCGCGGCGCGTACGTCCGAGGCGGCCCGGTGCGTCCTACGGATCGGAGCCGATGGGTGCGGGTTCGGATGACGCAGGGGAACGGCGGACGGATGACGCACGAGAACGGCGGGCGGAGGGAGCGACCCCGGGACGCGGCAGGACCCCGGACACCAAGGGTGTCCGGGGTCCTCGCGGGGTGGCGGAGTGCTACCAGACCCGTCGGCTGGAGCCGCCGATCGGCACGAAGTTCAGCACCAGACCGACCACGATCAGGATGATTCCGATGGTGGTCAGGATGCTCTGGGGGAGCAGGAGCCCGAGGATGAGAAGGATGAGTCCGAGGACGATCATGGGGGTGCCTCCTAGGTGATGCGACAGGCCCACGGTGGGCAGGGCGCGGTCACTCTTGCGGGTCCGCGGCGCGTTGGACAATTCGCCTCATCCGTGTGGGTGAGGCGATGTCAAGACCCTGTCCACCCTTCGGCGCCGGGCCTCAGTCGGTGCCGAGCGCCTCGATCGCCTCGTGGATCGACAGCGTCCGACGGGCCGACTCGACGTGGAGGTTCTCGATCATCCGGCCGTTGAGGGTCACCACGCCGGCACCGGCGCCGGCCTCGAACGCGGCGATCAGCTCGCGCGCGTCCTCGACGGCCGCGGGGCTCGGCGCGAAGGCGCGGTTGGCCCCCTCGACCTGCCCGGGGTGGACGAGGGTCTTGCCGTCGAAGCCCATCTGGCGTCCCTGCTCGCACTCGGCGAGGAAGCCGTCGGTGTCCTTGACGTCGTTGTAGACGCCGTCGAGCACCGCGATGCCCGCGGCCCGTCCGGCGAGCAGCGCGGTGTGCAGGCTCGGCAGGATCGGGGCGCGCCCGGGGACGTGCTCGGCGTAGAGCTCCTTGACGAGGTCGTTGGTGCCGATCACGAACGCGCCGAGCCGCTCGGAGGACCGGGCGATGGCGAGCGCGTCGAGGATCGCGACGGGCGTCTCGACCATCGCCCACAGCCGGGTGTGGTCGGGCGCGCCGGCCTTCTCCATCGCGGCGACCAGCCGGGCCACCTCGTCGGCGCTCTCCACCTTCGGCACGACGATCGCGTCGGGCCCCGCCTGGCTGGCCGCCGCGAGGTCGGCGTCGTGCCACTGGGTGCCGATCGCGTTGACCCGGATGGTGACGGTGCGCCTGCCGTAGTCGCCGCTGGCCGCGGCCGCGGCGGCGGCCTCGCGGGCCGACTCCTTGGCGTCGGGCGAGACGGCGTCCTCGAGGTCGAGGATCAGGCCGTCGCACGGGATCGTCCGCGCCTTCTCCAGCGCCCGCTCGTTGGAGCTGGGCATGTAGAGGACGCTGCGCAGGGGGGTGAACTCGTTCATCTCAGGCCTCCTCGACCACGATCGCGTCGTACTGCTTCCTCAGCTCCGGGTCGATCGCGGCCAGCTCCTCGGCGAGGGCGACCATGACCTGGCACTGCTTGACGGAGGCGTCGTCCTCCATCTTGCCGTCGATCATCACCGCGCCCGTGCCGTCGCCCATCGCGGCGATCACGCGCCGCGCGTGCGCGACGTCCTCGACGCTGGGGGAGAAGACGCGGTTGGCGATCGCGATCTGCGCGGGGTGCAGGCTCCACGCGCCGACGCAGCCGAGGAGGAAGGCGTTGCGGAACTGGTCCTCGCAGCCCACCGTGTCCGCGATGTCGCCGAACGGCCCGTAGTAGGGGTAGATCCCGTGCATCGCGCACGCGTCGACCATCCGGGCGATCGTGTAGTGCCACAGGTCCTGCTGGTACGTCGCCCGCTCGGCGTCGTGCTGCGCCTGGCCGGCGGCGTCGCGCGGGGCGTCCTGGCGCACGAGGTAGCCCGGGTGGCCGCCTCCGACGCGGGTGGTCTTCATGCGGCGGTCGGCGGCGAGGTCGGCCGGCCCGAGGGACAGGCCCTGCATCCGGGGGCTGGCGCCGCAGATCTCCTCGATGTTGGCCACGCCGCGCGCGGTCTCGAGGATCGCGTGGACGAGGATCGGCCGGTCGAGCCCGGCCTTCGCCTCGAGCTGGGCGAGCAGCCGGTCGACGTAGTGGATGTCCTCGGCGCCCTGGACCTTCGGCACCATGATGACGTCGAGCTTGTCGCCGATGGCGGGCACGAGGGTGGTCAGGTCGTCGAGCACCCACGGGCTGTCGAGCGAGTTGATCCGGGTCCACAGCTGGGTCGGCCCGAAGTCGGTCGCGCGGGCGATGTCGACCAGGCCCTGGCGCGACTTCTCCTTGTTCTCCGCCTTGACGGCGTCCTCCAGGTTGCCGAGCAGCACGTCGACCGTGCCCACCATGCCGGGCACCTTGGCGGCCATCTTCTCGTTGCCGGGGTCGAAGAAGTGGATCGCGCGGCTCGGCCGGGCGGGGATCTCGCGCGGCGGCGTGGGTGCGCCGACGGCGAGCGGCGCGAAGAAGTCCTTGGCGGGGCGTGTCATGGGCGCAAACTACCGCTGCGCCGGAGCAGCCCGATATGACCCATGTCTCCCTGCCGGGCAGGGCACGGGCACGCCATCGTCTTGCCCGTTGCTGCTAGGACTTGGGGCCACGCATCCGGCCCGACAAGAGGAGCGAGCTGTGGAGCTCTACCTGCCCGTGGTGGTCCTGTCGGCGATCGCCGGACTCTTCGCGGTCGGCTCGGTGCTGATGAGCTCGGTGGTCGGTCCCAAGCGCTACAACCGCGCGCGCCTCGACTCCTACGAGTGCGGCATCGACCCGGTGTCCGACCCGGGCCGCAGCGGCCGCACGATCCCGGTGCGCTACTACCCCGTCGCGATGACGTTCATCATCTTCGACGTCGAGATCATGTTCCTCGTGCCGTGGGCGGTGCACTTCGACCAGCTCGGCACCTTCGGCTACCTGGCGGTCGTGCTGTTCATCCTCAACCTGTCGCTGGCCTACGCCTACGAGTGGCGTCGCGGCGGCCTCGACTGGGACTGAGCCCGCCGGCAGCGGGCCCGCCAGCGGTCAGCGGGTGCGGCGGCGGCGCCACCACGAGCGCTGCTGGGGCGGCGGCGCGGCAGCACGGGCCGCGGCCCGCTGCGCCTCGATGCGGGACGCCCGACGCTCGTTCCACGCCTCGACCTCCGCGTCCACGTCGCGCAGTGCGGTGACCACCGGCGGACCGCCCTGCAGCTGACGGCGGGTCTCCACCACGCGGCGGTTGAAGTCGTCGAGCTCGCGCCGCACCTCGCGCTCGACCGAGATCGCGTCGAGCCGGGCGTCGAGCTCGGCGTCCTCCTTGCGCAGCGCGATGGCCGGCGGGAGGATCGCGATGTTCTCGCGCTCGACGAGCTTCTTGACCCACCAGTCGGGGTCGTGCTCGGCACCGAGATCCTCGATCGGCTTGCCCGTGCCCGGCAGGTCGTCGAACTCGCCGCGCTCCATCGCCTGGCGCACCTGCAGGTCGACCCACGTCGACTGCTGGGCGATCCGGGCAGCGGAGGCAGAACGCCCCGTGCGGTCGTCGCGCTCGCGCTCGCGGCGTCCCGACCCGGGGTCCGCGACGTCGAAGTCGTCGTTCTCGGACATGCGTCGAGTCTACGGTCGCCGGTCACGCCGAGGCACCCGTCGGCGGGCGGTCCCGGACCGATCTCGTCCTCGAGGACAGCAGCCCGGCACCTCAGATGGAGGCGGGGGGACGGCCCTGACCGCGAACGTTGGGTCATGGTGATCCTCCTGTCCGACCCCCGTGTCGCCGCCGTGCCCGTGCATGAGTCCGGCGAGCCCCTGGTCCGCCTCGACGCGTCGTTCGGGCCGGCCCGGGCGCTGGTCAGGCGGGGCCTGGCCGACCGGCTGGCCCACGCCCGGCGCGACCTCCCGCCCGGCATCGCGATCCGGGTCGTCGAGGGGCACCGGTCGGTGGCCGACCAGCGCGCGATCGTCGCCGCCTACGCCAGGGAGGTCCGCGCCGCCCATCCGGAGGCCGGCCCCGACGAGGTGCGGCGGCTCACCAGCCGCTTCGTCGCGCCGGTGGACGTCGCGCCGCACGTGGCCGGCGCGGCGGTGGACCTGACGCTGGTCGACGCCTGCGGCGACGACCTCGACCTCGGCACGCCCATCGACGCGACGCCGGAGCAGTCCGACGGCGCCTGCTACTTCGCCGCGGCCGGCATCGGGGCCGACGCCCGCGCGCACCGCGACCTGCTGGCGCGCGTGCTCGGCGGCGCCGGGCTGGTCAACTACCCCACCGAGTGGTGGCACTGGAGCTTCGGCGACCGCTACTGGGCGCTCGTCACCGGCGCCGGCGCCGCGACCTACGGCCCGGCCCGCGTCGGCGACGAGGCAGCCGCGTGAGCGCGCTGGCCGTGGCCCCCACCGCGGTCCCCGGCGCAGCGCCCACCCTGGACGTCGACCTGTCGGCCGTCGCCGCCAACACCCGCCTGATCGCCTCGCGCACCGCGGCCGAGGTGATGGCGGTGGTGAAGGCCGACGGCTTCGGGCACGGCGCGGCCGGTGTGGCCCGCACGGCGCTGGCGCACGGGGCGACCTCGCTCGGTGTCACCAGCATCGAGGAGGCGCTCGCCCTGCGTACGGCCGGCCTGACCGCGCCCGTCCTCAGCTGGCTCAACCCCGTCGACGCCGCGTACGCCGACGCGCTGGCCGGTGAGGTCGAGATCGCCGTGCCCTCGCGCGAGCACCTCGACGCCGTCGTCCGCGCCCAGCGGTCCGCGCCGCACCAGCGCTCGGCCCGCATCCACCTGCACCTCGACACCGGCATGGCCCGCGACGGTGCGGAGCCGTCGGCGTGGCCCGACCTGTGCCGGGCCGCCCGCCGGGCGGAGCGGGCGGGACTCGTCCGCGTGGTCGGGGTGATGGGACACCTCGGCTGCGCCGACGACCCGGCCGACGGGTGCAACGCGCTGGGCCGGCGGCGCTTCGCGTGGGGGGTGGAGACGGCGCGGGGCGCCGGGCTCCGCCCCGCCCGCCGCCACCTCGCGGCCACGGCGGCGACCCTGCTGGACGTCCGCAGCCACCACACGACCGTCCGGGTGGGCGCCGGCCTCGTCGGGATCGACCCCACCGGCACCACCGTCCTGCGCTCGGGGCTGACCCTCACCGCGCCCGTGGTCGGCGTCCGTCGCGTCCGCGCCGGCGCGGGCGTCGGCTACGGGCACACCTGGATCGCGCCCGCGGCGACCCACCTGGCGCTGCTGCCGCTCGGCTACGCCGACGGGCTGCCGCGCGCCGCCTCCGGTCGCGCCGAGGTGCTGCTGCGCGGGCGCCGGCGACCGGTCGTCGGGCGGATCTCGATGGACCAGGTCGTCGTCGACCTCGGCGCCGACCACGCCGAGCCCGGCGACACCGCCACCGTGCTGGGCCCCGGCGCCGCCGGCGAGCCGACCGTCGGCGACTGGGCCCGCTGGGCCGACACCCTCCCGCACGAGATCGTCACCGGGATCGGTCCCCGCGTGCGCCGCAGCGTCCGCCCCTCCATCCATCCCGCCATCCACCCCGCCGCCGACGGCGCCGATGGCGCCGTCGACCCCGGCGCCAGCCCCACCCGCAGCCTCTCGCCCCACGTCTCGTCCCCCCTCTCGTCCCCCCGGCTCAGGAGCATCCCGTGACCACCCGCACCACCTCGCAGGCCGCCCGCACCCGCATCCGGGTCGCCGTCGTCGGCGGCGGCCAGAGCTGCGAGCACGAGGTCTCCCTCGCCTCCGCCGCCGCGGTCGCGGCCGCACTCGACCCGACGGCCTACGACGTCGTGCGGCTGACCATCGGGCTCGACGGCCGCTGGGCCAGCGGCGACCACGCCCTCGGTCTCGGCGAGGCCGTGACAGTCCTTCAGTCATGTGCCGCCGTGCTGCCCGTGGTGCACGGTCCCCGCGGCGAGGACGGCTCGCTCGCCGCGCTCTGCGAGCTCGCCGGGGTCGCCTACGTCGGCTCCGGCGTCGGGGCCGGGGCGCTGGCGATGGACAAGTGGGCGACCAAGCTCGTCGCCGGGGCGCTCGGCATCGCCACCGCGCCCGGCGTGCTGCTCACCGCGGCCTCCGCCGGGTCGTACGCGTGGACCCACCCGGTCGTCGTCAAGCCCGTCGCGGCCGGCTCGAGCCACGGCGTGAGCCTGGTCGGCGACCCGTCGGGGCTGGCCGACGCGCTCGCGGCGGCGTTCGCCCTCGACGACCGCGTGCTCGTCGAGGACGTCGTCGCGGGCCGGGAGGTCGACGTCGCCGTCCTCGGCGGTGCGGACGGCACCCGCGTCGTGTCGCCGGCCCTCGAGGTCGTGGTGGACGGGTGGTTCGACTACGCGGCGAAGTACGGCGGCGGCGCCGACTTCCGCGTGCCCGCCGCGCTGTCGGACGCCGAGCGCACCGCCCTCGAGGAGGCCGCGCTCACGGTCTACGACGCCCTCGGCTGCGCGGGCGTGGCGCGGGTCGACTTCTTCGTGACCGGCGACGGCCCGGTGCTCAACGAGGTCAACACCATGCCCGGCTTCACCGAGCAGTCGCAGGTGCCGCGGATGTTCGCCGCGGCCGGGATGACGTACGGCGACCTGCTCGACCGCCTCGTCCGCGACGTGCTCCCGGGTCCGGGAACGGCGTGACGGCGGGGACGGCGGGGACGGCGGGGACGACGGACGCGACGGCGAGGCGGGTCGAGGGCATCGACCTCCTCCGCGGGATCGCCGTCGGCCTGGTGATGCTGCGCCACGCGTGGCCGGCGGCGTTCCCCGGCGCGGGCGTCGTGGGGGTGGTGATGTTCTTCGCGCTCAGCGGCTACCTGATCACGGGGCTGCTCCTCGACGAGGCCGATCGCACCGGCCGGGTGGACCTGCGCCGCTTCTACCTGCGCCGGGCGCGCCGGCTGGTGCCGGCGCTGCTGTTCCTGGTGGCCGGGGTCCTCGTGGTGACGTTGCTGCTCGATCCCCTGGGTGACCGCGACGAGCTCGGCCGCACCGTCCTGGTGGTCCTGACGTGGACGGGCAACCTGCCCTTCGGTCACGCCAGCGACGCGACCTTCCACCTCTGGACGCTCGCGACGGAGGAGCAGTTCTACCTGGTGTGGCCGGCCGTCGTCGTGCTGGCCGCCACCCGCGGACGGATGCCCCTGGCCCTGCTGGCCGCCGGTGCGACGTCCGTGCTCGCCTGCGTCGCGACGCTGCTCTGGCTGCGCGAGGACGCGGACCTGGCCTACTCCCTCCCCACCTCGTGGGGGCTGTGCTTCGTGGTCGGTGCCGCCGCACGGGTCGGCGTCGGCAGGCTCGCCGGCGTGCGGATCCCGGCCGGTGTGGCCACCTGGGCGCCGGCCGCCGCGCTGGCCGGTCTTACCCTCCTCAGCGTGGTTCCATTGCGCGGTCACGCGCTCACCTACCTGGCAGGAGGACCGGCCATCGCCTCGCTCACCGCGGTGCTGCTGCTCTGCTGGCGTTCCTGGGCAGACGTCACCGGCCCGGCGCTGCGCGCCCTGGTCTGGCTCGGCACCGTCTCCTACTCGGCGTACCTGTGGAACTACCCGCTGACCGTCTGGATGAGGCCCCACCTCGAGCAGGCCGGGCTGTGGGCGGCGGTGTTGACCCTGCCGCTCGCGGGATTCAGCTGGTACGCGGTCGAGCAGCCGCTCCGGACGCGACGCCGGCCGGTCGCGGTGGCGGCATGACCCGGGCGTGGCGGACCTGGGCCCCCGACGTCGCGGTCGGTGTCCTGGTGCTGATCGTCGGTCTGGTCGAGACGATGACCGCCGAGCACTTCTTCTCACCGCCCCAGTCGCTGCTCCTGGTCGCCGTCGGCATGGCCGTCGCCGCGGGCCTGTCCAGGCGAGCGCCGGCGGTCGCGCTGCTGCTGGTCTGGGGGCTCTGCGGTCTCCAGCTCCTCACGGGCAGCGACGTGATGGTCGCCCAGGTCGCCATCGCGGTCGTGGCCTTCGGCACCGCGCGCTGGGGGGCGCTCCCGACGGTCTGGCTCAGCGCGCTCTCGATCCCTGCTGCGGGGCTCATCGTCTTCGTGGTGATGGCGGCACCGCAGCTCTCTGGACTGGTCGACCAGGTCGGCCTCGGGGCGATCGTCTCGGAGATCTACTCCTACGGCGACACCTGGCAGATCGCCGCGGCGGTGACCGGGATGTCCGTGCTCGGTGTCCCGTGGCTCGCCGGGCTGGCGCTGCGGTTCATGTCGCGGGCCAGGAGGTCGGAGATCTCCCAGGTCGCCGCCGAGGAGGACGCTGCCCAGGCGCACCGCGAGTCCGAGCAGGCCCGCGAGATCGCCCGCCTGCGGGAGGAGCAGGGCCGCCTGGCCCGCGACGTGCACGACGTGGTCGGCCACTCGCTCGCGGTGATCCTGGCCCAGGCCGAGTCGGCGCAGTACCTCGAGGACGCCGACACCGACCGGCTGAAGCAGACGATGGCCACCATCGCCACGTCGGCGCGCACCTCGCTGCAGGACGTCCGCCAGGTGCTGACCACCACCCAGGGCGCCACCGCGCCCGGGCGCAGCGCCAGCCTCGACAGCCTGGTCGACAACGTCCGCTCCAGCGGGCACGAGGTCGTCTCCAGCGTCGTCGGCCAGCCGCAGCCGCTGCCGCCCGAGCTCGAGACGGTCGCCTACCGCGTCCTGCAGGAGATGCTGACCAACGCGATCAGGCACGGCCGCCGCGACACCCCGGTCACCGTGGAGCGGCACTGGGAGGGCGAGCTGCGCCTCGAGGTCCGCAACGTCGTGGACCCCGCCGCCTCCGACGCCACGCAGCCGATCCGCACCGCGTCGACCCCGGACGCCCCGTCCGCCGCGGGCCCGGGGCAGGCGCCCGGCCGGGGCATCGACGGCATGCGGCGCCGGCTGGAGGCGGTCGGCGGCCGCCTCGACGTACGCCGGCGCGACGAGGCGGGCGGGCAGACGTTCACCGCCACCGCGTGGCTGCCCGTGCGGAGCGCATCGTGATCCGGGTCGTGCTGGTCGACGACCAGGAGCTCTTCCGGGAGGGCGTGCGCACGATCATCGACGCCCAGGAGGGGATGGAGGTCGTCGGCGTCGCCGGCGACGGCTTCGAGGCCGTCGCGGTCTGCGACGAGCTCCAGCCCGACGTGGTGCTGATGGACATCCGGATGCCGGAGATGGACGGCGTCGAGGCCACCCGCCAGCTGTTCGCGCCCGACCGCGTGTCGCGGCGCGAGCACCCGCTGCGCGTGGTGGTGCTGACGACCTTCAACCTCGACGACCGTGCGGCGACGGCCATCCGCTACGGCGCCAGCGGCTTCCTGCTCAAGGACACCACCCCGCTGATGCTGCGCGACGCGATCCGCACGGTCCACGCCGGCAACGCGGTGCTCGCCCCGGCCGACCTGTCCCTGCTCCTGCGCGGCCAGTTCGTCGCCCGGGCACCCGCGCCGGCGGCCTACCTCGCCCTGACGGACAAGGAGCGCGAGGTCTTCGCCGCGGTGGCGCGCGGGATGTCCAACACCGAGATCGCCGCGGAGATCTTCGCCTCGGAGTCGACGGTCAAGACCCACGTCGGCTCGGTGCTGCGCAAGCTGTCGCTGCGCGACCGGGTGCAGATCGTGGTGTTCGCGCACGAGCACGGCCTGGTCGAGGCGCGCTGAGGCACGCGGGCGCTCCCGGTCCTCGGTGCGCCATGGCAGGCTGCTGCCCATGGCGATCCAGGGCCTCCACGACCGTGCCGCAGGAGTCCAGCTCCACGTGACCTCGCTGCCCGGCGGCCGGCTCGGGGAGCCGGCCCGCGACTTCGTGCGGTGGCTGGCCGCCGCCGGCCAGTCGGTGTGGCAGGTGCTCCCCCTCACCGTCCCCGACGCGCACGGGTCGCCGTACGCCTCCCCGTCCGCCTTCGCCGCCTGGCCGGGGCTGCTCGAGGACCCGGGTGCGCCGGTGGGCGACGACGAGGTGCGGGCGTTCGCCGACGAGAACGCCTACTGGACCGGGTCGTGGACGGCGCACGGCGGCGATCTCGCCGACCAGGTGCGCTTCCAGCGCGAGTGGCAGGCGCTGCGCTCCTTCGCCGCCGACCACGGGGTCCGGGTGCTGGGCGACATCCCGATCTACGTCGCCGCCGGCAGCGCGGACACGGCGACGTGGCCCGAGCTGTTCCGTCACGACGCCGTCGCCGGCGTACCGCCCGACGCCTTCACCGACACCGGCCAGCTGTGGGGCAACCCGCTCTACGACTGGACGGCCATGGCGGCCGACGGCTACCGGTGGTGGGTGGAGCGGCTGCGCCGGAGCCTCGCGCTCCACGACCTCGTCCGCATCGACCACTTCCGCGGCTTCGCGGGCTTCTGGGCGGTGCCGGCCGACCACGAGACGGCGGAGCACGGCAGCTGGCAGCCGGGCCCGGGGCGGGCGGTCTTCGACGCCGCGTCCGCCGAGCTCGGGCCGCTGCCCGTCGTCGCCGAGGACCTCGGGGTCATCGACGCCCCCGTCGAGGAGCTCCGCGAGGCCCTGGGCTTCCCGGGGATGGCGGTCCTGCAGTTCGCCTTCGACCCCGACGGCGAGGACCGCTCCCACGAGCCGGAGAACCTGCGCCACGACCAGGTCGTCTACACCGGCACCCACGACAACGACACCGTCGTGGGCTGGTGGGACACCCTGCCGGCCCGACGGCGCCGCGAGGCCGAGCGCGCCTGGAGCGCGGCCGGCATCACCGACCCGGACCCTGCGTGGGCGATGATCCGGCTCGCCCACCACGCCCCCTGCGCGCTCGCGATGGTGCAGGCCCAGGACGTGCTGTCGCTGGGCGGCGAGGCCCGGATGAACACCCCCGGCTCCGCGGCCACCTGGTCGTGGCGCCTCCAGCCCGGCATGCTCACCGACGACCTGGCGCGGCGCCTGCGCGAGGTGAGCGAGGAGTCCGGTCGCGTCCGCTGACCCCCGTCGTCCTCGGGGTCGGGCCGGGTGACCAGGGGCGCACGCCCGGGGTCGGACCGGGGTCGTTCCCGATGGTCCGGCGGGCGCGGATGACGCATGCTGGAGGCATGGAGAAGATCCGTACGTCCTTCGCCCGCCAGGGTCTGGTCCGCTCGACCGACCGCGCGATCATCGCCGGCGTCTGCGCCGGCGTCGGCCGGCGCCTCGGCCTCACGCCGTGGATCACCCGCCTGCTGTTCGTCGTGACGCTCTTCGCGATCCCGGGCAGCCAGATCCTCATCTACCCGCTGCTGTGGCTGCTGATGCCGTCCGAGGACAGCATCGAGGCCGCCGCCGCCCGGGGGTCGCTCCCGCCCCGCTGACCCTCCCGGCGGCCTCTCACGCAGCGCGCGACCCGATGTCCCCGCCTCCTGAGAGGCTGGACGGATGAGCGATGTGTGGGACCTGGTGCGCGCCGAGCGCGCGGCACTGGTCGACGACCTGTCCGGACTGAGCGACGAGCAGTGGGAGGTGCCGTCGCTGTGCGGCGGGTGGACGGTGCACGACGTCGCCGCCCACCTCGTCGACAACGCCAGGACGACCCGGGTCGGGATCGTGCTCGCGATGGTGCGGGCGCGCTTCGACTTCGACCGGCAGAACGACCAGGGGGTCGCGCGCGAGAAGGGCGCGACGCCCGCCGAGACGCTCCAGCGGCTGCGCGAGGTCGTCGGGCGCACGACCACGCCGCCGGCCCCGCTCGACAGCCGGCTGGTCGAGGAGGTCGCGCACGGCGAGGACGTCCGGCGCCCGCTCGGCCTCACCCGTGCCTACCCCGAGGAGACCGTGGTCCGGGCCCTCGCCCACCAGCTCAGGACGCCGGTGGGACTGGGCGGCGGCAAGCAGCGCGCAGCCGGCCTCCGGCTGGTCGCCGACGACGCCGACTGGTCGCACGGCGAGGGCCCGGAGGTCCGGGGGCCGCTGGTGTCGCTGCTCATGGTCGTCTCCGGGCGGGAGCAGGCGCTCGACGACCTGACCGGCCCCGGGGTGGCCCGGCTCAGGGGCGCCCTCAGCGGGTGAGCGGCGCGGGAGCGTCGCCGAAGGCGTGCTTCGGGGCGGCCAGCAGGGCGAGCGCGGCCAGGAACGACGCTCCGGCACACACCGCCCACACGGTGAGGTAGCCGCTGAACGGCGCCACCTGCTCGGAGGTCGCGTCGAGCGAGCCGGTCGCCGTGAGCGCGATCGCGAAGATCGCCGAGGCGATCGCGCCGCCGACGGTCTTGGTGCCGTTGGTCATGCCCGTGGCGATCCCGGTGCGCTCGGGTGGCGCCGCGGCAGCCGCGGCCGCCGGCAGCGCCGCCACCAGCGCGCCCGACCCGAGGCCGGCGACGCCCATGTTGAGCAGCGCCTGCCACGTCTCGTCGTGGAACGGCAGCCACAGCAGGTAGCCGCCGCCGACCAGCAGGCACGCGACCACGAGCGCGCGGCGCACGCCGCCGAGCAGCCGGGTGGTCAGCGGCAGCGTGAAGGCGCCGATCGCGAGCGTGACGACGTAGAGGCCGATGAGGGTGGAGATGAACGCCGGCTCTGCACCGAGCCCGTAGCCGCGCTCGACGGGGTCGGCCTGGGCGTACGTCGACAGCGGGATCTGGCCGCCGAGCACCGGGATGCCGAAGAGGAACGCCGTCACCTGCACGGGCCACTGCGCCGGTCCGGCCAGCAGCCGCACGTCGACGATCGGCTCGGGGTGCTGCTGCTCGAAGCGCCAGAAGGCGGCGAAGACGAGCAGCGACAGCAGGATCGTCGACCAGCCGAGCAGCGACCCGGCGCCGTCGAGGCGCAGCCACACCAGGCCGCCCATCAGCACGCCGAGGGCGAGGGTGATCAGCCCCAGGCCGGTCCAGTCGAGGCCGCCGCCGGTGTCGTCGCCCGGCGCCTGCTCGATGCCGGCGAGGATCACGAAGAACACCGCGGTGACCACGACGGCGGGCAGGGCGAGCAGGACGTTCATGTCGAGGGTGTCGACGAGCAGCCCGCTGCTCAGCGCGCCCACGATCACCGCCAGCTCGAGCGAGCCGACCAGGACGGCGGCGCCGCGGCGGGTCAGCAGCTCCTGACGGCCGGAGTCGCGCGTGCGCCGGTGGATGATCGCGATCTCCAGCGGCAGCCACACGACGTACGCGCCCTGGACGGCCCAGCCGAGGAGGAAGCTGCCGAAGCCGGGGGCGAACGCCAGCCACCACGAGCCGATCGCGGTCGCGGCCGTCGAGATCAGGAGCACCCGCTTGTGGCCGACGAGGTCGCCGAGCCGCGCGAGGAGCGGGATGCAGAGCGCGCTGACGATGAGCTGCGCCGCCTCGAACCAGTTGATGTCCCCCTCGCTGATGGAGAGGTGCTCGGCGATCTGCGGGTAGATGGGCGTGTAGTAGCCCTGCAGGATCCCGCTGGCGAGCTCGACCAGCACCAGGAAGCCGACGACGGTGGCCAGGCCCTTGACCGCCGTGTGCGCGGCCGGGGCCTTGAGCGGGCCGGGCGGGATCTCGGTGCTCATGCCGGAAGCCTCTCGATCAGCAGCCGATACCAGCGGGAGCCGTCGACGAGGTCGGCGACGCCGAGGTGCTCGTCGTAGGAGTGGATGGCCTCGCGCTGGGCCTTGGACATCCGGAACGGGGCGAAGCGGTAGACGTGGTCGCTGATCGCGGTGAAGTGCCGCGAGTCGGTGGCCGCCATCATCACGTAGGGCGTCGCGACGGCGTCGGGGAACACCTCCCCGATGCAGTCCTCGAGGAGCTCGAACGCCTCGTCCATCGGGGAGACCGGCGACGGCTCGCCGGACTCGACCACCTCGATGCGGATCGAGTCGTCGTCGACCGCGCGGCGCACGTGCTCCACGACGCCCGCGACGGTGTCGCCGACCATGACGCGGATGTTGAGCCCCGCGCGGGCCGTCGAGGCGATGACGTTGAGGGCGGGGGAGCCGCTGAGGGTGGTGGTGGCGACGGTCGTGCGGGTCATCGCCGCGGCCTCCGGGCCGGCGGCGAGGAGCGCCCGCGTGATCACCGGTGCGAGCCGGTCGGCGCGGCCCAGCAGGGGACGCAGCGGAAGCGGCACGTGGGGTGCCAGCCGGCGCGCCAGCTCGAGCGTCGGGGCCGGCGCGGACGCCGGGAACGGCGACTTCTCGACCCGCAGGATGGCCCGGGCGATGCGGGCGGTCGGGCCGTTGCGTGCCGGCGTCGAGGCGTGGCCGCCGCGCCCCTCGGCCACCAGCTCGAGCGAGGTGGTGCCCTTCTCGGTCACGCCGATGACGCCCAGGGGCGCCTTCACGCCGGGGAACGCGCCGCCCGCGATCGCGCCGCCCTCGTCGAGGACCAGCCACGGCGTCACGCCGCGCCGGCGCAGCACGTCGACGGCCTCCGCGGCCGCGGTGCCGCTGACCTCCTCGTCGCAGCCGAAGGACAGCCACACGTCCTGGGCCGGCACGTGGTCGGTCTCGAGCAGCTGCTCGACGGCCTCGCAGATCGCCGCGACGCAGCCCTTGTCGTCGAGCGTGCCGCGCCCCCAGATCGCCGGACCCGCGGGGGAGTCGTGGATCTCGCCGCCGAACGGGTCGTGCTGCCACGGGGCGTCCGCGTCGACCGGCACGACGTCGAGGTGGGCCATCAGCACGACCGGGCGCTCCGCGCTCGCCCCGGCCCAGTGGAGGAGCAGGCCGTGGCTGCCGACGCGGGTGAGCCCGAGCCGGTCGTGGAGCAGCGGGAACTGCGTCGCGAGCTCGGCGAGCAGCCGGTCGAAGGCGTCGGTGTCGACGCGAGCCGGGTCGCGGTCGGAGACGGTGGGGATGCGGACGAGCGCCTGCAGGGCGGCGACGACGCGGTCGGTCATGGGGTGACCGTAGTGCCCCACCGCCCGCGGTGGACCAGATCGGTCCGTCGCCTCCGACGCGCCGGCGACCCGGGCGCCCCCGCGTCGTCGTCCTCACGGTGCCCGACGGTGATCGCGCCGACCGGCGCGTGGTCGACGGGGATGCCGAACGCCGCGCGGAAGGACGCCAGGTGCTCGCCGGGGATCCCGAAGAAGCAGGCGCCGAGGCCCTCGTCGACGGCCGTCTGGAGGACGAGCAGCGACGCCATGCCGGCGTCGACCCACCAGTACGGCACGGGCCAGCGCGCCTCGTCGCGGTCGGCCCATCCCTTGTCGGGCTGGGCGTAGCGGTCGAGGTAGGCCGCCTTGCTGGTCAGCGGCACGATGACGACCGGCGCGGTGCGCATGCCGTCGAGCCAGGCGTTGCGGACGTCCGGGTCCGCCCCTGTCGCCGCCCAGAAGAGCGCCACGTCGTCGGGGGTGTCCAGCACCAGGAACGCCCACCCCTGGGTGAACCCGGCGTTGGGCGCGCGCTGGGCGTGCTCGAGCATCCGCTCGACGGCCGCCGGGTGGACGGGCCGGTCGGCGTAGCGGCGCACCATGCGCCGGCGGCGGACGACGTCGCGGAACTCCATGGGGGCAGGCTCTCACCCTCGCCGCCTGCCGCTGTAACGCCGGGTTACCAGCTGTACCCACCATGATCTATCCCAGTGGGTACAGCTGCTAACCCGGCGTTACAGCAGCGCGCGCCCCGCCCGCACGTCTGGGATCCGAGACGAATCGCCGGGGTCGTGCGTTGACCGCGTGCGGCGATCCCGGTGGACTGCTCGCATGGCAGCACCGTCGGACTTCGAGCAGATGTGGCGCGACCTCGCACCGGTCGGGCGGTCCGCGTCGTCGGGCGGCTACTTCCGCCAGCCCTGGACCTCCGCCGAGTCGGAGCTGCGGGCCTGGTTCGCCGAGGAGTGCGCGGCGCGCGGACTCGCCGTCGAGACCGACGGCGTGGGCAACCAGGTCGCCTGGTGGGAGCCCGCAGGTGCGTCCGGCGCGGAGGGCGTCCTCACCGGCTCGCACCTCGACTCGGTGCTCGACGGCGGGGCGTACGACGGACCGCTGGGCGTGGTGTCGGCGCTGGCGGCCGTCGACGTGCTGCGCGCCCGGGGCTTCGCGCCGGACCGGCCCCTCGGTCTGGGCGTCTTCGTCGAGGAGGAGGGCTCGCGCTTCGGCCGCGCCTGCCTCGGCTCCCGGCTGGTCACCGGGGCGACGACCTGGGACGAGGCGCGCGAGTTGCGCGACCGCGACGGGGTGCTCCTCGCCGATGCGGTCGCCGACGCCGGGCTCGACCCGTCGCAGGGGCTGCTGTCGCTGGAGCGCGTGAGCACCTTCGTCGAGCTGCACGTCGAGCAGGGCCGTGACCTCGTCGACCGCGACGTCGCCGTCGGCCTGGCCAGCGAGATCTGGCCGCACGGGCGGTGGCGCTTCGACTTCGCCGGGCAGGCCAACCACGCCGGCACGACCCGGATGGAGGACCGGCACGACCCGATGCTGACCTACGCGATGACGGCGCTGGCCGCCAACAAGCAGGCCCGCCTGGCCGGTCAGCGCGCCACCTTCGGCAGCCTCGCCGTCGAGCCCAACGGCACCAACGCGATCCCGTCGCTGGTGACCGCCTGGCTCGATGCGCGCGCCTCGTCGGACGACGCGCTCGCTGAGCTCGTGGACGCCATCGGGCGGCAGGCGCACGACCGCGCCGACCGCGACGGCACGTCCCTCGAGGTCACCGCCGAGTCGGTCTCCGGCTCGGTCGCCTTCGACCCCGACCTCGCCGCGCGCCTCGCCGGGCTCGGCGACCGGCCCGTCATCCCCACCCAGGCCGGCCACGACGCAGGCATCCTGTCGGACGCCGGCATCCCCACGGCCATGGTCTTCGTCCGCAACCCCACGGGCGTCTCGCACTCGCCCGACGAGCACGCCGAGACCGCCGACTGCCTCGCCGGGGTCGAGGCGCTCGCCGACGTGCTGGCCGAGCTCACCGGAGCCCCCGCGTGACGGCCTACCTCCTCGAGCGCGCCTGGGTCGGCGACCGCTTCCTCGACGACGTGCTCGTCGAGGTCGAGGACGGCCGCTTCACCTCCGTCACCCCCGACGCCGACCCGCGGCGCGCCGTCCCCGTGCGGGGCCTCGTGGTGCCCGGGCTCGCCAACACCCACAGCCACGCCTTCCACCGGGCCCTGCGCGGGCGCACGCAGCGCGAGCGCGGCACGTTCTGGACCTGGCGCGACCAGATGTACGCCGTCGCCGCGCGGCTCGACCCCGACACCTACCTCGCCCTCGCCCGGGCGACGTTCCGCGAGATGGCGGCGGCCGGGATCACGTGCGTGGGGGAGTTCCACTACGTGCACCACCGGCCCGACGGCGCCCGCTACGGCGACCCCAACGAGATGGGCCGGGCGCTGGTCGAGGCCGCGCGGCTCGCGGGCGTGCGCATCACCCTGCTCGACACGCTGTACCTGTCGGCCGGCTTCGGCGCCGCGCCGCAGGGCGCCCAGCTGCGCTACACCGACGACTCGGCCCAGGCGTGGGCCTCGCGGGTCGACGCGCTCGACGTCGACCCCCACGCCCGGGTCGGCGCCGCCGTCCACTCGGTGCGCGCCGTGCCCGACCACGCGCTCGGCACCGTGGCCGACTGGGTCGGTGGGCGGCCCTTCCACGTCCACCTGTCCGAGCAGGTCGCCGAGAACCAGGCCTGCCTCGAGGCGTACGGGCTCACCCCCGCCCGCCTGCTCGACGAGCACGGGCTGCTGCGGCCCACGACGAGCGTGGTCCACGCCACCCACCTCACCGCTGACGACATCGCGCTGATCGGCGGGGCGGGGGCGTTCGCCGCCTTCTGCCCGACCACCGAGCGCGACCTCGGCGACGGCATCGGGCCGTCGCGGCGCCTGCACGACGCGGGCGCCCGGCTGACCCTCGGCTCGGACAGCCACGCGGTGATCGACCTCTTCGAGGAGATGCGCGCCGTCGAGCTCGACGAGCGGCTCGCCACCCAGCAGCGCGGCCACTGGAGCGCCACCGAGCTGATCGACGCCGCCACGGTGACCGGGCACGCGTCGCTCGGCTGGCCCGACGCGGGCGCGATCGCCGTGGGGCAGCGCGCCGACCTCGTCGTCGTCGACCCGGCCAGCCCCCGCACGGCCGGCGCGGGCCGCGACGAGGGGGCGATCGTGTTCGCGGCGTCCGCCGAGGACGTGCAGCGGGTCATGGCCGACGGCCGCTGGATCGTCGAGGAGGGCGAGCGCTACGACATCGGCCTCGAGCTCGAGGCGGCGGTCGCCGCGATCTGGGGGGAGGATCGATGACGACCGGACCGCTCGCGAGCGTGATCACCGGCATCGGCGAGCTCGTCACCAACGATCCGGCCCGCGCCGGGCAGGGCGGCCTGCTCGGCCTCGTCCACGACGCCGCCGTCGTGGTCGAGGGCAGCCGGGTGGCCTGGGTGGGCCCGGCATCCGAGGCGCCCGCGGCCGACGTGCAGGTCGACGCCGGTGGGCGCGCGGTCATCCCCGGCTTCGTCGACTCCCACAGCCACCTCGTCTTCGCCGGCGACCGCTCCGCAGAGTTCGAGGCGCGGATGACCGGGGAGCCCTACACGGCCGGCGGCATCCGCACCACGGTCGCGAGGACGCGTGCGGCCACCGACGACCAGCTCACCTCCCACGTCGCCCGGCTCGTCGCCGAGATGCGGGCGCAGGGCACCACCTCCGTCGAGATCAAGAGCGGCTACGGGTTGTCGGTGCACGACGAGGCGCGCAGTCTCGCGGTGGCCCGCCAGTTCACCGAGGAGACGACGTTCCTCGGTGCCCACGTCGTCCCCGACGGCACCACCCCCGAGGACTACGTCGACCTCGTCACCGGCCCCATGCTCGCGGCGGCGGCACCGCACGCCCGGTGGATCGACGTGTTCTGCGAGGACGGCGCCTTCGACGTCGACCAGGCACGCGCCATCCTGACGGCGGGGTCCGACAGCGGCCTGCGCGGCCGGCTCCACGCCAACCAGCTGACGTACGGCGGCGGCGTGCGGCTGGCCTGCGAGCTCGGCCTGGCCGCCGTCGACCACTGCACCTTCCTCTCCGACGACGACGTCTCCGCGCTGGCGGGGTCGGGCACCATCGCCACGCTGCTGCCCGGCGTGGAGTTCTCCACCCGGCAGCCCTACCCCGACGCCCGGCGCCTGCTCGACGCCGGCGTCCGCGTCGCGCTGGCCAGCGACTGCAACCCGGGGTCGTGCTTCACCTCCTCGATGGCGCTCTGCATCGCGCTCGCCGTCCGGGAGATGCGGATGGCTCCCGCCGAGGCGCTCCACGCGGCCACCGCCATGGGGGCGGCGGCCCTCGACCGCGACGACGTCGGCGTGCTCGCCCCCGGCAAGGCCGCCGACCTCGTCCTGCTCGACGCGCCCTCCCACGTCCACCTCGCCTACCGCCCGGGCGTCCCGCTCGTCGCCGGGGTGTGGCAGGCCGGCCGCCCGGTGGTCGTCCCTAGGTGATCCGCGGTCTCCGGCTACCTCAGGCGGGCGCCGTACGCCGCCGGGCGGGGCATCTGAGGTAGCCGGCGGCCCCCGGATAGGGCACGCGCCCGATGTCCGGTGCTACCTCACGGGCGCAACCTCGACACATCGACCCAGACGGGGTCGGGAGACGAGGAGTAGGACATGTTCACCACCGACAGCTTCCTGAGCGCCGAGATCATCTACCGACAGGACAGGATCCGCAAGGACTACGGCCAGCGCCGCTGGACCCGCGTCCGCGCCGACGACACCGGGAAGTGACCCGCGCCGCGATCGACCCGCGGATGTCGGACGGGCACGACACAATGACGTCCGTGCCGGCCCTGCGGACCACCGATCTCATCGGACGCGATGCCGAGCTGGAGCAGCTGACCGCCCAGCTCGGCATCCGCACGTCCGGGACCGGTCGCACGGTCCGGTCGATGCTCGTCGCCGGCGACGCGGGAGTCGGCAAGACCCGGCTGCTGATGGCGCTGCGCGACGCCGCCCTCGACGCCGACTGGCAGGTCGTCGCGGGGCACTGCCTCGACCTCGCCGACAGCTCGCTGCCCTACCTCCCCTTCTCCGAGATCCTCGGCCGCCTCGTGGCCGACCACCCCGACGTCACCGGCCGCGTCCTCGAGGTGCACCCCACGCTCGCCCGCCTCCAGCCCGGCCGGCGCATCCGCAGCAGCGAGACCGCCTCGGGCGACCAGGCGCTCGACCGGGGCAACGTCTACGACGCGTTCAGCCACCTCCTCACCGCCGTCGCCGAGCCGACCCCGGTCCTCGTGATCGTCGAGGACGCGCACTGGGCCGACGAGTCCACGCGCGACATGCTCAGCTTCCTCTTCTCCCGCCCTGTGCCCGGCGTCGCGCTGGTCGTGTCCTACCGCGCCGACGACCTGCACCGCCGCCACCCGCTGCGCCGCCAGGTGGCGGAGTGGATGCGCCTGCGCGGCGTCGACCGCCTCCAGCTCGAGCCGCTCGCCGCCGACGACGTACGCCTCCTCGTCCGCGCGCTGCACCCCTCGACGCTGTCCGAGGCGGAGTACACCTCCATCGTCGACCGTGCCGAGGGCAACCCGTTCTTCATCGAGGAGCTCGTGGGTGCGGCGTGGTCCGGGCAGGTGCCCGGCGAGCTCGCCGACGTGCTGCTCGTCCACCTCGACCGCCTCGACGAGACGACGCGCCAGGTCGTGCGCATCGTGTCCGTCGCCGGGCGCCAGGTCAGCCACGGCCTGCTCGCCGCCGTCTCCGACCTCGGCGCCGCCGAGCTCGAGGCCGCGCTGCGCGCCGCCGTCGAGGCCCACGTGCTGATCGCCTCCCGCGGCGACACCTACGCCTTCCGGCACGCCCTGCTCGGCGAGGCGGTCTACGACGACCTGCTGCCCGGCGAGCGGATGCGGCTGCATGCCGACTTCGTCGCCGCCCTCGGCGAGGGCTTCGCGGTCGGCACGGCGGCCGAGCTCGCCCAGCACGCCCGCCGGGCCGACGACCGTCCCGTCGCGGTCCGTGCCTCGATCGAGGCGGGCGAGGAGGCGCTGGCCGTCGGCGGTCCCGCCGAGGCGGCCACCCACTTCCTCGACGCGCTCGAGCTCGTCGACACCTCCCACGAGCCGGTGCCCGGGATCGACGGCTTCGCCCTGGCGCGCCGCTGCGCCGAGGCGCTGATCGCCTCGGGCCGGGTGTCGAAGGCCGTCAAGGTGCTCCGCGCCCGGCTGGCCGCCCTGCCCGCCGAGGGCGCCGACGTCGACCGTGGCCAGCTGCTGACGGCGCTTGCCTCCGCGCTGCTGCTCACCGACAGCCCCGAGTCGCCCAGCGAGACCGCCGCCGAGGCCGTGGAGCTGCTGCGCACGGGGCCGCCCAAGCTGCTGGCCCGGGCCCTGCTGGTGCACGCCCAGAGCCTGGTCGGCTGGCACGACGACCAGGCGCGGGCGGTCGCGCTGCCGGCCCTCGAGCTCGCCGAGCGCCACGACCTCGCCAGCCTGGCCGTCGAGCTCCACGCCACCGTCGCCGGCCTCGACCCCGAGGGTGGGTCCAGCGCGGTCGTCGGGTGGCGGGCGGCGGCCGACCGGGCGCGTCGCGCCGGCCTGATCCAGGCCGAGCTGCGGGCGCTCTACCTGCTCGGCCGCACCCACCACGACAGCGGGCGCCTCGCCGAGGCGGTCGAGGTCTACCGCGAGGTGATCGACCGCAGCCAGGTCGGCGGGCTGACCTGGTCGCCCTACCCCGCCGAGGCGCGCCTGCTGCTCGCCGTCGTGCTCACCCACCAGGGCCTGCTCGACGAGGCCTGGGAGCTCCTCGACGTGAGCGGGCAGAACCCGCCCATGGTCTCGGAGTGGGCCTACTTCGCGCACCAGATGTACATCACCATCGGCGTGCGCGGCGGCTCCAAGGCCGAGGCGCTGGAGCGGCTGCGCGACCACTGGAGCAGCGACGGGCTGACCGCGATCTCCTCGGCGGCGGCCGAGATCATGCGCGCCGCGGCCGCCGGCGACGGGGCGCTGGCGCTGGCGGCCTACGACGACGTGGTCACCGCCGTCGTGCCGCTGTGGCACCAGTGGTTCCAGGCCCGGCTGCGGCTCGCGACGCTCGCGCTCAGCGCGTACGCGGCTGCCGCCCACCGCCAGTCGGCCGACGAGCGCGAGTGCGCCGCGCGCGACGTCGAGCGGCTGGTGTCCGAGAGCGGCCGGGTGATCGACTTCTATGCCCCCTACGACGACAGCCAGGGCCCCGAGTACCGGATGTGGGTCGCGCGCCGCACCGCCGAGCACCTGCGGTGGCGCTGGCTGGCCCAGGTCGACCCGCCGTCGGCCGACGAGCTCGTAGCGGCCTGGCGGGCGGCCGAGGAGGCCGCCGTCGGCTACGGCAGCGTCCCCGAGCTGGCGCAGACCCGGGTGCGGCTGGCCGGGGTGCTGCGCGCCGCCGGCGACGCCGACGGCGCGAGGCAGGTCGCCGACCTGGCGCGCGAGGCGGCACGGGCGATCGGCGCCCAGCCGATGCTCGACGAGCTCACCGCGCAGGGCTCCACCGCCACCCCGGCGACCTCCGAGCACGCGGCGAGCCTGACACCGCGGGAGGGGGAGATCCTCGCCCTCGTCGCGGAGGGGAGGTCCAACGGCGAGATCGGCAAGCAGCTGTTCATCAGCACCAAGACCGTCTCGGTCCACGTCTCCAACATCCTGGCCAAGCTCGACGCCGCCTCGCGCACCGAGGCCGCGGCCGTCGCCCGGCGCCGCGGGATGCTGTGACCCGACCGCGCGCCGCGCGTTTGCCCTCCGGCCCCGGCGGGTAGGCAACGGGCGACCCCGACACCTCACACACCACGGAGCCACCCACATGCGAGCAGGCCGACGTCTCACCACCGCACTGGCAGCAGCGGCGGTGGCCCTCTCCACGGCATTCGTCGCCGGCCCCGTCGCGGCCGCCCCCGGCGCCGACGACGCCACGCCTCCCGACGTGGCCCTGACGACCCGCGACGTGCAGCCCCTGCCCCCACCGGCGCCGCTCGTCGTGGCCGCACCCGGCTCGGCACGCACGTCGTCCGCCAGGGCCGCGCGGCGGCCGCTCTTCGCCTTCTGGGGCAAGAAGTACAACCGCCTCGACGGCTTCGGCTTCGCCACGGCCGTCCGCGGCTCCGGCACCGGCGTCCAGGTGCAGGCGGCGTGGAAGACCTACCGGGGCGTCAAGCCCATCAAGCCCACGAAGGTCTTCGTCCAGGCGCGGGTCGACGGCAGCAAGTGGCGAAAGGTCAAGGGGGTCCGCGGCACCATCGGCCGCCAGCTCGTCACCGCCCGGATCCCGGCCCACGTGGTGCCCGCCGGGATCCCGGTGCAGAGGGTCGACTACCGCCTCAAGACCAAGAAGATCACCAAGGGCCCGCGGCGCGCGCGCCGCAGCGTGGCCTCCAAGCCGGTGAGCGTCTGGTTCGAGAACCAGGCGATGTACACCGGTGACAAGGCCCGCTTCTACGCGCCCATCGCCTCGCTGTGCCCCAACGCCAACATCACGATCGACACCACCGGCCTCACCGGCGAAAACGATGCCGTCTTCCACTGGCAGTACGGCATCACGATCGACACCGCGTCGCTCGCGGCGATCCCGTACGAGCCGGAGGAGAGCAGGCTCGCCATCGCGATCCACGAGTGCGCGCACATGAAGCAGTTCTACAACTGGGGCGGGACCCAGGAGGACTGGTCCACGCTGAGGACCCGCTCCGCCGAGGTGTTCGTCCCCGACAACAACCCCGACCCCTCGGTGCCGACCCCCCCGATGTCGCCCCGGTGGGAGCCGCTCGAGCACGCGGCCGACTGCGCCACGGAGCTCGTCTCGCCCTCGCGCTTCCGCACCTACGGCGGCTACTGCAACCCCACCGAGTACGCCGCGGCGGGCCTGCTCTGGCAGAACCAGCGGTACTGAGGCGTCGGCAGGCACGACCCCGTCCACCGGGGTGTGGAACGGTGGGCAGCCCGAGCGCCAGACTCGACACAGAGCCGGGACGGACCGTCCGTCACGGTGCGACTGGGAGGAACCCATGACGACTCCTGACAACCCCCTCGGCGACGACGAGATGAGCACCGAGGGCGTCGACCCCACCGGCGTGGCAGCCGGCCCCACGACCGACGCCGACGGCACGGACGCCGACGGCACCGATGGTGACTCGACCGACGCCACCGACGGCGACTCCACGGACGCCGACGGCACGGACGCCGACGGCACGGACGCCGACGGCACCGACGGCACCGACGGCGACTCGACCGACGCCGACGGCACCGACGGGACCGCGCTCTGAGCGCTCTCGACCGCCTCACGGGTGACGCCCAGACCTTCCTCGACAAGGTCTGGGCGTCCTCTGTCCACGTGCACCGCACCGATCCGGCCTACGGCGCCGAGGTGCTCTCGCTCGCCGACGTCGACCACCTGCTCACCGAGACCGCGATCCGCACCCCCGCCGTGCGGGTCGCCCGCAACGGCTCCGTGCTGCCGGAGTCGTCCTTCACCCGCGGCGGCAGCCTCGCCGGCAGGCCGCTGACCGGCCTCGTCGACCCGGTGAGGCTGATGCGCCTGCACGACGAGGGCGCGACGATCGTGCTGCAGGGACTCCAGCGCTACTTCTCGCCCGTCGGCGACCTCGTCGCCGAGCTCGAGCTCGAGCTCGGCCACCCCTGCCAGGCCAACGCCTACCTCACCCCACCCGGGGCGCAGGGCTTCGCGGTGCACTCCGACTCCCACGACGTGTTCGTGATGCAGACCCACGGCACGAAGATGTGGGAGGTGCACGGCGAGGGTGGGCCGGGCGACCTGCTGCTCGAGCCGGGGGTCGTGGCCTACCTCCCGACCGGCACCCCTCACGCCGCCCGTGCGCAGGAGTCGGTCTCGCTCCACCTCACCATCGGCATCAACCAGCTGACCTGGCGTGCGCTCGTCACGCGCGAGGTCGAGCGGCTGCTCGCCGACGTGCCCGACGTCCACCTGCCCGCCGGCTACCTCGACGACCCGGCCCGCCTGTCCGAGGGACTGTCCGGTCACCTCGCCGCGGTCGCCGACGCCGTACGCCACCTCGACCCCGCCGCGCTCGCCGCCGGCCAGGCCGAGCGCTTCGTCAGCAGCCGCCCGCCGCGGCTGGCGGGCGCCCTGCTCGACCGCGCGTCGCTGGCGACGATCGACGCCGGCACCCGGCTGCGCCGCAGGCGCGGACACCCCTGCGTGCTGGTCGACGACGGTGACGTGGTCCGGGTGCTGATCGGCGACCGCGTCGTCCGGGTGCCGGTGCGGGTCCGTCCCGCCCTCGAGCACGTCGCGGCCCACGCGGAGCTCACGCCGGGCGACCTCGCCCCGCTCGACCCCGAGAGCGCCCTCGTGCTGTGCCGCCGGCTCGTCCGGGAAGGGCTGCTCGAGGTCGTGCGGTGACCGCCTTCCGGTGCGCCCCGGCCAGCCGCGATCGCGGCGACCAGCTCGCCGGCACCGCCTCCACCGTGCGCAGCTTCCTGCTGGTCGAGCACCCCGGGCCGTGGGGCGCGGACGCGCTGCGCGACGCGCGGCTCCCCGACGGGCTCGGCGCCCACCTGCAGGAGCAGTCCCGGCGCCACCGCGTGCGCGTGCTCCTGGTCCGCCGACCCGGTCGCAGCGCCCCCGGTGGCCGCACCCGGGTCGTCGCCGCCAGGGCCGCCGGGCCGGGCTCCTGGGCCGAGGCTGCCGACCTCGACCGCGTGCGGGACGTGCGCGACCTCGACCTCGCCGCCCTCGGCCGCGGGCAGAGTGTCGGCCTCCCGGCCGAGCCGGCCCCGGTGCTCGCCGTCTGCACCCACGGCCGCCACGACGCGTGCTGCGCCGAGCGCGGTCGACCCGTCGCCCAGGCGCTGGCCGACGGGCCCCATGCCGACGGCGTGTGGGAGGTGTCCCACGTCGGGGGCGACCGGTTCGCCGGCAACCTCGTCGTGCTGCCGCGAGGGCTCTACTACGGCGGCCTCGACCCCGTGTCCGCGCAGCGTGTCGCCGCTGCCACGGCGGCCGGCGAGGTGCTGCTCGAGCACCTGCGCGGCCGGTCCGACCTGCCGATGGCGGTCCAGGCGGCCGATGTCGCGCTCCGCCACGAGCACGGCCTCGTCGGCCTCGACGACGTACGCCCGGGCGCCGTCCGCGTGGACGGCGACCTGACGACCGCCCGGTTCGGGGTGCGCGGTCACGACCCGGTCGACGTCGTCGTGCGACGGGTGCCGGGCGAGACGACCCACCTGCTCACCTGCTCGGCCCGCCGCGAGAGCGCCGTGCCCCGCCACGAGGTCGTCGAGGTCCGCGCCGCCTCCTGACGTCCACGGACGCAAAGTCGGGTGCGCCGGCACGCCGCGGGCGGGGAGACTGGTCCCTCGTGACCTGGACCGACCGGCTCCGCTCGAT
Source organism: Nocardioides sp. Z13_37 (assembly GCF_058355585.1). NCBI lineage: Bacteria > Bacillati > Actinomycetota > Actinomycetes > Propionibacteriales > Nocardioidaceae > Nocardioides > Nocardioides sp. Z13_37. The sequence continues at coordinate 337,355 of NZ_JBZGDV010000001.1, read as the reverse complement.
GCGGATGGACGTGACCCCGCTGCGCGAGTCGCGCGACTTCCGGCTGCTGTTCACCGCCGGCAGCGTCTTCTACCTCGGCAGCATGGTCGCCTACGTCGCCGTGCCGTTCGCGATCTACGACCTCACCGGGTCCAACCTCCTCGTCGGGCTCGTGGGCCTGGTCGAGATCGGGCCGCTGGTCGTGTTCGGGCTCTACGGCGGTGCGCTGGCCGACCACGTCGACCGGCGCCGACTGCTCGTGGCGACGGGCGTCGTCCAGGTCGTGCTGATGGCGGTGTTCGCCTGGAACGCGTTCTCCGCGCACCCCAGGATCTGGCTGATCTTCGTCGTCGCCGCCCTCTACGCGGCCGCGAGCTCCCTGCAGCGCCCGTCGCGGGAGGCGCTCGAGCCGCGCACCGTGCGGCACGACCAGATCGCCGCCGCCAACGCGCTCAGCAGCTTCGCGATGCAGCTCGGCGTGCTGCTCGGCCCGCTCATCGGCGGACTGCTGATGGCCTACGTCGGCGTCGGCTGGTGCTTCGTCGCGGGGATGGCGGGCTACGCGGTCGCCACGCTGCTCTTCGCTGCCATGCGGCCCTACCCGCACGACGGTGAGACCACGCCGCCGAGCCTGCGCGGCGTGCACGAGGGCCTCACCTATGCGCTGCGCCGCCGCGACCTGCTCGGCACCTACGTCGTCGACATCGCCGCGATGATGCTGGCGATCCCGGTGGTGCTGTTCCCCGCCCTGGCGCACGAGGTGTTCGACCGGCCCGAGCTGCTGGGCCTGCTCTACTCGGCCGAGACCGTCGGCGCCCTCGTCGCCACCGCTCTCAGCGGGTGGATCGGGCGGGTGCACCACCACGGCCGCGCGATCGTGATCGCCGCCAGCCTCTACGGCGGCTGCATCGCGCTCGCCGGGCTGATGCCGTCGTTCTGGCTGGCGTGCCTGTTCCTGGCGATGGCGGGCGCGGCCGACATGGTCTCGGCGGTCTTCCGCTCGACGGTGTGGAACCAGACGATCCCCGACACCATGCGCGGGCGCCTCGCCGGCATCGAGATGCTGTCCTACTCGGTCGGCCCGATGGTCGGTGAGACCCGCGCCGGCTTCGTGGCCGACGCCTGGTCGGTGCGGGGGGCCATCGTCAGCGGCGGCGTCGCGTGCGTCGGCGGGGTCCTGCTCACCGCGGTCGCGCTGCGCGACTTCTGGTCCTACGACTCACGCACCGACGCGTACGCGGTCGCCGAGCGCGAGCGTCGCCGGGCGGACACGACCCCGCCGGCCTAGCGACGGGCCTGGCGGCGGGCTTGGCGACGGGCCTCGCCGCGCCCGACCCGACCGTCAGCCGAGCCGGTCCCCGAGGTCGGTCGCGGGCCGGCTCTCGGCGACCAGGCGCGGCCGGCCCTCCTCCGCGGCCCTGAGGTCGCGCGCCGCGCGGATGGCCTGCGCCTGCTCGCGGTCGGCGGTGGCCTCGGCGTCGCGGGCCTCGACCCGGGCGTCGCCCAGCTCGCGGTGCAGCGCCTGGACCTTCGCGGCCTGCGCGTCGATCTGCTCGTGGGGTGCCTCGGCGAGCACGAGCCGCTCGAGGCTCTCGAGCGCGGACTGCTCGCGCCGCTTGAGCGCGTCGACGGTGCCGCGGGCCGCCTCCGCGGCGTCTCCGGCCTCGACGGCCTGCCGGGCCTCCTCGGCGGCCTCGCGGCGCAGCTCGCCGAACGTGACGGCACGGGGGCCGGCGGCGACGACCCTCGCCGTGTCCTTGTCGGGGTGCACCCCGGCGTGCTCGCCGAGCGCCCGCACCAGCTCGCGGGCGCCCGCGCGGCGGGCGTCGCGCAGCTCGAGCTTGGCCTCGAAGCAGGCCTGGTAGGCCTTCCAGTCGGCCTCCCACGCGTCGGCCTGGCGCTGGGTGGCGTCACCGGGCAGGGTCGCGATCGGCGGCCAGATGCGGTGGTCGCGGACCTCGAGGCCCTTGCTCACCGCGAACGTGCGCAGCTGCTCGAGGCCCTCGCGGTGGCGGCGCAGGACGTCGGCGTAGGCGTTGATCGCCCGACCGACGCCGCGGAGGTTGTCGCGCACGCTCGCCGACTCCCCGTGCCGGCGGGCGGCGCGGTCGCGGAGGGTGTCGGCAGCCTCCCCGGCGAAGACCTCCTCGGAGAGCATCGAGGTGCGCTCGAGGGCGTCGACGGCGAGCTCGACCTTGGCCGAGAGCCGGCGCACGGAGTCGCCGTAGGAGTCGACCTCGCCGGGCTCGAGCCAGTGGTAGCGGCAGCCGATCGGGTCGCCGAACTGGAACCGGTCCTGCTGGGTCTCGATCCGGTCGGCCACGATCCTGGTCATGGCGTGACCCGGTCGAGCCTGGCGGCGACGGCGGCGGCCTCCCCGACCATGACGTCGAGCTCGTCGAAGTCGACGACCGAGTCGTCGATCGCGCCGGCGAGGGAGCGGCACCCCTTCGCGACCTGCTCGGCGTCGTCGACCAGGGCGCGCACGCCCTCGACCACCAGGTCGCGCCACGGGAAGTCGTCGGCGGGGTGGTCGATGTCGCCCAGCGCGTCGCGCAACGCCTCACGCGCGGAGTCGAGCTCCTCCTTGGCGCCGCGCAGCGCCCGCTGGTTGATCGCGATCGGCCTCATGGGGGCCTTGTGCCCTGAGCGCCGGTGTCGAAACCACGAGTCGCGCACCTGTGGGCGACGAGCTCAGCCGGTCTGGACCGGTGGCCGGTAGGCCCGCAGCAGGCGCACCGTCCAGAGTGCCGTCAGCACGAGGTAGCCGCCCACCAGCACGACGAACGCCCACCAGGGCGCCGCGTCCCGCCCGGTGGAGCCGACCCACGTGGTGAGGGCCAGCGCGGCCACCAGCAGGGCCCCGGTGAGAGCGGTGATGGCCTCCATGTCGTCCTGGAAGCGCACGGCGAACTCGGCGCGCCGCTCCGGGGCGAACCAGTAGTCCTTGGACGCCTGCGGCATGTTGACCCACGTGCCGTCACCGGCGGTCAGCGCCCGGGTCAGGGCCGGGATGCCGGCCAGCACGACGACGCCGATGCCGATGAACGACACGAGCAGCACGGTGCGCGAGGCCCACTCGTCCACCCGGCCGCCGGCGTCGAAGTGCGCCGGCACCCGGTCCGGCAGGACGACGGCGGCCCACGCCAGCGCCACGACGTACGACGCGCAGACGACGAGGAGGGCGCGACGGCCCGCACCCATCAGACGTGCCCGCTCAGCTGCGCCATCCGCAGCTCGAGGCGGCCGAGCAGGTCGCTGCACGCCTTCTCCGGCATGGGTGAGCGCTTGTCGCCGCCCTGGGAGCACACGGGCAGCACGTCGATCGACAGCTTCGCGCCGCCGGCCAGGGCGCGCAGCTCGTCGAGGCGCTCGGCGAAGGGGGAGCCGCTGCCGGGAGAGTAGTAGCGCACGGCCTCGTCGATGTCGTCGGGGAAGAGGTCGGCCTTGGTGACCGCGACGACGAGCCAGGTCGGGCGGTCGCGCCGCACCGCCATGCTGGCGATGCGGTGGGCGGTGATGGCCCAGTCGTCGAGCTCGGCGGCGAGCTGCTCCTCGCGGGAGGCGAGCGCCGCGCCGGTGGTGCCGGCGGTGCGGCGCGGGGTGGCGTGGCCCCACGCGACCACGTGCAGGACCCCGTCGACCGGCTCGTCGTGGAAGACCTCGTCGAGCGCGCCGAGCCGGGTGGCGGCGTTCTCCCCGGGGACGACGCGGAAGCGGTAGCCGCGCAGCCGGGCGTTGCGGCGCGTACGACGCTCCATGACGGCCGAGCCGACCTCCGGGCCGCCCGACTCCGCGCTCGCGCGGCGGGACAGCCGGTCGGCCAGGCGGGTCTTGCCCACGCCCGTCATGCCGGTCACGGCGACCGTGGGGTAGCGGTGGCGCAGCAGGCGGGAGGCGCGCTCGGGAGCCGAGGACAGCGCGGCCAGCGCCCCGCCCGCTAGGGTCGTGCCGATGGCGGCCTTGCCGTGTCGCAACGGTGACTGCATGTGCCCATCCTGTCCGACACGGGGTGGCCCGCCCCCCGACGCACCGGCCGACTTGGCCGGGCACCGCCCGTCCCGGACAATGGCCCCGACAACCACGAGGCCCCGCACCCCGCGCGAAAGGTCCCTCCCCACCGACATGGACACCGAGAACCGCCCCGTCCTGACCGGGCTCATCGCCCTGGTCGGCGTCGCCGTGGCCATCGGCCTGCTCGGCGGGTTGGCCGTCCTCGTCGGGGTCAAGGCGACCGGCATCGGCGACGACACCGATGCCGCCGGGACGCCGAGCTCCTCGGCCACCTTCCGCCTGCCCAAGCCCACCGAGACCAGCACCGAGACGAGCGCGGAGGAGTCCGAGCCCAGCCCGGGTGAGGAGTCGACCTCGGAGGCGCCCGCGGAGGGCATCTCGCTCACGGCCAACCAGCAGTCGGTGAGCCCCATGCAGCAGATCGACCTCACCGGCACCTACCCGGCCGGCGAGGGCGCGATCCTCCAGGTGCAGCGGATGGAGAACGGCACGTGGTCGGACTTCCCGGTGACGATGTCGGTCAGCGGCGGCACCTTCGCGACCTACGTCCAGACCAGCCGCACCGGGCCCAACCAGTTCCGGGTGGTCGACACCGACTCCGACGTCGTGTCCAACGAGGTCACGGTCACGGTCGGCTGACCGGCGCGGCGTCGAGCCGCGCCAGGTCCACCCTGCGGGTCCAGTAGCCCACCCACCCGGTGCCGGCCAGGCCCAGCAGCCCGACGCTCACGCACGCCGCGGCGAGGGGAGCGACGGCGGCGACCGCGCTGACCAGCAGCGGCCCGCCGGCGTTGCCGATGTCGCCGCACAGCCGCCACGCGCCGAGGAACTGCGCCCGGCCGTCCTCGGGTGCGGCGTCCGCGCCGAGCGTCATCACGATGCCCGAGCCGAGGCCGTTGCCGCACGCGATCAGGGCCATCACCAGCGCGACCCCGACGGCGTTGGTGGCGAGGGGCAGCAGCAGGCACGCGAGCGCCATCGACAGCACCACCGGCACGGCGACCACCATCCGGCCGCGGGTGTCCATCAGCCAGCCGCCCGGCCACATGAACGCCACGTCGAGGGCCGCCGCGCCCGCGAAGATCAGCGACGTCGTCGAGGCCGAGAGCCCGATGTGGTCGGCCCACAGCGGCAGGAGGCTGAGCCGCAGCGACCGGCTCGCGCCGAGGACCACGACGGCCGTGCCGAGGGTCGCCAGCAGGCGGCGGTGCGCGGTGATCACGGTCCACACCGACACGTGGCCGCGCGCCCGCGCCGCCGCGCGCTTCTCCCCGCCCAGGTCGGGCATCGTGGCGGCGAGCAGCGCGGCCAGCACCGACATGGTCGCGCCGAGCCAGAACACGCTGGTCAGGTCGGTGAGCTCGATCAGGCCGGCGCCGATGAGGGGGCCGACGAGCACGCCCACCCGGTAGGAGCCGCCGAGCAGCGACATCGCCCGGGCCCGGTGGGTCGCGGGGACGACGTCGATCGTGAAGCCCTGCCGGGCGATGAGGAACAGCGTCCAGCACACGCCGCTGAGCAGCACCCCGAGGGCGAGGCCGGCGACCGAGTCGGTGAGGGCGGCGAACGCCATCGCGGCGGCGTCGAGGAGCCCCGCGCCCACGAGGGCCCGGCGCTCGCCCACCCGGGCCACCAGCGCGCCCGACGGGAGGCTGGCCAGCAGCATGCCGACGCCGGTGAGCGCGACGATGGCGGCCGCGGTGCTGACGTCGGCACCGAGGTCACGGGCCCGCAGCGCCAGCACCGGCAGGACCGCGCCGTGGCCGACGGCCGAGACGATCGAGGGACCGTAGGCCACCAGCCAGATGTCGCGGAAGCGGAAGGCGACGTCCCCCGAGGTGCTCACCCGCACACGCTACGGCCCACGGCCCCCGGCGCGACCCGGCCCCGGCGGCACCCCGGTCGTGTCGCGTCCCTCGTCGGAGTCCCCGCTCGAGCGGGGACTCCGTCACTTGGAGGCCGTTGCAGCCCCCTCCAGGTGTCAGACTCCCCCTCCAAGTCGGCCCCGAAGGTGCGCCCAGACGTACGCCTCCGGCCCGGGTGGTGGAACCCGGCAGGGGGCGCGCCTAGGCTCGCCCGGTGGCAACCGATCCCCTGACCCCCGCCCCGCCCGCCCCGCTCACCCTCCCCGGCGACGGGGACTGGCTCGACTGGGTGACGCGGCGCTGCCACGACCAGCTCGAGGAGGCCCGGCGCCAGGTCGGGCTGGTCAAGGCCGGCTCGTCCGACCTCCCCGTCGTGCTCGTCGCGTGGAACAAGGCCGAGACCGCGATCTCCAACGCCGAGGCCGTGGCGCTCTGGGCCGAGGTGCACCCCGACGCCGCGGTCCGCGACCGGGCCGACGACCTCGGCCAGGAGGTCCAGAAGTACGTCACCGAGCTCGGCCTCGACCGCGACCTCTACGCCGTGTTCGACCGGCTGGCGACGACCTCCGACCTCAGTGCCCTCGACGCCGACGCCCGACGCGTCCTCGAGCACACGCTGCGCGACTTCCGGCGCGCGGGCGTCGACCGCGACGACGCCACCCGTGACCGGCTCCGGGCGCTCAGCGAGCAGGCCGTGAAGCTGTCGCAGGACTTCGGCCGCACCATCCGCGACGACGTCCGCTCGGTCCGGATCGCGCCGGACCGGCTCGCCGGCCTCCCCGACGACTACCGCGCCGCCCACGCCCCCGACGAGGACGGCCTGGTCACCCTCACCACCGACTACCCCGACCTCGTCCCCTTCCTCACCTTCGGCGCCGATGCCGAGGCCCGCCACGACCTCGCCCTCGCGCACAGCAACGTGGCGTGGCCCGCCAACGACCAGGTCCTGCAGGACCTGCTGGCCGTGCGCCGGGAGACCGCGCAGCTGCTCGGCTACGACTCGTGGCCCGACTACGACACCGAGGTCAAGATGATCGGGAGCGGCCAGGCGGTCGCCGACTTCATCGACCGGATCGGCGACGCCGCCAAGGAGCGGGCGGCCCAGGAGGTCGCCGTCCTGCTCGAGCGCAAGCGCGCCGACGACCCCACCGCCGACACGGTCACCGGCTACGACTCGCGCTACTACTCCGAGCTCGTGCGCCGCGAGCAGTACGACGTCGACGGGCAGGTCGTGCGCACCTACTTCGCGTTCGAGCAGGTGCGGCAGGGCCTGCTCGACGTGACCGGGCGGCTGTTCGGCCTGACGTGGACGCCCGTCCCCCGCGAGGAGGCCGGCACCTGGCACGAGGAGGTGGCCAGCTACGACGTCGGGCTCGGCGGCACCCGGATCGGGCGCATCCACCTCGACCTGCACCCGCGCGAGGGAAAGTTCAAGCACGCCGCCCAGTTCGACCTCGTCAAGGGCATCGCCGGCGAGCAGCTGCCCGAGGGCGTGCTGGTGTGCAACTTCGCCCGCGGCCTGATGGAGCACGACGAGGTGGTCACCCTCTTCCACGAGTTCGGCCACCTGGTCCACCACGTCCTCGCCGGCCAGGGCGAGTGGGCGCGCTTCTCCGGTGTCGCCACGGAGTGGGACTTCGTCGAGGCGCCGAGCCAGATGCTCGAGGAGTGGGCGTGGGACGCCGACGTGCTGGCCACCTTCGCCCGCAACGAGGCGGGGGAGACGATCCCGGCCGAGCTGGTCGCGGCGATGCGCCGCGCCGACCACTTCGGCAAGGGCCTCTACGCCGTGCAGCAGATGTCGTACGCCGCCCGGTCCTACTGGTTCCACGCGGGCCCGCACGATGACCTCACCGCCTACGGCGACGAGCTGCAGCGCCGCTACTCGGTGATCCCGCCGCTCGAGGGCGCGCACATGCACTGCGCCTTCGGCCACCTCGACGGCTACTCGTCGGGCTACTACACCTACATGTGGTCGCTGGTGATCGCCAAGGACCTGTTCTCCGCGTTCGACCCCGACGACCTCTTCGCCGCCGGTGTCGCGCATGCCTACCGCGACAAGGTGCTGGCGATGGGCGGGCGCAAGGACGCCGCCGACCTCGTCGCCGACTTCCTGGGCCGGCCCTACTCCTTCGACAGCTGGGCTGCCTGGCTCGCCGAGTGAGCCCGGCGACCGGGAGGGGCAGGACCGGCCCTCACCTGCGGGGCCGCCTCAGCTCGTCGTCACCGAGGTGTCGTCCAGCACGACGCTGGTCTGCAGTGACGCGTCCTCGCTCATCAGGAACCGCACGGTGACGGTTCTGCCGCGGTAGGCGAGCAGGCTGTGGGAGAACTGCGCATAGCTCCCGCCCGCGCCCGCGTTGCTGAAGGTGCGCAGCGTCGTCGTCGTGCCGGCGCTGATCACCTGCACCCTGAGCATGTCGTACGCCGTCGAGCCGGACTCGGCGGTGTCGGTGCGGAGCCAGTAGGCCAGCGACGCCGCGGTGGCCGCCGCCGGGATGCTCACCTGCTGGGAGACGTTCTCCGAGGACGTCCGGCCGTTGCCGCCGAGCCACGCTTTCCACGTGCCGGTGCGGGCCGGGCGCGCGGTGCTGCTGGTGATCGCCTCCGTCGTGCCGGACCACGCGCTCGCACCGGACTCGAAGCCCGGGTTGGCGAGCAGGTTGGTGCCGGTGGGAGGAGTCGTCGGCGGCGGGGTCGTGCCGTAGTCCTTGTCGGCGTGGACCCACACCATGTGGCCGATCATGTCGAGGTTGCGGTCGAGCGCGGTGCTGTTGACGTTGGCCGTGGTGTCGCACGAGCGGTGGTAGCAGGGGTCGAACGCCCGGCCGGCGGTGCCACCCCACTTCGCGGCCTGCGCGGCGGTCTTGATCGTCTCGCCGCCCGAGTACATGCCCGTCGTGGGGATGCCCTGGGCGCGGAACGACGCGTGGTCCGAGCGGCCCTGCACGTCGACGTACTCCCACGCGATGCCCTTCGACGTGTAGTAGGCCGTCATCGCGTCGCGGGCGCCGTTGCCGGCGGGGTTGTCGTCGTAGACGAAGTAGCCGGGGTTGGGCGAGCCGACCATGTCGAAGTTCATGTAGAGCTCGATGCGGTCCTTGTCGGCGGCCGGCAGGGTGCGCATGTAGAGGTTGCTGCCGAGCAGGCCCTGCTCCTCCGCGCCCCACCAGGCGAACCGCAGGTGGTTGCGGGAGGTGGTGCCGCTCGCCGCCCAGGCGAGGGCGGCCTCGAGCACCGCGGCCGAGCCGGTGCCGTTGTCGTTGATGCCGGGGCCCGCGGCGACGCTGTCGAGGTGGGCGCCGGTCATCACCACGTGCTCGGGGTCGCCGCCCGGCCAGTCGGCCACGAGGTTGTAGGACGTGCCCGAGGAGGTCGAGAGCTGCTGCACCTGGGTCGTGTAGCCGGCGGCGTCGAGCCGGGCCCGCACCCAGTCGAGCGAGGCCTTGTAGCCGGGGCGGCCGGTGGCCCGGTTTCCGCCGTTGGCGGTGGCGATCGACTGCAGCTGCTGGAGGTGGGCGGTGACGTTGGCGATGCTGAGGTCGGGCGAGGGGGCCGCGACCGCGGGCGGGGTGCCGCCCACGAGCGCCCCGGCGACGAGGGCGGCGGTGGCCACGGCGGACAGGACGGGCGTACGGAGCGAGCGCATGGGATCTCCCGGAGGGCTGGACAGGGGAACGGGGCGGGGCAGCAGCCGCTGCCCCGCCCCGTCACGGAGTGGCTGGCGTCAGGAGACGTTCAGCGCGGTGTCGTCGACCACGAAGCTGGTCTGGAGCGAGGCGTCCTCGGTCATCGTGAAGCGGATGGTGACCGTCCTGCCCTTGTAGGAGGTGAGGCTGTGCGAGTACTGCGTGTAGGTCGTGCTGGTGCCCACGTTGGTGAAGGTGCGCAGCGTGGTGGCCGTCGACCCGTCGACGACCTGCACCCGCATCCGGTCGTACGCCGTCGAGCCGCTCTCGGCGGTGTCGGTGCGGATCCAGTAGGACAGCGTGGCGGCCGTGGCGGTGGCCGGGATGGTCACCGTCTGGTTGATCGTCTCGGTGCTGGTCCGGCCGTTGCCGCCGAGCCAGGCCTTGGAGGAGCCGGTGCGGGCCGGACGGCTGGCATTGGTGGTGATCACGCCGGTGTTGCCCGTCCAGCTGGTCGCGCCGGACTCGAAGCCCGGGTTGGCCAGGAGGTTGCCGCCGGTCGGCGGGGGAGGCGTGGTGCCGCCACCGCAGGTCGGGTCGGCGGTCTGGGCGGGCACGTTGACCGCGTCCCAGGCGTTCTTGACGGCGTTGAACTGGGCGCAGGTGCTGTCCAGGTTCTTGGCCGCGGTGAGCGTCCAGGTGCGGTACTTGAGGTAGTTCGACGAGCTGGTGTTCATCAGCATCGCGTTGTAGAGGACCTTGATGGCCGCCTGCTCGCCGAGGCCGGTCGTCGAGGTGCCGTCGCACTTCGACACGCCGCCGCGCGAGAGCAGGTAGAACCAGTGGTCGCCGGGGCCGGCGGCCGCGTGGACCTCCGCGGAGGGGATGGAGCTGGTGTAGCAGGACGGGTCGCCGACGTTGGCCGGGTTGGAGCCGTCACGGATCGGGCCCTGCCCGACGAGGTTGACCTCCTCGCCGACGGTGTGGTCGGGGGAGTCGTACGGCGCGGACTGGCCGTCGTAGTACTCGGTGGCCGCGGCGAGCGCGTCACCGATGAACTCCTGGGTGCCGCCGCCGGAGATGCCGCCCGGCGTCTTGTCGTCGACGCCGTGGCCGAACTCGTGGGCCACCACGTCCATCGCGGAGATCCAGGCGCCGGCCTGGTTCTTGCCGATCTGGACCTGCGTGCCGTCGTAGTAGGCGTTGATGTCGTTGAGGCCGACGCGGATCGGCACCCACCCGCCCGAGCCGTTCATGCCGTTGCGGCCCAGCCAGGACGACATCATCGCCTTCATCTGCTGGGCGGCGTAGAGCGCGTCGACGCAGCCGGTCTCGCGGTTGGTCGCGTTGCCGTTGCCCCACACGTCGTCGCTGCCGGTGAACGTAGCGTTGGTGGCGGCGTCCTGGCAGCGCAGCGTGGTCGCCGTCGGGTCGGTCATCGAGTAGCTGCTGCCCGAGCCGCTCGTCGCGATGGGCAGCGGATTGGGACCGGAGTAGGCCGCCGTGCCCGTGCCGTGGGCGATCTGCTCGCGCGCCTCGAGGACGCTGCCGTCCTCGGCGTCGACCCAGACCTTCTGCCACGACGCCTCGCCGGCGTCGGTGCCCCGCACCTCGACCTCGTAGGCCAGGCGGGTGCCGGAGTCGCGGTGCCAGACGACGAGCTCGGGCGCCGAGGCGTCGGCCACCTCGTCGACCTGTCCCTTCGCGACGGCGCTCGCGCGCGCGGCGGGCACCGAGGCGGTGGTGTCGCTGATCGCGACGGGCGCCTCCTGGGCGACCGACGAGCCGACGACCCGGCCGTCGGCGTCGGCGAGGACGACGAAGTCGCCGCCGACCACGCGCAGGCCCTCGTGGGTCCGCTCGTAGGCCATGGCGTAGATGCCGCTGTCCCCCTCGAACGTGCCGGTGCGGACGAAGGCGTCCGCCGCGGCCCGCTCGAGCGCGCGGGAGTGGCCCTTGACCCAGGCGGACGCCGCCTGCTGGGCCTCGAGGCGGGGATCGCCCGCCGCGGGGGAGGCGGCGGCCGAGGTGACGGTCGGCGCCAGGAAGGATGCAGCGACGGCTGACGCTGCGATACCGGCCAGGAAGGCCGGGCGGAGTGATTTCACTGGGGTGTCCAATCGTGAGTTCGCGCCCGGAGGACGCGAGGATGGATTGGGTGCTGCGGACCTCTGCACAAAGTCGCAATCGCCGACCACCCCGTCAATGAGCGCTGATCTGCGCGTTCGTGCAACGCGAGAACCTGCACCGTTCGGCCGATCCTCGGCGGAAGTGTCCGATAGCCGACGGCGCGCGACCGATCATCGACCGGCGCGGGGCACGAGTGGGTGCCGGCGGCGGGTCGGTGCGGGTGCTGGGCGGGTGCGTGCGGCTCAGCGGGCCAGCACGGCCGGTCGCGTCGGGCGTAGGTCCGCGAGGCGCTCGACGACCGCGTCGCCGAACGCGCGGTGCCCGGCCGCGGTGAGGTGCAGCCGGTCGTCGAGGTAGTCGACGTCGAGGTCGCTGGTCGCGAGGTAGGGCACGCCGTAGAGCGCGGAGAGCCGGGCCAGCTGGGCGTCGACCCGCGGCACGGCGCCCGCTCGCAGCGGCGCGGTCGCCGGGCCGACGACGAGCACGCGGTGCCCGCGCAGGTCGGCCATCAGGGCGCGGAAGCCGTGGTCGATGGCCCGGGCGGGCTGGTCGTAGTCGTTGAGCCCGCCCGCGACGACGACGAGCTGCGGGCGCACGCCGAGCGCGGTCGGGGCCCGGTCGTGGAACGACACGCGGCCGCAGCCGCTGGCCTGGGCGCTGAAGCCGGAGCCGGAGAACCCGCGGACGTGCACCTCGCCCGGCAGGCGGGTCGGCCACGACCCGACCAGGCGGTCCAGGCCGAGGCCGACGGACCAGGAGTCGCCGATCACCAGGACCCGGGGCCCCTCGCCGGTCACCGCGCCCGCCCGCTCGCGGGCCTCGATGCGGTGCTGCTGGCACCGGGTCGGGCCGGCGTCGGCGACGTCGGCGACGTAGAACGCCAGGAGGGCAGCGAACAGCAGCACGACTCCCGAGGCGCCGGCGACCCGGCGCGGGTTCCCCACACGCAGCACAGGACAAGTGTGCGCCCACCTGCCGTTCCCGCGCAGAGGAAAACCCCTGAGATTTCCCCGGCTCCACCCCTACGCTGGCCGCCCATGACGACCGATCCGCTCCTGGCGGCCTACGACGACCAGCTGCGCACCGACGCCGAGATGGCCGGCGCGCACGACCTACGACGCGAGGGTCCGCTGTGGTGGGGGGTCTTCGACCACGGCGGCTTCGTGTCCTACCGCGACCTCGGCGGACTCGAGGGCGCCGACCTCGACGCGCTGGTCGAGCGCACCGTCGCGCACTTCCGCGACGACACCGACGTCACGTCGTTCGAGTGGAAGTCGCGCGGGCACGACCGGCCGGCCGACCTCGGCGAGCGGCTCGTGGCCCACGGGCTCGAGGCCGAGCCGCAGGAGACCGTGATGATCGGCGAGGCGACGCTGCTCGACGTCGAGGTGCCCCTCGCGGACACTCCCCAGGGTCCCGTCGTGCTCCGCCGGCTGGCGCCGGGACCCACCGCCGCCGCCGACGTCGCGCGGATGCTCGCCGCGCAGGAGGCGGTCTTCGGCAACGGCCGCGGCCCGTCGCTGAGCTCGACCCTGGCCGAGATGGAGTCCGGCCGCTCCGAGCTCTGGGTCGCCGAGGTCGGCGACCGGGTCGTGTGCGCGGGCCGCCTCACCCCGGTCGAGGGCACCGAGTTCGCCGGGATCTGGGGCGGCGCGACCGTCCCCGATCTCCGCGGCCGGGGCATCTACCGCGCCCTCGTCGCGGCCCGCGCCCGCTCCGCCGTCGAGCGGGGCATCCGCTACATCCACTCCGACTGCACCGACATGTCGCGCCCCATCCTGGAGCGCTCCGGCCTCCGCGCGGTCACCACCACGACGCCGTACGTCTGGTCCCGCTGACTCGTCGAGTGGGCGCGTCGTGGCGCTGAATCTCGGTCGAGTGGGCGCGTTGTGGCGCCGAATGCCGGTCGAGTGGGCGCGTTCTGGCGCCGAATGCCGGTCGAGTCGGCGCGTTCTGGCGCTGAATCGCGGTCGAGTGGGCGCGTTGTGGCGCTGAATCTCGGTCGAGTCGGCGCGTTCTGGCGCTGAATCTCGGTCGAGTGGGCGCGTTCTGGCGCCGAATGCCGGTCGAGTCGGCGCATCCTGCGCGTCAACTGCGTGGCTACCACGTCAGGATGCGCCTACTCGAGGGGGAATGCGGGTCAGGATGCGCCGACTCGAGGGGGAATGCGGGTCAGGATGCGCCGACTCGGCGGCGTGTGCGGGTCAGGATGCGCCGACTCGGCGGCGTGTGCGGGTCAGGACGCGCCCACTCGGCGTCAGAGGGGGGCGTAGTCGATCTCGAGGAAGTCGGCGACCTCCGGCACCCACCGCTCGGCGACGAACGCGGTGTGCACCGGGTGCTCGTTGTAGCCGTCGTACGCCGCCTGGTCGGCGAACTCCATCGAGAAGCCGAAGGTGAAGTCGTTCTTCGCGCTGGTCTGGCGCAGCTGCTCGTACGCCGTGACGCCGGGGACGTCGGCCAGCGCGCGGGCGGCGGCCAGGAAGTCGGCCTCCTCCGCGGAGCCGGGGGAGTGGTGGAGCCGGAAGGCGACGGTGTGGCGGATCATGCGGCCAAGGCTAGAGCGATCCACGTCACACACGACAGTTCGGCCGATCCGGGAACATCCCCGCGCCACCTGCGTTGTACCCCATGAATAGACTTGAGTCACAGCGACTCAACTGTTTTGCCTCCTGCGTGGACAACACGGCAGGATGGCACGCAGACTCACCGTCATCCACACGCAGGAGGTAACACCATGGCTCGAGCGGTCGGCATCGACCTCGGCACGACGAACTCCGTCGTCGCCGTTCTGGAGGGTGGCGAGCCCACCGTCATCGCCAACGCCGAGGGTGCCCGGACGACCCCGTCCGTCGTCGCCTTCACCAAGTCCGGCGAGGTCCTCGTGGGCGAGGTCGCCAAGCGTCAGGCGGTCACCAACGTCGATCGCACCATCCGGTCGGTCAAGCGCCACATGGGCGAGGACTGGTCGGTCAAGATCGACGACAAGACCTTCACCCCGCAGCAGATCAGCGCCTTCGTGCTGCAGAAGCTCAAGCGGGACGCCGAGGCCTACCTGGGCGAGACCGTGACCGACGCGGTCATCACCGTGCCGGCCTACTTCTCCGACTCCCAGCGCCAGGCCACCAAGGAGGCCGGCGAGATCGCGGGCCTCAACGTCAGCCGCATCGTCAACGAGCCCACCGCGGCCGCCCTGGCCTACGGCCTCGACAAGGGCGAGGACCAGACGATCCTCGTCTTCGACCTCGGCGGCGGCACGTTCGACGTGTCCCTGCTCGAGATCGGCGAGGGCGTCGTCGAGGTCAAGGCGACCTCCGGCGACAACCACCTCGGCGGTGACGACTGGGACAACCGCATCGTGGAGTGGATGGTCAAGAAGTTCAAGGACGCCAACGGCGTCGACCTCGGGGCCGACAAGATCGCCAAGCAGCGCCTCCAGGAGGCCGCGGAGAAGGCGAAGATCGAGCTGTCCTCCTCCAGCGAGACCACGATCCACCTGCCCTACATCACCCACGGCGAGTCCGGCCCGCTGCACTTCGAGGAGAAGCTGACCCGCAGCGAGTTCCAGAAGCTCACGGCCGACCTGCTCGAGCGCACCAAGGCGCCGTTCCAGTCGGTGCTCAAGGACGGCGGCGTCGCGATCAAGGACATCGACCACGTGGTGCTCGTGGGTGGCTCCACCCGCATGCCCGCCGTGGCCGAGGCCGTCAAGGACCTGCTCGGTGGCAAGGAGCCCAACAAGGGCGTCAACCCCGACGAGGTCGTGGCGCTCGGCGCCGCGCTCCAGGCCGGCGTGCTCAAGGGCGAGGTCAAGGACGTGCTGCTCCTCGACGTCACCCCGCTCTCCCTCGGCATCGAGACCAAGGGCGGCGTGATGACCACGCTCATCGAGCGCAACACCACCATCCCCACCAAGCGGTCGGAGATCTTCACCACCGCCGACGACAACCAGCCGTCGGTGGAGATCAAGGTCGCGCAGGGCGAGCGCCAGATGTGGTCGCAGAACCAGCCGCTCGGCAACTTCGAGCTGACCGGCCTCCCGCCGGCCCCCCGCGGCGTGCCGAAGATCGAGGTCACCTTCGACATCGACGCCAACGGCATCGTGCACGTCTCGGCCAAGGACCAGGCGTCCGGCCGTGAGCAGTCGATGACCATCTCCGGTGGCTCGGCGCTCAGCAAGGACGAGATCGACCGCATGGTCAAGGAGGCCGAGCAGTACGCCGAGGAGGACGCGCGGCGCCGCGAGACCATCGAGGCCCGCAACCAGGGCGACCAGCTCGTCTACACGACCGAGAAGTTCCTCGCCGACAACACCGACAAGCTCCCCGAGGACGTCAAGACCGAGGTCCAGGCCGACGTCGACGCCCTCAAGGAGACCCTGGCCAAGGAGGACGCGTCCTCCGAGGAGATCACCGCGGGCATCACCAAGCTGGGCGAGTCCAGCCAGAAGATGGGTGCCGCGATGTACGCCGCCGCCGAGGCCGACGAGGCCGCCGCGGGTGGCAGCACCGGGGCCACCGGTGAGTCCGACGACGACGTCGTCGACGCCGAGATCGTCGACGAGTCGACCGACGGCGCCGCCGAGGGTGACTCCAAGTGACGCAGCGCCCCGACGAGCCCATTCGGGGCACCGAGGCGACCGACCTCCCGGAGGGGGAGCCCGCCGCGGCTCCCTCTCCGGAGGGCTCCGGCGGGTTCGGTGCCGCAGCGGGCCAGGCGCCCGCCCAGACCGAGGTGGAGGAGCAGGTCGCCGATGACGCCGTCGCCGGCGACGCCCCCGGCACCGCCGAGGAGCGGCCCGAGGGCGGCTCCGACGACGCGGGCGAGGGCGACGCCGACTCGTTGAGGAAGGCCGTGGCCGACCTCACCGACGACCTCAAGCGCGTCCAGGCCGAGTACGCCAACTACCGCAAGCGGGTCGACCGCGACCGGCAGTTCGTCGCCGAGTCCGCGGCCTACAAGGCGCTGACCCCGGTGATCGAGGTCCTCGACACCATCGACCGTGCCCGCGAGCACGGCGAGCTCGAGGGTGGCCTCAAGGCGGTCGCCGACCAGCTCGAGCGGGTGGTCGGTGCGGCGGGCCTGGTGCGCTTCGGCGAGCCGGGCGACGCGTTCGACCCGACGCTGCACGAGGCGCTGAGCCACCTCGGTGCCGAGGAGGGCGTCGAGGTGACGACCGTCAAGCACGTCGCCAAGGGCGGCTACAAGATGGGCGACCGGGTCGTCCGGGCCGCCCAGGTGCTCGTGGTCGATCCCGTCGACGCCTGACCGGCGCCGGGGCGATGACCGGGGCGACGAGGGCGTCGACGACATCGATGACAACGACGACAGGGCCCGTGACCGGGGCCCACGACCACGTCGAGGACGAAGGGAGGTTGGTGCGTGGCTGACAACGAAGGTTTCCGCAACGACTGGGCGACCAAGGACTTCTACCAGGTCCTCGGCGTCGCCCAGGACGCCAGCGCGGCCGACATCAAGAAGGCCTACCGCAAGCTGGCGCGCGCCAACCACCCCGACTCCAACCCGGGCGACGAGGCCAAGCACGAGAAGTTCAAGGCCGTCGCCGAGGCCTACGACGTCATCGGTGACGAGGCCAAGCGCGCCAAGTACGACGAGTTCCGCTCGCTGCAGGCCCGCGGCGGCTTCGGCGCCGGCATGGGCGGCGGCTTCGGCGGCAGCGGTGGCGGCGGCGGGTTCAACCTCGACGACCTGCTCCGCGACCGCGCGGGCGCCGGCGGCGGGATCGGCGACATGTTCGGCGACCTGTTCGGCGGCGCCCAGCGCGGGCGTACGCAGCAGGCCCGGCCGCGGCGCGGCGCCGACGTCGAGACCTCGGCCACGATCGGGTTCACCGACGCGCTCGACGGCGTGACCGTCTCGCTGCGCCTGACCTCCGACACGGCCTGCCCGACGTGCCAGGGCACCGGCGGCAAGCCGGGCACCCGCCCGCACATCTGCCCCGAGTGCGAGGGCGCGGGCTTCATCGTGTCCGGCACCGGTGGGGCGTTCTCCATCAACGAGACCTGCCCCGCCTGCGGTGGTCGCCAGCTGGTCTACGACGAGCCGTGCCCGACCTGCCACGGCAGCGGCCGCGGCACCTCCGCCCGCACCATCCAGGCCAGGATCCCGGCCGGGGTCAAGGACGGCGCGCGGATCCGGCTCAAGGGCAAGGGGGCGCCGGGCGACAACGGCGGGCCCGCCGGCGACCTGTTCGTCCGGGTCAAGGTCAGCCCGCACCGCGTCTTCGGCCGCAAGGACGACAACCTCACCATCGACGTCCCCGTCTCGTTCGACGAGGCTGCCCTGGGTGCCGAGGTCAAGATCCCGACCCTCGGCGGGGCGCCGGTGACGCTCAAGCTGCCGCCGGGCACGCCCAACGGGCGCACCTTCCGGGTGCGCGGCAAGGGCGCGACCAAGCGTGACGGCAGCAAGGGCGACCTGCTCGCCACCGTCGAGGTCCAGGTACCGCGGCAGCTCGACCCGACCGCCCGTGAGGCCCTCGAGGCCTACCGCGCGGCGACCGCCGGCAAGCCGCTGCGCTCGGGGCTCTTCGAGTCATGAGCGGCGTCTTCCAGCCGCCGTCCCCGGACGCTGCTGTCTACGTCATCTCCGTCGCCGCCGAGCTCACCGGCCTCCACCCGCAGACCCTGCGGGCCTACGAGCGGATGGGGCTGGTCCACCCGGGACGCACGGGGGGCGGCGGTCGTCGCTACTCCCACCGCGACATCGAGCGGCTGCGCGAGATCGCCGACCTCACGCGAGCCGGCATCGGCATCGAGGGGGTCCGGCGGATCATGGACCTCGAGCGCGAGGTCGACGCGCTGCGCGCCCGCAACGACGAGCTCGTCGCCGAGCTCGACGCCGTGCGCCGGGGCTTCGCCGCCCGGGCCGCCGGCAGCCCCGCCAACAAGCTCCCCGTGCTGCACCGGGGCACCGCGCAGTCGCTCGTCGTCTGGCGCGGCGGGCGCTGACGTGCCGCGCATCGACCGGGCCGTCGCCGACGTCGCCGCGACACCGGAGGAGGTCTACGCCGCCTTCGTCGACGCCGACGCGCTCGCCGCGTGGCTCCCCCCGGACGGCATGACCGGCGAGCTGTCCGACGCCGACCTGCGTGCCGGTGGCGGCTTCACCATGACGCTCCACTACGACGAGGCGCCCTCCGCCGGCGGCAAGACCACCGAGAGCAGCGACGTCTCGCGGGTCGCGATCGACGAGCTGGTCGAGGGCGAGCGCGTGGTGTGGGGCGTGGAGTTCGACTCCGACGACCCGGACAACCGGAGCCGGATGACGATGACGTGGACCTTCACCGCCCGCGACAAGGGCACGCGCGTCGCGATCGACGCCACCGACGTGCCCCCGGGCATCGACGTCGCTGCGCACCAGCAGGGGCTCGACGCCTCGCTGGCGCAGCTCGCCGCCAGGTTCGAGGAGGGCTGACCGCCGCCGTCGCGCGGACCCTCCTCGCGCGCTGTCGGAGCCGCCGCGTAGGTTCGACCGTGTGAGTGAGCGATGAGCAAGATGGACAACCTGCGGGCGATGCGCGAGGCCCGCTACGCCGAGGCGCAGAAGCGCTCCGCCGCGGCCCCCGCCAGGCCGAAGGCGCCCGTCGCGCCCCCCGCGGCGGCCAAGCCGGCGCGATCCGCGCCCGCGGACGCCCCGGCCCCCGACGAGGAGCTGTGCGGCCACCGCAACATGAGCGGGCGCACCTGCACCCGCGAGCGCGGGCACGCGGCCAAGAGCCACCGCTACTCCTGACGACCCGCACGGCGGGCCGCCGCCGTGACGGCAGCTCGCGATCGTCGGCCCGGCGGCCACGCTGAGCGTGGCGACCCGACCGGGCGAGCTGCCGTCACGGTGCACCCGGGTCGAGGCCCGGGCGCCGGCGCTCAGCCGGGGATGTAGTCGAACGTGTCGGGGTTGGGGCCGGTGCGCCCCTTCTCGCCACGGTCGAGCCCGGAGATCCGGGCCACCTCGTCGTCGGTGAGCGAGAAGTCGAAGATCTCGAAGTTCTCCTTCATCCGCTCGGGGTTCACCGACTTCGGGAAGACGATGTCGCCGCGCTCGACGTGCCAGCGCAGGGTGACCTGGGCACTCGACCTGCCCTTCGCCTCGGCGATCTCGGTGATCACCGCGTCGTCGAGGACCGCGCCCTGCGCGATCGGCGACCACGCCTCGGTGGCGACGCCGTGGGAGGCGTTGGCGGCGCGGACGGCGTCGTTGGTGAAGTAGGGGTGCACCTCGACCTGGTTGACGACCGGCACGACACCGGTCTCGTCGACGATGCGCTGCAGGTGGGCGGGCTGGAAGTTGGACACGCCCACCGACGCGGCCCGGCCGTCCTCGACGAAGGACGCCATCGTGCGCCAGGTCGAGACGAAGTCGCCGTCGTAGCGCGTGGGCAGCGGCCAGTGGATGAGGAACAGGTCGATGCGGTCGAGGCCGAGGTCGGCGAGCGTCTTGTCGAAGGCGCGCTCGGCCTCCGCGGGCTCGTGGAAGCCGTTGTTGAGCTTGGAGGTCACGAAGACCTCCTCGCGCGGCACGCCGGACGCGCGCAGCGCCTCGCCGACCTGCTTCTCGTTGCCGTACATCTCGGCGGTGTCGATGTGGCGGTAGCCCACCTCGAGGGCACGCGTCACGGCCTCCGCCGTCTCGGCGGGATCGATCTGGAACACGCCGAAGCCGAGCTGCGGGATGGACGTGCCGTCGTGGAGCTGGATACGGGGAACAGTCATGGCAGGCACAGCCCGTCCGGCAGCAGAGGTATTCCGGCGTCCCGCTCAGGAGGGTGGGGCGAGGTCGCTGAAGCGGCGCAGCGACTCGTCCTCGTGGGCGAGGCGGCGCAGGCCGAGCAGGACCGGCTCGGCCAGGACGCTGCCGAGCAGCGCGTAGGTCACCGCCTCGTCGCGGTCGTCGTCCAGCACGCCGCCGACCTCGGCGCGGGCGACGTCGGCCATCGCCGCCGCGTAGCGGGCCAGGCCCTCGGCCGACACCGGCTGGCCGGCGCGCGCCATCGCGTCGAGCGCCGCGGCGACGGCCGTGGCGTGGCGACCGTCGACGTCGGCGCGCGAGCCCCGCGCGGCCAGGAGTGATGCCACCGCCGCGCGGCTCTCCTCCGACGGCGGGGTGTCGGGCTCGGGGGACAGCAGCTGGTGGGCGGCGGCGAGGGCCTCGTGCAGCGAGGTGCGGGAGTCGTCGAGGACGGCCAGCACCTGCCGCACCCGGTCCAGCCCGAAGCCGGCGACGTCGACCAGTGCCCGGATCAGCCGCAGCCGCCTGACGTGCGCCATGTCGTACGACGCGCGGGTCGCTCCCCGTGCCTCGCCCCGGGGGAGCAGCCGCTCGCGCAGGTAGAACTTCACGGTCGGCACGGGCACGCCACTGCGCTGGGCCAGCTCGGCCATCCACATGGAACGTCCTCCCTTTCTCGCTTGCATTGGAGACCTTACTGTCCAATCATTGGAGAGTTCACTATCCAATAGGAGCTGTCATGGAGTCTGCGCCCTACGTCCTGTCCGACGAGTCCCGGATCCTCGCCGGGATCCTGCTGCTCTCGCTGGTGACCGTCGAGACCGGCGGCCTCTACCTGCTGAAGGTCGTCCGCGGCGCGGCCGAGGTGACGCCGTTCCAGGAGAAGTTCGCCCGCGCCGGCCACGCGCACGCCGGGGTGCTGCTCGTCCTCGCCCTGCTGTGCCAGGTCCTGGCGGACGCGACGACCCAGACCGGCGCACTCGACTGGCTCTCCCGCTCCGGCGTGGCCGTGTCGGCCCTGCTGATGCCCGCCGGCTTCTTCTTCTCCTCGATGGGCCGCGGCCGCACCCAGCCCAACGGCCTGGTCGTGCTGGTGCTCGCCGGCGCGGCGCTCCTCGCCGTCAGCCTCACGAGCCTGGGCGTCGGCCTGCTGACCGCCTGAGGCGCCTCACGCCCGCCAGTGGCCCGGGCGCGACAGGCCGTCGGGAAGGGTGGTCGCGACGTCGCCGATCGCGGCGTTGGCCTGGGGCTGGGTGAGGAACAGGGCGCTCGAGAGATCGCAGCCCCGCACGTCGGCATCGCGCAGGTCGGCGCCGAGGAGGTCGGCGTCGCGCAGGTCGGCACCGCGGAGGTCCGCCCGGATCAGCAGCGCGCCGCGGAAGGTGGAGCCGCGGTGGTCGCCGGTGACCCGCTGCCCGGCCAGGTCGGCCCGCGCGTGGTCCCGCCCGGCGGGCCACGGTCGTCGTACGCGCGTGCTGGCCTCGGCCAGCAGCCGGCCGACCCGGTCGTGGAGGGAGTCGAGGTCGGCGAGCAGGATCGTCTCCGGGTCGGCGCCGGTCAGGTCCTCGATCTCGGTGCGCACCGCGTCGGCGGCCGGGTCGGGCGAGCGCCGGGCGACCTCGACGAGGTGGGCGAGCATCTCGTGCAGCTGGCGCATGACCGTGAGCACCGCGCCCATCTCGGCCAGTCGGTGCGGCGGGTTGCCGGGCTCGCGCCACGACACGCCTGCGTAGGTCACCTGCGAGACCTGCTGGCCGGCGCCGAAGCACTCGAAGACGGTGCAGCCCGGCCAGCCGTCCTCGCGCAGCGTCGCGTGGATGCGGCAGCCGTCATCCTCGAGCAGGTTGAGGCAGGGGCGCCCGCCCGGCTTGTCGGCGCCGAAGCCGGCGTCGGCGGAGTAGGGCAGCAGGACGCAGCACAGTGCGAAGCAGCGCGAGCAGTCGGAACTCAACCCGGGTGTCGCCACCCGGGGATCGTCGCACGCGCGTGGTGAGGGAGCGGAAGGGTCCTCAGCCGGTGTACCACCCGTGCTGGATGGCGAAGGCGTTGACCACGAGGAGGAAGACGAACAACGCGCCGACCGCTCGGTTGTCGAAGATCAGCTTGTCCATAGCACCACTCTGCCCGGTTGTTCGCAGAATGAAACAGCTGCTCGGTAAAGAATTCGACCAGACTGCCCGCAGGCGGTCGTATCGTGGAGACATGTCGACCCAGGGCCTGACTCCCTCGTCCCCGCTCAAGCTCCAGTTCCCGCAGTCGCTCGCGGTCTACGACGACTACGCCCAGGCGCAGAGGAGCGTCGACTTCCTCGCCGACGCCGACTTCCCCGTCGACCAGATGATGATCGTGGGCACCGACCTCAAGCGGATCGAGCGGGTCACCGGGAGGCTGACCTGGTCGAAGATCGCCGTCGGCGGCATCCTGTCCGGGCTGTGGTTCGGCGTGTTCATCGGGCTCGTCTTCGCGCTGTTCACCACCGCCAACCTGTGGCAGGTGCTGCTCAGCACGGCGTTCATCGGTGCCACCTTCGGCCTCATCTGGGCCCTGATCGGCTACGCCTTCACGCGCGGGCAGCGCGACTTCTCCTCGGTGACGCAGGTGGTGGCGACGAAGTACGAGGTGCTCGTCGAGCACAAGCACGCCGTGCGGGCGCGCGAGCTGCTGGCCTGCCTGCCGGGGGCGCTGCCCGACCCGTTCGCCTGAGCCACCCGGTGAGCCGCCCGCGGGCCGTGCTCACGGCCGGGGGGTAAAAACTGAAGTTGAGGGGAATCGACTCAACTTCTGGCGCGTTGGAACCAACGGGACCACAGTGGTTCCCACACGACGCAGACGGAGGAAGAGTTGAGCCAGTTCGGTGCCGACAAGTTCACCACCCGCAGCCGCGAGGTCATCGAGGCTGCCCAGCTCGCCGCGACGACCGGCGGCAACACGACCACCGAGCCCATCCACCTGCTCGTCGCCCTGCTGAAGCAGGAGGACGGCGCCACCCGCAGCCTGGTGCAGAAGGCGGGCGTCGACCCGGCCACGCTGCTCGCCCAGGCCGAGGCCGTGCAGCGCCAGCTCCCCCGCGCCACCGGCTCGACCGTGCAGCAGCCCAGCGCGTCGGCCGCCCTGACCAGGGTGCTCGCCTCGGCCCTCGACCTGGCCGGCTCGATGAAGGACGAGTACGTCGCCACCGACCACCTCCTCGTCGCCACCGCGACCGTCGAGTCGAGCGCGAAGAAGGTGCTCACCGACGCCGGTCTCACCGAGTCCGGCCTGCGCGAGGCGATCACGGCCGTGCGCGGCAACCGGCGGGTGACCAGCGAGAGCGCCGAGGCGTCGTACGAGTCGCTCGAGAAGTACTCCGTCGACCTCACCCAGGCGGCCGAGGACGGCCGGCTCGACCCCGTGATCGGCCGTGACGCCGAGATCCGCCGCGTCATCCAGGTGCTCTCGCGACGCACCAAGAACAACCCCGTGCTCATCGGCGAGCCCGGCGTCGGCAAGACCGCCGTGGTCGAGGGCCTCGCCCAGCGTGTGGTCGCCGGCGACGTGCCCGACTCCCTCAAGGGCCGCCGGGTGCTGGCCCTCGACCTCGCGGCGATGGTCGCGGGCGCGAAGTACCGCGGTGAGTTCGAGGAGCGGCTCAAGGCCGTGCTCGAGGAGATCAAGGACGCCGGCGGCCAGGTCATCACCTTCATCGACGAGCTGCACACCGTCGTCGGCGCGGGCGCCGGCGGCGACTCCGCGATGGACGCCGGCAACATGCTCAAGCCGATGCTGGCGCGTGGCGAGCTGCACATGATCGGCGCCACCACGCTCGACGAGTACCGCGAGCGCATCGAGAAGGACCCCGCGCTGGAGCGTCGCTTCCAACAGGTCTTCGTCGGCGAGCCCAGCGTCGAGGACACCATCCAGATCCTGCGCGGCATCCAGGAGAAGTACGAGGCGCACCACGGCGTCCGCATCACCGACGCCGCGCTCGTCGCCGCCGCGACGCTGTCCGACCGCTACATCACCGGGCGCCAGCTGCCCGACAAGGCCATCGACCTCATCGACGAGGCCGCCTCCCGGCTGCGGATGGAGCACGAGTCCTCGCCCGAGGAGATCGACCAGCTCCGTCGCCGGGTCGAGCGGCTCAAGATGGAGGAGTTCGCGCTCGAGAAGGAGACCGACGCCGCGTCGGTCGAGCGGCTCGCGGCGCTGCGCAAGGACCTCGCCGACCACGAGGAGGAGCTGCGCGGGCTCGAGGCCCGCTGGGAGCGCGAGAAGGGCCAGCTCCAGGGCGAGGGCGAGCTGCGCCGTCGCCTCGACCAGCTCAAGATCGACGCCGAGAAGAAGCTGCGCGAGGGTGACCTCGCGGGTGCCTCGGAGATCCAGTACGGCCAGATCCCCGAGCTCGAGAAGCAGATCGCCGAGGTGGAGAGCGTCGAGGCGGTCGACCTCGAGCCGCTGGTCGGCGAGGAGGTCGGCGCCGAGCAGATCGCCGACGTCGTCGAGGCCTGGACCGGCATCCCCACCGGCAAGATGCTGCAGGGCGAGACCGCCAAGCTCCTCGAGATGGAGTCGGTCATCGGCCAGCGCCTGATCGGCCAGCGCGAGGCCGTCAGCGCGGTCAGCGACGCCGTACGCCGCTCGCGCGCCGGCATCGCCGACCCCAACCGGCCGACCGGGTCGTTCCTCTTCCTCGGCCCCACCGGCACCGGCAAGACCGAGCTGGCCAAGGCGCTCGCCGACTTCCTCTTCGACGACGAGCGGGCGATCGTGCGCATCGACATGAGCGAGTACAGCGAGAAGCACTCGGTCTCGCGGCTCGTCGGCGCCCCTCCCGGCTACGTCGGCTACGACGAGGGCGGCCAGCTGACCGAGGCGGTGCGCCGCCGGCCCTACAGCGTCGTGCTGCTCGACGAGGTCGAGAAGGCGCACCCGGAGGTCTTCGACATCCTGCTGCAGGTGCTCGACGACGGCCGGCTCACCGACGGCCAGGGCCGCACGGTCGACTTCCGCAACACCCTGCTGATCCTCACCTCCAACCTCGGCTCCAACTTCCTGGTCGACCCGCTGATGGAGCCGGCGGTGAAGAAGGAGTCGGTGATGGGCGTCGTGCGCGCGCACTTCAAGCCCGAGTTCCTCAACCGGCTCGACGAGGTCGTGATGTTCGACGCGCTGACCAAGGACGACCTGGCGCACATCGTCGACCTTCAGCTCGCGCTGCTGGAGAAGCGGCTCGCGGTGCGGCGGATCAGCATCTCGGTGACCGACGCCGCGCGCGCCTGGCTGGCCGAGACCGGCTACGACCCGGCCTACGGCGCCCGGCCGCTGCGCCGGCTCATCCAGTCGGCCATCGGCGACCCGCTCGCCCGGCTGCTGATCGCCGGCACCATCAGCGACGGCGGCTCGGTCACGGTCGACGTCGGTGAGGACGGGCTCGTCCTCACCTCCTGACCGGTCCCGCCCCGCGCCCACCCGCCCCGCCCCCGCCCCCGCCCGCCGACGCGGACGTACCCCCCTGTAACGCCGGGTTAGCGCCTGTACCCACCTGGATATATCCGGGTGGGTACAGCACCTAACCCGGCGTTACAGCGGGCGGGCTCGGGCGGGCTGGGATGCTGGGACGGTGAGCACGGCGACCGGAGCGACGAGACCCTGGTGGCGGCTGCGGGACACCCCCGTGCCCGGCGGCGTTCCCGACCTGGCGAAGGCGCTGCTCTGGACCGAGCTGGCGCTCGTCCTGCTGCTCTCGCTGGGCCGCAGCGCGGTCTACTCCGTCGTCAGCATCGTCTCGGCGCTGACCGCGCCCGGCCCGCTGTCGTCGCAGGCGGCCAACCTCAACAACTCACTGGCCCCCGATCGGCCGTGGCTCGACCTGACCTACCAGCTGCTGCGGATCGGCTTCGCACTGGTGCCCGTCGCGCTGGCGGGCTACCTGCTGGTCCGCTCCGGCACCCGGCTGCGCGAGGTGTGGGCGCGCGACGGCGGCTGGAGCACGTGGCGCGACTGGGGGCGGGGCGCCTGGCTGGCGGCCGGCGTCGGGTCGGTGGGCGTGGTGTTCTACCTCGCGACCTACGCGCTCGGCACCAACCTCACCGTCGTGGCGCAGTCGCTGCCGGGGGAGTGGTGGCGGGTGCCGGTGCTGGTGCTCGCGGCGGCGGAGAACGCCGTCCTCGAGGAGTTCGTGGTGCTCGGCTTCGTGCAGGTGCGGCTGCGCCAGATCGGCTTCGGCGACACCGCGGCGATCGGCCTTGCGGCGCTGCTGCGCGGCAGCTACCACCTCTACCAGGGGCTCGGGGGCTTCGTCGGCAACCTCGCGATGGGGCTGCTCTTCGGCTGGCTCTTCCGCCGCTGGGGCCGGGTGATGCCGTTCGTCGTGGCCCACACGCTGCTCGACGTGGGCGCGTTCGTGGGGTACGCCCTGCTCGCCGGACGGGTCGACTGGCTGCCGACCCTGTGACCCGCCCGGCGAGCAGGCGTCAGCGACGGATCTTCACCTTCTTCGAGGTCTCCGCCGCCTTCTCGTAGCCCTTCTTCCTCGCGGTGACGCGCACGGAGATCTTCTTGCCGCGGTCCTTGGCGCGGACGCGGTAGGTCGCCTTCGTGGCGCCCTTGATCTTCTTGCCGTTCTTCAGCCACTGGTAGCGCACCTTGACGCTCTTCGTGGTGGGCGCGGGCTTCCAGCCCTTCACCTTGACCGAGAGCACCCGGCCGGCGCGCGGCACGCCGCGGAGCTTGGGTCGCTTCGTGCGGAACGGTGCCTTGCCGACCATGACCGGGGCCGAGACCGTCGCCACCGACGGGTAGAAGGGCGCGGAGCCGACGACCTGCACACTGAGGCTCTTGCCGATGTCGCGTCGCGACGGCGAGAAGGTGCTCGTGGTGGCACCCGGGACGGCGACGCCGTCGAGCAGCCACTGGTACGCGAGCGTGACCGCGGGCGCCCATGGCGTCGAGGTGGCTGCGGCCATGGCCTTGAAGCGCGGACTGCCGCCGATGCTGGGCACGCCGGGATAGATCTGCGACTGGCGGTAGTCGGCGACGGCCGCGATCTGCTCGTTGACGGCCTGCGTGTTGTTGGCGGCCGCGGAGCCGGTGGCGCGGCCGTTGTAGGCCAGGTTGGGGTTGGAGAAGTAGTTGATGCGGGCACAGGTCGGGCAGGCGGTCGGGTAGGCCATGACCGTGAGGAAGCCGCCGGCCGCGTCGACGTAGCCGCGGGCGTAGGGCTTGCCGCCGCTCGGCGGGAACGACGCGCTCGCGTCGTGGTCGGCGCTGAGGTTGTGGCCGATCTCGTGGGCGAAGGTCAGGTTGCCGGTGGCGCACTTGTCGGCCCACACGACCGTCCAGGCCGCGCGCTCGGGATCGTAGGCCGGGTTGGTGCCGCCGAGCGACCCGAGGCCGCAGGAGCTGCCGGAGGGGTAGGGGCCACCGAGCCACAGGCTGACCAGGTCGGCGTGCGTCTCCTCGCGGAGCGCCTGGGCCTCGTCGAACACGCCGTCACCAGCGAGGCTGAGCGCCTGGTAGTTGGCGTTGAGCGAGGAGTACTGGGCCGCGGCGACCTGCCGGGTGCCGACCAGCCGGATCTGCGTGCCGATGCCCGAGGCGGCGAACGCCTGGTTGGTCTGCGTGATGCCGAGGGCGAACTGCGCCTGCATCGCGGCGTCCCCGCCCGCCGATGCGGGCAGGGAGGCGGGGTAGACGATGGCGACGTCGATGGTCGACGGGGCGTCCTCCGACACCGGAGCGCCGGCGCTGCTCCCGGCCGGGGCCTGTGCGCGCTCGTGGTCGGCGTGCATCGCGGCCTGCTCCGCGGGCCGGACCGCGTCGTCGCGGGCGTCGGAGGGGGCCGGCACCTCGGCCACCTCGTAGCCGCCGTCGCGGGTGCTGCTGATCTCGAAGGCGCCGTCCGCTGCGGACGCGACACTCAGCCGGACCACGCCGTCGACCTCCACCGCGGCGAACGTGCCGGCGGTGCCGACGAGTGCCCCCGTCCAGGACGTCACGCCGTCGGAGGAGCTGCGGTCGTCGACGACCGCGGTGATCGTGGTGTCGTCGAACAGTGCGAGGCTGATCCGGTCACCGGCGCGCAGTCCGTCCAGCGCGGCCTCGTCGAGGTCGACGGCACGCGAACGCTCGCCGCCGGCAGCCCCTCCGTCGGTCGTCGTGCGGGCGGTCGGGGCCGGGTCGAGCAGGTCCACCTGACGGCGGTCGTCCTGCGACGCGGCGGCGGTCGTGGCGGGCGCCGTGGTGGCGGTCAGCGCCAGGGCGCAGAGGCCGGCGACGCCGACGAGCGTCCTGCTGGTGCTCCTGCGGATGGGCATGGTGATGGGCATGGTGATGGGCACGAGTCCCCCTCTCAGTCGGACCCTTCGTGCCCCGTCTGACGGGCCGCAAACCCGCAAGGGGCGGGCTATTCGCCCGTCTCGACCTCGTCGAGCTGCTCCCGCTCGGCGACGGCCGGCCGGCGCCGGCCGAGCAGCCCGCCGGCCCAGAGCGCCCACACGACGAGCAGCGGCTGGAAGAACAGCCGCACCAGCCGCGCGCGGTCGCTGTCGAGGCCGAACGCGTCGGTGCCCTCGACGTACTGCGCGATGTTGCCGGGGAAGATCGCGACGAAGAACGCGGCCAGCAGCGCGCCGACCGTGCGCCGGTGCTTGGGCAGCGCGACGAACGCGCCACCCAGCGCGATCTCCACGACGCCGGAGCCCAGCACGGTGAGGTCCTCGTCGACGGGGAACCAGTCGGGCACCTGCGCCTGGAACTCCTCGCGCTGCGTGGTCAGGTGCATCACCCCGGCGCCCACCATCGCCGAGCCGAGCAGGACGCGACCGAGGGTCTGTGCCTTCATGGCGCCACCCTAGGCCGGGGCCTAGGGTCCGGGCGGGAGCAGGACGCCTGGGTTCATCAGCCCGTCCGGGTCGAGGGCCTGCTTGACCGCGCGCATCAGGTCGACCTCGACGTCCGACTTGTAGGACGCCGCGGCGGCGGCCTTGGTGCGACCGAGGCCGTGCTCGGCGCTGATCGATCCGTCCTCGCGGGCCACCGAGTCGTAGATCGTCGCGGTCAGGTCGGCCGCCGCGGCGCGCAGTGCGTCGTCGTCGCTGCGGCCGTCGGCCAGGGGGGCGTTGAGGTTGTAGTGGAGGTTGCCGTCGCCGACGTGGCCGTAGGTCACCGGCCGCACCCCGGGGCAGACCTCCTGGAGCAGCGGTGTCGTGGCCTCGGTCCACTCCGCGAGCCGGGCGATGGGCAGCGTGACGTCGTGCTTGAGCGTCGCCCCCTCGACCTTCTGCACCTCCGAGATGCCCTCCCGCATCGCCCAGAGCGCGGAGCGCTGTGCCGGGCTGCCGGCGATCGCCGCGTCGGACGCCGCGCCGGCCTCGACCGCCGCGCCGAGCAGCGACTCGAGGGCCTCCTCGAGGCCGTCGTCCACGGCCGACCCGGCGAGCTCCACCAGGACGTACCAGGCGCTCGGCCCGGACAGCGGGTCGCTCGCGCCGGGGAGGTGGGCGAGGACGAGCTCGACGGCCTGGCGGTTGGCGATCTCGAACGTCGACAGGTGCACCCCGGCGTGCTCCTGGGCCAGGGCGAGCAGCGACACCGCCGCCGAGACCGACGGCACCGCGACCCAGGCGGTGGCGTGGCGTGGCGTGGCGGGGAACAGCCGCAGCACCGCGCCCGTGATGACGCCGAGCGTGCCCTCCGAGCCCACGAACAGCTGGGTGAGGTCGTAGCCGGTGTTGTCCTTGCGCAGCCCGCGCAGGCCGTCCCACACCCGGCCGTCGGGCAGCACGACCTCGAGGCCGAGCACCAGCTCGCGGGTCATGCCGTAGCGCAGCACCGCGGTGCCGCCGGCGTTGGTGGCGAGGTTGCCGCCGATCGTGCAGCTGCCCTCGGAGCCCAGCGACATCGGGAACAGCCGCCCGGCCCCGGCGGCCGCGGCCTGCACGTCGGCGAGCACCACCCCGGCGTCGACGGTGATCGTCCCGGCCACCGGGTCGACCTCGCGCACGGTGCGCATCCGGCCGAGCGACAGCACGACCTGACGGCCCGACGAGTCGGGCACGCCGCCGCCGACCAGCCCGGTGTTGCCGCCCTGCGGGACGACCGGCGTACGCGTCTCGTGGCAGGCGCGCAGCACCGCCGCCACCTCGTCGGTGGAGCCGGGACGCACCACGGCGAGCGCGCTGCCGCGGTGCACGCCGGTCCAGTCGACGACGTAGGGCGCGACGTCGGCCTCGGCGCTCAGCACGTGGGCCTCGCCGACGGCGTCTCGCAGGCGGTCGAGCAGGTCGGTCACGGGTTCTCCTCAGGGGGTGTGGGTCAGCCGAGCACGAGGGCGATGAGCAGCACCACGGGCAGCGAGGCCACGGTGGTGACCAGGATGGTCTCGCGGGAGACATCCTCGCCGACGCGGTAGCGGGTGGCGTGCAGGAAGATGTTCTGGGCGGTCGGCAGCGCAGCGGTGATCACCACGCCCAGCAGGGCGCGTCCGTCGAGCCCGAGTCCCGCTGCAACGGCCCAGGCGACGGCCGGCATGACGAGGAGCTTGAGCACGCTCGCCAGCAGCACCTCGCCGTTGTGGCCCGCCCGGCCGAGCGGGGGGCTCAGCCTCAGCGCGGCGCCGTACGACATCAGCAGCAGCGGGATCGCCGCGCCGCCGAGCAGCTCGAGCGGGTCGAGGACCACCTGCGGCAGCGTCCAGCCGGTGGTCGCCAGGACCACCCCGACGACGGCGGCGACCGTCAGCGGGTTGGTCACCAGCCGCCGCGCCACGGCGCGCACGCCGTTGCCGCGCCCGGTGATCCGGTCGAGGACGACGAGGGAGGGCGGCTGCACCAGCAGCATCTGCACCAGCAGCGCCGGCACGACCACGGTGATGTCGCCGACCACGTAGGCCGCGATGGCGATGCCGAGGTTGCCTGCGTTGACGTACGACGACGACAGCGCACCGATCAGCAGCGGGCCCGTGGAGAGCCGCCAGCGCAGCCGCGCCACCACGACGTACGTCGCGAAGACGACGCCCAGCGACACCGACGAGGCGGCGAGGTTGATCGCCGCCGACTCCAGGTGCACCCGGCTGATGGTGACGAGCAGCAGCGCGGGGGAGGCGACGAAGAACGCGATCTCGCCGAGCGTGCGCTGCGAGCGCCGGTCGAGGACCCCGGCGTGCGCGAGCCCGGCGCCCGCGGCGATCACGACCAGGATGGTCGCGAAGCCGGTCAGCAGGTCCATCGCTCCCCCGTCCGGTGCATCGTGCGATAGCCAGCCCGTCTTGGACGCGGCGACCGTGGCCCCGCAAGGATGGCGTGGTGACCTCCGACACCCAGCACCCGGTCCGCGTCGTCCAGCTCGGAGGGCTGATGCCCTTCGTGCGCGAGTGGCTCGCCGAGCGCCACGCCGCCCCGTCGCTCGACGGCCTGTCCGACCCCGCGGGCGTGCGCGTCGCGGTGGTCGGCGGCGGGGCCCGCGCCGGCGCGGCCGAGATGGACGCGCTCCCCGACCTCGGCGCGATCGTCAACTTCGGCGTCGGCTACGACAACGTCGACGTGGAGGAGGCGCGCCGCCGCGGCATCGTCGTGTCCAACACCCCCGACGTCCTCACCGACGCGGTGGCCGACCTCGCGGCCTTCCTCGTCGTCGACGTGCTGCGCGGGATCACGGCGGCCGACCGGTTCGTGCGCAGCGGGGCGTGGGCCCGGGGCGAGCGGATGCCGTTGACCCGCGACGTGCGCGGGGCCGTCGTCGGGGTGCTCGGCCTGGGGCGCATCGGCACGGCCGCCGCCGAGCGGCTGGAGGCCTTCGGCGCGGTCGTGCACTACCACTCGCGCAGCCCCAAGGACGTCGCGTGGACCTACCACGACAGCCCGGTCGCGCTCGCCCGCGCGAGCGACGTGCTGGTCGTGCTCACCCCCGGCGGCGCGGGCACGGACAAGCTGGTGGACGCCGACGTGCTCGACGCCCTCGGCCCCGAGGGCCACCTCGTCAACGTGGCCCGCGGCTCGGTCGTCGACGAGGACGCGCTGGTCGCGGCGCTGGAGGAGGGCCGGATCGCCGGCGCGGGGCTCGACGTCTTCGCCGACGAGCCGCACGTGCCCGAGGCGCTGCTCGCGCGCGACGACGTCGTGCTGCTGCCGCACGTCGGCAGCGCCACGGTCGAGACCCGCGAGGCGATGGCCCGGCTGGTGCTCGACAACGTCGAGGCGTTCCTGGAGCGCGGCGAGCTGGTGACCCCGGTCGGCTGAGCCGGCCCGCCTCATCGGTCCCTCAGCCGCGCGTGGTCCGGGGTGAGGGCGGCGACGCCCGGCGCTCCCATCATGCTCATCGCGCGGCGCATCTCCTCGATGAGCAGGTCGAGCACGTGGCTCACGCCGCGCTGGCCGCCGACCATCAGGCCGTAGAGGTAGGCGCGCCCCACCAGCACGGCCGTGGCGCCGAGCGCGACGGCCGCGACGACGTCGCCCCCGGTGCGTACGCCCGAGTCGAGCAGCACCTCCGCCCGCCCGTCCACCGCGTCCACCACGTCGGGCAGCAGCTCGAGCGGCACGGGCGCGCGGTCGAGCTGGCGACCGCCGTGATTGGACAGCACGATCGCGTGCGCGCCCGCGTCGACGGCGATCACCGCGTCGCGCGCCGACTGCACGCCCTTGACCACGACGGGGCCGTCCCACTGCTCGCGCAGCCAGGCGATGTCGGCGGGCCGGATCTGCTGCTCGCGCAGCTCGTTGGACATGCCCCACCGGGCGTACGTCGAGCCCTCCGGGAAGGTGGCGAACCGCAGCGGCTCGGTGGTGAGGATGTCGGCGACCCAGCGCGGGTGGCGCGCCATCCCGCCCACCGTGCGCGCGGTGAGCTGGGGCGGGATGGCGAAGCCGTTGTGCTTGTCCTTGCGCTTCATGCCGGTCACGGTCGTGTCGATCGTCAGCATCAGCGCCTCGTAGCCCCGGGCGCGCGCCTCGTCGAGGTGCGCGCGGGTCACGGCGCGGTCCTTCATCAGGTAGATCTGGAACCAGTTCCGCCCGCCCGGCGCCGCGTCCGCGACGTCGGTGATCGACGTGGTGGCGTAGGTCGAGAGCGTGTAGGGCAGCCCGGCCTGCGCGGCAGCCGCGGCCACCGCCCGCTCACCGGTGTGGTGGCTGAGCCGGGTGTAGCCGGTGGGGGCGAGGACGATCGGCGCGGCGGTGGGACGGCCGAGGAGCGTGGTCGAGGTGTCGGGCTCGGCGACCTGCTCGAAGGCGGTCGGGCGCAGCTCGACGCGGTCGAACGCCTCACGGTTGCGGCGCATCGCGTGCTCGCCGTCGGAGCCGCCCTCGACGTAGTCCCACACCGCTCCCGGCACCCGGCGGCGGGCCAACCGCTCGACGTCGTCGACCGACAGGCACCGCGCCAGCCGACGGCCCACGGCGTTGCGCTCGACCGGTCGCGGGTGGAGGAAAGGCTCGAGGTCGCGCCACCGCGGGACCTGCCGGCTGCTGCGGACCTGCGTCATCGAGTGCTCCTGACCGTGGCTTGACGTACTTGTGTAACGAGTTGCACACTCATCATACAAGTTTGCGACGACCCGAGGAATTCCCATGACCCAGACCTCCACCGCTCCGGCCACCGCGCCGGCTGTTGCCACCGGGCCCGGCGCCGGCGACCGGATCCGCAGCGTGACGCTGTCCCACGTCGTGCTGCCGCTGCCCAACCCGGTCAGCGACGCCAAGGTGCTCACCGGCCGGCAGAAGCCGCTGACCGAGACGGTCATGCTCTTCGTCGAGCTCACGACCGAGCAGGGCTTCGAGGGCATGGGCTTCAGCTACAGCAAGCGCGCGGGCGGCAAGGCGCAGTACGCCCACCTCAAGGAGGTCGTCGAGGTCGCGATCGGCCAGGACCCCAGCGACATCGCCAAGATCTACGAGTCGCTGATGTGGGCCGGCGCCTCCGTCGGCCGCTCCGGCGTCGCGACCCAGGCCGTCGCCGCGCTCGACGTCGCGCTCTACGACCTCAAGGCCCGCAGGGCGGGGCTGCCCCTGGCCAAGCTGCTCGGCGCGCACCGCGACTCGTGCCGCGTCTACAACACGTCCGGCGGCTTCCTCCAGGCCTCCGTCGAGGAGATCAAGGAGAAGGCGACCGCCTCCCTCGCGTCCGGCATCGGCGGCATCAAGATCAAGGTCGGCCAGCCCGACTGGCGCGAGGACCTGCGTCGCGTCGCCGCGCTGCGCGAGCACCTCGGTGCAGGCCCCCTGATGGTCGACGCCAACCAGCAGTGGGACCGTGCCCGCGCGCGCCGGATGTGCCGCGAGCTCGAGCAGTTCGACCTGATCTGGATCGAGGAGCCGCTCGACGCCTGGGACCACGTCGGCCACGCCGACCTGTCGCAGACCTTCGACACCCCGATCGCCACCGGCGAGATGCTGACCTCCGTCGACGAGCACATGGGCCTGGTCGACGCCGGCTACCGCGGGATCGTGCAGCCCGACGCCCCGCGCATCGGCGGCATCACGCCGTTCCTCCGCTTCGCCACCCTCGCCGCGCACCACCGCCTCGACCTGGCACCGCACTACGCGATGGAGATCCACCTCCACCTCGCGGCGACGTACCCCACCGAGCCGTGGGTCGAGCACTTCGAGTGGCTCAACCCGCTGTTCGAGGAGCGCATCGAGATCCGCGACGGGCGGATCTTCGTGCCGGAGCGTCCGGGCCTCGGGTTCACGCTCACCGAGCGGATGCGCGAGCTCACGGTGGAGACCGCTACCTTCTCGGCATGAGCACCCTGTCGGCGAGCGTGGTCGCCGGCCTCAAGGACAAGATCCTGGCCGGCGACCTCGCGCCCGGGGCCAAGCTGCCGTCGGAGGCCGAGCTCAGCGACGAGTACGGCGTCTCGCGCACCGTCGTGCGCGAGGCGGTCACCCGGCTGCGGGCCGAGGGGCTGGTCGAGACCCAGCAGGGCCGCGGGTCGTTCGTGCTCGCGGTGCCCGAGGCGTCGTCGTTCAGCGTGGAGTCGTCCGCGATCCGCTCGCAGGCCGACGTGCTGGCGATGCTCGACTTCCGCATCGGCGTCGAGAGCGAGGCGGCCGGGCTGGCCGCGCTGCACCACACGGCCGCCGACGCCTCCGCGATCGAGCAGGCGATGGCGGGCTTCACCCGCGCCGGCCACGTCGGCGCCGTCGAGGCCGACTTCGCCTTCCACCTCGCCATCGCGCGGGCGACGGGCAACCGGTTCTACGCCGACCTGCTCGGCTCGCTCGGGCCGATGATGATCATGCTGCCGCGCACCCGCCTCGCCGAGCCGTACTCGATGACCGACGCCACCCACGTCGAGCGCGTGCGGCGCGAGCACGACAACGTCGCCGCGGCCGTCCTCGCCGGCGACGTCGACACCGCCCGGGCCGCCATGCGGCTGCACCTCGGCAACACCCGCCGCCGCGTCACCTGACGTTCGGTCGGGGTCGAGTCGGCGCGTCCTGACGCCTTTGGTGGCTCGAGTGGGCGCGTACTGACGCGAAGGCGGCGCCCAGTCGGCGCGTCCTGACGCCTCTGGTGGCTCGAGTCGGCGCGTCCTGACGTTCGGGCGGGGTCGAGTCGGCGCGTCCTGACGGGCTCGGGGTGTCGAGTCGGCGCGTCCTGACGTTCAGGAGTGGTCGAGTCGACGCAACCTCACGACGAAAGACGCTAGGACGCGCCGACTCGACCGCAACGGGCGGTGAGGACGCGCCGACTCGACCCGAGAGGCGGTCAGGACGCGCCGCCTCGGCTCCGCTTGCCGCGCGCGACCTCGGTGCCGAGCGCATCGAGCTTGTGCTCCCAGAACACCCGGAACTGCTCCACCCACGCATCCACCTCGCGGAGTCCGGTGGGGTCGACGGCGTAGAGCCGGCGGGTGCCCTCGGCGCGGACGGTCGCGAAGCCGTGCTCGCGCAGCACCTTCAGGTGCTGGCTCACCGCCGGTTGGCTGATGCCGAACTCGGCGCGCACCGTCGAGGCCACCACCCCGGCGCTTGTCTCGCCAGCGGCGAGCAGCTCCAGGATCCGGCGGCGCACTGGGTCGCCGAGGACGTCGAAGGCGTGCACCTCAGGCCGGGTGCTCGGCGCCGGTGTAGAACGCGGCAGTGCGGGCGGCCGCCGCGCGTGAGGCGTCCGGGTCGTCGGAGCAGGCCGCGTCGGCCTCGCCCCACTCGGTTGCAGAGCCGCTCATGAACGCCAGCCCGTCGGCCGACGCGCCCCACCCCTCGACCTGCTCGTGGGGGATCGGTGTGCCGGTGGCGAGGTGCTCGGCGAGGCCCATCAGGCCGAGCTCCCAGCCGACGCCGACCGCGCCCGGGCCGTACGTCGCCCAGTGCTCGCTGTCGCGTACGTCGGCGGCGTGCCGCAGGGTGAGCGTCGTGGCGTCGCCGGCCGCCTCGAGATCGACGTCGACCCAGGTGGTCTGGTCGCCGAACTCCCAGCTGATGGAGAAGTGCTTCGGCTCGTCGCAGGCGGCGACCTCGCCGCCGGCGTTGCCCTCGACCTGGAAGCGCCCGCCGAGCCGTAGCTCACCGGACACCGGTGCGAACCAGCGCGCGATGCGTTCGGGGTCGGTGACGGCCTGCCAGAGGTCGTCGACGTCGGTCGGGTAGGTGCGGGAGGCGACGACGACCTTCACCGGCGTCCCCTCGTGGGTGCTGTCCTCGACGGCGCGGGTCACCGCGCCCAGGTGGTTGGCTACGTTGAACATGCCCTGAGCGTTTCAGCAAAGGCTTATATAAGTCAAGAGCGATCTAGAGATGACGTGGTGGTGCCTCGGTCAGGATGCGCCGACTCGACACCAATTTGCAGCCAAGATGCGCCGCCTCGACACCAATTTGCAGCCAGGATGAGCCCACTCGCCCGACGTCGGGATCACCAGCGGGCGGTGTTGACCTCGAAGCCCGGCTGGATGGAGCGCATGTAGACGGTGTCCTCGCGGCGGCGTACGCCGCAGGACAGGTAGAGCTCGTGGAGCTCGCCGAGCCGGTCGCGGTCCAGCGAGACCCCGAGGCCGGGGCCTGTCGGCACGGCCACGGACCCGTCGACGAACGGCAGTGCGCCGTCGGAGAGGACGTCGCGGGTCTTCCACGGGTAGTGGGTGTCGCAGGCGTAGGTGAGGTGGGGCGTCGCCGCGGCGAGGTGGACCATCGCGGCGAGCGAGACGCCGAGGTGGGAGTTGCTGTGCATCGACAGCCCCAGCCCCCAGACCTCGCTGATCCCGCCGAGCAGCGCCGACCTCCTGAGCCCACCCCACAGGTGGTGGTCGGAGAGCACGACCTGCACGGCGTCCTGGGCGATCGCGGGCGGCAGGTGCTCCATCGCGATGACGCACATGTTGGTCGCGAGGGGTACGTCGGTGCGGGCCGAGACCGCGGCCATGCCCTCGATGCCGGGGGTCGGGTCCTCGAGGTACTCCACGACCCCGGCCAGCCGCTCGGCCACCTTGATCGAGGTCTCCACGGTCCAGGCCCCGTTGGGGTCGAGCCGCAGCGGCATCGACGGGAACGCCTCGCGCAGCGCCTCGATCGCCTCGCACTCGTCCTCGGGAGCGAACACCCCGCCCTTGAGCTTGAGCGAGGAGAAGCCCCACCCGTCGACCATCCGGCGCGCCTGGGCGACGATCTGGTCGGGGGTCAGGGCCTCGCCCCAGGCGTCGTCGGCGAAGCCCGGGTGGCCCGCCCACTTGTAGAAGAGGTAGCCGCTGAACGGCACGGACTCGCGAACGGCACCGCCGAGGAGCGAGCTGACCGGCACGCCGGCCTCGTGGCCCTGCACGTCGAGGCAGGCGACCTCGAAGGGGGAGTAGACGGTGTCGACGGCCGAGTCGACGTCGAGCATCCCGCCGAACGACGCGCCGCCCCCACCTGTCTCGCGGCCCAGCACGTCGGTGACGAGCCGGCGCAGGCCGTGCAGGTCGTACGGGTCGTGGCCCGGCAGCGCCGCCGCGACGGCCTCGAGGCGCCCGAGGTGGGTCTCGTCGGCGTAGGTCTCACCGAGCCCGAGCAGGCCGGAGTCGGTGTGCAGCTCGACGATCGCGCGCAGGGCGTAGGGCTGGTGGACGCCGACCACGTTGAGCAGCGGCGGGTCCTCGAAGGCGACCGGCGTGACGACGACGCGGGAGACGCGGCTGCGGCTCACGGTCACCGGGCGGGCTTGACGGCCAGGATCGGCGCGTCGAGGTCGAGGAGCAGGCGCTGCGCGTCGCTGCCGGTGACGAGCTTGCCTACCGGCGAGCGCCGGCGCAGGCCGATCACGACGAGCCGGGCGGACGTCGCCTCGGCGACCCGGCTGAAGGTCTCGACGATGTCGTCCCCGTGCTCGGAGTGGTCGACGCGGGCGGTGACGCCGGCCGCGGCGGCCCGCGCGACCAACTCGTCGGAGGCGGCCTCGTCGATGAGCTCGCCGTCGACGGTGCTGCGCCGGCGGGGGCTGTTGAGGATCACGACGTCGTCGCCGTGGGCCATGGCCTCCGCGAGGCCGGCCTCGAGGGCCGCCTCGCCGACGGGGGTGGGGACGTAGCCGATCACGATGGTCATCGCAGGGAGTCCTCTCGGTGGACGGTCTCGGGGGTGGTGGCCTCGGCGGCGGGGCTGCGGCGGAAGGCCCTCTTGATCAGCGGGAACACGATGACCAGGACGACGAAGGCGAGGATGGTGCCGGAGATCGGGCGGGTCACGAAGCCGGTCGCGTCGCCGTCGAAGATCAGCATCGAGCGGCGGAAGCTCGACTCGATGAGGGAGCCGAGCACGAAGGCCAGCACCATCGGGCCGGGCTCGAAGCCGGTCTTCTTCATGACGTAGCCGACGATGCCGAAGAAGATCATCAAGAAGATGTCGAAGACCGAGTTGCGGATCGTGTAGACGCCCAGGATCGTGATGAGCGCGGTGATCGGGGCGAGGATCGCCGGGCGCACCCGCAGGATCCGGACGAAGATCCCGACCAGTGGGATGCTGAGCAGCAGCAGGATCAGGTTGCCGATGTACATCGAGTTGACCACGCCCCAGAAGAGGTCGGGGCGCTCGTCGATGAGCTGCGGGCCGGGGGTCACGCCGACCACCAGCAGGGCGGCGTAGAGCATCGCCATCGAGGCGTTGGCCGGGATGCCGATCGTCAGCAGGGGGATGAACGACGAGGTGGCGGCGGCGTTGTTGGCCGACTCCGGCCCGGCGACGCCCTCGATGGCACCGCGGCCGAAGCGCTCGGGCTGCTTGGCGACCCGCTTCTCCGCGGCGTACGCCGCCAGCGACGCCATCACGGCGCCACCGCCGGGCAGCACGCCCAGGACGAAGCCGATGATCGAGCCGCGCCCGATGGCGGGGCCGGCCTCGCGGAGGTCCTTGCGGGAGGGCCAGATGTTGGCGATGGCGGCCGGCACGTGCGGCTTGCCGTAGCGCTCCTCGAGGTTGTAGAGGATCTCGCCGACGCCGAAGAGGCCCATCGCGACGACGACGAAGTCGATGCCGTCCTCGAGGTTGAGGCTGCCGAAGGTGTAGCGGTCGGCGCTGGTGAAGCTGTCGCTGCCGACGGTCGCGAGGAGGAGGCCGACCGCGGCGGCGGCGAGCGCCTTGATGGTGTTGCCGTTGCCGATGGTGGCGACCAGCAGCACGCCGAGCAGCGCCAGCGCGGCGTACTCCGGCGGGCCGAAGTCGAGGGCGAACGAGGCGACGAGGGGGCCGAGCAGCGTCAGCCCGATGATCGCGATGGTCGCGCCGACGAACGAGCCGATGGCAGCGATTCCGAGCGCCGTGCCGGCCTTGCCCTGCTTGGCCAGGGCGAAGCCGTCGAAGACCGTCACCACCGAGCTGGCCTCGCCCGGGATGCGCAGGAGCACCGACGTGATCGTGCCGCCGTACTGCGCGCCGTAGTAGATGCCGGCGAGCATGATGATCGCGGCGACCGGGTCGTGCGCGCTGTAGACGACGGGCAGCAGGATCGCCATCGTCGCGGCCGGGCCGAGGCCCGGGAGCACGCCGATCAGCATGCCGACGACGACGCCGATCAGGCAGTAGAGCAGGTTGCCGGGCTGGGTGACGACGCCGAAGCCGTCGAGGAAGGCGCTGAAGTCCATGGGGGGTTCTCTTCCTGCGCTCGGGTCAGAAGGCGATCAGGTGGGGCAGCGGGACCGACAGGGCGTAGAGGAAGAGCCCGTAGAACGCCGCCGTCGTGAGGACGGAGATGACGATCGTGCTGCGCCAGGACTCGCCGCCGAGGAAGCGGAGCCACACGATGCCGAGCAGCACGGCCGGGATCTCGAAGCCGATGACGGGGAGCAGGACACCCAGGCCGACGAACGTCGCGGCGCCCACGAGGACGAGCAGGCTCGAGCGGGTGAACCGCTCGGTGTCGGTCAGCCGACGGCCGACGACCAGGAGCACCACGGCGAGCACGGCGACCAGGACCGAGACCATGAACGGCCACAGTCCGGGGCCGGGCCGCCGCAGCGTCCCCAGCCCGTAGCCGTGGGCGAGGTAGGCCGCCACGAGGCCGAGCACGAGCAGCGCGGCCGCCGCGACCACCTGGTAGGCCGGTCCACCGGCGGGCGGACGCTCCTCGGCGAGGTCCCGGGCGACCTCGGCCTGGATCTCGGCGAGGATGTCGCGCTCGCGCGCGTCGTCCTGCTCGGATCCGGGCGTCGGGTGGGGCTGGGTCTCGCTCATGGTGGTCTCGTCTCCGTGCGTGAGGGGCGGGGGTCCCCTCGGTGGGGCTGGGGCGGTGCGGGCCGGCCCCGGAACCGGCCCCGCACCGGCCGGGGATCAGCTGAGGATCAGCTGGGGATCAGCTGGCGTCGCCGAGGTCGATGTCGTACTCCTCGACGAGGTCGGCGTAGCGCTGCTTGTCCTCCTCGAGCTGCGCGACGACCTCGTCGCCGGAGATCTCCATCGGCGTGAGGTTGTTCTGCGCGTTGAAGTCCTGGTACTCCTCGGTCTCGAACGTCGCCTGCATGGCCTCGGCGATGGCGCCCTTGACGTCCTGCGGCGTGCCCTTGGGGACCGTCATGAAGCGGTACTGCGCGACCTCGACGTCGAGGCCCGACTCCTGAGCGGTGGGGACGTCGGGCAGGAACTCGACGCGCTCGGGGCCGAAGACCACGATCGGGACGATCTTGCCGGAGCGGATGTTCTCGATGGCCTCGCCGACCTGCAGGCACGCGGTGTCGACCTGGTCGCCGAGGAGCGCGGTGAGTGCGGGGGCGCCGCCGTCGAACGGGATCGCCTCGGCCGGGGTGTCGTTGACGCTGAACGTGAGCGCGCAGGCGAGCTGGGCGCCGGTGCCGACGCCGGTGGTGCCGTAGGTGACCTTGCCCTTCGCGTCGGCGAAGGAGTCGATCGAGTCGAAGCCCGAGCCCGTGCTCGCGACGAGGACGTAGTCGTCGCGCGAGACGCCGTGGACGACGTCGAAGTCGTCGATGCTGGTGACCTGGTCCTCCGGCACGGCCAGCGGGGTGATCGCGAAGAGCGAGGCGTTCTGGACCGAGATGGTCGAGCCGTCGGGCTCGGCCTTGGCGACCTCGGCGGCGGCCAGCGCGCCGTTGGCGCCCTCGCGGTTGATGACGGGGAACGAGCCGCCGAGCTCCTCGGACAGCCCGCGCGAGATCTGGCGGCTGATCAGGTCGGAGGACCCGCCCGCCGACGCGCCGACCGGCATGTTGACCGCCCCGGTGGGGTAGTCGCCGCTGTCGCTGCCGCCACCGGCGGTCGTCTGGACACCGCCGCAGGCGGTCAGGGCGAGAGCGGCGCCGGCGGCGAGCGCTGCCAGGCTGAGGGTCTGCTTGCGCATGGGGGTGCTCCTTGTTCGGGGTGTGACCACCGACACTAGGTTTCGGCGATGATGCCGGTCCAAGCCCAATTGGGCATGGACTGATACGCCCGACGCATCGTACCCTCGGCTCGTGATCACCCTCGACCAGGTCCGCTCCTTCGTCGCGGTGGCCGAGGAGCTGCACTTCGGCCGCGCCGCCGAGCGCCTCCAGATGACCCAGCCGCCGCTGTCGCGGCAGATCCAGAAGCTGGAGAAGTCGGTCGGCGCGCGCCTGCTCGAGCGGGACAACCGGCGCGTCGAGCTGACCGGCGCCGGGGCGGCGTTCCTCGACGAGGCGCACCGGCTGCTCAACCTCGTCGAGGGCGCGGGCGACCTCGCCCGGCGGGTCGACGCGGGCGCCGCCGGTGTCGTACGCCTGGGCTTCACCGCCGTGTCGGCCATCTCGATCCTGGGGCCGCTGCTGCGGCGGCTGACCGCCGAGCTGCCCGACGTGGAGGTGGTGCTGTCCGAGCGGGTCACCAACGCGCAGGTCGACGGCATCCGGCGCGGCGAGCTCGACGTGGGCCTGGCGCGCCCGCCGTTCGACACCGGGCTGCTGCGCTCGCGGGTCGTGCTGCGCGAGCCGTTCATGGCCGTCGTGCCGGTGGCGCACCCGCTGGCCGAGGTGTCGCGGCCCCTCACCTCCGACGACTTCGAGGGCGAGACCGTCATCGGCTACAACCCCGACCAGTCGCGCTACTTCCATGAGCTGTCGGTGCGCTTCTTCGCCAACGCCCACCCGCGCATCGACCAGCGCGTGCACCAGGTGCTGACCGCGATGCTGCTCGTCTCCGCCGAGCGGGGGGTCACCCTCGCGCCGGCGTCGGCGGCGTCCCTGCACGTCGACGGGGTGGTGTTCAAGGAGCTGGCTCCCCCCGGCGACGCGCGCGGCGACGCCGACGCGGACCGCCCCGTCGAGCTGCACGCGATCTGGTCGCGGGAGCGGGTCACGCCGGTCGTGCGGCGCGTGCTCGAGGTCATGGCCGCCCACAGGTGAGCGATCGCGTCAAGGAATCCCTGCGCTCGAGCTCCTCGACGCCTAGAGTCGGAGTGCTGCGCGAGCGCCGAGGACAGCGACGACGGGGGGTGTGATGTCGGTCGAGCCGCGACCGGACCGGCGTGCCCCCGAGCCCGCCTGGGACGACGAGCAGACGCGCCAGCACCTCCAGGTGCTGGTCGAGGGTGTCGCCACGCTCGCCGGGTTCGCCCAGTCCTCCCTCACGCTGCGCCGCGACGACCACTTCGAGGTCGTCGCCGCGGCCGGGGTCGAGGACGGCTTCGTCGGCACCCGGGTGCCGGTCGGGTCGATCGAGCGCGAGCTCGAGGACGCCGACGAGTGGGGGGTGTGGCGCTTCGTGCCGCACGACCGGGCGAGCGCGGAGTCCCTGGCCTACAGCCACATCCCCGACGTCACGCCGCTGGAGGGGGAGGACGCCTGGCACCCGCTCGACCTCCTCGCCGCCCCCGTGCACGACGACCACGGCCGGCTGCGCGGAGTGCTGTCGGTCGACATCCCCGACGACGGCCGGCTGCCGTCGCCGGCCAAGATGGAGGTGCTGACGAGGTACGCCGGGCTCGCGCGCACCCTCGTCCTGCTCGCGCTCGAGCGCGAGGAGCTCAGCCAGCAGGTGCGGATGGCGGCGCAGGCGCGCCAGATCGTGCGCCAGGCGCTCGGCGAGCCGACCCTGGAGCTGGTCCTCG
The DNA here is from genome assembly GCF_058355585.1 of Nocardioides sp. Z13_37. NCBI lineage: Bacteria > Bacillati > Actinomycetota > Actinomycetes > Propionibacteriales > Nocardioidaceae > Nocardioides > Nocardioides sp. Z13_37. The sequence continues at coordinate 293,533 of NZ_JBZGDV010000001.1, read as the reverse complement.
AGGCGTGCCGGGCCGCGGTCGTCGCCTGCTTCGACGCCGTGGGGATGTGGCTGACGGCGTTCGACGCCGACGGCACCGGCTCCACCACGACGTCGTACGCCGTCGACGAGACCTACGACGTGCCGCCGTTCGACGACATCGACGACGTGGTGGTGCGGCTCGCGCGCACCTACTGGGCCCAGCAGGTCGTCGCGCCCTTCTCCCGCGACGCCCTCGACCACCCCGGCCTGGCCCCCGAGGACGCCGACCGGCTGCTCGGCTTCCTCGACCGCATCGGCATCGGCTCGGTGCTCTTCGTGCCGTTGGGGGTCGGGCCCGAGTGCGTCGGCTTCCTCGTGCTGACCCGCGTCTCGGCCTCCCGCCCGTGGACCGACATCGAGGTCGAGACGGCGCACGACATCGGCCGCGACCTCGGCCTGGCCGTCGGCAAGGCCCGCCAGCTCGAGCTCGAGCGGGCCGTCGTCGACCGGCTGCGGCGCCTCGACAGCTATCGCGTCGAGGTGGTCAACACCCTCGGCCACGAGCTGCGCAACCCGCTCTTCTCGATGAGCGCCAACCTCGAGCTCCTCGACACCGACCGGCTCGACGAGGACGGACGCCGGTCGGTGGCCGCCGCGACCCGCGGCGCGCTGCGGATGCGAGCGGTCATCGACGACATGCTGACCATGGCCCAGGTCTCCGACCCCCAGCGCGAGTTCGACCCGATCCCGGTGGACCTGCGCCGCGTGGTGCACGACGTCTACGAGGAGTGCCACGCCGCCGCGTCCGCCGGCGGGGTGACGTGCGACGCCGACCTGCCCGACGAGCCGGTGCTCGTGCCCGGCGAGCCCGAGGAGCTCCACCGCCTCCTCACCAACCTGGCCAGCAACGCGATCAAGTACACCGATCCCGGCGGCCGGGTCACCGTGCGCGTCGCGGGACAGGGCGACTCGGTCGTCACCACGGTGAGCGACACGGGCATCGGCATCTCCGAGCCCGACCGCACGCAGCTGTTCCGCGAGTTCTTCCGCTCCACCAACCCCGCCGCGCTGTCCCGCCCGGGCACCGGCCTCGGCCTCGCGATCGTGGCCCGGATCGCCGCTCGGCACGGCGGCGCGGTCGACATCGACTCCGAGCGGGGACGTGGCACCACGGCGACGGTGGTGCTGCCGGCCTGGCCCGGCGACGTCAGCCCGGACCCAGTGCCAGGGTCATGAAGCAGCTCAGCGGGTCGTCGGCGTAGGACCCGAAGGGCGGGCACGGCACGAACCCGGCCCGGGCGTAGAACCGGCGTGCGGGCGCGAAGAACGCCATGCTGCCGGTCTCGAGCGACACGCGCTCGACCCCGCGTGCCCGGGCGTCGTCGAGCGCGTGGGCCAGCAGCCGGCCCGCGACGCCCGTGCCGCGCACGCGCGGCTCGGTGCGCATGCTCTTGAGCTCCTCGTGGCGCTCCTCGAGCCTCGCCAGCGCGACCGTGCCGACGATGGCCCCGCCGTCCGTGCCGACCCACAGGCGTACGTCGTCGCTCCGCAGGGCGGCCAGGTCGAGGGCGTGGCGGCTCTCCGCCGGCGCGGTGGGCGCGATGTCGTCGAGGTGCGCCTGGAGGAACGTCGCCAGCCGGGGGTCGTCGAAGTCCGCGCGGGTGATCTCCACGGGCGCCAGTCTGGCGGGGCCGTGTTTCGGCGAGGTGACGTCCGCCGGGGCTGGCCCTCGTCGTTGTCGGAGTCCCCGCTCGAGCGGGGACTCCGACACCTGGAGGCCGTTGCGAAGGCCTCCAGGTGTCGGAGTCGGCCACCACGTGGGGCGCGGGCGGCCCTGGTCAGTCGGCGGGCAGGTAGACCCGCTGCGGGATGGTGTCGTACACGGACGGGTCGAGCGTGGCGATCGAGCCGTCGGCGACGGCGTCGACCAGGCCGCCGAGCCCGATCTCGATCTGCTTGCGCAGCATGCCGTTGCGCTTCATGCCGTCGTACTGGGTCTGGCTGGACGTCTCGAACAGCACGACGGCGCTGCCGCGCAGAGCGAACGAGCCGAGCGCGGTGCCGGGCAGGTTGGTGTCCTGCGGGTAGAGCGTCACGGCGCCGTAGCCCGAGCCCCCGCGACCCTGGAGGGCCTCGTAGACCGCGACGTTGGCGCGCATCGAGGCCTCCATGTCGAACTTCGGCCAGCTGCCGAACTCGTTCGGGTCGTCGATGAACTTCGCCGAGATCGACAGCGGCGACATCTGCTCGAGGTCCTCGGTGGCGTAGCAGGACCACTGGTTGTGGAGGTCGACGAAGTAGTCGACCGTGCCGAACTCGGCCTCCAGGCCGCGGTAGACGTCGCGGACGGTCTGCGACTCGGGGGTGATGTACCACCCGGTGTCCGCGCTGTTGCCCGGGAAGTCGGCGGCCTGCGGGACGTAGTCCAGGTCGGGGTTGAAGTCGCGGTTGACGTCGAACCCGCCGACGCGGGCGTTGTAGTTCCACGCCGGAGAGGCGCCCGCGAGCTGCGGGAAGGTCGCGACGACGTCGGCCCAGGTCATCTCGTTCTGCCGGGTGTCGCGCTCGCCGCCGTCCACGTTGAGCCTCGGGATGGCGACGATGGTGACCTCCTCGCGGAGCGCGGCCGCCTCCCGGGTCGAGCCGCCCCAGCGGCGCAGCAGGTCGAGCAGCGCCTCGGTGCCGTGGTTCTCGTTGCCGTGGATCTGCGACTCGACCAGGACGACGGTGTCGCCCTCGCCGACGCGGGCGGAGTAGATCTCCCGACCCTGGTTGCTCTCGCCCACCACCTCGACGTCGACGACGCCCTTGGTGGTGCGCTCGATGCTCGCCAGGGTGCGGCTGAGCTGGGCGTGGTTGACGAAGCCGTTGTTGCCCGAGCCCGAGGCCTCGGTGCCGCAGTGCGACTGGGTGGGGATGGCGGTCGCGGGTGACGAGGTGGTCATGGCGACGATCCCGAGAGGAAGGGCCAGTCCGGTGAGGACGGCCGTCCAACGTCGTGCAGACATGTTTCTCCACATCAGTTGTGCCCGGCGAGCCGAGCGATCGACAGGTCCGTGCACCGTAGGTGGGCGCGCCGACACGACACCAGAGACCTTCGGCTCACTCCGTAGGGGGGATTGCACCGACCGCCCCGTGTCGGCTATCGCCGAGGCGGAGTCACGGTCGCGGGTTGGTCCGCTCCCACCGCTTGCTGTCCCGCTTCTCTCCCATTCCGGCGGCGCACTTGCGGCAGACCTCGCGGACCTCGTCGGCGTCGCGTCCCGCGGCCGGCTGGGCGTCGACCCACTGCACGTGCGGGAAGCGGTGCAGCCGCGCCTTGCTCAACGGGACGCCGCAGAGCGTCTGGTTGGTCCCCCGCAGCCAGGCGTGGACGAGCCCGGCAGGGGCGCGGAAGCCGTCGGGATCGGTCCAGCGGTCGGTCGCCGCCACCGCCGCGTACTTGGGTGACATGGCCTCCCGGTGCCCCGCATCGACCGTCGTATGCCGGGTACCGCGATGCCGACCAGGCACTCCAGGCAACCCGAGAGGAAGGACGACCATGGGCGACGACCGACAGGCCGACCAGACCCGCCAGGACCCGACCGAGCTGCACGAGCAGCCCGACACCGAGGGTGAGCGGCTGCCGAAGCCCGGTGACGAGGACTCGGTCACCGCGGAGATGGGCGAGAAGCCCGACCACGGCGAGGGGACGTACGTCGGCCACGACCGGCTGCTCGACCAGGTCGCCGTGATCACCGGCGGCGACTCGGGCATCGGCCGCGCGGTCGCGCTCGCCTTCGCGCGCGAGGGCGCCGATGTGGTGATCGCCTACCTGGAAGGGGAGGACGACGACGCGCGGGAGACCGGTCGCCTCGTCGAGGAGTCCGGCCGGCGCGCGGTGCTGGTGCCGACCGACCTCGTCGAGGAGTCGGCATGTCAGGCCCTGGTCGACAAGGCCGTCGACGAGCTCGGCCGCATCGACATCCTCGTCAACAACGCCGCCTACCAGATGGCGCAGCCCGGCGGCCTCGCCGACATCACGACCGAGCAGCTCGACCGGGTGATGAGGACCAACGTCTACGCCATGTTCTGGCTCTGCAAGATGGCGCTGCCGCACATGAAGCCCGGCGCGTCGATCATCAACACCTCGTCGGTGCAGTCGTCGTCCCCGTCGCCGGAGCTGCTCGACTACGCCAGCACCAAGGCGGCGATCGTCAACTTCACCCGCGGCCTCGCCCAGTCGCTCGCCGAGAAGGGGATCCGGGTCAACTCCGTCGCGCCCGGGCCCATCTGGACGCCCCTCATCCCGGCGACGATGCCGGCGGAGAAGGTGGAGGTCTTCGGCCAGGACACGCCGCTCGGGCGCCCGGGGCAGCCCGCCGAGGTGGCCACGGCGTTCGTCTTCCTCGCCTCCCCCGAGTCGAGCTACATCACCGGCGAGGTCATCGCCGTCACCGGGGGCAAGCCGGTCACCATGTGACCGGGGGTTCACGGGTGCTCTCGTCGGAGTCCCCGCTCGAGCGGGGACTCCGACACTCGGAGGGCGTTGCAGAGGCCTCCAGGTGTCAGACTCGCCCACCCAGTACGCCGTTATGTCGCGGCCGCTGCGCCCGTGCCCGGTGTCAGGACGCGCCGACTCGACCTGCGTGGGGTGTCAGGACGCGCCGACTCGACCTACGGGCGGGCGTAGCCCTCGCGGTAGGAGGGGTACGCCGGCGCCCAGCCCGTGGCGCGCAGCCGCGCGTCGGAGAGTCGCTTCCCGTGCCCCCGGGCCGGGTCGGCCGGGGGAGGGGTGGGGGCGCCGAGGCGCTCGGCCAGGAACGCCGCCACGTCGCCGAGCTGCGCGGGCTCGTCGTCGGTGCCGAGGTAGAGCCGCTCCGGCGAGGCCGGCATCGTCAACAGGTGCACCACGGCGGCCGCGGCGTCCTCGCGGTGGATGCGGTTGGTCCAGCGGTGCGGGTCGTCGACGCGGCCCTCGCGGACCTGGTCCAGCAGCCGCGTGCTGGCGCCGCCGTAGAGCCCCGACAGGCGCAGCACCGTCCCGTGCGGGATCCGCTCGTGGAACGCCTCCTCGGCGGCCACGAGCATCCGCCCCGGGCCGTCGGCCGGGGCCGGGGGAGCGGTCTCGTCCTCGACCTCCGGCAGGTCGCGGCTGCCGTGCACCGCGGTCGAGGAGACCAGCACGGCCCGCTCGGGAGCCTCCGCCAGCGCGTCGAGCGCGCGCGCCATCCCCTCGACGTACGTCGCGCGGTAGGCCTCCTCGGTGCGCGGTCGGGCGGTGAGGGCGACCACGACCAGGCGGGGGCGTACGGCGGACAGGTCGGGCGCGGCGCGGGTGAGGTCGACGGCCCGCCCGACGAGCGGGGAGGGCACCCGGGAGGCGTCGCGCCGCAGGGCGAGCACGCCGTGGCCGAGGGCGGCGAGGCGGAGACCGACGGCGGCGCCGAGGTCGCCGGCGCCGACGAGGAGGGCGTCCGGGGTCACGAGGTTACGGTAACCGGCGACACCATGCCGCAGGAGTATCACTGGATTCAGAAACGGGCTTGGACAGGCATCGTCGCGCTTCCTAGGTTGGTGAGCACCGCCACATCCGTGGACCACCGGGCCACGGCCGACCGAAGGACGCAGCGTGACGAAGTACAGCCCCACCGAGCTCGCCGAGACCCTGGGCAGCGGACTGCTGTCCTTCCCGGTCACCCACTTCGACGCCGACCTGGCGTTCGACGAGCCCGCCTACCGCGAGCACCTCGAGTGGCTCAGCGGCTACCCCGTGGCCGGCCTCTTCGCCGCCGGCGGCACGGGCGAGGGCTTCTCCCTCGACGCCGCGGAGTCCGACCGCGTCGTGCGCGCCGCGATCGCCGGCGCAGCCGGCAAGGTGCCCGTCCTGGGCCCGGCGACCGGCTCGACCGTCAACGCGGTCGCCCAGGTCAAGGCCGCCGAGGAGGCCGGCGCCGACGGCATCCTGCTCATGCCGCCCTACCTCACCGAGGCCGGCCAGCGCGGCCTGGTCGAGCACATCAGCGCCGTGTGCGCCGCCACCGACCTCGCCGTCGTCTACTACTCCCGCGCCAACGCCGTGCTCGGCACCGACGCCCTCGAGCAGGCGTGCGCCCGCAACGACAACCTCGTCGGCTTCAAGGACGGCGTCGGCTCGATCGAGCAGATGACCCGCACGTACGCCCAGCTCGGCGACCGGCTGATCTACATCGGCGGCCTGCCCACGGCCGAGATGTTCGCCCTGCCGCTGCTCCAGCTCGGCGTGACGACCTACAGCTCGGCCATCTTCAACTTCGTGCCGGGCTTCGCGCTCGACTTCTACGACGCCGTGCGCCGCCAGGACCAGACGACCGTCTACGCCATGCTCAACGACTTCGTCATCCCCTACACCAAGATCCGCGACCGCGAGCCCGGCTACGCCGTGTCGATCGTCAAGGCCGGCCTCTCCGCCGTCGGCCGCCCGGCCGGTCCGGTCCGCCCGCCGCTGGCCGACCTCACCGACGCCGAGCGCGACGAGCTGCAGACCCTCGTGGACAAGGTGGCAGGCTCCCAGGCCTGACCTGTCCTGCCCGGCCTGACGGGCCCCGACCACGCACCCCGATCTCGAAGGACACCATGACCGACAGCCCCACGATCACCGCCACCTCGATCATCGCCGGCGCCGACTCCGAGCACCCCGACGTCGCCGCCGCGACCACGGCCGCCGCGCACGCGTTCGCCGGCTACCGCGCCACCACCCCGGAGGAGCGCGGCGCGTTCCTCGAGGCGGTGGCGATCGAGATCGAGTCCGACAAGGACGCGATCATCGCCGAGGCGGTGCGCGAGAGCGGGCTGCCCGAGGGCCGCATCACCGGCGAGGTGGGCCGCACGACCGGCCAGCTGCGCCTGTTCGCGGGCGTCGTCCGGCAGGGCGACCACCTCGGCGTGCGCATCGACCCGGCGCTGCCGGAGCGTACGCCGCTGCCGCGCGCCGACATCCGCCAGCGGATGGTGCCGCTCGGCCCGGTCGCGGTGTTCGGCGCGAGCAACTTCCCGCTCGCCTTCTCCACCGCCGGCGGCGACACCGCGTCCGCACTGGCGGCGGGGTGCCCGGTCGTGGTCAAGGGCCACCCGGCCCACCCGGTCACCGGCACGCTCGTCGCCCGCGCGATCACCCGCGCGGTCGAGCGGTCCGGCCTGCCCGCCGGCACGTTCTCCTTCGTGCTCGGCGGCATCGAGACCGGCCAGGAGCTGGTCACCGACCCGCGCATCGCCGCGGTCGGCTTCACCGGCTCACGCGGTGGCGGCCTCGCCCTGGTCCGCGCCGCCGCGGAGCGCGAGGTGCCGATCCCCGTCTACGCCGAGATGTCCTCGATCAACCCGGTCGTGGTGCTCCCCGGCGCCCTCGACGGCGACGTCGCCGCCCTCGCCCAGGCGTACGTCGGCAGCCTGACGCTCGGCTCCGGCCAGTTCTGCACCAACCCCGGCCTGCTGTTCCTGCCGTCCGGCGAGCGGGGCGACGCCTTCCTCCGTGCGGCCGGTGAGGCGGTGGCCGCGACCACCGGCCAGCCGATGCTCACCCCCGGCATCGCCGAGGCGTACGCCAGCGGCACCGCGAGCCTGCGCGGCACCGAGGGCATCCGGGTCGTCGGCGAGGGATCCGCGGCGGGCGAGCACGCCCCCGCGCCGGTGGTCTACGAGGCTCCCGCCGACCTGCTGGCGATCGACGACAGCACCGTGACCGACGAGGTCTTCGGCGCCGCCGGCGTCGTCGTGCGCTACGACGACGTGACGAGCCTGCTGCCCCGGCTCGAGGGCCTCGAGGGCCAGCTCACCGCGACGGTGCACGCCACCGACGCCGACGTCGACGACGCCCGCGCACTGCTTCCGGTGCTCGAGCTCAAGGCCGGACGCGTGCTCTTCAACGGCTGGCCCACCGGCGTCGAGGTCGGCCACGCGATGGTCCACGGCGGCCCCTACCCCGCGACGTCCGACTCGCGCACCACGAGCGTGGGCAGCCTCGCCCTCGAGCGCTTCCAGCGCCCGGTCGCCTACCAGGACGTGCCGGCCGCGCTCCTGCCCGCCGCCGTCCGCGACGACAACCCGTGGGGCCTGCGCCGCCGGATCGACGGGGACCTGGAGTGAGCACGATCGCGAAGGTCGAGGTCGTCCCGGTCGCCGGGCACGACTCGATGCTGCTCAACCTCAGCGGCGCCCACGGCCCCTTCTTCACCCGCAACATCGTGGTCGTCACCGACTCCGAGGGCCGCGAGGGCCTCGGCGAGGTGCCCGGCGGGGAGGCGATCCGGCAGACCATCGCCGACGCCGCCGGCATCCTCGTCGGCCAGCCCGTCGCGATGTTCCGCACGCTGCTGCGCCACGTCGCGACGGCGTACGGCGACCGCGACGCCGGCGGCCGCGGCCAGCAGACCTTCGACCTCCGCACCACGATCCACGCGGTCACCGCCCTCGAGTCGGCGCTGCTCGACCTCTCCGGCCAGGCGCTCGGCGTGCCGGTCGCCGAGCTCCTGGGCGAGGGCCAGCAGCGCGACAGCGTGCCGATGCTGGGCTACCTGTTCTACGTCGGCGACCCCGACCGCACCGACCTGCCCTACCTGCGCGAGCACTCGTCGTCGGGTGCCGCCGACGACTGGGAGAAGGTCCGCCGCGAGGAGGCGATGACCCCCGAGGCCGTCGTACGCCTCGCCGAGGCCGCACAGGCGCGCTACGGCTTCACCGACTTCAAGCTCAAGGGCGGCGTCCTGCCCGGCGAGGAGGAGGTCGCGGCGGTGACCGCGCTGCACGAGCGCTTCCTCGACGCGCGGATCACCCTCGACCCCAACGGAGGATGGCTCCTGGAGGACGCCGTCCGGCTGCTTGCGGGCAAGGGCGACGTCCTGGCCTACGCCGAGGACCCGTGCGGGGCCGAGGGCGGCTACTCCGGGCGCGAGGTGATGGCCCAGTTCAAGCGCCGCACCGGACTGCGGACCGCCACCAACATGGTCGCCACCGACTGGCGCCAGATGGCCGACGCGGTGCGCACCAACGCCGTCGACATCCCGCTCGCCGACCCGCACTTCTGGACGATGGCGGGCTCGGTGCGCGTCGCGCAGCTGTGCCACGACTTCGGCCTGACCTGGGGCTCGCACTCCAACAACCACTTCGACGTGTCGCTGGCGATGTTCACCCAGGTCGGCGCCGCGGCGCCCGGCGAGATCACCGCCCTCGACACCCACTGGATCTGGCAGGACGGACAGGGGCTGACCACGGAGCCGCTGCAGATCCGCGACGGCGCGATCGCGGTCCCCGACGCCCCCGGCCTCGGTGTCACGCTCGACCGCGACCGGCTCGCCGAGGCGCACGAGCTCTACCTCGAGCACGGGCTCGGCGCCCGCGACGACGCCGTCGCCATGCAGTACCTCGTGCCCGGTTGGGAGTTCGACCCCAAGCGTCCGTGCCTGGTGCGGTGACGCAGCGCTGACCGAACGCTGAGCGCGGCGCGAGCGGGGCCCCACCGGCACCCGCACGCGTCGCGCGTCGGACGGCCCGCATGTGCCGGCGCGACACGGGCACTGGGACGTCATGACGCAACGATCCGCCTCCGCCGACGGCGAGCCCACCAGCGAGGAGCGGCAGGACGCCCCCGAGCCCGACGCGCCCGGCAAGCCCGACTCGCCGGACGACCTGGCGAAGCCGACGTGGGGCTACGTCCTGCGCAAGACCGTCCGCGAGTTCCTCGACGACCAGTGCACCGACATCGCGGCGGCCCTGACCTACTACTCCATCCTCGCCCTGTTCCCGGCCGCGATCGCGATGCTCTCGCTGGTCGGCCTCGTCGGCCAGCAGCAGAAGACCGTCGACACGCTCCTGCAGATCCTGAGCGACATGGGTGCCTCCTCGGCCGCCGACACCCTCGAGCCGACGCTGACCCAGCTCGCCGGCAGCCAGGGCGCCGGGCTGGCGCTCGTCATCGGCCTCGCGACCGCGCTGTGGTCGGCCTCGGGCTATGTCGGCGCCTTCGGCCGCGGCATGAACCGGATCTACGAGATCGACGAGGGGCGCCCGATCTGGAAGCTGCGCCCGACGATGCTGCTCATCACGCTGGTGACCGTCGTGCTCGCCGCGGTCGTCGCCGTCGGGCTCGTGCTGACCGGTCCGGCCGCGGAGGCGGTGGGTAGCGCGATCGGGCTGGAGTCGGCCGCGGTCACGGTGTGGAGCATCGCGAAGTGGCCGGTGCTCCTCGCGGTGGTCGTGCTGATCGTGGCGCTGCTCTACTACGCCACGCCCAACGTGAAGCAGCCGAAGTTCCGCTGGATCAGCATCGGCGCGGTCGTGGCCATCGTCGTGTGGGTGCTGGCGTCGGCCGCGTTCGGCTTCTACGTCGCCAACTTCTCCAGCTACGACAGGACCTACGGCTCGCTGGCCGGCGTCATCGCGTTCCTGCTGTGGCTGTGGATCACCAACCTGGCGCTGCTCTTCGGTGCCGAGCTCGATGCCGAGCTCGAGCGCGGCCGCCAGCTCCAGGCGGGCATCGCCGCGGAGGAGGAGCTGCAGCTGCCCCCGCGCGACACCCGCAAGTCGGACAAGGCCGCGGACAAGGCGCGCAAGGACGTCGAGCAGGGCAGGAGGCTGCGCGAGTCGCGCGGCCGCCGCACCTAACCCGCTCCCTGGCCCGGTTCCCGGCCCGGTTCCTGGCCCGCTCCCTGGCCCGGTCCCTAACCCGGTCCCTGCCCCGCGATCCGCCCGCCGCGGGCGAGGAACGCGTTGACCTCGGCGGCGCTCGGTGCCGACTCCGGGCCGCGCCGGGTGACCTTGATGGCCGCGGCCGCGTTGGCCCGTCGGCAGCCCTCGACCCACGGCGTGCCGGCCACCACCTCGGCCAGCAGCGCGCCGGTGTGGGTGTCGCCCGCACCGTTGGTGTCGACCGGCTCCTGCGGGAAGCCCGGGACGTAGGTCGTCGCGCCGTCGACGTGCACGGCGCAGCCCTCCGGGCCGTCGCGGACGATGGCGACGGCGGCGCCCCGCAGCAGCGGCGCGATCGCGGCGGTCAGCCCGGCGAGGTCGGCCGGCGCCTCGGCGCCGACGGCGTGGAGCAGGTGCGCGGCCTCCTCGGCGTTGCTCGACCAGACGTCGGTCACCGCGAGCATGGCGGCGCGCACGTCCTCAGACAGTCCAGCGAACGCCGCGCCGGGGTCGAGCACCACGACCACGTCGGGGTGCAGGGTGGGCAGCCACGCCAGCAGCGGGTCGCGCGTGCTGTCGAGGGCGAGCGAGAAGCCGGTGACGCACACCAGGTCGCCGGGCCGCGGCGCGGAGGTGCCCAGCGACTCCACGCTGATCCGGCGCTCGGCGCCCAGGGTGGTCACGAAGGTGCGCTCCGCGCTCGGCTCGAGCAGCACCACGCAGATGCCGGTGTCGAGCCCGGGCACCGGGGGAGCGGAGGCGGTGATGCCCTCGGCCTCCAGCGCCGCCCGGACCAGGTCGCCGTGGGGCCCGGTGCCGTGGGCGCCGGCGTGCACGCACTCCGCGCCGAAGCGGGCCGCCGCGGCGAGCACCGTCACCGCGCCCCCGGCGTAGTCGCCGGTCGAGGCGGCCATGACGTTCTGGCCCCGCGCCGGCAGGTCGGGCACCTCGACCACCACGTCGACGAGGGCCTGGCCGGTGTGGATGACCCGGCTCACGACCCGAGGACCTCGTCGGTCGTGGCCAGCGTGATCTGGGGCGGGTAGAGGTCCATCACGTGCAGGGCGGCGCGGTGGTTGTCGGGCGAGGAGCCGGCGCACGCGTCGGTGACGACGGTGATCGTGGCCCCGGCGTCGGCGGCGGCGAGCGCGGTCGAGACCACGCAGCAGTCGGTGCTCACCCCGGTGAGGACGAGCTGGGGCACGGCTCCGGTGACGGCGGCGAGCTCGGGCCCCCACTTGCCGAAGGTCGGCAGCGAGACGACGGTGTCGCTCAGCCCCTGCGCCTCCGGGACCAGCTCGAGCAGCGGGTCGTCGCCGGGGACGTCGGCGAACGGCCACGCGTCGAGGTAGGCCCGCCAGCTGCCCTGCGGGTCGCGGGCGGGCACCCAGCGCGTGACGACGGTGCGCTCGCCCGCGGCGGCCGCGAGCCGTCGTACGGGCTCCACGACGTCGGGGAACATCGCCGAGCCCCACGGGCTCGCGGGGTCGGCGAAGATCCGCTGCGGGTCGACGACGACCAGCCAGGCGTCCGGGTGCATGCGGCCAGCCTGTCAGAGACGCGCGCCCACGACAGGCATCAGCGGCCGCCGGTCCCCCGACCGGCAGCCGCTGATGGGCCCGAGGGAAGCAGGGGGACTACTTCACCTCGGCACGCAGGACCGCGCGCAGGCCGAGGGCCAGCGGGATCCAGAGCCACACCAGGGTCGTCACGCCCAGCTGGGCCCACTGCTCGCCGGTCACCGTGTCGTTGAAGAGCGCCGACGTGGCGTAGTTGACGTCGATCCAGGCGCCGTTGTCGCGCCACCAGTCCTGGGTGGAGGCGAGCGCGCTGCTGATCGTGGGGAGCAGGGCGGTGTAGACGAAGTAGCCGACGATCGCACCGGCGGAGCTGCGCAGCAGCACGGCCAGCATGAAGCCGATGGCCATGCCGATGACGTTGGCCAGCACGATGTGGGCGAACTCCGACAGCGAGACGTTCCACGTCGTGTCGACCCCGGCGATCGCGGTGCCGACGACGTTGCCGACGGCGCCGATCACGGCGGCCAGCAGCATCGACGCGACCGCGACGCCGAGCACGGCGACCGCCTTGGCGGCGATGACCCGTCCGCGGTGGGGCACCAGGGTGAAGGTCGTCAGCCCGCTGCGCTGGCTCCACTCGCTGGTGACGGCGAGGATCGCGACGACCGGCAGCAGGATCGTCATCGGGGCGCCGATGGCGGACGCGAACGTCTCGTAGGTCAGCTCGTCGCGCGGGGCGAACACCAGGACGGCGGCCGTGGCGAGCAGCGAGACGATGCCGATGCCGGCGACCAGCCAGAAGCCGGCGCGGGTGTCGAACATCTTGCGCACCTCGACCGCGACGAGGCGGGTCGCCGGGATCGGGGCGATCGTCCGCGCCGGGCGTGCCGCGGCCCCGGTGGTGGTCGGCGGGGTGAGGGTCGTGGTGGTCATGCTGCTGCTCCTTCGTGGGTGGTCTCGTCACGAGAGGTCTGGGCGGTGAGCTCGAGGAACATCTCCTCGAGGCCGGCGCCGTCGGCGGCGCGCAGCTCGCGCAGCGCGACGCCGGCACGGTGTGCCGTCGCGCCGACGAGCTCGGGATCGGCGTCGGCGCGCAGGCCGCCGTCGATCGGGGTCGTCACCACCGCCGCCTCGTGCAGGGCCCGGGCGAGCCGGTCGACGTCGGCGGTGCGGACGAGCGTGCCGGCCGCGGCCAGCAGCTCGGCCTTGCTGCCCTGCGCGACGATGCGGCCCTGGCCGATGACCACGAGGTCGTCGGCGATGACCTCGATCTCGTGGAGCAGGTGGGACGACAGCAGCACGGTGCCGCCGTCGTCGGCGAAGCCGCGGAGCAGGTCGCGCATCCACCGGATGCCGGCCGGGTCGAGGCCGTTGGCGGGCTCGTCGAGGATCAGCACCTGCGGGTCGCCGATCAGGGCGGTCGCGAGGCCGAGGCGCTGGCGCATGCCGAGGGAGTAGTTGCGGACCCGGCGCTCGGCCTCCTCGTCGGTGAGGCCGACACGGGCGAGCGTCTCGTCGACGCTCGACCTCGCCAGGCCCATCGTCCGGGCGGCGATCGTCAGGGTCTCGCGACCGGTGCGCCCGGCGTGCTGGGCGGACGCGTCCAGCAGGACGCCGACCTCGAGCCCGGGGTTGGGCAGCTCGCGGTAGTCGCGGCCGGCGATCTCGGTGCGGCCGGTGCTGGGTCGGGTGAGGCCGACCATGATGCGCATGGTGGTGGACTTGCCCGCGCCGTTGGGGCCGAGGAAGCCGGTGACCCGGCCGGTCGCGGCCGTGAAGGAGACGTTGTCGACGGCCGTGAACCGGCCGTACTGCTTGGTGAGGTGCTCGACGCTGATCATGGGTCCAACCCTCGCGGCGCGACACCGTGCGCCGCATCGGGGACAAGGCCCCGTCGAGCCCTGAGTCGCACCCTGAGAAACCCCGTACCGCCCCCTCGGGGTGCGGTGGGGTGCGGCTCTGGGTCGCACTGGGACAATGGCCGCGTGAGCCAGCCGACCAAGCAGCGCCCGCCCCAGGTCAGCCTGGCGTCGGCCATCGTCATGTTCTCCTCGCTGATGGTCCTGCTCACCGCCTGGGAGCGGGTCACCTCGCTCCGCTCGCTGGAGACGCAGGAGGCGATCCGCAACGTCCTCGCCGACGCGCCGTTCTCCTCGCTGGGGCTGAGCGTCCCCGCCACGACCGAGCTGCTGCGGATCTCGTGCATGGTCGCCGCGGCGTGCGCCTGCGCGACCGCCATCCTCGGCTGGTACGTCCGCCGGCCCGACCGCTCGGCCCGGCTCTCGCTCACCCTGTTCGCGATCCCGGTCTTCGTGACCGGCATCCCCGCGGGCGGGCTGGCCGGCTCCTTCGTCGCCGCCGGCGCGGCGATGCTGTGGATGCAGCCCGCGCGCGAGTGGTTCGCCACCGGCCGGTGGACCCCGCCGGACCCCGTGAAGGCGAAGGAGCGGGGCGGCGACGCCCGCCGCGACGCCTCGAGCCCGTCGCCGTGGGGCGGCGCCGGCGACACCGCTCCGCCCGAGGCATGGGGCCGCCCGCCCGCCGGGCCGGACGCCCCGCCCTCGGCCTCGCCCGACGTGCCGCCGCCGGCGAGTCGTCCCTTCGGTGAGCCGGCGCACGCCCCGGCCCCCGTCCAGCAGCCCGTCGGCGCACCCGCGCAGTCACCCGGACAGTCGCCCTACGGCCAGCCCTACCCGCCGCAGTCCCAGCCCCACGCGCCGCAGCCGCACCCGGCGTACGCCCACCCCCCGCAGCCCGGTCCGGTGCCGTACGCCGGCGGCCCCGCCCGGCGCCACCGGCCCAGCCCGCCGCGGCCCGGCGCCATGGTGGCGGCGTTCGTGATCACCGTCGTCACGGCCGGCGGGTTGCTCTCGCTGTCGCTGCTGTGGCTGGCGATCGCCGGGCTCTCGCCGGAGTTCCTGCGCAGCGTCGTCGAGCAGCAGCAGCCGGAGGTGCTCGACGAGCAGATGACGATGGACCAGCTGCGCTCGTCGCTGTTCGCGCTCTCGGGCGTCCTCATCGTCTGGTCCTCCGCGTCACTCGCGCTGGCGGGGTTCGCGATGGCTCGCCGTGCGTGGGCCCGCCGCGGGCTCATCGTCATCGCCGCCTTCAGCGCCGGCGCCTGCCTGGCCCTCGTCCTCGCCACCCCGCTCGTCCTGGTCCCGGCGGCCGCCGCCGTGGCCACGGTCGTGTGCCTGCGACGCGTCGAGGTGCGGCGCTGGTTCTCCCCCGAGGCGCGCTGAGCGAGGCGCTCCGCGGCTCCTCTGTCACCCGGACGTGGTGAGATAGAGCCATGAGCGACCCGGGACCCACGCACCAGCCCTACGGCCAGGACCCCTACGGCCAGAACCCCTACGGCCAGTCGGGCGGGCAGCCCTACGGCCAGCAGCCGCCCTACGGGCAGGCGCCGGCCGACCGGCGCCCCGGCACCGTCACCGCCGCGGCCTGGATCACGATCGTCTTCTCCACCCTCAGCGCCCTGCTCTTCGGCTTCACCGGGCTCGCCCTGCTGGTCGCGCGCGACGAGGTCATCAACGAGATGGAGCGCGTCCCGGAGTTCCAGGACGCCAACATCGACGCCGACACGGCCGTGGGCGTGATCATGGCCGTCATCGTGGGGCTGCTCGTGTGGGCCATCATCGCCGTCGTGCTCGCCGTGCTGGTGCTGCGGCGCTCCAACGTCGCCCGCATCCTGCTCGTGATCTCGAGCGCGGCCGTGGCGCTGTTCTCCCTGCTCGGCGTCACCAGCGGCGTCTCCGCCGTCACGCTCGTCGCCGCGATCGCGACGATCGTGCTGCTCTTCGTCGGCGGGGCCGGCGACTGGTTCTCCGCGACGCCGTCCCACGCCGGAGCGGCCGGCGGCTACGACCAGCAGTACCCCGGCTACGGCCAGTACGGCGGCACGACGCCGAGCCCCTACGGCCAGCCCGGCCAGCAGTCCTCGCCGCAGTACCCGCCGCCGAGCAGCACCCCCTACGGCCAGGACGACCCCTACGGCCGGCGACCGGGCGACGAGGGCTCGGACGGCTCCGAGCACCCGCCGCAGGACTACCCGGGTCGCTGAGCCGGCGTCAGCGCGACAGGTCCGCGGCCGCGAGCCGTCGTACGCCCTCGCTGATCACGTCGGGCTGCTTGCAGAACGCCCAGCGCACCAGCTGGCGTCCCGCCTCGGCGTCGTCGTAGAACCCCTGCGTGGGGATCGCGACGACGCCGGCGAGCTCGGGCAGCGCGAGGCAGAACGCCCGCCCGTCCGGCCAGCCGAGGTGGCTCACGTCGGTGGTGGCGAAGTAGGTGCCCTCGGGCACCCGAGGCACCAGCCCGGCGGCGGTGAGCCCCTCGCAGAGCAGGTCGCGGCGGCGCTGCAGGTCCCGGGCCAGCTCGCGCGGCCAGTCGGGCTCGTGGTCGAGTGCGTGGGCGACGGCGGGCTGCAGGGGCGAGCCGGAGGTGAAGGTGAGCCACTGCTTGGCTGCCAGCACGGCCTGCACCAGGTGGGCGGGGCCGGTGGCCCAGCCGACCTTCCAGCCCGTGAGGCTGTAGGACTTGCCCACGCTCGACAGCGTCAGGGTGCGCTCCGCCATGCCGGGCAGGGTCGAGATCGGCACGTGCCCCTCGCTCGAGCGGGCGTCGTCGAAGACCAGGTGCTCGTAGACCTCGTCGGTCACCACGATCACGTCGCGCTCGACGGCCAGGTCGGCGACCACCTGCAGCTCCTCGCGGGTGAGGACGGTGCCGGTGGGGTTGTGGGGGGTGTTGAGCAGGACCAGCCGGGTGTCGCGGGTGATCGCGGCCCGCAGCTCGTCGAGGTCGGGCCGGAAGCCCGGCGCCCGGAGCGTCACCGGCCGCCGGCGGGCGCCGCACATCTCCAGCATGGCGACGTAGGAGTCGTAGTAGGGCTCCAGCACGACGACCTCGTCGCCCGGGTCGACGAGCGCCAGCAGCGTGGCCGCGATCGCCTCGGTGCACCCGGTCGTCACGACCACCTCGCGGTCGGGGTCGACGTCGAGGCCGTAGTGGCGGTGCTGGTGACGGGCGATCGCGGTCCGCAGCTCGGGCACGCCGATGCCGGGGGCGTACTGGTTGGCACCCGATGCCAGCGCCTCCTGGGCCGCGGCGATGACCGAGGCCGGCCCGTCGACGTCGGGGAACCCCTGGCCGAGGTTGAGCGCGCCGGTCCGCACCGCGAGCGCCGACATCTCGCTGAAGACGGTCGGCGGGACGGAGGCGAGGCGTCGGGCGATCATGCCCCGACGGTAGCGGCGCCGCCGGGTGCCCCGGCGGGCACGACGCGCCGGGGCGCCCGGTGGCCGGGCGGGACCGGCGTGCGTCAGCGGCGCGGGGCGTGGCTGCGGCGCGCCGCGCACCGCGGTCGCGGCCGGGCGGCCGGCGCGGCGGGCGCGGTCGCGAAGCCCGTCGCGTAGGCCTCCACCACGAGCGCGACGCGGTCGCGCGCACGGATCTTGCGCAGCAGCTGGGCCACGTGCGTCTTGACCGTCGGGACGGAGATGAACAGGTCGGCGGCGATCTCGGCGTTGGTCCGGCCCTGCGCGACCAGGCGCAGGACCTCGGTCTCGCGCGGCGAGAGCAGCGCGCTCCAGCCGGGCGGCGCCTCGCGGCGGTGGTCGACGGCAGTGATGGTCATGGAGTCCCCCTCGGTGTGTCGGCACCACCCTCACCCGGGCGGGTGGGTCCGCACATCGTGCAATTGCGCCACGTCCGGCGCGGCTCGTCGCTAGCCTGCTGGCCATGAGGGAGCTCCTGGGGAGAGCAACCGAGCTGGCGGCGTTCGACGAGCTGCTCGGTGGACCCGAGGGAGCCCTGCTCGTCCACGGCGAGGCCGGGGTGGGGAAGACGGCACTCACCGCACGTGCCCTCGCGGGCACGGCCCACCGCGTCGGCGGGGCGCTCGGGACCTTGTCGTGGCTCCCGTTCCTGCCCCTGCGCCGGGCGTTCCCCGAGCTGCCCGACGACACCTGGACCGGAGACCCCGGCTACGTCGCGGCGGCGGTCGAGGCGGCCGTCGGGACCTCGGTGCTGGTCGTCGAGGACGCCCAGTGGGCCGACCCCGCGTCGCTGGACGCGGTGGTGCAGCTGGTCGGCCGGGTCCGGCTCGTCGTCACCGTGCGACGCGGCGACCCGGCGGCCGCCGACGTCGTGACGCAGCTGGAGAAGGCGGGCGCCGCCCGGCTCGACCTCGAGCCGCTGGGACGCGACGCCGCCCGGGCTCTGGTCGCGGCCGTCCGCGGCGGCCTCACCGACGCCGAGGTCGACGAGCTGGTGGACCGCAGCGGCGGCAACCCGCTGTTCATCGAGGAGCTCGGCGTGGACGGGGGGACGGCCAGCCTGGAGCTCGCGCTGCTGGCCCGGTGCCGTGACCTGCCGGAGGCGCAGCTGGAGGGGGTCGCGATGCTGGCCCTGGGCGGGCGGCCGCTGCCGGCCACCGACCTGCCGGACGTGTCGGGCCTGCTCGACTCCGGCCTGGTCGTCCTCGACGCCGACGGCGACGCCCGGATCCGGCACGCCCTGATCGGCGAGGTCATCGGCGAGATGGTGTCGCCGGAGCGACGGGTGCGGGTCCACCGCACGCTGGCGGGACTGAGCGACCACCCCGGCGACGTCGCCCACCACCTGCTCGCGGCCGGGGACAGGGAGGCGGCCCACGCGGCCGCCCTGAGCGCGGTCGAGCAGTCGGCCACGCCCGGGGAGAGGTGGCGCCACCTCGTCACCGCCGCCGAGTCCGCCGACGGCGACGACGCGACCGAGCTGCGGATCCGCGCCGCGGAGGCCGCCTGCACGGCCGCCGAGCCGGAGCGTGCCGGTCGGCTCCTCGAGGGCCTCGACGTCGCCGGCCCCCACGGCGCCGCGCTCGCCCTCGCCCGGGCGACCCAGGCGTTCCAGATCGGCGACTGGGACCGCTACCCCGTCGAGATCGCCGCCGGTCGCGCCCTGGCCCGGCCCGGGTCGCGGGAGGAGGCGCAGCTGCGCAACCGGGAGGCCGCGGCGGCGCTGATCATGGACAACGACGCGCGCACCGCCCTCGCGCTGGCGCGCGAGGCGATCGACCTCGCCGCGCGGTCCGGCACCAGCGCCACCGGGGCCAAGGGCATGGCGGCGGCCGCGCTGGCCGACCTCGAGGAGCCGGGATGGCGCGAGCTCTTCGAGGAGTCGGTGGTCGAGGCCCGTGCCGAGGGCGACGCCTACCGCGAGCTGAGCATCCTGCTCAACTACACGATCTCGCTGACCGCCGCCGGCGACCTCGACGAGGCCCTCAGGCAGGTCGAGCGCCACCAGCGGCGGGCCCACGAGCTGCGGCTGCTCAAGAAGGCGCACAACTCGGCGGTGACGGGCCTGATCGTCACCCTCTACCGCGGAGACCTGGCGGCCGTGGTCGAGGAGGGCTCCAGGATGCTCGCCGAGGCACTGGCGCCGGGCGATCGCTACGACGTCATCTCCACCATCGGGTTCGCCCAGGCCGCGCTGGGGCTCACCGAGGCGGCGCTCGCCAACGCCGCGGCGCTCGAGGACCGGGTCAGCCACCTGTCCAACCACCACGCCGTCCGCCTCCACGCCTTCGCGCTGGGTGGTCAGCCCGAGCGGGCCGTCGCCGAGTGGGAGCCGTTCATCGCGGCCGACGGCAACGACACCTACGCCATCACCGACGCGGCTCCGGCCGTCGCGTGGGCGGCGTACGACGCCGGGATCCGCCCTCCGCCGCGCCCCGAGTCGCTGGCAGGCGGCCTGTTCGCCGGGACGGTGCCCGAGCTCGACGGGATCGAGGCGCTCCGCTCCGAGCAGCACGACGTCGCCCGCCGCCACTTCGACAGGGCCGCCGAGCTGCACGGCCAGCGGCGCGTCGCGGTCGGCATGTGTCGCTGGGCGGCGGCGGAGGCCGCGCGACTGGGCGGCGACACCGGCGCGGCCGAGGCCGAGCTGCGGGTCGTCCTCGCCGCCGCCCGGACCGATGCGCTGGCGCCGTTGGTCGCCCGGTGCGAGAGGTCGCTGCGTGCCATGGGCGTCCACCGGGCGGCCCGCCGCACCGCGGACGGTGCCCTGCTGAGCGCCCGCGAGCAGGAGGTCGTCGACCTCGTCGTCGAGGGACTGACCGACCGCGAGATCGCGACCCGCCTCGCGCTGGCCCACCGCACCGTCCAGACCCACCTCGCCAGCGCCCGGAGGAAGCTCGGCGCCGACAACCGGAGCCACCTCGTCGCGATCCTGGCCGGCTCGGCGTGAGGCCGCTGGTCGTCGTCGAGGCCGGTCCGGCCGCCGTCGAGGACGCGCGCGGCGAGCTGCTGGCGCTGGGCTGGTCGGTCTCCGCCGAGCCACGCGCGGGCACCGTGCACGAGCTGGCCGTCGCCGACGAGGCCGCCGCGGTCGACGCCGTGCTCAGCGCGGTGGCCGGCCGGGGCCTGCTCGTCGACGCGACCGCCGAGCGGTCGGTCGTCGACCGGCTGTGCGACGACCTGCGTCGCCTCGGACACCTCGACCACCGGGTCGCGGTGGGCGCGGTGCTCAGCCAGGACCAGCACGCGCTGCTCGCCCTGCTGGCCGCCGGCGAGTCGCTGGGCACGGCGGCCGCCCGGCTCCACCTGTCGCGTCGCTCGGCCGACCGACGGCTCGCCGGCGCGCGCACCGTGCTCGGTGCGGGGTCGACGCCCGCCGCGATCGCCGCCTGGCAGCGTCGCCTCGCGCGCCTGCCGCGTCCGGCCTGAGCCGCGCTCATCCTCGCGGAGGAGGTGGTCGCGCCCGTGGGCTGATGTGCGTGCGCGGCCGCGCGGGTGGGATGGGTCGACCAGACCCGAGGAGACACATGCGCATCCGATCGGCGGCCGTGGCCGCCCCACTGATCCTGGCGGCGGGGACCCTCACCCTGCCGCTCGCCTCGCTGCCGGCCGCGAACGCCGCGGCACCGGGCGGCACCATCGCCTTCGTCCGTGACGCCAACGTCTGGCTCGTCCGCGCCGACGGCACCGGCCTGCACCAGGTCACCCGGGACGGCACCGCCGACCACCCCTACACGTCGCCGACGATGTCCGACGGGGGCGTCATCGCCGCCGGCAAGGGCAACGAGATCCTGCGCCTGGAGCAGAACGGCGTGGTCCTCAACCGCATCGACCCGCCCGCCATGCTCAACTCGGTGGGCGCGCCGGTCGACGGGCCCCCGGTCGACGTCGCGATCTCCCCCGACGGCACCAGGATCGCCTACACGATGGCCAGCTACACCTGCCCGATCGGCGTCTCCTGCGGTGCCCGCACGGTGACCGGGGTGACGGCCGCCACCGGGCTCACCGGCCCGGAGATGACGTCGTACGAGCGGGAGCCGTCGTGGGTCAGCAACAGCCGACTCATGGTCCATGGCGGCTACGGGTCCCAGGTCAAGCTGCAGGACCAGGCCGGCGGCAGCCAGCACTGGTTCGACGACGGTGACATCTTCTCGTCGAGCACCGACCTCGGCGACGCCTCGCTCAGCCGCGACGGCACGCGCCTGGCGGCCATCCGTGGCTACGGCGACACGACCGAGATGATCTGGTACGCCGTCACCGGAGACCCGCGCACCAGCGCCGTCGCCACGCTCCCGGACCCGACGCCCCGGTGCTCGGGCGCGCCCGGCGCGAGCCCCACCGACGCCGGGCTCCACGACCCGAGCTGGTCCCCCGACGGGGCCGCGTTCGCCGTCGGCGCCACCGAGGGGATCTGGGTGGTGACGCCCGCGGCCACGTGCGAGGAGAGCGGCCTGAGCCTCATCGGTCCCGGCTCGCAGCCCTCGTGGTCACCGGCCCCGATCAGCCCGGCTCCGCTGCCGACCACGACGCCGCCCCAGACGCCGCCCCCGCCGCCGCCCTCGGAGGGCGCGGCGAGATCGTTCCGGCTGAAGGCGAAGCCCGTGCTCCAGGGCAAGGCCCGGGTGGGCAGGAAGCTCACGGCCACCGCCGGCACCTGGTCGCCCCGGCCCACGAAGGTCCGCTACTCCTGGCTCCGCAACGGCAGGGTGATCAAGGGGGCGACCAAGAAGACCTACCGGGTGGTGCGACGTGACCGGGGGACCCGGATCGCGATCAAGGTGACCGTCAGGGGCCCCGGCCTCAAGGCGGCCTCCGCGAAGTCGTCCGCGAGGCGAGTGCGGTGAGCGCCGCGCACGACAGCACGACCGCACCGCCCCGTCGCGGCGCCACCCCACCCGTCCCGTCCACGACCGCAGGAGGACCCATGACCGTCCGCAGCACCGTGAAGGCCGTGCTGGCCATGACCGCGTCGGCCGCGCTCGCCGGCAGCGTGCTCGCCGCGCCCCCGGCGAGCGCCGCCGGCCCGCCCGAGACCACGCTCGTGATCTACACGTGGTCCCACACGGCCCACCTGGCGGACTTCAGCTTCACCTCCTCCGACCCTGCGGCGACCTTCGAGTGCAGCCTGACCGCACCGACCGAGCCGGCCTCGTGGACGGCGTGCACCTACCCCGGGAGCATCCAGTACGCCTCGCTCGAGGTGGGGGACTACCTGTTCCGCGTTCGGGCCGTGGGCGCGGGGGGTGTCGACCCCACCCCGGCCTCACGCCAGTTCAACATCGGCGTCGACGACGTCCACCCGGTGACCACGCTGGCCACCACGGCGCGGACGACCTCTCGCGACGCCGTCTTCACCTTCGCCTCCTCCGAGCCCGGCACCTTCGAGTGCCGTCTCCGGACCAACAACCGGGGCTCCGACTACTACGAGCCGTGCAGCTCGCCCGTCGTCTACTCGGGCCTCGCCGACGCCCAGTACGAGTTCACGGTGCGTGCCATCGACCTGCACGGCGAGTACGACCGCAGGGGAGCCCAGCACACCTGGCTGCTGGACGCGACGCCGCCCGAGACGTCGTTCTCGGCCGGCACCATCGACGGCTCCGACGCGTCCTTCGGCTTCGGCAGTCCGGAGGGCAGGAGCCAGTGCATGCTGACCGGCCCGTCCCAGGCCCACGACTGGCGTGACTGCACCTCTCCGACGAGGTACGCCGGTCTCACCCCGGGCACCTACACCTGGCAGGTGCGCGCCTACGACCGCCACGGCAACGTCGACGCGACCCCCGGCACGCAGACCTGGCAGGTGGCCCCGACGACCGGCAAGGTGAGAGGCACCCGGACGGTGCGTCGCGGAGGCGTCGCGACGTTCAAGCTGTCGTCTCCCCACGCCGGCGCGCGGTACTCGTGCCGGCTCGACAAGGGCGCCTGGAAGTCCTGCAAGAAGACCCACCGGGTGCGCACCGGCAAGCTCAAGGCCTCGGCGCGCGGGACCAAGCACGTGCTCTCGGTCCGGGTGACCGTGGCCGGGGTCACCGACCCGACGCCGGTGCGGAAGGTGTTCCGCGTCCGCCGGTGAGCGCGGTCCACCACGACCCGCAGGCTCCCCCCACACCCCCGGGGGGGAGCCTGCGCACCGGTGGCGGCGACCCTTTGCGAGGATGCGACGCATGAACCCGGACGCGACCCCCGACGCCGCCCCCGACGCCGCCCCCGACGCCGCCCTCGCCGCCGACATCGACGCGGCCTGCCGCCTCACCGGGCAGTTCACCCTCCGCTCGGGGCAGGTGGCCGACACCTACTTCGACAAGTACCTCTTCGAGGCGCAGCCGGCCCTCCTCGAGCGGGTGGCCGCGCGGGTGGCCGACCTGCTGCCGGAGGGCACCGAGCTCCTCGGTGGCCTCGAGCTCGGCGGCATCCCGATCGCCACGATGGTGTCGGCGCGGACCGGCCTGCCGGCGCTGTTCGTGCGCAAGCAGGCCAAGGAGTACGGCACGGCGAAGCTCGCCGAGGGCCCGGACATCGCCGGTCGCCGCGTGACGATCATCGAGGACGTCATCACCACCGGCGGCGCGGTCCGCGACGCCACCCGCGCGCTGCGCGAGCTCGGCGCGGTCGTGGAGGTCGTGGTCTGCGCGATCGACCGCTCGCCCGTGGGGGAGAACCCGCTGGCCGACGTCGACCTCAAGGTCCGCTCGGTGCTGACGCGCGCCGACCTCGACGCGGCCCGCGGCTGACGCCGCCCGCCCGCGCCCGTTCGTCCCAGCCGGCCGATCCCGGCGCCGGGGGAGCGGTCAGTCGAGGTCGCGGCCGGAGATGTCGCGGTCCGGGCCGCCGTCCTGCGGGCCGATCTCGGCGCCGGGGGCGTTGGTGCGCTTGTGGCGCCACCACTCGTAGGCGACCGGGATCACCGAGAACGCCAGGATCACGAGGATCAGCTTGTCGATGCTCTCCCCGAGCGCCGGGAACGCGTCGCCGAGGAAGAAGCCGAGCAGGCAGATCGACACGACCCACAGCACCGCACCGATGAGGCTCCACAGGAAGAAGCGGCCCCGGTCCATCCGCGTCACGCCGGCCACCACGGTGATGTAGGTGCGCACGAAGGGCACGAAGCGGCCGATCACGAGGGCCTTGTTGCCGTGGCGGTCGAAGAACGCGGTCGTCTGGTCGAAGTACTTGCGCTTGATGATGCGCCCGTCGCGCTCGTAGAGCGGCGGACCGATGGCGCGGCCGATCTCGTAGCCCACCACGTTGCCGAGGAAGGCGGCGAGGGTCAGCGCGAGCACCGCGATGAGCAGCTCGACGGCCGTGCCGCCCGGGAACAGGTCGAGCTGGCCGGTCGCGATGAACAGGCCCAGTGCGAACAGGAGCGTGTCGCCGGGCAGGATCGGGAAGAACAGCCCGCACTCGACGAAGACGATGAGCAGGCTGATCCAGAACAAGGCGGTGCCGAATCGGTCGAGCAGCCAGTTGGGGTCCATCCAGTCGATGCCGAGCAGCATCGGCTGGACGCCCGAGGACAGGATGGACTGCAGGTCCCACAACACGCTCACCCGCGCCACCCTAGCGACGGGGTCCGCGACCTCCGGCTTCGGCGAGGCTGCCTAGGGTGCTGCCATGCAGGACGAGGACCGGGCGCTCGAGCGGGCGCCGTACGACCCGATGCCGCACGGTCCGCCCGAGGTGGGGGTGGGCCCGTGGGAGGGGCCGTGGCCCGAGGGCGAGCAGTGGGACCCCGACCTGCTGCGTGAGGGCGATCGCCGCAACGTGGTCGACCGCTACCGCTACTGGACCCTCGAGGCGATCGTCGCCGACCTCGACACGCGGCGCCACGACTTCCACGTCGCCATCGAGAACTGGCAGCACGACTTCAACATCGGCACGATCGTGCGCACCGCCAACGCCTTCCTCGCCGCCGAGGTCCACATCGTCGGCAACCGTCGCTGGAACCGGCGCGGTGCGATGGTCACCGACCGCTACCAGCACGTCCGGCACCACCCGGACGCGGAGAGCCTGGCGGCCTACCTCCACTCCCTCCCCGCCGAGCGGGGCGGGCCCGTGCGGCTGCTCGGCATCGACAACCTGCCGGGCTCGCTCCACCTCGAGACGATGGAGCTGCCCCGCCGGGTGTGCTTCCTGTTCGGACAGGAGGGCCCGGGGCTGTCCGAGGCGGCGCGGGAGGTGTGCGACGGCACGTTCTCCATCGCCCAGTTCGGCTCGACCCGCTCGATCAACGCCAGCGCTGCGGCGGCCATCGCGATGCACAGCTGGGTGCGCGAGTACGCCGACCTCGCCGGCGCCGACGCCTGGCGCGGGTGAGCGTCGGACGACGTCGCGTACGCGTCTCCCCAGGCCGCCGACCGGGCCCGGGATGTCCCCACGACACCCCGGACCCGTCTCGCCTCCCAAGGTCTGGATTGCCGGTTGTGCCCGGCAGACCCGCGTGGCGGTGACCCGCCGCTGCGAGCCGGTCCACGTCTCAACCTAGGCGGGCCCCAGGGGTGTCGACCAGCCCCCGTGAGGGTGGAGCCGAATGGCCCACCCGCCGGTCGGCACGTGGGACGAATGGTGGCCCCGGATCGGACTCGCGGGTAGCCACTAGGGTTGGAAGCGCCTGCCTGACCCGCTCCAGAGGAGATCTCCAGATGCCCATCGCCACGCCCGAGGTGTACGCCCAGATGCTGGATGCCGCGAAGGAGAGGTCCTTCGCCTACCCGGCCATCAACGTGTCGTCCTCCCAGACCCTCAACGCCGCGCTCAAGGGCTTCGCCGATGCCGGCTCCGACGGCATCATCCAGGTGTCCACCGGTGGCGCCGAGTACCTCTCGGGCCCGTCGGTGAAGGACATGGTCACCGGGTCCGTGGCGTTCGCCGCCTACGCCGCCGAGGTCGCGAAGAACTACCCGGTCAACATCGCCCTGCACACCGACCACTGCCCCGAGGGCAAGCTCGACGGCTTCGTCCGCCCGCTGCTCGACATCTCCGCCGAGCGCGTCGCCCGTGGCGAGGCGCCGCTGTTCCAGTCGCACATGTGGGACGGCTCCGCGGTGCCGCTGGAGGAGAACCTCCGCATCGCCGAGGAGCTGCTCGCCAAGTGCGCCGCGGCCCACATCATCCTCGAGATCGAGGTGGGCGTCGTCGGCGGCGAGGAGGACGGCGTCGCCAACGAGATCAACGACCAGCTCTACACCACGCCCGAGGACGCCATCGCCACGGTGAAGGCCCTGGGCTCCGGCGAGCGGGGTCGCTACCTGACCGCGCTGACCTTCGGCAACGTGCACGGCGTCTACAAGCCCGGCAACGTCAAGCTGCGCCCGGAGATCCTCAAGACCGCGCAGGAGGCCGCTGCGTCCGAGCTCGGCCTCGGCGCCGACGCCCGCCCCTTCGACCTCGTCTTCCACGGCGGCTCGGGCTCGACCGCCCAGGAGATCAGCGACGCCGTCGACTTCGGCGTGGTGAAGATGAACGTCGACACCGACACCCAGTACGCCTTCACCCGCCCCGTCGCGGGCCACATGTTCGCCAACTACGACGGCGTGCTCAAGGTCGACGGCGAGGTCGGCAACAAGAAGGCCTACGACCCGCGCGCCTGGGGCAAGGCCGCCGAGGCCGGGATGGCCGCGCGTGTCGTCGAGGCCTGCGAGCACCTGCGCTCCGCCGGCACGTCGCTCGGCCGCTGAGGCACTGAGGGTCCGCCCGCCGGAGCGTCGTACGCCTGACGCGCCGGCGGGCGATGGCCCGCCGCGCCTGGCGCTCCGTGCTCAGCCGGCGTCGGGCCCGAGCATCCGCAGGACGTCGTCGGCACTCAGGTGGGCGACCGGCATGACGAGGGCGTCGACCTGGGCGGCGAACGCGCCGTCCCGCGCCTCGGCCCTCAGGGCGCGCATCCGGTCGTCGCGCTCGACCTCCGGGGCGCCCGGCATGAACCACACGCACCGCAGCCCGGCGCGGACCGCCGACTGCACGCCCACCGCGGAGTCCTCGACGGCGACCACCCGGGAGGCCGGCAGCCCCATCTCGCGCAGCGTGAGGACGTAGACGAGCGGGTCGGGCTTGCCCCGGGGGAGGTCGATGGCCGAGGTCCGGATCGGGATCGCGTCCCCCAGCCCCAGCACGTCGAGGGCCGCGTCGATGAACGGCAGCGCCGACGACGACGCCACGGCGAGCCGGACGCCGCGCCTGTGGAGCGCGTGGGCGAGCTCGACGGCCTCCGGGATCGGGACGGGGTCGGCGGCGAAGTCGGCGGAGACCCAGTCGATCACCGCGTGGACGACCTGCCGGGCCTCGGCGGCGTCGAGCGCCGGGTCGAGGGCGAGGTCGGCCAGGATCGCGGCGACGGTGTCGGGCACCCGGCCGCCCTCGAACCGTGCCATGTCCTCCGGGCGGAGGTCGTGGCTGCCGTGGCCGCGCGTCTCGAGGACCTGCGAGAGGCCGATCGAGAACCCGCGCGCCCACGACGGCTCGGAGTCGACCAGGGTGCCGTCGAGGTCGAGGACCACGCCGGCCACGAGCCCGCCCTCAGAGGAGCTCGTCGGCCGCCGTCGGGCTGGAGTCGCGGAGGAAGGTCGCGCAGCGATCCCACTCCTCGGTCTCGCCGATGGCACGGGCGGCCAGGGCGAGGAGGGCGAGCGAGCGCAGGAAGCCGCGGTTGGGCTCGTGCTCCCACGGCACCGGGCCGTGGCCCTTCCAGCCGTTGCGGCGCAGCTGGTCGAGCGAGCGGTGGTAGCCGACGCGGGCGTAGGCGTAGACCGTGACGTCGTCGGCGCCCGCGTCGCGGGCCTGCTGGGCCAGGGCGGCCCACGCGGTCGGTGACGCCGGGTGACGGCGTACGACGGCCGCCGGGGCGTCGCCGCCCGCGAGCTCGGCGTCGGCGGGGTCGGCGGGGAGGTGGGTGGGCGGGGGACCGGCCATCAGGTCGCCGCCGAAGGGTCCGGAGGTCATGGGGGCAACCCTAGGACCGCCCCCGCCGCGCCCCGGCTGTGCCCCGCCCCCCGGCTGCGCTCGTGCCGCCCCGCCCGTCCGCCCCGCCCCCATGCGCCACCGGTAGTGCCGCGGTTGCCCGGCTCAAGCGGATCCGTCCCCGCTCAACACGTCGTATCCGACGTGTCCAGCGGGGACGAGGGTGGTCCAGCGGTGCCGAGCCACGGTCAGGCGGCGTGGCTCTCCGCCGTCCACAGGGTGCCGTCGCGCCGCCTGGGGTGGTCGTCGGCGAATCGCCGCAGGTGCGGCGGGAGCTCGCGGCCGAAACGCGCTGCGGTGACGGCGTACTCCCTGCGGAGCCGGGCGAGCGCACGGTCGCGGGCCTGGCCGAAGCAGTCCGCCCATACGATGCTGGAGACGCCGAAGCCCTCCGCGCTGATCGCGACCTGTCGCGCCTTCTCCTTCCACAGCACCTGGTCGGCCGGTTGGGTCGCAACGCCGCCCCGCTCGACCGGGACGAGCTTGAGCATGCCGTGGCACTCGAAGATGTGGCGTCCCACCCGGATGTCGCACCAGACGACCCGCCCGTCGGCCAGGTGTACGGCGAACTGCGTCTCGACCTCACCGATGTTGAGCTCGCGGACCAGCTGGCGCCCGAGGGTCTCCAGGACGCTCTCGGCTCCCGCGTCGGAGGCGGCGACGGCCGCGCGGGCGCGCGCGATGTGCGGGTGGTTGCCCATGCGTGCGAGCTCTGCGACCAGATCGGCGAGCGGTACGCCCTTCCCGCGGACTGCGTCGACGGCGACCAGCCCCGGCAGGAAGCCATGGAGCCGGCCGATGTCGATGGCGGTGCGGGCGTACGACGTCACCAACAGGCCGTCCACGACCTCGACGCACAGCGGCAGGAGGTCGCGGTGCCGGACGATGCCGCTGTTGGTGCGGTTGCCGCGCGGCCCCGTGTGCGTGAGGTGGGTGGCGGCGATCGCCGGCGCGAGCGTGTCGATCTCGAGGAAACGCGCTGCCGAGTCGTGGCTCAGGACCGCCTGGCGGCGCGCCACGAGCAGCGCGGCCCGGTCCTTGAGCATCCAGCGCGCCCGATGGTCGGCGTCCTCGACCAGCAGCCTCTCGCAGTAGACGCCGGTGCGGACCGCGATCCACGGACCGTCGGGACGGACGGCGGCGTCGATCTCACGCCGGGTGTAGCCGGACCGGAGCGCCTGCTGGCGGGTGAACAGCCCGTCCTGACGTCGGGCATGGGCTCGCAACGAATCTCGCATGACGCTGACAATGTGCCGACGCGACCGCCGTCGCCACCGACTCCGGTCAGGCCTGTGGACGAGCGGCCGGACGTGGTAGCTGTGGACGGCGTACGGACTGGTGGCGCTGGGCACGTCCCGTCCCCGCCAGGACACCCGGATCCGCGTGGTTGAGCGGGGACGTCACCGCTTGAGCTGCCCCCGGACGCGAGCCCGAGGTCAGGCGCCGAGCAGCTGCCGCACCTTGGCCGGGCCGAGGGCGAGCACCAGGGTGGGCAGGCGGGGGCCGCGGTCGGCGTCGACGAGGAGGTTGTAGAGGAGGCGGAAGAAGTCCTTCTGGTCGGCCTTCACCTGGTCGGTGGGGGCGTCGGCGAAGCCCAGGCCGCGGGCGACCTTGGGCACGCCGTAGACCACGGAGGTGACCGCCTCGAGGTCGCCGTCGTCGGGCAGCCGGTCGAGGAAGATCCGCAGCCACAG
The DNA here is from genome assembly GCF_058355585.1 of Nocardioides sp. Z13_37. Taxonomy (NCBI): domain Bacteria; kingdom Bacillati; phylum Actinomycetota; class Actinomycetes; order Propionibacteriales; family Nocardioidaceae; genus Nocardioides; species Nocardioides sp. Z13_37. The sequence continues at coordinate 263,489 of NZ_JBZGDV010000001.1, read as the reverse complement.
CTGCTCGTCCTCGCTCAGCGAGGCCAGGCGCTCGGTGTCGGGCGACTCGCGGACGGTGGTGCGCTCGTCGGCGGGCACGTGCTCGCGCGTCCACTGCATCGCCTTGGTCAGCCGGGGCTCGAGGTCGGCGACCGACTCGTGCGGGTAGCCCGAGGACTCGATGATCCGGGAGATGAGCTCGGCCGACCCGGCGGTGACGTCGGCGACCGAGGACAGGGTGCGGAAGGGGACCACCACGGCGGGGGTGGGCAACCGCCCGGCGGACGCCGTCTCGGAGGCGCGGTGCCAGGCCAGCGTCGCGACGTCGGCCTTGGCGGGGTCGGCGGCCTTGCGGCCCAGGGCGTCCCACTCGTCGTAGAGCCGCACGACGGACGCGCCGAAGTCGATGTCGAAGGCCTGCGTCGGCGCACGGCGGACGTAGAGCCAGCGCAGCATCGGGGCCTCCAGGATGCGCAGCGCGTCGGTCGCCGTCGGCACGCCGCCTGCCGACGACGACATCTTCTGCACCCCGGCGAAGCCGACGAACGCGTAGATGACCCGGGCCGGCGCGCGCCAGTCGAAGATCGTGGACACGATCTCGGTGCCGACGGTGTAGGACGAGCCGGGCGTCATGTGGTCGCGGCCGGCGGGCTCGAAGTCGACCTTCTCGAACGCCCAGCGCATCGGCCAGTCGACCTTCCACACGAGCTTGCCGTCGGTGTCGGTGGACAGGTCGGTCGTGCCTTCGAAGCCGCAGGAGGAGCAGGTGTAGGTCAGCGTCGTGGTGGCGTCGTCGTAGGCCGTGGTGGTGACGGTGTCGCGACCGCACTCGCGGCAGTAGGGGCGGTAGGGGAAGCGGGCGATCGCAGCGCCGGAGCCGGACGGCTCGCTGTCCTCGTTGGCGACGGAGTCGGCGAGGTCGGCGGCCTCCTGCGCGGAGGCGTCCTCGCCGGCGGTGACCTTCTTGGTGCGGTGCCGGGCGAGCACCGCCTCGATCTCGTCGCGGCGCGAGACCGCCTCCAGGACCTGCTCGCGGTAGGCGCCGGAGGTGTACATCTGCGTCTGGGAGATCTCCTCCATCTCGACCCCGAGGTCGCGCAGCGCCGCCTGGAGCGGTGCCTTGAAGTGCGCGGCCCAGCTGTCGTGGCACTCCCACGGGTCGGGCACGGCGGTCAGCGGGCGCCCGATGTGGTCGGCCCACTCGGCCGGCACGCCGGCCGGCACCTTGCGGAACCGGTCGAAGTCGTCCCAGGAGTGCAGGTGGCGCACCGGGACCCCGCGGCGCCGCAGCTCCTCGGCGACGAAGTGCGGGGTGATGAACTCCCGGAGGTTGCCCAGGTGGATCGGCCCGCTGGGGGAGGCGCCGGACGCCACGGTCACCAGGTTGCCCTCGCCGGCGTGGCGTACGGCGTCGTCCGCCGCACGCGTCACCCAGTCGACCGGTTCGCCCCCGCCTTGACGTCCACTTCGTGCCATGTGGCAAGGCTATCGGTGGCCCGGCGGGGCCACCGACGGGCGCCACCGAGCGGCCACCGGCCGGCCGGCGCGCGAGCCCGACGTGGCCCTCCGAGGGCTCCGTCGACGGGTCGGCGCCTGCGGATCCGTCCTCGCCCCGTCTCCACCATCGGCCAACGGGAGCGCCACAACTCATCGACGCGACGTCCACGGATCGGCCACAACGCACGGGTCGACGGCGCATCGGTCGGCGCCGGAGCCGTCCCCCGTGGCGGCTCCGACGCCTTGCTCCGAGGAGCCGTGCGGCCGCACACCCCCGCGGCGGCCAGCGTGTCAAGTATGTGTTGGCCGGTCCGTGCCACACGGCTCCGGAGTGCCGATGGCACTAAACTGCCACCATGCCCGGTGACCCGTCCTCCGTCCTCGTGGCGCTCGGTCTCGAGCGTCGCGCCGAGCAGCTCTACTTCCGGGTGGCGCCGGTCTCCGGCCACACGGTGGACCGTGTGGCCCAGGTGGTGCAGGCACGACCCGACCAGCTGCTGCGCGACCTCGCCCCGCTCATCGAGCGCGGGCTCGTGGTGGTGGCCGACGGCCGCGTCGTGGTGCCGTCGCTCGCGGAGGCGGTCTCCGAGCTGGTGCTGCGCGAGGCGCGTACGGCCGCGTCGTCGGCCGGCAAGCTGGCCGAGCTCTCCCTCGCGGTGCCCCACCTGGTCGCCGCCGCCGCCCGCCCCGAGCGGCACCACGTCTCGGACGTCCAGCCCCTCGACGGCGAGCTCAGCTCGGGCGGCGACCCGCTCGAGCTGCTGGAGGTCATGATGCGCACCAGCCGCGGCGACATGCTGTGGCTGCGTCCCGACGCCTGGGCGATGCCGCGCGAGTCGAAGGTGAGCGAGATCCTCGGCGAGGCGATGTCCACGGGGCGGCGCTCCCGCGCGATCTACCCGGCGCGCGCGCTGACCGAGGCCCCCGACGCCCTCCGGGTGCGCGCGTCCCTGGGCGAGCAGGTGCGGATCCTGTCGGAGGTGCCCACCCGGATGTTCATCTTCGGTGACACCCACGCGGTGCTGCCCGAGCCGATCGGCTTCACCGACGACCCGCGGGTGCACGTCCGCCAGCGCTCGATCGTCGGCGCGCTGACGATGTGGTTCGAGTCGCTGTGGGCCCGCGCCGCCCCGATGCGTGAGCTCGAGACGGGCAAGGTGAGCCCGGACGGGCGGCAGTTCCTGCTGGAGCAGCTGATGGCGGGCTCGACCGACGAGGTGATCGCCCGCAAGCTCGGCATCGGCCTGCGCACCGTCCGCCGTCGGGTCGCCGCCCTGATGACCGAGCTCGGGGTGGACACGCGCTTCCAGGCCGGCGTCGAGGCGGTGCGGCGGGGCTGGCTCTGAGTCGCCGGCGTCAGCGGGGCAGGATCATCGTGTAGGCGCCACGCTCGAGGCGCCAGCTGCGGGTGCGCTCCGGGCCGGAGATCTCTCCGTCGGCCGAGAGCCAGAACTCGTCGCCGCTGACCTTGACCGACTTGCCCCGCAGGGTGAGCACGTCGTCGCGCTCGTCGTGCTCGCCCTTGCGCAGTCGCAGGACGTAGCCAAGCTTGGCGCTCGGTCCGACCGCGCGGCTGACCATCACGTCGAGGAGGCCGTCCTCGGTGTCGGCGTCGGGGTTGACGTCGGTGCCGCCGCCGACCTTGGCGCCGTTGCCGATGGCGACCATCAGCACGGGCCGGTCGACGTCGTTGACGACCTCTCCGTCGACCTCGACGTGCAGGCGCCAGGCGGGCGGGTGGAACGCCGAGAGCAGCGCCCCGAGGGGGTAGCCGAGCTTGCCCAGGTTGGCCTTGCCCACCCCGACGGCGCCCAGCCGCGACTTCCACTTGTGGCCCTTGCGGCTGGCCTGCGCGCCGACGCCGACGTGCACGTTGTTGACCACGACGTTGCCGGTCTCGTCGACGATGAGGTCGACCGGGCGGGGCTCGCCGGAGAGCACCAGGCGCGCCGCGTCCTCGATGTCGAGCGGGATGTCGTTGCCGCGGGCGAAGTCGTTGCCGGTGCCCATCGGCAGCAGGGCGAGGGTCGCCTGCTCGAGCTCGCGGCGCTTGTGGAGCGCGGTCACGACCGCGTGGAGGCTGCCGTCGCCGCCGGCCACCACGACCGTACGTCCGCCCGCACGGTGGAGCACGCCGTCGAGCTCGCCGGGGTTGGAGGTCTTGGCGACCTCGACCGACGCCTTGTCCCGCAGGACGTCGAGGGCCTGGGCCAACCGCGCCTCGTCCGAGGTGCCGGCCTCGGCGTTGGTGATGACGAGGAGGGAGCGCACGACCGGACCCTAGCCGACGCCCGTGCGGTAGCGTGGCGTCGCAAGAGCCCCGGTGCCTTGTGCCGGGGCTCGGTGCATTTCCAGTGATGCCGAAGACAGAGGAGGGCTGAGATGCCCGCGATCGTCGTGCTCGGCGCCCAGTGGGGCGACGAGGGCAAGGGGAAGGCCACGGACCTGCTGGCCACCACGGACCCGATCGACTTCGTGGTCCGCACCAGCGGCGGCCACAACGCCGGTCACACCATCGTGATCGACGGAGAGAAGTACGCCACCCACCTGCTGCCCAGCGGCATCCTCACGCCCGGGGCCACCTCCGTCATCGCCAACGGCGTCGTGGTCTCGCCGGAGGCGCTCTTCCGCGAGCTCGACGGCCTGCTCGAGCGCGGGGTCGAGGTCGCCGACCTCAAGGTCAGCGCCAACGCCCACGTGATCGCGAGCTATCACGCCACCATCGACAAGGTGACCGAGCGGTTCCTCGGCAAGAACCAGATCGGCACCACCGGGCGCGGCATCGGGCCCGCCTACGCCGACAAGATCACCCGCGTCGGGATCCGCGTCGCCGACCTCTTCGACGAGAAGATCCTGCGGGAGAAGATCGAGGCCGCGCTCGACGTGCGCAACCACCTCCTCACCAAGGTCTACAACCGCCGCGCGATCGAGGTCGACGTGGTCGTCGAGGAGCTGCTCTCCTACGCCGACCGGCTCCGGCCGATGGTGTGCGACACCTCGCTGCTGCTCAACCAGGCGCTCGACGCCGGCCAGACGGTGCTCTTCGAGGGCGCCCAGGCCACGATGCTCGACGTCGACCACGGCACCTACCCGTTCGTCACCTCGTCCAACCCGGTCGCCGGCGGCGTGTGCGTCGGTGCCGGCATCGGCCCCACCCGCATCGACCGGGTGATCGGCGTGATCAAGGCCTACACCACCCGCGTCGGCTCCGGCCCGTTCCCGACCGAGCTCTTCGACGACGACGGCATCCAGCTCCAGACCCTCGGCGGCGAGATCGGCGTCTCCACCGGCCGCACCCGCCGCTGCGGCTGGTACGACGCCGTCGTGGCGCGCTACGCCAGCCGGGTCAACGGCCTCACCGAGTTCTTCCTCACCAAGCTCGACATCCTCGGGTCGTGGGACCGGATCCCGGTCTGCGTGGCCTACGAGGTCGACGGCGAGCGCGTGGAGGAGATGCCGATGACGCAGACCGAGTTCCACCACGCGAAGCCGGTCTACGAGTTCTTCGACGGCTGGAACAGCGACATCTCCGGCTGCCGCTCCTTCGACGAGCTGCCCACCAACGCCCAGCGCTACGTCCAGGCGCTCGAGGAGATCTCGGGCGCGCCGATCTGGGGCGTCGGGGTGGGCCCCGGTCGCGAGCAGACCCTCGTCGTGCACGGCTGACCCGACGCCCAGCGGGGCGGGTCACTCGCGGGCGACGAGGCTCGCGCCCTCCCCCTCGCAGCCGTCGGTGGTGCAGGGCACCTCGCCCCAGGCGACCGGCTCCTGCAGGGAGTCGCCGTCGGAGAGGTAGACCTCGACCCGGGCGGTCCCGGCGTCGTCGTCGTAGGTGTGGAGGCGGACGACGTCCTCGTCGCCGTCCCCGTCGACGTCGGAGCCGGCCACGTCGAGGTAGGGGAAGTCGGGGCCGCCGCTCGTCGGCGCGACCAGCTCCTGCGGCGTGCCGAAGCTGCCGTTGACGAAGCGCTGGACCGCGACCGTCGCGCCGTACTCGTCCTCGCCCCACCGGTCGGTGATCAGGTGCACCAGCTCGTCGGCGCCGTCACCGTCGATGTCCGCCGCGGTGTAGTCGGCCACGCCGTAGCGGCCGTCCTCGATGCGGGTGGTCGGTGACTTGCGGAACCGCTCGCCGGTGCTGAGCAGCACCCGGAACCGGACGCCGACCGCACCGCCGCCGTTGACCACCCGGGCGGCGAGGTCGTCGCGGCCGTCGCCGTCGAAGTCGCCGATCGCGAACAGGTCGTCCTCGTTGGCGCGGCCCCCGCGGGAGGCGTACTCCACGGGCTCGTCGAAGCCCTCGCCGGTGGAGCGGGCGACCGAGACCACCATGAGCTTCTCGCCGCGGTTGCGGGTGAGCAGCAGGTCGTCGCGGCCGTCGCCGTCGAAGTCGCCGACGCCGTAGAAGCCGTAGTCGGTGCGCCACCGGAACGTCTGCTGCGACAGCTCCTCGACACCGTCGCCGGTGCCCCGCCAGACCGTGGCCGTGACCTCCGTGTCGTCGTCGCTCTCGACGACCTGCACCAGGTCGGGACGCCCGTCGCCGTCGACGTCGCCGATCTTCGGCCGCTCGAGCGTCCCGGCGTCCTCGACCGCCTCGCCCAGTGCGGTGCCGTTGGAGGCGAGCAGCACGGCCGGCAGCGGCTCGAGGCCGTCGCGCCACACGGAGCGGGCGACCCGCACGTCCCCCAGCCCGTCGGCGTCCCAGTCGCCGGCGACCGGGTCGGCGATGGCGCCGGGGCCGTCGGCAGCGGCGTCGGACGAGGCGTCCGCGTCGGCGTCGTCGTCGAGCGCCCGCACGGCGAGGGTGCCGCCGACCACCGCGACCAGGGCCAGTGCCGCGGCCGCGACCACGGCGGTCGTACGGCGTCCGCGGGCGGGCGGTGCGGTGTCGCGCGCCTCCTCGAGCGGAGCGGGGCCCGGCTCGGGGGTCGCGCCGCCGGGGGAGAGCGCGGCCTGCGGCAGCCGGGACAGTGCGACCAGGTCGCTGCGCAGCTCGCCGGCGGAGGCGTGGCGCTCGGCCGGGTCCTTGGCCATGGCGCGCGCGAGCACGCGGTTGAGCTCGACCGTCGCCGCGTCGGTGCCCGGCAGCTGCGGCACCGGCTCGTTGACGTGGGCGACCGCCATCTCCACGTCGGAGCCGACGTAGGGGGCGCGGCCCGTGACGCACGCGTGGAGCAGGCACCCGAGCGCGTAGACGTCGCTGGCGGGGGTGGCCGGGGCGCCGTGCGCGCGCTCGGGGGCGAGGTAGGCCCAGCTTCCGGCCACGCCGCCGGCGCGGGTGAGTCCGTCCCCGCCCGTGGCGGCCTGGGCGATGCCGAAGTCGCCGAGGTAGACGAACGGCTCGGTGGCGTCGGGGTCGCGGACGAGCACGTTGGCGGGCTTGACGTCGCGGTGGACGATGCCGGCCGCGTGGGCGTCGTGCAGGGCCTCGGCGACCTGGGCGCAGATCATCGCGGCGAGCTGGACGGGCACCGGACCGCGCCGCTTGAGCTGGGTGCCGAGGTCGCCGCCGGCGACGTACTGCATCGCGAGGAAGGGCGTGCCGTCGACGACGCCGTGGTCGAAGATCGTGGTGATGTGGGGGGAGTCGAGGCGGGCCAGGGTCTCGGCCTCGCGGTCGAACCGGGCGAGGAACTCCTCGTCGCCGGTGAGGTGCGGCGACATCACCTTGAGCGCCACTCGCCGCTGGAGCTGGGTGTCGAGGGCCAGGTGCACCACCCCCATCCCGCCCGCGCCGATCTTCCGCTCGATCTCGTACCGGCCGAACCTGTCCCCAGGACGCACGCGCACCCGACTCCTCTGTCTCGTCTGTCTCGTCTGCTGACCCACCGTGCCTGCCCGGTGGGGCCGACTCCAAACCTCGCTAGGGTCGGCGTCCGTGAAGACCCTCGTCATCGGGACCGGCGGGCGCGAGCACGCCCTCGCGCTCTCCCTCGCCGCCGACCCGGCCGTGACCGAGGTGCACGCCGCGCCCGGCAACCCCGGCATCGGCGAGGTCGCCACCCTGCACCCCGTCGACCCGATGGACGGCCCCGCCGTCGCCGGGCTCGCCGTCTCCGTCGGCGCCGACCTCGTCGTCGTGGGCCCCGAGGCGCCGCTCGTCGCCGGGGTCGCCGACGCCGTGCGCGAGGCGGGGATCGCGGTCTTCGGGCCCTCCCGCGCGGCCGCCCTGCTCGAGGGGTCGAAGGCCTTCTCCAAGGAGGTCATGGCCGCCGCGGGCGTGCCGACCGCAGGCTCGCGCACCTGCACGACGCCCGAGGAGGTCGCCGCGGCGCTCGACGCGTTCGGGGCGCCCCACGTCGTCAAGGACGACGCGCTGGCCGCGGGCAAGGGGGTGGTCGTCACCCTCGACCGCGACGAGGCGCTCGCGCACGCGGCTGAGTGCGAGCGCGTGGTCGTCGAGGAGTTCCTCGACGGCCCGGAGTTCTCGGTGTTCGTGGTCTGCGACGGCAGCGTCGGCCGCCCGCTGCTGCCGGCCCAGGACTTCAAGCGCATCTTCGACGGAGGGCGCGGCCCCAACACCGGCGGCATGGGCTCGTACGCACCGCTGACGTGGTTGCCCGACGGCGTCGTCGACTCGGTGATGGCCGACGTCGTCGCGCCCACGCTGGCGGAGATGCAGCGTCGCGGCGCGCCGTTCGTGGGGTGCCTCTACGTCGGGCTCGCGCTGACCGCCACCGGCCCCCGGGTCATCGAGTTCAACTGCCGCTTCGGCGACCCCGACGTGCAGCCGGTGCTTGCCCTGCTGACCTCCCCGCTCGGCAGTCTGCTGCGCGCCGCTGCCGTCGGCGACCTCGCGTCGGTGCCGGCCCCGACCTTCGCTGACGGCGCCTGCGTCTCGGTGGTGATGGCGAGCGCCGGCTACCCCGAGGGGTCCAGCGCGGGCGACGTCATCGTCGGCACGGAGACGCTGGCGGTCGAGGACGACGTCGACGTCATCCACGCCGGCACCGCCCGCACCGACGCGGGCCTGGTGACCGCCGGCGGTCGGGTGCTCGCCGTCCGGGCGACCGGCTCCGACGTCGCCGACGCCCGCGCGAAGGCGTACGAGGGCATCGCGTCGATCAGCTTCCCGGGCGCGCAGTGGCGACGCGACATCGCCGCCGAGCCGCTCGGCGTCGTCGAGGGCGCTGCCGCCCGTGCCTGAGCCCTTCGCCGCGGGGCGTGGTCCGGTGGGGAACGGCCGGGGCCGCGGATGGGAGGATGGGTGCCCGTGAGCGTCCCCAACGTCCTGGCCACCCGCTACGCCGGCGCCGATCTCGCCGAGATCTGGTCCCCCGAGCACAAGATCGTCCTCGAGCGGCAGCTGTGGGTCGCGGTGCTCAAGGCCCAGCGCGACCTCGGCGTCGCGGTCCCCGACGGCGTCGTCGAGGACTACGAGGCGGTCGTCGACACCGTCGACCTCGACTCGATCGCCGCCCGCGAGCGGGTCACCCGTCACGACGTCAAGGCGCGGATCGAGGAGTTCTCCGCCCTCGCCGGCCACGAGCACATCCACAAGGGGATGACCTCGCGCGACCTGACCGAGAACGTCGAGCAGCTGCAGGTACGCCGCTCGCTCGAGGTGGTGCGCGACCGGGCCGTCGCCGCGCTGGTGCGCCTGGGCCGGCTCGCCGTGGAGCACGAGACGACCGTGATGGCCGGCCGCTCGCACAACGTCGCCGCCCAGGCGACCACCCTCGGCAAGCGCTTCGCCACCGTCGCCGACGAGATGCTGATCGCCGTCCAGCGCATCGAGGAGCTCCTCGCCCGCTACCCGCTGCGCGGCATCAAGGGCCCGATGGGCACCGCCCAGGACATGCTCGACCTCCTCGACGGCGACGCCGACCGGCTCGACGAGCTCGAGCGGCGGGTGGCGGGGCACCTCGGCTTCGACCACGTGCTGACCAGCGTCGGCCAGGTCTACCCGCGCTCGCTCGACTTCGATGTCGTCTCGGCGCTGGTGCAGCTGGTCAGCGGGCCCTCCAACCTCGCCACCACCGTGCGGCTGATGGCCGGCCACGAGCTGGTCACCGAGGGCTTCAAGGAGGGCCAGGTCGGCTCGTCGGCGATGCCGCACAAGATGAACACCCGCTCGTGCGAGCGGGTCAACGGCCTCGCCGTCATCGTCCGAGGGCACCTGTCGATGGTCAGCGAGCTCGCCGGCGACCAGTGGAACGAGGGCGACGTCTCCTGCTCGGTCGTGCGCCGCGTCGCGCTGCCCGACGCGTTCTTCGCCACCGACGGCCTCTTCCAGACCTTCCTCACCGTGCTCGACGAGTTCGGCGCGTTCCCGGCGGTCATCCAGCGCGAGCTCGACCGCTACCTGCCGTTCCTCACCACGACCAAGGTGCTGATGGCCGCCGTGCGCAACGGCGTCGGCCGCGAGGCTGCGCACGAGGCGATCAAGGAGGCCGCCGTCGGCACCGCGCTCGCGATGCGCGCCGGGCAGTCCGAGAACGATGTATTCGCCAAGCTGGCCGCCGACGAGCGGCTCGGCCTGACCCGCGAGCAGATCGACGCGCTGGTCGCCGACCCGATCGAGTTCACCGGCGCCGCCGTGGCCCAGACCCGTGCGGTCGTCGCCCGGATCGAGGCGCTCGCGGCCGCCCACCCCGACGCGGCGGCGTACGTGCCGGGCGCGATCCTCTGACACCACGCAGGCAGTTCGCGCCGCCAGGGCGGCACGCCACGCTCGGCGCGGCTGCTGCGCTCTCCAACTGCCTGCACGGTGGTGCTCAGTCGCCGCGGCGCCAGGACAGCACGGCGGCCGCGAAGGCCGCCGACAGCACGACGAGCGCGGCCACCAGGGCCGCGCGCGCGGCGACCGGGGCGGACGCGACCGTCCCCACGGCCTGGTAGACCGTCATCAGCAGCGCGGCGCCGAGCGCCGAGCCGATCCGCTGGCCGGTCTGCAGCGCCCCGCCCGCCGCCCCGCCCATCTGCGGCGGCACCTCGGCGAGGGTCAGGGTGAAGTTGGGGGAGATGACCCCGCCGCCTCCGACGCCGGCGAGGAACATCGCCGGTGCGAGGGTCCACCACAGCGTGTCGCTGGGCGAGGTCACCAGCCACGCCGCCAGCGCGGTGCCGGTCATCATCACGCCCAGCGCGACAAGGGTCACCCGCCGGCCGAGGCGGCCGACCAGGTTGCCCGCGAGCGGGGAGGTGAGGGCGGAGCCGGCGGCGAACGGCGTCATCAGCAGGGCGGCCTGCAGCGGGGAGAACCCCTCGCCCTCCTGCAGGTGCACCGACAGCACCAGGAAGATGCCGGTGAAGCCGGTGAAGTAGAGGGTGCCGACCACCAGGCCGTTGGCGTAGCCGGGGAGCCCGCGCAGCAGCGACACGTCGAGCAGCGGCGGGCGCTCGAGGCGTACGGTCCGCGCCTCCCACCGCACGAACCCCCACGCGAGCGGCGGGAAGGCGAGCAGCACCAGCAGCGCGAGCCCGGCCCCGCCCTCGAGGCTGATCAGCGGGTAGAGCACCGCCAGGACGGCCAGGCCGAGCAGGGTCGCGCCGACGACGTCGATGCGCGGGTCCTTGGGCGTGGCCTCCGGGCCGGCGCCGACGTCGTTGTCGGGCACCAGGCGGCGGATCAGCACCAGCGCGACCAGGCCGATCGGCACGTTGATGAGGAACAACGAGCGCCAGCCCTCGTCCTCGCCGAGCAGGCCGATCAGCGCGCCGCCGATCAGCGGTCCGGTCGCCGAGGCCACCGCGACGGTGAAGCCGAACATGCCGAACGCGCGGCCGCGCTCGGCGCCGCGGAACAGCTGCTGGATCAGCCCGGAGTTCTGCGGGGTGAGCAGGCCGGCGCTGGCGCCCTGGACCAGCCGGGCGACGATGATGGCGGCGGCGTTGGGCGCGAGCCCCACCGCGGCGCTGGAGACGATGAAGCCGATCAGGCCGATCGTCATCATCCGCCGGCGACCGTGGGCGTCGCCGAGCCGGCCGCCGGCGACCAGCGTCATGCCGAAGGCCAGCGCGTAGCCCGAGACCACCCACTGGATGGTGGCGGCCGAGGTGTCGAGCCCCGACCTGATCGACGGCACCGCGACGTTGACGATCGTGACGTCGAGCAGCGACATGAAGCCGACGACGAGGGACACCGCGAGGACGCGCCAGCGCCGCGGGTCGGGCTGGTACGCCTCCGCGTCGCCGGTGACCGGCTCGGTCTGCTCGTCCTGGGTCATCCGCGTCAGCCTCTCACCCGCTCCCAGCCCTCGGCGTCGCCCGACGGGGCGGGGCGCCCGGGCGGGATGGCCGGGGCAGGATGCGTGCCGGATGCGTGCCGGATGCGTGCAGGATGGAGGCATGAAGGCGGTCCAGGCGCGGGTCAGCGGCACGGTGCAGGGCGTCGCGTTCCGGTGGCACACCCAGGAGCGCGCGCGGCAGCTCGGTGTCTCCGGCTGGGTGCGCAACGAGGTCGACGGGACCGTGCTGGTGCACGCCGAGGGCGAGGACGCCGCCGTCGACGCGCTCGTGAGGTGGTGCCAGCAGGGGCCGCCGTCGGCGCGGGTGCGCGACGTCGCGACCCGGGAGGCGTCGGTGAGCGGAGCGGCGACGTTCGAGGTGACGGGCTGACGCACGCCAGCGTGGCCGGGATCTCGTCGCCGCCGTCTTCTCGCGGTGGCCGCGCCCGCCCGAGACTGGGCCCATGAGCACCCCACGGCGTTCCGCCCCTCCGCTGAGCTTGTCCGGACGCTCCTCCGTACGACGGCACGGGGACCGCGCATGACCGCTCCCGTCACCGTGTCGGTGACGCGCCACGTCGACCCCTCGCGCACGACGGAGATGCTGGCGTGGGTGCAGGCCGGCACCACCCTCGCGGAGCGCTTCGACGGGTTCCTCGGCTCGGGCTGGGTGCGACCGAGCGTGGACTCGACCGACTGGCACATGCTCTACCGCTTCGCCGACAGCGAGTCCCTCGCCGCGTGGGAGGCATCACCGCAGCGGGCCTGGTGGCTCGAGGCGGCGCACGGGACCGTGGAGGAGAAGCGGCGCGAGCGGCGTACGGGCATCGAGGGCTGGTTCGACGAGCCGGCGACGGTCGAGGCGCTGAGTGCCGCTCCCGTGCCGCCGCCGCGCTGGAAGCAGATGGTGGTGATCTTCATGGTGTTCCTCCCGCTCAGCCTGACCGCGAACTTCCTCGCCTCGCGCACGATCCCCGGCTGGCCGCTGGTGCCGCGCGTGGTGCTCGTGACGACGGTGATGACCCCGCTGATGACCTACGTGTTCCTGCCGTGGATGACGCGGCGGATGAGCTGGTGGCTGCACCGCTAGGGAGCGACCCCGCTCTCGTCGGCGCGGACCAAGTCGAGGCGTCGGTCTTGTCCTGATCCACCAACCGGTGGGCGGCCGCCGTTCCTAGCGTGGGCCCATGAGTGATCTGGAACACGTCGGCGAGTGGCTCGAGCTCCACGTGCCGCAGCTGCTGGAGAAGTACGGCGTCCCCTCGGCGTCCTGGGCGGTCCTGCACGACGGCGAGGTCGTCGACGGCGCGAGCGGGATCCTCCACCTCGGCACCGGTGTCGAGTCGACCACCGACGCGATCTACCAGATCGGGTCGATCACCAAGCTCTGGACGAGCAGCCTCGTCATGCAGCTCGTCGACGAGGGACTGGTCGACCTCGAGGCGCCGGTGCGCACCTACGTCGCCGACTTCGTCATCGCCGACGAGGACGCCGCCGCGCGGATCACGGTGCGCCACCTGCTCAGCCACACGGCCGGCTTCGAGGGCGACATCTTCACCGACACCGGCGTGGGGGACGACTGCATCGAGAAGTACGTCGCCACGCTGGCCGACGTGCCGCAGCTGTTCCCCCCGGGGGAGCAGTTCTCCTACAACAACGCCGGCTACTGCCTGCTCGGGCGCCTCGTCGAGGTGGTGCGTGGCACGACGTACGACCAGGCGCTGCGCGAGCACCTCGTGCAGCCGCTCGGGCTGACCCACACCGCGGTCAGCGTCCACGAGGCGATCATGCACCGCGTCGCGATGGGCCACGTCGAGGCCGGTCCGGGGGAGGGCCTGCAGCCGGCGCCGTTCTGGTCGATGGCCCGATCGAACACCCCCGCCGGCACGCTGCTCTCGATGCGGGCACGCGACCTCGTGGAGTTCGCCCGGATGCACCTCTCCGACGGGCGCAACGCCGACGGCGAGCAGGTGCTGGCCCCCGGCACCTCCGCGCGGATGCAGGCCCGCGAGGTGCGCCTGCCCGAGCTCGGCCTGATGGGCTCCTCGTGGGGGCTCGGCTTCGAGCGCTTCGACCTCGACGCCGGGGAGATCGTCGGCCACGACGGCAACACCGTCGGGCAGGGCGCCTTCCTGCGGATGGTGCCCGCGACCGGCACCGCCGTCGCGCTCCTGACCAACGGCGGCGACGTGTTCTCGCTCTACCACGACGTGGTCGGCCACGTGCTGCACGCGCTGGCCGGCACCGAGCTGCCCGCACTGCCGCAGCCGCCGGCCGAACCCCAGCGCATCGACGCCTCGCGCTTCGCGGGCACCTACTCCACCGACCTCTACGACCTCACCGTCAGCCAGGACGACGACGGCCGCATCTGGGTCGACCAGGTCCCCAAGGGGGTCTTCGTCGAGATGGGCGGGCAGGTCGAGCGCACCGAGCTCGTCGCCTACCGCGACGACATGCTCATCCCGATCGAGCCCGACCGCGGCATGTTCATGCCCCACGCCTTCGTCGGCGACGACGGCGAGGGCCGTGCCCTCTACCTCCACCTCGGCCGCGCGGTCCGCCGCGCCGGCGCCTGAGCCGCACCGAGCCCCCGCCCGCCCGCACGAGAGGTCATGAGTCGTCCATGAGCCACCACCCCCGCACCCGCGTCCTCGTCCCCTCGCTCGCGCTGCCGCTCGCCCTCGTCCTCGCCGCCTGCGGTGGCGGCGGGGGCGGCGGTGGCGGTGGCGGCACCGGGGAGGGCGAGGCGGCGTCGTACGTCGACGGCGCCACGTTCACCCTCGGCCTGTCGTCCGACCCGGGCAACCTCGACCCGGTCATGGGGGCGGGCACCTCGCTGTTCACCGTCACCCAGTTCGCCTACGACCCGCTGGTCAGCGTCGACGGGGAGACCGGCGAGATCCGTTCCCAGCTCGCCACCGACTGGAGCGTCGAGGGCACCACGGTCTCGCTCACGCTGGGCGAGGGGATCACCTGCGCCGACGGCACCGAGCTGACCGCGAGCGACGTGGCCGAGAGCCTCGACTACGTCACCGACCCGGCCAACCAGAGCCCGTTCCTCGGCACCTTCGTGCCGGTGGGGGCGAAGGCGAAGGGTGACGACGCGACCCGCACGGTCACCCTCGAGCTCGAGTCGCCCGCGCCGTTCGTGCTCAACGGGCTCGGCAACCTGCCGATCGTGTGCCCGTCGGGCAACGCCGACCGCTCCTCGCTGCGCCAGGCGACGGCCGGCACCGGCCCCTACGAGCTCACCGAGGCGGCGCCCGGCGACCACTACACCTACACGCTGCGCGAGGACTACACGTGGGGCCCGGACGGCGCGAGCACCGATGAGGAGGGCCTGCCGGCCACCGTCGTGGTGCAGGTCGTGGAGAACGAGTCGACCGCCGCCAACCTGCTGCTGTCCAACGGCCTCAACGCCGCCACCGTCACCGGCCCCGACGCCCAGCGCCTCGACGGCTCCGGGATGTTCAGCGCCGCCTCGCCTGCCATCGCCGGCGAGCAGTGGTACAACCACGCCGAGGGTCGCGCGACCGCCGACCCCGACGTGCGGATGGCCCTCACCCAGGCCCTCGACCTCGAGGAGCTGCAGGGCGTGCTGACCTCCGGCGACGGCCGGATGCCGACGGTGCTCGCCGCCAACGAGCCGGTCGCCTGCCCCGGCGACTCCGTCTCCGGATCGCTGCCCGAGCACGACCCCGAGGCCGCGGCGACGCTGCTCGACGAGGCCGGCTGGACCGCGGCCGGCGACGGCGTACGCGCCAAGGACGGCGAGCCGCTCGAGGTCACCTTCCTCTACCAGAACAACCTCGGCAGCAGCGGCGACGCCGCCGCCGAGCTGGCCGTGCAGCAGTGGAAGGACATCGGCGTCGACGCCACCGCGCAGGCGCAGAACGAGACGACGCTCACCGGCACCATCTTCGGCGCGGGCGACTGGGACGTGGCGTGGGTCTCGCTCAACGTGAGCAGCCCCGACCAGCTGGTGCCCTTCCTGTCCGGCCCGGCGGCACCCGACGGCACCAACTTCGCGGCCATCGCCAACCCCGAGTACGAGGACGCCGTCGCCGACGCCTCCGGGCTGACCGGCACCGAGGGCTGCGACGCCTGGCTGGGAGCCGAGTCGGCGCTCATCGCCGCGGCCGACATCGTGCCCTTCGCCCTCACCGACGCCAGGACCTTCGGGGCGGGCGCGGAGTTCGAGGTGCCGGGCCAGCTGCAGCCGCTCTCGATCCGGATGCTGGCCCGGTAGAGCCGTGGCGACGACGTCGACCCCGCTCCCCGCCGACGTGACGCTCGGCGCCACGGCCGGGCCCCGGTGGTGGGAGCAGCCGTGGGTGCGCTTCGCCGCGCGCCGCGCCCTCCGCCTCGTGGTGTCGGTGTGGGTGCTGGTCACGGCGTCGTTCGCGATGATCCACCTCATCCCCGGCGACCCGGTGCGCGGCGCCCTCGGGCCCACGGCGCCCACCGCGCTGGTCGAGGCCAGGCGCGCGGCGCTCGGTCTCGACGACCCGCTGCTCGTGCAGTACGCCCACTACCTGCAGGGCCTCGCCACCGGCGACCTCGGCACGTCGTTGGTCTCCCAGCTCCCGGTGGCCGACGTGGTCGGGCAGCGCCTGCCCGCGACCCTGTGGCTCGCGGTGCTGGCGTTCGCCGCGGCCGTCGCCGTCGCGGTGCCGCTGGGCACGCTGCTCGGCGTGCTCACCCGGCGCGGCCACGGCCGGCGCACCGAGCTCGCCTTCACGACCACCAGCATCGTCGTCGCCACCGTGCCCGACTTCCTCATCGGCGTCGCGCTCGTCTACGTCTTCGGCGTGGAGCTGGGCTGGCTGCCGGTCGCCGGCAACGCCACCCCGGACGCGTACGTCCTGCCCGTGCTCGCGCTCAGCATCGGACCGGCGGCGATGCTCGCCCGGATCGTGCGCGTCGAGATGGTCAACGTGCTGGAGGCCGACTACATCCGCACGGCCCGCGCCAAGCGGCTGCGGCCGCGGCGCATCCACCTCGGCCACGCCCTGCCCAACGCGCTCACCGCCGCGCTCACCGTCGGGGGCCTGCTGCTCGGGTCGATGGTCGCCGGCACCGTGCTGGTGGAGAACGTCTTCGCCTGGCCGGGGCTGGGCAGCACGATCACCGGCTCGATCCTCACCAAGGACTACCCGGTCGTGCAGGCGATCGTCCTCGTCTACGGGCTCGGCGTGCTGCTGGTCAACACCGGTGTCGACGTCGCCCTCGCCCTGCTCGACCCGCGCTCGATGATCCGGGAGGGCTGAGGCGTGGCGCGGGAGGGGCGGGCCCGCCGCTGGCGTGCCGTCCTCGGGACGCCGGTCGGGCTCACCGCCGCGGTGCTGCTGGTCGCGGTCGCCGTCCTCGCCGTCGTCGGGCCGGTGCTGTGGGGCACGAGCGCCGACGCGGTCGACACCCGCGACGTGCTGGCCGCGCCGTCGCCCGAGCACTGGGCCGGCACCGACAACCTCGGGCGCGACATCCTCGCCCGCGTGCTGGTCGCGACCCGGCTCTCCATGGTGCTCGCGGTGTGCGCCATCGCGGTGGCGGTGTCGATCGGGCTGGTGCTCGGCGCCGCGCCGTACCTGCTCGGCGGCCGCGCCGGCCGGCTGGTCGCGGCGGGCGTCAACATCGCCGTCGCCTTCCCGGGCCTGCTCCTCGCGCTGTTCTTCGCCGTCGTCTTCGGCGTCGGCGCGACCGGTGCGGTGATGGCGATCGGCCTGGCCGGCGCGCCGGTCTTCGCCCGCCTCACCCAGACCCTCGTCGCCCAGGTCGCCGGCCGCGACTACGTGTCGGCCGCCCGCGTCGCCGGCGTCGGACGGCTGCGGATCCTGGTGCGCCACGTGCTCCCCAACATCGCCGAGCCGCTGGTCGTCAACGCCACGATCGGCGCGGGCACCGCGCTGCTCGCCTTCGCGGGGCTGTCGTTCCTCGGCCTCGGCGTGCAGTCGCCGGCGTACGACTGGGGCCGGCTGCTGTACGACGGCATCGGCGCGATCTACGTCAACCCGGCCGCCGCCCTCGCCCCCGGCGCGGCGGTCCTGCTGGCCGGGCTGGCGTTCAACCTCTTCGGCGAGTCGGTCGCCAAGGGCTTCGGGGTGCCGGTCTTCACCGGCCTGCCCGACCCCCGCGGACCCCGGTCGGCTGCCGCGGTCGCGGCCACCGCCGAGGCGGAGCCCACCACCACCGCGCCTGGCACGGAGCCCGACGACGACCTGGTCCTCGAGGTGCGCGACCTCGAGGTGGTCTTTGCGACCGCGGGCGGCCTGGTGCGCCCGGTGCGCGGCGTCAGCTTCGACGTGCGCCGCGGCGAGGCCGTCGGCGTGGTGGGGGAGTCCGGGTCGGGCAAGTCGCTCACCGCGCTCGCCGTCTCGCGGCTGGTGGGCGAGGACGGCGCCGTGCGCGCCGACCGGCTCCGGCTCCTGGGCGAGGACCTCACCGGCCCGGACTCGACCGGCCTGCGGCGCCTGCTCGGCACCCGCCTCGCCATGGTGTTCCAGGACCCGATGACGTCGTTCAACCCCACCCGCCGCATCGGCCGCCAGCTCGCGGAGGTCGCGACCGAGCACCAGCGGCTCGGGCGCGCCCAGGCCCTCGAGCGCGCCGTCGACCGCCTCGCCTCCGTGCGCATCCCCGACGCCGGGCGACGCGCCCGGCAGTACCCCCACGAGTTCTCCGGCGGCATGCGCCAGCGCGCGATGATCGGCATGGGACTGATGGGCGCGCCGTCCCTCGTCGTCGCCGACGAGCCGACCACCGCCCTCGACGTGACGGTGCAGCAGCAGGTGCTCGACCTGCTCGCCGACATCCGCGCCGCCGACGACGTCGCCCTGGTGCTGATCAGCCACGACGTCACCGTCGTCGCCGAGGTCTGCGACCGGGTGCTGGTGATGTACGCCGGGCGCATCGTGGAGGACCTACCCGCGGACGGCCTCGGCACCCGGGCGCTCCACCCCTACACCCGCGCGCTGGTGGCCGCCGTTCCCGACATGGACACCGACCTCGACCGGCCGCTGGTCACCATCCCCGGCCGCCCGGTCGACCCCGCCGAGGTGCCACCCGGCTGTGCGTACGCCGCCCGCTGCCCGCTGGCCGAGGCCCGTTGCCGGGCCGAGGACCCGCCGTTGGTGCGCGCCGCCGACGGCACCCGCGTGGCCTGCTGGCACGCCGGGGAACCGCTCCCCGACCCGGTCTTCCCCGCCGCCGGCCAGCGCTCCGGCGCCGACGAGCTGGTGGAGGCGCCGTGAGCGAGCTGCGCTTCGACGACGTCACCGTCCGCTTCGGCCGCACCACGGCCGTCGACCGGGTGAGCCTCACCGTGCCGGACGGCACGGTGGTCGGGCTGGTCGGCGAGTCGGGGTCGGGCAAGTCGACCCTCGCCCGCGCGGCGGTCGGGCTCACCGAGCCGACGTCGGGCGCCATCACCCTCGGCGGCCGGCCGGTGCCCCACCGCGGCGCCCGGCGCCCGCTGCAGATGGTCTTCCAGGACCCCTACTCCTCCCTCGACCCGCGGATGACGATCGGCGACAGCGTCGCCGAGGCGATGCCGCGCGACCTCGAGGGCGTGCGCGGGCGCCGCGGCCGCCGCGAGGAGGTCGCCCGGCTGCTGGAGCTCGTGCACCTCGACCCGCACCGCGCCGGCGACCTCCCCGCCCGGCTCTCCGGTGGGCAGCGGCAGCGGGTCGCGCTCGCCCGGGCGCTCGCCGGGCGCCCCGAGGTGGTCATCGCCGACGAGATCACCTCGGCGCTCGACGTCTCGATCCAGGGCGCCGTGCTCAACCTGGTGCGCGAGCTCCAGGCCGAGCTCGGCCTCTCGATGCTGTTCATCTCCCACAACCTCGCGGTGGTCCGCTACGTCGCGTCGCGGGTAGCCGTGATGCAGGGCGGGCGGATCGTCGAGGAGGGCCCGACCGCCCAGGTGCTCGGCGACCCCGAGCACGACTACACGCGCGAGCTGCTCGCGGCCGCCCCCGGAAGGAAGCCCACATGAGCCACGCCCACGACGACCTGCCCGACCCCCCCGACCGCGCCACGCCCCCCGACGGAGCGAGTGCGGACGGGTCGGTGCGCCGGCTGCGCATCGACGACCTGGGCGACCTGGTGGTGCCGTCGCAGGCCGTGCTGTCGCCCGACGGGTCGCGGGTCGCCTACGTCGTGCGGAGCGTCGACGTCGAGGGTGACCGCAACGTCGACGAGCTGTGGTGGGTCGAGACCGACGGCGGCACACCGCGCCGGCTGACCCGCGGGCCGGCCGACTCCGCCCCGGCGTGGTCGCCCGACGGCAGCCGGCTCGCGTTCGTCCGCGACGGCCGGCTCGCGGTGCTCGCCACCGACGGCGGCGAGGTGGAGGTGCTCGACCAGGTGACCGACGGGGTGGCGTCACCGACGTGGAGCCCCGACGGCCGCCGCCTCGCCCTCACCGTGCCGGTCGACCCCGGCGCTCCCGCGCGCGACGCGGCCCCGATGGTCTCCGACGGCACCGGCTACCAGTCCGACGGCACCGGCCTGCACGGGCGGGTCCGCCGCCAGCTCCTCGTCGTCGCCGCCGACGGCACCGGCCCGCGCCGGCTCACCGACGGCACTGAGGACGTCGGCGCACCCGCCTGGTCCCCCGACGGGAGCGCGCTGGCGTTCACCCGGGGATCGGGCGAGCGCTTCCGCGTGCCCGTGCACGTCGTCCCCGCCGACGGCACGGACGCGGACGTGCGCGCCGTCGGGCTCTCCGACGGCGTCGCCCTGGCGGTCGTCTGGTCCGCCGACGGCGAGTCGCTGCTCGCCGTCGCCCACCCCGGCGACCCGGTCGGCCACGCCCGGCTCCTGCGGGTGCCCCTCGACGGCGCGGGCGTCGCCGACCTTGCCGGGACGCTCGACCGCAACGTCATGCCCGGAGCGCCGGCCTACCCCGGCGGGCTGCCGGTGGAGCACGACGGCCGGGTGTGGTTCTGCCTGCGCGAGCGCGGCTGCACCCACCTGTGGTCCGCGGCCCCGGACGGCACCGACCACCGCCCGCTGCTCGCCGGCGAGGGGCGGGTCATGTCGGGCCTGTCGGTGGCCGCGGGCCGCGCGGTGGTCGTGCTCGCCACGCCCACGTCGTACGGCGAGGTGGTGCTCGTCGACCTCGCCGACGGCAGCACCCGGGTGCTGAGCGACCACGGCGCGCCGCTGGCCGACGTGGTCCACCACCCGCGCCGCCCGCGCACCTTCACCGTCTCCGACGGCACCGAGGTCGAGGCGTGGCTGGTGCACGACGAGCGTCGGCCGGGCCCCAAGCCGCTGCTGCTCGACGTGCACGGCGGCCCGCACAACGCCTGGAACGCCGCCGCCGACGAGGTCCACCTCTACCACCAGGAGCTCGTGGAGCGGGGCTGGGCGGTGCTGCTGGTCAACCCCCGCGGCAGCGACGGCTACGGCGAGCGGTTCTACGACGGCGTGCGCGGGGCGTGGGGCGTGGCCGACGCCGCCGACTTCCTCGAGCCGCTCGACACCCTCGTCGCCGAGGGCCTCGCCGATCCCGACCGCCTGGCCGTGGCCGGCTACAGCTACGGCGGGTTCATGGCGTGCTGGCTCACCAGCCATGACGACCGCTTCGCCGCCGCCGTCGCCGGCGGCACCGTCAGCGACCTCGCCAGCATGTACGGCACCAGCGACGACCTGTGCCTGAGCGCCCACGAGCTCGGCGGGACGCCGTGGGAGGACCCCGAGCGCTACGCCGCGATGTCGCCGATCACCCGCGTGCGCGACGTGCGTACGCCCACGCTCGTCCACCACGGCATCGAGGACCGCACCTGCCCGTTCGGCCAGGCCCAGCAGTGGCACACCGCCCTCTGCGAGCTGGGCGTGCCGACCCGCCTGGTTGCCTACCCCGGCGCCTCGCACGCCTTCGTCCTGCTCGGCCGGCCCTCGCACCGCCTCGACGTCAACCGGCGCACCCTCGACTGGCTGGCGACCCACACGACCGGCCGCGGCCGCCCGCGGCCCGACCGCGAGCACTGGCAGCGGCGCCTCGCCGCGCTCGCCGAGCGGCACGGCGTGCCCGGCGCCCAGCTCGGCATCCTGCGCATGGGCGCCGACGATGCCGACGACGACCTGGTCGTGGCGACCCACGGCGTGCTCAACGTGCGCACGGGTGCGCCGGTGACCCCGGAGTCGGTGTTCCAGATCGGGTCGATCACCAAGGTGTGGACCACCTCGGTCGTGATGTCGCTCGTCGACGAGGGACTGCTGGCGCTCGACACCCCGGTCGCGGAGGTGCTGCCCGAGCTGCGGCTCGCCGACCCCGACGTCACCAAGGGCGTCACGGTCCGCCACCTGCTCACCCACACCAGCGGCATCGACGGCGACGTCTTCACCGACACCGGCCGGGGCGACGACTGCCTGGAGAAGTACGTCGACCTGCTCGGCGACGCCGGCCAGAACCACCCGCTCGGGGTCACCTGGTCCTACTGCAACTCCGGCTTCTCGCTGCTGGGGCGGGTCGTGGAGCGGCTCACCGGCCTGACCTGGGACGCCGCGGTGCGCGAGCGGCTGTCGGCGCCGCTGGGCCTCGAGCGTGCGGTGACCCTGCCGGAGGAGGCGCTGCTGCTGGCCGCCGCGGTCGGCCACGACGAGCGCGACGGCGCGACGGTGCCGGCCGCGGCGTGGCAGCTGCCCCGCTCGGTCGGACCCGCCGGCCTGGTCACCTGCTCCGCCGCCGACGTGCTCGCCTTCGCCCGCATGCACCTGGCCGGCGGCGTCGCCGCCGACGGCACCCGGGTGCTCAGCGAGCAGGCCGTCGCCGCGATGGCCGCGCACGAGGCCGACCTGCCCGACCCCTACGTGCTCGGCGACTCGTGGGGCCTGGGCTGGATCCGCTTCGGCTGGGACGGGCGCCGCCTCGTCGGCCACGACGGCAACACGTTCGGGCAGGCCGCGTTCCTGCGGATGCTCCCGGGGTCGGGAGACGGCGAGGGTGGCCTGGCGGTGGTGCTGCTGACCAACGGCGGCCACACCCGCGACCTCTACGAGGACCTCTACCGCGAGGTGTTCGCCGAGCTCGCCGGCGTCACGATGCCCGAGCCCTTCGGTCCGCCCGCGGAGCCCGTCGACGTCGACGTCACGCCCTACGTCGGCCGCTACGAGCGCGCCTCGGTGCAGATGGAGGTGGAGCAGGGAGACGACGGCCCGCTGCTGCGCACGACCCTCGTCGGGCCGCTGGCCGAGCTCGAGCCCGAGCCGGTCGAGGAGCACCCCCTCGTGCCCGTGGGGCCCGGCCTGTTCGCCGTCCGGCCCGAGGGCACCGAGACCTGGATCCCGGTGACCTTCTACGAGCTGCCGACCGGTGAGCCCTACGTCCACATGGGCGCGCGGGCCACGCCCCGGGTGGACGCATGAGCAGCCTCGCGGCCCCCGGCCGGGTCGACCTCGACGCGCTGCTCGCCGACGTGCGGGCGATGGTGGAGTGCGAGTCGCCGTCCGCCGACCTCGCCGCCGTCGCCCGCTCGGCCGAGGTCGTCGCCGAGGTGGGCACCCGTCGCCTCGGCGTCGCGCCCGAGCGCGTCGTCGTCGACGGGTGCACGCACCTGCGCTGGCGCCTGGGCAGCTCCCCGTCGCGGGTGCTGCTGCTCGGCCACCACGACACCGTCTGGC
This sequence comes from Nocardioides sp. Z13_37, assembly GCF_058355585.1. Lineage (NCBI taxonomy): Bacteria > Bacillati > Actinomycetota > Actinomycetes > Propionibacteriales > Nocardioidaceae > Nocardioides > Nocardioides sp. Z13_37. The sequence continues at coordinate 240,213 of NZ_JBZGDV010000001.1, read as the reverse complement.
CGGTCGGCACCCTCGCCCGGCGGCCCTTCGCCGTCGAGGGTGACGTGCTGCGCGGCCCCGGCTGCTTCGACATGCTCGCGGGCGTCGCGATGGCCTTCCACGCCGCGGGCGGAGCCGACGGCGTCACCGTGCTGCTGACGGGGGACGAGGAGCTCGGCTCGCCGACCTCACGCGCCCTCGTCGAGGCCGAGGGCCTGGCGGCCGAGGCGGTCCTCGTGCTGGAGGCCTCCGCCGAGGGCGGCGCGCTGAAGACCGAGCGGGCCGGGGTCTCGCTCTACGAGCTGGGCATCACCGGGCGGGCCGCGCACGCGGGGCTCGAGCCCGAGCGCGGCACCAACGCCGCCGTCGAGCTGGCGCACGTCGTGCTCGCCCTGACCGGCCTCGCCGACCCCGGCGCGGGCACCACGGTCACCCCGACGCGCGCCCGGGCCGGCACCACCACCAACACCGTGCCCGCCGCCGCGACGGTCGCGGTCGACGTACGCGCCCGGGCCGCCACCGAGCAGCAGCGGGTCGACGACGCCCTGCGCGCGCTGCGCCCCGTGCTGCCCGGGGCGGCCCTCGACGTGCGCGGCGGACCCAACCGGCCGCCCCTGGAGGCGTCGGCCTCGGCCGTGCTGTACGCCCGGGCCGAGCGCGTGGCCGCGCGGCTGGGGCTGCCGGCCCCGCGGCAGGCGTCCGTGGGCGGGGCGTCCGACGGCAACCTCACCGCCGGCGTGGGCACCCCGACCCTCGACGGCCTCGGGGCGGTCGGCGGCGGCGCGCACGCCGAGGACGAGCACGTGCTCGTCTCCGGGCTCCCGGCCCGCACCGCGCTGCTGGCCGGACTGGTCGCGGACCTCCTCGCCGACCCGCTCACCGACCCGCTCCTTGCGGGCGCGGGCGGGCGGCCGGCCGACCCGACGGACCCGCGCGCACCGCGTCGTGAGGAGCGACGATGACCGCGTCGCGCGAGCCGGCGAGCATCGACGTCGTGACCACCCCGGGCCTGACGACGGCCGGGCGCAGGCCCGTCGGACGCGGCGACCTGGACCAGGCCGTGCAGGTCGCCGACGCGGCCGCGCGGTCGGCGGGGGTCTCCGTGCGCTCCCTCGACGACCTGGCCGACCTGGAGCAGGTGGTCGCGCTCTTCGCCACGATCTGGACGAGGACGGGCAGCCCGCCGCTGACCCTCGAGCTGCTGCGCGCGCTGGCCAAGGCGGGCAACTACGTCGGCGGCGCCTTCGCCGGCGGCCGCCTCGTGGGTGCGTGCGTGGGCTTCTTCCACGCGCCGGCCGAGGACAGCCTGCACAGCCACATCGCCGGCGTCGCCCCCACGGCCACCGGTCGCAGCATCGGCTTCGCCCTCAAGCTGCACCAGCGGGCGTGGGCGGTGGCGCGCGGCGTCGGCGAGGTCGCCTGGACCTTCGACCCGCTGGTCGCGCGCAACGCGTGGTTCAATCTGACCAAGCTCGGCGCCCGCCCGACGGAGTACCTCACCAACTTCTACGGCCCGATGGACGACGGCATCAACGGCCGTGACGACTCCGACCGCCTGCTCGTGCGATGGGACCTCGCCGACCCCGGCGTGGCCCTCGCGTGTGCCGGCGGCGGCGTCGGCGCCCGCGTGGACGACCTCCACGCCGGGGGTGCGGTCGTGGCGCTCGACATCGACGGCAACGGCAGGCCACGGCCGAGCGGGCGTCCCCCGGGACCGGGAGCGGGCGTGTGGCTCGTCGCCGTCCCGCCCGACGTCGCGGCCCTGCGCGCGGGCGACCCCGAGGGCGCCCGGCAGTGGCGGCTCGCCGTGCGCGATGCACTGACCACCCTGCTCGGCGACGGCGCCGGGCACGTCGAGGGCTTCGACCGGACCGGCTGGTACGTCGTGAGGAGAGAGCAGTGAAGATCACCGGCGTCGAGCTGCGGCGCATCGCCATGCCCCTCGTGGCACCGTTCCGGACGTCGTTCGGCACCGAGACCGCCCGCGACGTGCTGCTGGTGCGCGTGGTCACCGAGGACGCGGAGGGCTGGGGCGAGTGCGTGGCGATGTCGGCCCCGCTCTACTCCTCGGAGTACGTCGACGCGGCCGCCGACGTGCTGCGGCGCTACCTCGTCCCGCGGCTGGTCGCCGACGGGCCGTGCACGGCGCCCGAGGTCGCCCAGCGGCTCGCGCCGGTCAAGAGCCACCGGATGGCCAAGGCGGCCCTCGAGACGGCGGTGCTCGACGCCGAGCTGCGGGCCGAGGGACGCTCGTTCGGCCGCGAGCTCGGGGCGGTGCACGAGCGGGTGCCGTGCGGGGTCTCGGTCGGCATCATGGACTCGGTGCCGGCGCTGCTCGACGCCGTCGACGGCTACCTCGACGAGGGCTACGTCCGGATCAAGCTCAAGATCGAGCCCGGCTGGGACGTCGAGCCGGTCCGCGCGGTGCGCGAGCGCTTCGGCGACGAGGTGCTGCTGCAGGTCGACGCCAACACCGCCTACACGCTCGCCGACGCCCCCCACCTGGCCCGGCTCGACGCCTTCGACCTCGTGCTCATCGAGCAGCCGCTGGAGGAGGAGGACGTGCTGGGCCACGCCGACCTCGCCCGGAAGATCCGCACACCGGTGTGCCTGGACGAGTCGATCACCTCGGCCCGCGACGCGGCCGCGGCCATCCGCCTCGGCGCGTGCAGCGTCGTCAACATCAAGCCCGGCCGCGTCGGCGGCTACCTCGAGGCGCGCCGCATCCACGACGTGTGCGTGGCGGCGGGGGTGCCGGTCTGGTGCGGCGGGATGCTCGAGACCGGGCTCGGCCGGGCGGCCAACGTCGCGCTCGCGGCGCTGCCCGGGTTCACGCTGCCCGGCGACACGTCCGGGTCGGGGCGCTACTACGCCGACGACATCACCGAGCCGTTCGTGCTCGACGACGGACACCTGGCCGTCCCGACCGGGCCGGGCCTCGGCGTCGCGCCGCTGCCCGAGCGGCTGGCGAGCGTCACCACGTCGGCGGAGTGGCTCGCGCTCTGAGCCCGCAGTCGTCGGTGCGTACGAGCTCGCGGCCGGATCTCGTCGGATCGCACTGGCGGGGCGCCGCGCGGCTCCCTACGGTGGGGGCGTGGACGAGGGACGCCGGTCGCGCGCCGGGCTCGGGCGGTTGCTCGACGAGCTCGGCTCGACGTTCCTCCACCTCGCCCACGGCTCGGTGGCCGACCACCGGCAGGTCGGCGGGGTCGCGATCCACGACCCGCTCGACCCGCCGCCGCTGCCGCCCGACGCGCTCGTGCTGGGCGTCGGCGTGGACACCGCGGTGCAGGTCGTCGACCTGCTCACCGTGCTCGGCGCCGAGCGGGCCGCCGCCCTGGTGCTGCGCGCGCCCGTGCCGCTGGCCGACGAGGTCCGCGCGGCGGCCGACGCCGCGGGTGTCGCGGTCCTCGGGCTCAGCCGCGGCGCGTCCTGGGCCCAGCTGAGCGAGATGCTGCGCTCGCTGCTCGGGGCGGGAGGCGCCGCCCCCGACCGGGGCGAGCCCGACTCCCTCGGCGGCCTGCCGTCGGGCGACCTCTTCGCCGTCGCCAACGCCGTCTCGGCCCTCCTCGACGCCCCCGTCACGATCGAGGACCGCGGCTCGCGCGTGCTGGCCTTCTCGGGCAAGCAGGACGAGGCCGACCAGCCGCGGGTGGAGACGATCCTGGGCCGGCAGGTGCCCGAGCACTACGCGCGGGTGCTGCAGGAGCGTGGCGTCTTCCGCGAGCTGCACCGCTCCGAACGGCCGGTGGTGGTCGACCCGCTGCCCGGCCTCGACGGTGAGATGACGCTGCCGCGGGTCGCGGTCGCCGTACGGGCCGGCGACGAGGTGCTCGGCTCGATCTGGGCGGTCGTCCCCGAGCCGCTGAGCCAGGAGCGGCTCGACTCGCTCGTCGAGTCGGCCAAGCTGGTGGCCCTCCACCTGCTGCGGGTGCGGGCCGGCGCCGACGTGAGCCGGGGCCTGCGCGCCGACCTGCTGGCCTCGGCCCTGGCCGGCGGCACGGCCGCGCCCGAGGCGCTCGAACGCCTCGGCCTCGGCGGGCAGCCCCTGCTCGCGGTGGGGGTCGCCCTCGACGAGACCCGCGCGCCGCGCGCCGACGACGACGCCTCGCTCACCCACGAGCGGCAGCGGCTCAGCGACGCCTTCTCCCTCCACCTGGCCGCCGTCCACCCGCGCTCGGCCGCCGCGGCACTCGGCGGGGTGACCTACGGCCTCCTCGCGGTGTCGGGCCGGGTCGAGGAGGCCGAGGACCGGGCCGCCCGGGTGGTGCAGGACTTCATCGACCGGGTCGGCGAGCGGATGCGCCCCGTCGCGGCCGTGGGCACGGTGGCCGCCGACTTCTCCGGCGTCGCGCGCAGCCGCACGAGCGTCGACCGCGCGCTGCGGGTGCTGCGCAACAGCGCCGGCGAGCGTCGCGTCGGCCGGCTCGACGAGCTGCAGGGCGAGGCGCTGGTGCTCGAGCTGCAGGACCTCGCCGTCGCCCGCGGCGACCGGCCCACGGGCCCGCTGGCCCGGCTCGTGGCGTACGACGCGCAGCACCGGTCGTCGCTCGTCGCCACGCTCCGCGCCTGGCTCGACCACTTCGGCGACGTGGTGGCCGCGGCCGACGCGGTCTTCGTGCACCCCAACACCTTCCGCTACCGGCTGCGCCGCGCGGGCGAGGTCGGCGGGCTCGACCTCGGCGACCCCGACCAGCGATTCGCGCTGATGCTGCAGCTGCGGGTGCTGCCGCCGGGGCCCGCCGCGTCGTGATCGCACCGCGCGCGTGGCGCCGCGCGGGGGCGCTGCCCGGCTAGGCTCGGCGCGTGGTCGAGACCAACATCCCCGCAGCCCCCGCGATCGAGGGCACCACGCACCTGCACTCCGGCAAGGTCCGCGACCTCTACCGCATCGACTCCGGCGAGCACGAGGGCCGGCTCCTGATGGTGGCCAGCGACCGGATCTCGGCCTACGACTTCGTCCTCGACACCACCATCCCCGACAAGGGCGAGATCCTCACCCGGATGTCGCTGTGGTGGTTCGACCAGCTCTCCGGGCTGGTGGGCAACCACGTGGTGTCCACCGACGTGCCGGCCGCCGTCGCCGGCCGCGCCGTCGTCTGCGAGCAGCTCGACATGTTCCCGGTCGAGTGCGTCGCGCGCGGCTACCTCACCGGGTCGGGGCTGCTCGACTACGCCCGCACCGGCGAGGTGTGCGGCATCGCGCTGCCCGCCGGCCTCCAGGACGGCAGCCGGCTGCCCGAGCCGATCTTCACCCCCGCCACCAAGGCCGACCTCGGCGACCACGACGAGAACGTCGACTACCAGGCCGTCGTCGAGACGGTCGGCGACGACGCCGCCGCCGAGCTGCGGATGCTGACCATGGAGGTCTACCGCACCGCGCACGCCATCGCCCGCGAGCGCGGCATCATCGTGGCCGACACCAAGCTGGAGTTCGGCCGCCGGCCCGCCGCCGAGGGCGGTGCCACGATCCTCGCCGACGAGGTCCTCACGCCCGACAGCTCCCGCTTCTGGCCGGCCGACGAGTGGCAGCCCGGGCGCGCCCAGCCGTCGTACGACAAGCAGATCGTGCGGGACTGGCTCACCGGCGAGTCGGGCTGGGACCGCACCTCCGGCGAGGCGCCGCCGCCGCTGCCGGACGCAGTCGTCGAGCGCACCCGCGCCCGCTACGTCGAGGCCTACGAGCTGTTGACCGGGGAGTCGTTCTGACGACCCGCCGCTTCACCGCGACCGTCGAGCTCCCCCACTCGGCGGAGGAGGCGTTCGGCTACCTCGTCGACCCGCGGCGGCGCCCGGAGTGGCAGTCGAGCCTGCTCTCCACCGACGTGCCGGACGACGAGGAGCCCCACCTCGGCCAGACGTGGACCGAGCTGACGGTGGTCGGGGTCCGCCCGAGCCTGGTGGTCACCGAGTTCGTGCCGTTCCGGTCGTGGGCCGAGCGCGGCACCTGGCGCGGGGTGCAGGCGACGCTGCACCTGCGCTTCACCGGCACCCGCGAGGGGTGCCGCGTCGTGGCCGACGGCGAGGTCGCCGGCGACGGCGTCTACGGCGTCGCGGCCCGCAGCTCCGGCCTGCTGGCGGGGCGCGCGATCGCGGCCGACCTGCGCACCGCCGGGCACCGCATCGCCCAGCGCTCCGACGGGTGACGCGGCCCACGGGCGCTGAGTAGGTTGGCGCCATGGCCAACCTCTCCTCGCTCCTCGAAGGCACCGCCGAGGCACACCCCGACCGGACGGCGGTCGTGCTGGGCGACACCCGGCTGACCTACGCCCAGGTCAATGCGGCCGCCAACCAGGTGGCCAACCTGCTGGTCTCGCGCGGCATCGAGCCCGGCGACAAGGTGGCGCTGAGCTGCCCCAACCTGCCGTGGTTCCCGATCGTCTACTACGGCATCCTCAAGGCCGGAGCGACCGTCGTCCCGCTCAACGTGCTGCTCAAGGCGCGCGAGGTCGCCTACCACCTCGACGACTCGGACGCGAAGGCCTACGTCTGCTTCCAGGGCACGCCCGAGCTGCCGATCGGCGCCGAGGGCCACGCCGGCTTCGAGCAGGCCGACGGGTGCGAGCACTTCCTCCTGATCACCGCGGATCCGGCGGCCGAGTCGCCCATCGAGGGCGTCGAGACGCTGGGCCAGGCGCTGAAGGGGCAGTCGCCCGTCTTCGACACCCGCCAGGTCGACGGCGACGACACCGCCGTCATCCTCTACACCTCGGGCACCACCGGCCAGCCCAAGGGCGCCGAGCTGATGCACCGCAACATGATCTCCAACGCGCTGGCCAGCGACGCGCTCTTCGGCGCCGACCCCGACCACCCCGACACCCTCCTGTGCGTCCTCCCGCTCTTCCACTCCTTCGGCCAGACGGTGATCATGAACGCCGGGTTCGCCTTCGGGGGCACCGTCGTGATGCTGCCGCGCTTCGAGCCCGGCCCGGCGCTCACGCTGATGGAGCAGGAGGGCGTGACGTTCTTCGCCGGCGTCCCGACGATGTACTGGGGACTGCTGGGTGCGCTCGACGACTCGGGCGTCGACGTCACGGCGATCGCCGAGCACGTGCGCGTCGCGGTCGCCGGCGGGTCGGCGCTGCCGGTCGAGGTGCACAAGGAGTTCGAGCACCGCTTCGGCGTCACCATCCTGGAGGGCTACGGCCTCTCCGAGACCTCCCCGGTCGCGAGCTTCTCGGTGTGGGGCGAGCCGGTGCGCGTCGGGTCGATCGGCAAGCCGATCCCCGGTGTCGAGATGAAGCTGATCAGCCCCGTCCCCGGGGTGCGCGAGGACCTCGACGGCGACGACGTCGTGGGCGAGATCGCGATCAAGGGCCCCAACATCATGAAGGGCTACTACGGGCGCCCCGACGCGACGGCCGAGGCGATCGTGGACGGCTGGTTCCGCTCTGGCGACCTGGGCCGCAAGGACGCCGACGGCTGGTACTACATCGTCGACCGGTCCAAGGACATGATCATCCGTGGCGGCTACAACGTCTATCCCCGCGAGGTCGAGGAGGTGCTGCTGACGCACCCCGACGTCTCGCTCGCGGCCGTGATCGGCGTCCCCGACGACAGCCACGGCGAGGAGATCAAGGCGGTCGTCATCCGCAAGGAGGGCGCGACGGTGACCGAGGACGAGCTCGTCGAATGGAGCAAGGAGCAGATGGCCGCCTACAAGTACCCCCGCATCGTGGAGTTCGTCGACGCGCTGCCGATGACCGCCACCGGCAAGATCCTGAAGCGGGAGCTCGCCTGATGCGCGCGCTCGGCATCGCCCTCGGCGTCCTCATGCTCGTCACCGGCGCGATCTGGACCTTCCAGGGCCTGGGCTACATCAAGGGCAGCGCCATGACCGACCAGAGCGTCTGGGCCATCATCGGCCCGCTCCTCGCCGGCCTGGGCGTCGCGCTGGTGATCGTGGCCCTCCGCCGCCAGGAGTGACCCCCGCTGGTCTGCTCCGCGCCGCTGGTTCATCAAGGTATGTCGGCGAACCGACAGTTCCCACGGCGAGTTCACGCAGGGAAGTGCGGGTTGATCTGCATACCTTGATGAACCGTCACGGCACCGCCGGACCGCCCGCCAGCCGCTCCTGGAGGGCGATCGCGTCGAACGGGGCGTGCACCTTGGCGTCGTTGTTGAAGTAGACGAACACCTCGCGACCGTCGGCCTCCCAGCCGCGCACCTTCTGCGCCCAGCGGTCGAGGGCCTCCTCGGAGTAGCCGCTGGCGTAGAGCTCGGTGTCGCCGTGCAGGCGGACGTACACGACGTCGCTGGTCACCTCGTCGAACATCGGCCACGTGCCGGCCGAGTCGGCCACGACCATCCCGATCCCGTGCGCGCGCAACAGCTCGCAGAACTCGGGCGTGCGGAACGACCGGTGTCGGACCTCGAGCACGTGTCGCAGAGGGCGGTCGACGGGGCACGCGGTGTCGGCGGGCTCCTTGAGCTTGGCGGGATCGTGGTGCGCGGCGGCGTACGACGACGCGGCGGCGGTGGTGCGCGGCAGCAGGTCGAAGAACGCAGCGAGGCGGTCGGGGTGGAAGCCGAGGTTGGGCGGCAGCTGCCACAGCAGCGGACCCAGCCGCTCGCCGAGGGACAGCACGCCGGAGGCCAGGAAGGTGCCCAACGGCGCCTCGACGTCGACCAGCTTCTTCATGTGGGTGACGAAGCGGGGTCCCTTGACGGCGAACACGAAGTCGCCGGGCACTTGATCGCCCCACGCGTGCCAGCTCGAGGGCCGCTGCAGTGAGTAGAAGGAGCCGTTGACCTCCACGCTGCCCAGTCGCTCGCCGACGTAGGACAGCTCGAGGCGCTGCGGGAGCCCGGGTGGGTAGAAGTGCGTGCGCCAGCCGGCGTAGCGCCAGCCGGAGATGCCGATACGTGCCATGTGAGCTCCCCTCGCGCGTCGCGCCGACACCCGTGGCGTACCCGGTCCGTCCACCGTCATGCCCGCCGGGCGAGGGTGCCCAGCGGCTCACTAGAATCGACGGTGCCAGTCCACCCTGTCTCCAGGAGCGCCCCCGTGGCCAGAGTCGTCGTCGACGTCATGCCCAAGCCCGAGATCCTCGACCCCCAGGGCAAGGCGGTGCTCGGCGCCCTTCCTCGCCTGGGTTTCGACCTCGTCACCGACGTCCGCCAGGGCAAGCGGTTCGAGCTGCAGGTCGAGGGCGAGATCACCGAGGCGGTGCTCGCCGATATCGAGCGGGTCGCCGGGACGCTGCTGTCCAACCCGGTGATCGAGGACTTCGAGGTCCATGTCGAGGAGCACTCCGTGGCCGAGGTCGCGCACGGGGCCGGCCGATGAAGGTCGGCGTCGTCACCTTCCCCGGCTCGCTCGACGATGTCGACGCCCGCCGCGCCGTCACGATCGGCGGCAACGAGGCGGTCGCGCTGTGGCACGGCGACCACGACCTCAAGGCGGTCGACGCGGTCGTGCTGCCCGGCGGCTTCTCGTACGGCGACTACCTCCGCTGCGGCGCCATCTCCCGCTTCGCGCCCGTGATGACGTCCGTCGTCGAGGCCGCGGGCCGGGGCATGCCGGTGCTCGGCATCTGCAACGGCTTCCAGATCCTCTGCGAGTCGCACCTGCTGCCCGGTGCGCTCATCCGCAACGACCACCGCAAGTTCGTCTGCCGCGACCAGCGGCTGCGCATCGAGCGCGTCGACACCCCGTGGACCTCGGCGTACGACGAGGGCGCCGAGGTGACGATCGTGCTCAAGAACGGCGAAGGGGGCTTCGTCGCCGACGAGCCCACCCTCGACCGGCTCGAGGGGGAGGGCCGCGTGGTCGCGCGCTACCTCGGCGACAACCCCAACGGCTCGCTGCGCGACATCGCCGGCATCTCCAACGAGCGCGGCAACGTCGTCGGGCTCATGCCGCACCCCGAGCACGCGGTCGAGGACCTCACCGGTCCCGGCACCGACGGGCTCGGCTTCTTCACCTCACTCGCTGAACAGGCATTCGCATGAACAACCAGCTCGCCCCCCGCAGGCTCTACCGCTACGTCGCGGTCGCCGAGGCGATCACCTGGGCGCTGCTCCTGACCGGCATGTTCCTCAAGTACGTCACCGACACGACGGAGCTCGGCGTCCAGGTCTTCGGCATGGTCCACGGCGTGGTGTTCATCGCCTACTGCCTGGTGACCGTGCTGCTGGCCGTGGACCAGAGGTGGCCGGTCAGCCGGCTGGCGCTGGGTCTGGCCGCGGCGGTGCCGCCGTTCGCGACGGTGCCGTTCGAGCGCTACGCCGAGCGCACCGGGCTGCTGGGCGACTCCTGGCGCCTGCGCGCCGAGGCGCCCGCCGGGATCGTCGAGCGGCTCACGTCCTGGCTCGTCCGCCGTCCTGCCCAGGGCGCCGCGGTCGGCCTGGTCGCGGTCATCGGCCTGACGGGCGTCGCGCTCGTCATCGGCCCGCCGGTCTGACCCCGGGGTTCGTTCGCGGGCGTTCGGCAGCTCGCGTTCGGCAGGGCTCAAGCGGTCACGTCCCCGCTCAACACGTCGTATACGACGCGTTGAGCGGGGACGTCACCGCTTAAGCAGCCGCCTCAGCGGCCCTGCTGGAGCTTGTTCCAGGTCTGGCGAGTCGCGACGCCGGAGACCCCGAGGCGCAGGCGGGACTGGTAGGTCCGGAGCGCGGCCTCGGTCTTGGCGTCGAGCACGCCGGTCGCCCGGAAGCGCCCGGCGCCGGCCGCGTTGAGCGCCCGCTGGAGCCGGTGGACCGACTCCCCGGTGGAGCCGCGCTTGAGCGTCGTACGCGACCCGGCGGCGAGCAGGGCGGTCCAGTGCCGCTTGGTGAAGGTGTCGGTGGGGGTGAACCGGCGCGAGGCCTGCCAGGCGCGGGCGGCGGCGACGGTGGCGGCGTCGTACGAGCCGTCGACGGGGCCGGAGTAGGTGCCCCGCTCGGTGAGCAGGCACTGGAGCACCTTGACACGAGTGGGCTTGGCCTTGCCGGGGGAGAGGGCGGGGTACTTCCAGTAGCCGAGTCGCGTGCCCGGGCAGCGCCCCTCGGGCCGCGGCTGGGAGCCGGCGCCGAGGTCGATGAAGTTGCTGTCGATGTTGATCGTCACCCCGCCCCATGTCTCGTTGTGACCGCCGCGGTACTGCTTCATCCGCCCGCCAGGACGCCAGCCGTCCTCGGGGATGTAGGTCGTGGAGGTGTTGGCGGCGCCGTCCCACCGGGCGATCCAGATGCGATCGGGCAGCGCGAACTGGCCCGGGCGCTGGGTCCGGGCGTCGTCGAGCATCTTGATGCCCGAGCTCGCGCTGGAGTAGAAGCCGGCGACGTAGCCGTGCGCCTTGATCCGGGTGACCCAGGCGCTCGTGAAGACGAGCGCCGACTCGCGGCAGTGGGTGTCGGCGAGGTTGAAGCCCTCGAGGTCGTACCAGAGGGTGCTGCCGGGCCCGATGCCGTACGCCGTCGCGTCGGCGGCGTTCTTGTCCGCCTCCGCCGCACCCTGCGCCGCCGCGGTCGCGTAGCCGCCGGCCGGGGCGGGGGAGATCTTGAAGTCGTCCTTGTAGCGCGGGAAGCGCGGCTGGCAGGAGGCCTGGGGGCCGAGGGCGATGGGCAGCAGCCGCCAGCCGCGGGCGACCTGGGCGGCCACCCAGGTCGGGCTGAGGTTGGGCTGGGTGCGGCAGGCGCGGGAGTCGCCGGAGATGTAGATCCCCACGGCGGTGAACGGCGACTTCTTCCACCACGCGTCCATGTCCGACTGGCTCGGCGCCACGCACTGGTCGAAGCCGTATCCGGTGAAGTCGCCGGGCGTCGCGAGGGCGATCTGGCGCTGCGAGGCGAGCGCGCGCGCCTGCGCCGGCTGCTCCGCCGGCTCCTCCGCCGTGGCCGGGGCCGTGCCGACGAGAGGCGCGAGAAGCAGCAGCGCGAGGGCGGCGGTGGCGGTCCGGACGAGGGTACGGGTGGGGCGGGGGCGGCGCATGGTGACTCCAGCTGCGGGGACGGGCGTGACGCGGGCAGGCGACCCACGGAATCACACCTGTCACACCGGTAACAGACGTTCCCATGAACTACAGGTATGTAGTTCGGTGCGGCCCCGCCTGCGAGGCACCGGGGCGGGGCCGGAGGGGCAGGCTCAGTCGGAGGTGGGCACGTCGTCGAGGAGGAAGTTGCCCTTCGCCTCCTCGGCCTCGATGAGCTCCTCGAAGGCGAGCGCGATGTCCTCCTGGTGCTCGTCGATGATCGTCGCGAGGTGGCCCTGAAGGAGTGCGCCGTTGGGGGACTCGCCCGAGAACACCCGCTCCCAGGTGTCCTCACCGCCGCGGATCTTCTCCACGAGCGTGCGCATGTCGTCGCCCAGCTCGCCCGACTCGGCCTGCTCCTCGAGCGCCTTCCTCTCCTCGTCGGTGAGCAGCGGGCGGGCGGCGAGCTCATCGACGCTCGCCTGCAGGTCGGCCAGGCTCGAGGCCAGGCCCTCCCGGGCCGCGCTGATCGCCGCCAGGATCTCCTCCTGGCTCCGGGGGTCGGTGCTCATCGGGGCGCCCTCATGCGCGGGAGGCTACGCCGACGCGACGGTCGTCGCGACCACGGCGCGGTGCTTGCCGATCGTGGGCGTGGCGACGGCGTCGGGGTCACGCACGATGCTGCTCGGCGCACCGGTGGACGTCGGGCCGCCGGGCGTGGAGACCGGCGCGCGGTCGCCGTCGAAGAACGCCTTGACCGACGAGATGAGCGACGCGACCTGCTTGAGGATGTCGATGAGCTTCATCAGCGTGCGGAACGCCTTCATCACCGCCTGGAACGCCTGGAACACGGCCTGCACCACGCGCGCCCAGCCGACGCCGGGGATGCTCATCGTCGCGAGCGCGGCCGAGACGGTCTGCACCGCGGACTTCACGCACTGCACGACCGACAGCGCGGTCTGCCAGGCGTCGCGGCAGACCTGCACGACGGTCTGGCCCATCTGGATGAGCTGGCCGGCCTGGGTGTCGAGCGAGCCGACCCAGGTGCCGATCTGGGCGATGGCCGCGTCGGACGCCCCGCCCTGCCACGTCTGCGAGATGGTGCTCCCGCCGCTCTGCAGGTTGGCCGAGACGCCCCTCATCGACTGGCCCAGGGCGCCGAACGACGATCCCTGGCTGGAGGCGCCGACGACGTCGCCGCCGATCTTCTCGGCCAGTTCGGCGCGGATGTCGAAGCCGGTCAGCATGCGCACCAGGTCGCACACGGTGTCGTAGGGGAAGCCGAAGCTGATCTGAGGCAGGCTGGTCTCGGTGGGGGCCGCGCGCTTGATGGTGGTGTCGGCGACGTCCCAGAAGCCGCTCGACCCGTCGCGGCCGTCGACGCCCGACGCGCGGTGGCGGCGTACGACGCCGTCCTCGGTGAGCGTGAAGTCGCGGGCGGTGGCTCGCAGCGCCTCCGCGTGGTCGACCATGCCGCGACCGTTGTCCTCCAGTGACTGGTGCACCGAGGGCAGCAACGCGTTGTAGGCGCCCATCATCGTCTCGAGGATCGGGCCGAAGTCGGTCTGCACGAGGCTGGTGCCGCCGTTGCGGGCGATGCCGCTCAGGTCGTCGCTGGCGCGCTGCACCTGCGCGGACCAGGCGTCGAGCTCGGAGAGGTCGACGGTCATCACGGCGTTCATCGCGGCTCCTGCGGACGAGGTGGGGTGGTGCTCCCAGACGTTCCCCGGACAGGCCGCGCCGAAACTCACCCGACCGCCGGAACGTTCCGCCCACAGGCGGGGCCGGGTCGCGTTTGCCGCCCATCGGCGCGGGTACTCCGTCAGGGTGAGCGCACACGGCACGCGGTCCCTGATGCAGGTCGAGCCGGCCAGGCTGGTCGAGCTGGCGGGCTCCTCCGAGCGCACCCTCGACGCCATGAGGCACGACTGGGCCGTCGCGCTGCCCGAGCTGTCGGGTGCCTGCGCGGCGCTGGGCGACGCGACGGGCACCGCCACCCTCGCCGCGTCCTACGCCGACGCGCTGGCCGACGCCGACGAGGTGCTCGCCTCGCTGTCCACGGCCCTCGAGGTCGGCGTCGCGGGACTGGTCGACGCCGCGCGCGACGCCACCCGGGCCGACGACGGGGTGGCCGCCGAGCTCGAGCGCGCCGCGCAGCTGCTGGGGGAGGGCCCGTTCGGTCTGATGCCCGGTCCGGGAGGTCGATGACCGTGCCGGCCAACCCGTGGGAGCTGCGCGCCGACGTCCGGCCGCTCGAGGCCGCCGCCCAGCGGTGGACCGAGGTCGGCGCCCTGGTCGCCCGCCGCGGCGACGAGCTGGTCGAGGCCGCGCGCCGCGCCACCGAGGGGTGGGACGCTGCGGCCGCGGAGAGCTATGAGGAGCACCGTCGGCAGGTCCTCGCGCACCTCGACCACTTCACCACCCTGGCCGAGCGGATCGCCGACTCGCTGCGCGCGTCCGCGGGTCTCCTCGCCTCGTCGCAGAAGGAGCTCGACCAGGCGTGGACGACCGTCGCGGACGTCCCCCACGAGGTCGTCGGGGAGTCGCGGCACCTGGTCTTCAGGCCCTCGCAGGACGAGGAGCGCGGCAAGGTCACCCGCGGCCAGGCCGAGACCGACGACATCCGGCGCCGGTTGGCCGCTGCACTCGACCAGGAGAGCGCCCGGCTGCGCGCGGCGCGCACCGAGCTGGTCACGGTCCGCACCGAGCTGCTCTCGCTCACCGGGGGCAGCTTCCCGGTGTTCGACGGTGCGGGAGGGGACGTGTCGGGGGTCGGCACCCTCCTCGCCGCGCCGTCGACCTCCGTGCGCGGCTCGGCGCAGGCGGGTGCCGGGGGCATCGAGGCGCTGCCGCCGCTCACGCCCATCGCGGTGACGGTCCCCGACCTCGCGGGCATCTCCGCGGCCGCCCTCGCGCCGCTCGCGGCCAGCGGTGCGGCCGCCGCTGCCCGGCGGGGCAGGTCCGAACGCTCGCCGCTCGGCACGCCGCCCGTGGGCGGCATCGGCGGCGGCGCGATGGCCGCGCGCGCCGGCACGATGTCGCGCGGGATGGCGAGCGGTCGCGGCGGACCCGCCCGGATGCCGGGCCCGCGGCTGGAGAAGACCGCCGCCGAGGAGGCCGCGGCGCGCGCCGCCCGCGAGAAGGAGGCGTTGCGCGAGGCCAAGCGCGCCGCGCTGGAGGCCAAGCGCGCCGAGCGAGCCGCCCGCAAGGCCGAGCGCGCAGCGGCACGCGACGGCCAGCCCGCCGGCCGCTCGCGCGACGGCGCCCGCCGCGACGACCACCGGGACGACGACCGGGACGACGACCGGGACGACGACCGCGACGACGCTCGCGACGACGCCGCGACCCGGGAGCAGGACGAGGAGATCGGCGCCGGGACCGAGACCGGGACCGACTCCGGGACCGACGGGCGGACGGGCCAGCCGCCCGCCGAGCGGAAGCAGTCCGTACGGGTCGTCCACGAGGCGGCTCCCGGCAGCGGTGCCGGGGGCCCGCGCCGGTAGATTGACGCCGTGCCCGACACGAGCGCCGCCCCGCTGCCCGCTTCCCCCGAGAAGGCCGGTCTCACGACGTCCGGCGCGACCGCCACCCTCGACACGGTGGCCCTCGCGGCCACCGACGCCGAGCGCGAGCAGCCGTGGGCCGACCTCGGCCTCAAGGCCGACGAGTACGCCCGGATCCGCGAGATCCTCGGCCGGCGCCCGACGAGCTCCGAGCTGGCGATGTACAGCGTGATGTGGAGCGAGCACTGCTCCTACAAGTCCACCAAGGTGCACCTCAAGCAGTTCGGCGAGATCCCGCAGGAGACGCCTGTCGGCGCGATGCTGGCCGGCATCGGCGAGAACGCCGGCGTGCTCGACATCGGCCAGGGCTACGCCGTGACCTTCAAGGTCGAGAGCCACAACCACCCGTCGTTCGTCGAGCCCTACCAGGGCGCGGCGACCGGCGTCGGCGGCATCGTGCGCGACATCCTCGCGATGGGAGCGCGCCCGGTCGCGGTGATGGACCCGCTGCGCTTCGGCCCGCTCGAGGCTCCCGACACCGCCCGGGTGCTGCCCGGGATCGTGGCCGGCGTCGGCGGCTACGGCAACTGCCTCGGCCTGCCCAACATCGGCGGCGAGGCGGTCTTCGACGAGACCTACGCCGGCAACCCGTTGGTCAACGCGCTCTGCGTCGGCGTGCTCCGCCACGAGGACCTCCACCTCGCCAAGGCGTCCGGCGCCGGCAACCAGGTGGTGCTCTACGGCGCGCGCACCGGCGGCGACGGCATCGGCGGTGTCTCGGTGCTCGCCAGCGAGACCTTCGACGCGCACTCCGACGGCACCGGGGGCCCCGCCAAGCGCCCGAGCGTGCAGGTGGGCGACCCCTTCATGGAGAAGCTGCTCATCGAGTGCACGCTCGAGCTCTTCGCGGCCGGGGTCATCGCCGGCATCCAGGACCTCGGCGGCGCCGGGCTCTCGTGCGCCACCTCCGAGCTGGCCTCGGCCGGCGACGGCGGCATGCACGTCGAGCTCGACCGCGTCCCCCTCCGCGACTCCACGCTCGCGCCGGAGGAGATCTTGATGAGCGAGTCGCAGGAGCGGATGATGGCGGTCGTCGAGCCCGCCGACGTCGAGGCGTTCATGGCGATCTGCGAGAAGTGGGACGTCGAGGCCGTCGTGATCGGCGAGGTGACCGACACCGGCCGCCTGCACATCGACTGGCACGGCGAGCGCGTCGTCGACGTACCCCCGCGCTCGGTCGCCCACGACGGTCCGACCTACCAGCGGCCCTACGCCCGCCCCGAGTGGCAGGACGCGCTCCAGGCCGACGGCGCGGAGTCGCTGCCGCGGCCCTCGAGCGGCGAGGAGCTCCGCGAGACGCTGCTGCGCCTCGTGGCCTCGCCCAACCTGTGCGACAAGTCGTGGATCACCGACCAGTACGACCGCTACGTCCAGGGCAACACGGTGCTCGCCCAGCCGTCCGACTCCGGCATGGTGCGCGTCGACCCCGACACCAACCTCGGCGTCTCGGTCTCGACCGACTGCAACGGCCGCTTCGCCAAGCTCGATCCCTACACCGGTGCGCAGCTGGCGCTCGCCGAGTCCTACCGCAACGTCGCCACCGGCGGCGCTCGCCCGCTCGCGGTCTCCGACTGCCTCAACTTCGGCTCGCCCGAGGACCCGGCGGTCATGTGGCAGTTCGCCGAGGCCTGCCGCGGCCTCAAGGACGCCTGCCTCGAGCTCGGCATCCCGGTGACCGGCGGCAACGTCAGCCTCTACAACCAGACCGGCGAGACCGCGATCCTGCCCACGCCGGTCGTCGCGGTGCTCGGCGTCATCGACGACGTCACCCGGCGCACGCCGACCGGCTTCGGCGCGGCCGGCGAGCGGGTCTTCCTGCTCGGCGAGACCCGCGAGGAGCTGTCCGGCTCCGAGTGGGCCCACGTCGTGCACGACCACCTCGGCGGGCTGCCGCCCGCGCTCGACCTCGCTGCCGAGCAGGCGCTCGCCGCGCTGCTTCAGGACGCCGCCCGCGACGGTGTCGTCACCAGCGCCCACGACCTCTCCGACGGCGGCCTCGCCCAGGCGCTGGCCGAGTCGGCCTTCGCCCGCGACATCGGCGTGTCGGTGGCGCTCGACGCCGTCGCCGCCGACCCCTTCGTGGCGCTCTTCTCCGAGTCGACCGCCCGCGCCCTGGTGACGGTGACCGACGAGCAGGCCGACGCCCTGGTCGCGCTGGCGCAGCGCCACGGCGTCCCACTCACGCCCCTCGGGCGCACCGGCGGCGAGACGATCTCCGTCGAGGGCGTCTTCGAGATCCCGGTCGCCGAGGCCAAGGCGGCCTGGCGCGCGACCCTCCCGGCGGCCCTCGGCGGCTGACGCCTGCGGCCTCCGGTCAAGGAGGCCTTGTCACGAAACCGCCACGCGCGCGGCTCCCGGCGACTAGGTTTCCCTCGTCGTCGCGAAGGGAGCGCACACATGGTCCGCAGGCGTCAGCGGCTGCTCGGGCTCGTCCTCGCCCTGTTCGTGAGCGTGGAGACCCTGAGCGCGTGCGGTGCGATCTCCGACGGTCCGCGGGTCGTCACGGCCGACGAGATCGCCGCGCAGGAGCGGGCGAAGGATCGGTCCCCCGGGGCGAAGGCGAAGCAGAAGCGCGAGCGGAAGACCACGCCGAAGCCCAGGCAGAAGTCCGAGCAGGAACCGCCCGCCGCTCGGTCGACGGCGACCGACGCCGACCTCGACGCCTACGTCGCCGAGAGCGACAAGATGATGAAGGCCATGTATGGCGATGCGTTCGACGAGCTCTACTCGACGATCGCGATCGTGCCGGTCTACCCCAACGGCATCGAGTACGACTACACGTTCCTGGCCGCGGTCGACCCCGCGGTCGCTGACACGCACTTCGCCACCCAGGCGCCGACGCTCCGGACCCAGGCCCGCACGGTCGTGCTGCCCGAGATGGAACGTCTCGGCTTCGCCGATCCGACGGTGACCTTCACGTACCGCAACCCCGACGGGTCGATCGTGTGGAGCCGCACGATCTCCTGACCGACCCGCCGAGGTGGGCCGCTCAGCTCGAGCGGCGCATCGCGCGTACGCCCACCCACAGGCCGAGGGCGGCGACGAATGCCGCGCCCGCGACGCCCTGGCCGACGACGTCGGCGGGGAACGTGCCCGCGAAGAGCGCACGCACCGCGTCCACGACGTACGTCATCGGGTTGAGCTGCGAGACGATCTCGAGCCACCGGGGCGCACCGTCGACCGGCAGCAGGACGCCGGCGGTGAGCAGCGCCGGGAACAGCAGCGTCTGCTGCACGGTCCAGAACATCCAGTCCTGTCCCTTCGAGGCGAGCGCGAGGGCGAACGACAGCGAGCCGACGCCGACGCTGAAGACCGACAGCACCAGTGCCGCGGCCAGCACGCCGCCGAGGTGCAGGTCGAAGCTGAACGGCGTCACGACCGCGACGATGATCGCGACCTGCATCAGCATCGGCACGACCTCCTTGAGCGCCCGCCCGACCAGCAGCGCCGGACGGCCGAGCGGCGAGACCAGCTGCCGCTCGTGCGAGCCGGACTGCATCTCCTCCATCAGGTTGGCCCCCGTGAAGGACGCGCCCATCAGCGCGGTCATCGCCACGATGCCGGGCACGAACCACTGCAGCGCCGAGCCGTCGGCCATCTCCGGCAGCAGCGGTGCGAAGAGGCCGAGGAAGACCAGCGGCTGGATCATCGCGAAGACGACGGCCATCGGCTCGCGCCAGACCGGCCGCAGCTCGCGGTTCATCACGTTGACGGTGTCGGACAGGAATGCGCTCATGCTGCGACCTCGCTCTCGATCTGGGCGGACGGGGCGCCCGCGTCGGTGGTGGTGGACTGGGCCTCGCGCAGGCTGCGCCCGGTGAGGTCGAGGAAGACGTCGTCGAGGGTCGGTCGGGCGACCTCCACCCGCAGCGGCGCGACGCCGTCCGCGGCCAGGTCGGCGAGCAGGTCGCCGACCATGGTGGAGCCGTCCTTGACCCGCAGGTCCACGCCGTCGTCGCCGGCCTCGACGCGGGCGTCGGGCACGCGCTCCAGCCGCGCGGCGGCCCGCGCGGAGTCGGCCGGGGAGGCGAAGGCGAGCCGCACCAGGTCGCCGAGCCCGCTCTTGAGCCGGGCGGCGGTGTCGTCGGCGATCACCCGCCCGTGGTCCACCACGACCACCCGGCCGGCGAGGGCGTCGGCCTCCTCGAGGTAGTGCGTGGTGAGCACGACGGTGCTGCCGCTCTCGGCGTGCAGGCGCCGCACCAGCTCCTGCAGGTTGGCGCGGTTCTGCGGGTCGAGCCCGGTGGAGGGCTCGTCGAGGAAGAGCACGCGGGGCAGGTGGACCAGCCCCATCGCGATGTCGAGCCGGCGCCGCTGCCCGCCCGAGAGGGAGGAGACCTTGCGGTCGGCGACCGCGGCGAGGTCGAGCTCCTCGACGAGCTCCTCGGCCCGGCGACGGGCGTCGGCGCGCGAGAGGCCGTGCGCCCGGCCCTGGCTGACGAGCTCGTCGCGGCCGAGCTGGCGGTGCCCGGCGCCGTTGCCCTGCCCGACGAAGCCGATGGCGCGGCGTACGTCGCGCTGGGCGCTCACGACGTCGTGCCCGGCGACGGTGGCAGAGCCCGCGGTGGGGGCGATGAGCGTGGTCAGCATGCGGAGCGTGGTCGACTTGCCCGCCCCGTTGGGGCCGAGGAAGGCGACCAGCTCGCCCTGCCCGATCTCGAGGTCGAGGCCCTGGACGGCCTCGACCGTGTGCTTGCGCGAGGTGAAGTGGCGCGTCAGGCCACGGGTCACGATCGCCGGTCCGGTGTGGTGGTGGTGAGTCATGGAGCTCACGCTAGGAACGCTTGCGGCCAGTTCCTGTCCTCAATCGGACTAATCTCAGGTCCATGAGCACGAGCGAGCGGATGCTGCGACTGCTGTCGCTGCTCCAGACCCACCGCTACTGGCCCGGCCCGGAGCTGTCCGAGCGGCTCGAGGTGAGCCCGCGGACGCTGCGGCGCGACGTCGACCGGCTGCGCGAGCTCGGCTACACCGTCGACGCGGTGCGGGGGGCCGCCGGGGGCTACCAGCTGCGGGCCGGCGGGTCGCTGCCGCCGCTGCTGCTCGAGGACGAGGAGGCCGTCGCGATCGCCGTCGGCCTGCGCACGGCCGCGGTGGGCGCGGTCGGCGGCGCCGACGACTGGTCGGTGCAGGCGCTCTCCAAGGTGCTGTCCCTGATGCCGCCGCGGCTGCGTCGCCAGATGGACGCGGTCGCCTCCCAGACCGAGGCCCCGGGGCCGTGGGAGGGGGCGCCGGTCGTCGACGCGACGGTGCTCACCACCCTCGCCCAGGCCTGCCGCGACAGCGAGCTGCTGCACTTCGACTACGCCGCCCGCGAGGCGGAGGTGACCCACCGTCGCGTCGAGCCGCTGCGGCTGGTCTCCCTCGGTCGCCGGTGGTACCTCGTCGGCTACGACCGCGACCGCGGCGACTGGCGCAGCTTCCGCCTCGACCGCGTCACCGATCCCGAGCCCACCGGCCAGCGGTTCCGTCCGCGCGAGCTGCCCGCGGAGGACGCGCTCGCCTTCGTCCAGCAGGGCATCCGGCGGATGCCCCAGCGCCACGCCGTACGCGCGCGGGTGGCGATCCCGGCCGACGACCTCGCCGCGCGCGTCGGGCGGTGGGGGGTCGTCACCCCCGACGGCGAGGGCTGCGTCCTGGAGATGAACGTCGACGACCTGGACTGGCCGGTCATGGTGCTGGCCGGCTGCGGGGCTTACTTCACGGTCGAGTCGCCACCCGAGCTGGCCGAGCGGGTGGCCGAGGTGGGCGCCCGCTTCTCCCGAGCAACCGCACATCGGGGTAGTTAGGGACGGTCCGGTCGGAGAACGGCCCAATAACCGACGACAACGTCCCTCACTACCCCCTGTCCCCGAGGTTGGGCGGCAACACCAGACGCCGCGCTAGGCCGCAAGGGCGGGCGGGGCGGGCTCGTCCTCGCGGGCCCACTCCGAAGGCCGCGGCACCGACCGGATCGACCGGCTCGAGGTGAGGAGCACGGCGAGCAGCGCGGTGGCGGCCACGAGGGCGGTGATCGCCGTCGCGCCGCCGTGGTGCTCGAGCAGGTAGCCGCCGAGCAGCGGGGACAGCGGCATCACCGACATCGAGACGAACTGGCTGGTCGACGACACCCGGCCCTGGAGGTGGTCGGGGGTCACCGCCATCCGGTAGGAGCTGATGCCGGCGTTGCCGACGGGGTTGAGCAGGAGCAGGAAGAAGGTGCAGGCGCAGGCGGTCCACACGCTCGATGACACCGCCAGCGGCACCAGGGGCAGGCAGCACATCCAGCCGATGAGCACGGTCAGCCGACCCGTCGGCATCCGGTGGATCAGGCTCGGCGCGATCACCGCGCCGAGGATCCCGCCGACCCCGGCGGCGGTGGAGACCAGGCCGATCTGCGCGGGCGGCACGCCCTGCTGCACCATGCGGAGCACGACGACGAAGAAGAGGGCGTTGACGACCAGGTTGGTCAGCGCCGCCCACGCCGCCAGGGTGCGGAAGAACGGGCGCGTCCACACGAACCGGAACCCCTCGCCGAGCTGCCGGCGCAGCGGCTCGCGGCGGTGGTGCGGCGCGCTGAGGTCGGTGCGCACCCGGCTGACGGTGAGGCAGGCGAGCGCGAAGGAGATCGCGTCGACCGCGAACGGCAGCCACCGCGTCACGGCGTACAACGCTCCTCCCAGCGGCCCGCCCAGCAGCGAGGCGACGTGCTGGCGGGCCTGGTTCTGGCTCAGCGCCGTCGGGAGGTCCTCGGTCGAGACGACCGAGCGGATCGCCGAGGTCTGCGCGGGGTTGAACACCCCAGCCGCGATGCCCGCGACCAGCGCGACGCCGACGAGGTGGGGCAGCGTGAGCTGGCCGGTCGCACCGGCGACCGCGAGGGAGGCATAGGCAGCGGAGCCGGTGGCGCTGGACGCGAGCATGATCCGCTTGCGGTCGACCCGGTCGGCGAGGACGCCGGCTGGCAGCAGCGTCGCGCAGAGGCCGCCGAGGTAGGCCGCCTCGACGAGCGCGGCGGTGAGCGCGGAGCCGCTGAGGGCGTAGGCGATGAGCGGGAACACGAACATCGACAGCGCGCTGCCCAGCTCGCTGACGGTGTCGCCGATCCAGAGGACCGTGAAGTCGCGGTTGCGGGCGAGCTGGCGGTATCCGGGCATATCCGCACCATATGTTGCGCAAGAAATATTGCGCAATAGGTGGTGCGCAACTCGCTAGGGTGGGGCCATGGCCGAGCCCCGCACCCTCGACGACCCCCGCGTCCTGCGCGCGCTGGCCCACCCGGTGCGCGGACGGATCCTCGACGAGATCGAGGCGTCGGGGCCGGTGCGCGCGGCCGACATCGCCCGCGAGCTCGGCATCCCCGCCAACCAGGCGAGCTTCCACCTGCGCCAGCTCGCGAAGTACGGCCTCGTCGAGGAGGCGCCCGAGGAGGCCCGGGACCGGCGTGACCGGGTGTGGCGCAGCGCCGCCCCCGACGGCTACACCGTGCGCCTGGGCCAGCTCGAGAAGGCGCCCGGTGGCCGGGCCGCCGTCGAGGTGTTCCGGCGCACCAAGGAGGCCTGGGGCCACCACGTCATCGAGCGCTCCTTCGACACCGCACACCCCGAGGGGAGCGGGATGTACTCGCTCTCCGACCACGCCCTCAAGCTCACCGACGACGAGGCCGCGCAGCTCTTCCGCGAGGTCGAGGATCTCGTCGAGGCCTGGGGCGCGCGCACCCGTGGGCGCGGCGACCCGGAGCGCCGCACCTACCTGCTGATGAGCATCGTCCAGCCCTACCCCGACGCCACCGAGTGAGTGGACCGGGTCGACGGGCCGTCCTGCTCGGGGCCGGCGCGGTCGGCGTGTCGGCTGCCCTCGCCGGCTGCGGCGAGGAGTCGTCCGGCAGGGTGGACGACGTGCCCCAGCGACCCGAGCGGACCACGTACGGCCCCGACCCCAGCCAGTGGGTCGAACTCCAGGTCCCGTCGGGGGAGAGCCGCGGACTGGTCGTCGTGATCCACGGCGGCTTCTGGCGCGCCCAGTACGGCGCCGACCTCGGCGCCCCGCTCGCCGAGGACCTCGTGGCGCGCGGCTGGTCGGCGGCCAACGTCGAGTACCGACGCGTCGGCAACGGCGGAGGCATCCCCGAGACCCTCGACGACATCCACGCCGCCCTCGGCGCCGCGGCGTCGGGGGCCGGTGGCGCGGCCGGCCCGGTCGTCACGCTGGGCCACTCCGCGGGCGGCCACCTCGCCACGTGGGCCGGCGGGCGCACCCGGTTCGGGCGGTGGTCCGACGGCCCGCGCGTGACCCACGTCGTGAGCCAGGCCGGGGTGCTCGACCTCCGCTCCGCGGTCGAGGACCGGCTCGGCGACGGGGCCGCGACGGCGTTCCTCGGCGAGCCGGTCGAGGAGGCCTACGAGCAGGCCGACCCGCTCGCCCAGGTGCCGCTCGACGCCCCGGTCTGGGCGGTCCACGCGCGCGACGACGACACCGTGCCGTTCAGCCAGGCCGAGGCCTACGTCGCAGCGGCGACCGCGGCGGGCGCCGAGGCGAGGCTCGTCGAGGTCACCGGCGGGCACTTCGACGTCATCGACACCGGCAGCGACGCCTGGGCCGCCTGCGTGCAGGTGCTCGACACCATCGGCTGACCACTGTGCAGGCAGGTGGAGCACCGGGCGCCACTCCGCCACGCTCGGAGACCACCGACCTGGCGCGAACTGCCTTCATGGCGTCGGTCTAGCCTCGGGGCGTGCCCGCCCGACTCAAGGTCCTCCGGCCCGACCAGCTCGCCACGGCCCGCGCGGCCGGGGACGCCCGGGCGCTGGTCAAGCACTACCTCGCCGTGCTCGAGGTGCGCGCACCGGGACGCTCGGTCGAGGTCCGGGTGCCGCCCTACGCGGCCGTGCAGGTCGTGCCCGGGGTGCGCCACACCCGCGGCACCCCGCCCGCGGTCGTCGAGACCGACGCCGACACCTGGCTGGCCCTCGCCACCGGGCGTACGACGTGGGCCGAGGCGCTCGACTCCGGCGCCGTGGCAGCGAGCGGCGAGCGCACCGACCTGTCGCCCTACCTTCCCCTCGACGACTGACCGCCGCGTCCTCCGACTCCGCCGCGCTGCGAAGCCGTACCTATAGGTGCCGGACCGTATGACGCAAGGCAGGAGCACAGGACCACGCACCACGCCCCACCGTGACCGGGGACCGGGCCGAAGGTCAGGGCCGACGGGGGTGGGCACCCGCGCGCATTTCCGGTACGAAGGAGCATGGCTACCCTCACCGACGACCAGGTCCAGGATCTCGACCTCTGGTTCCGCGCGGCCAACTACCTCTCGGTCGGGCAGATCTACCTGCTCGACAACCCGCTGCTCGAGCGCCCTCTCGAGCGCGACGACATCAAGCCACGGCTGCTGGGCCACTGGGGCACCACCCCCGGGCTCAACCTCGTGTGGACGCACCTCAACCGGCTGATCCGCGAGCGCGACGTCGACGCGATCATCCTGTGCGGGCCCGGCCATGGCGGTCCGGCGGCGGTGGCCAACGCGTGGCTCGAGGGCACCTACTCCGAGGTCTACCCGGCGATCGGCGAGGACCGCGGCGGGATGTCGCGGCTGTTCCGCCAGTTCTCCTTCCCCGGCGGCATCCCGAGCCACGTCGCCCCCGAGACGCCCGGCTCGATCCACGAGGGCGGCGAGCTCGGCTACGTGCTCTCGCACGCCTACGGCGCCGCGATGGACAACCCCGACCTCGTGGTGACCGCGGTGGTCGGCGACGGCGAGTTCGAGACCGGCCCGCTGGCGACGAGCTGGCACGGCAACAAGTTCGTCGACCCCGTCCACGACGGCGCGGTGCTGCCGATCCTGAGCCTCAACGGCTGGAAGATCGCCAACCCGACCGTCCCGGCGCGCATCCACCGCGACGAGCTCGAGAGCCTGCTGCGCGGCTACGGCCACCACGTGATCACCGTCGAGGGCGACGACCCCGCCGACGTGCACCGCCAGATGGCCGCCGCGATGGACGAGGCGCACGACATGATCCGCGAGATCTGGCGCGCCGCCCGCGAGGACGGCGACGTCGAGCGCCGGCCGTGGCCGATGATCCTGCTCGTCACCCCGAAGGGCTGGACCGGTCCCAAGGAGGTCGACGGCACGCAGGTCGAGGGCACCTGGCGGGCCCACCAGGTGCCGCTCGCCGGCACCCGCGAGAACGACGCCCACCGGGCGCAGCTCGAGGAGTGGCTGCGCTCCTACCGTCCCGACGAGCTCTTCGACGACGCGGGCACTCCCGTCGAGGCCGTGCGCGCCCTGGCACCGTCGGGCACCCGGCGGATGAGCGCCAACCCGCACGCCAACGGCGGGGTGCTCAAGCGTCCGCTCCGCCTGCCCGACTGGCGTACGTCCGCCGTCGAGGTGGAGCGGCCCGGCGGGTCCATCCACGAGCCCACCCGCGTGCTCGGGCAGTGGCTCGTCGGCGTGGTGCGCGACAACGACACCAACTTCCGCATCTTCGGCCCCGACGAGACCGCCTCCAACCGCCTCGACGCCGTCTACGAGGTCACCGACAAGGTCTGGGCCGCCGACATCCTCCCCGTCGACGAGCACCTCGCCCACTCCGGCCGCGTGCTGGAGATCCTCTCCGAGCACACCTGCCAGGGGTGGCTGGAGGGCTACCTGCTCACCGGCCGGCACGGGCTGTTCAGCTGCTACGAGGCGTTCATCCACATCGTCGACTCGATGCTCAACCAGCACGCCAAGTGGCTCAAGACCACCCGCGAGATCGACTGGCGCCCGCGCATCGCCAGCCTCAACTACCTGCTGAGCTCGCACGTGTGGCGCCAGGACCACAACGGCTTCTCCCACCAGGACCCCGGGTTCATCGACCACGTGGTCAACAAGAAGGCCGAGGTCGTGCGCGTCTACCTGCCGCCGGACGCCAACACCCTGCTCTCCACGATGTCGCACTGCTTCGAGAGCGAGCACTACGTCAACGTCGTGGTCGCCGGCAAGCAGCCCACCTTCGACTGGCTCGACGCCCAGCAGGCCGACCTGCACTGCGCGCGCGGGCTCGGCATCTGGGACTGGGCCTCGAACGACGACGGCGATCCCGACGTGGTCATCGCGGCGGCGGGCGACGTGCCCACCGTCGAGGCGCTCGCCGCGGTCTCCCTGCTCCGCGAGCACCTCCCCGAGCTGCGGATCCGCTTCGTCAACGTCGTCGACCTGATGCGGCTGCAGGACGAGCGCGAGCACCCGCACGGCCTGAGCGGGCGTGACTTCGACACGCTCTTCACGACCGACACGCCGGTGATCTTCGCCTACCACGGCTACCCGTGGCTGATCCACCGGCTGACCTACCGGCGCACCAACCACGACAACATCCACGTCCGCGGCTACGTCGAGGAGGGCACCACCACCACGCCGTTCGACATGGTGATGATGAACGACACCGACCGCTACCACCTGGTCATGGACGTCATCGACCGCGTGCCCGGCCTCGGGCAACGCGCCGCCTCCGTGCGCCAGCTGATGGCCGACACCCGGCGCCGCGCCCGCCAGTGGACCCGCGAGCACGGCGACGACCTGCCCGAGGTGCGCGACTGGCGGTGGGACCCGTCCGCCGACCCCCGCAGCGGTGCCTCGCCGTCCACGACCGCCGACCCCGACACGAGCGCGGACAACCTCTAACGTGCACCCATGCACGTCAGCTCCCTCGGTTTCCGCACCGACCTCGCCCTCCTGACCTCCTCCGGCAGCGTCATGGAGGACCGCGGCACCCACCTCGTCGTCCGCACCCCCGCCAACCCCACCTACTACTGGGGCAACTTCCTGCTCCTCGCCGAGGCTCCCGTGCCGGGCGGCGAGCGGGAGGTGGTGGCGGCGTTCCGCACCGAGTTCCCCGAGGCCGGCCACGTCAGCATCGGCATCGACCGCGCCGAGCTCACCCCGGAGGCGCACGCCGCCTTCGAGGCGGCCGGGCTCACCGTCGACGTCGCCTCGGTGCTGACCGCGACCGGCCTCGTGGCCCCGCGCGAGGTCGACGGGGAGGTCCGGGAGCTGCGGTCCGAGGAGGACTGGGAGAGTCGGGCGCGCCTGAGCTGGGCGATCGAGGACCGCGACGACGAGGAGGCGCACCTGCGCTTCGCCCGCGGGCGCAACGTGCAGGAGCAGCTGCTCGTGGCGGCCGGTCGCGGCACGCGGTTCGGCGTCTTCGTCGACGGGGAGGTCGTCAGCACCGCCGCGGCCTTCATCACCGAGGACGGCGTCGCCCGCTTCCAGAGCGTCGAGACGCACCCCGACCACCGGCGCAGGGGCCTGGCCGCCGCGGCCGTCCATGCCGCGGGGCAGTACGCCCTCGAGCGGCTCGGCGCCCGCACCCTCGTGATCGTCGCCGACGACGACGGCGAGGCCATCGGCATCTACCGCCGCCTCGGCTTCGCCGACGCGGAGCGCCAGCTCACGCTCGAACGCCGCGCCGGCGGTCCCCGGGCGTCGTAGTCGCCGGGTCCGCATCGCACGGCACCCACGCCCGGGATCGACCCGGGCGTGGCGCGAGCCTGCCCCGGTGCCGTCTCGCCGCGGTGATGTGACGGTTGACACGACCCACCCGCCATGCTCCACTACCTGTACGTACAAGTTGTACGGACAAATTCCCCGAGGTGTGTGACCTGACATGACCGACGTCTCCCACGACCGCGAGCCCGACCGCGAGATCGTCCCGCTCTACCAGATGATGAACCGCATCCCCGGCGGTCTGATGCTGATCCCGCTGATCATCGGCTCGCTGCTGGGCACGTTCGCGATGGGCTTCCTGGAGATGGGCTCCTTCACCACCGCCCTGTTCCAGCAGAGCGCGCTGCCCCTGATCGCGCTGCTGATCTTCGCGACCGGCACCCAGGTCACGGTCAAGACCAGCGGACCGGTGCTCGCCACGGCGGGCGTCGTGCTGATCTTCAAGAGCATCATCCCCGCCACGCTGGTGATCCTGCTCGGACAGGTCGTGGGCCTCGATGGCATCCTCGGCGTCTCGATCCTCGCCCTGCTCGTGGCCGTCGACAACAGCAACGGCGGCCTCTGGCTGGCGTTCACCGGACGCTACGGCGACAAGCGCGACCGCGGCGCCTACATCGCCTCCGCGCTCAACGACGGCCCGTTCTTCTCGATGCTGTTCCTCGGCGCCTCCGGCCTGGCCGACATCCCCGTCTCGGCGATGGTCGCCGCGGTGATCCCGTTCCTGCTCGGCATGCTGGTCGGCAACCTCAACCCGCACTGGCGCGAGGTGCTGCGGCCCACCCCGGCCATCGTGATCCCCTTCTTCGCCCTGGCGCTCGGCACCGGCATCGACCTCAACAACATCGTCAAGGGCGGCCTCTCCGGCCTCGTCGTCGGACTCGTGGTCGCGCCGTTCACCGGCCTGCTGGTCTACATCGGCTACCGCTTCGTGCTGCGCCGCGGCTACCGCTCCGGCATCGGCTTCGCCGCCGGCACGACCGCGGGCAACGCCATCGCGACCCCGGCGATCATCGGCATGGCCGACCCGACGTTCCAGCCCTACGTGGAGACCGCGACGGCCCAGGTCGCCGCGTCCGTCCTGGTGACCGCGATCATCGCCCCGCTCCTCGCCTCGCTGGCCCTCAAGCGCGAGGGCGGCCTGCTCACCGAGGAGGAGATCGACCGGATCGACGAGATGGAGCTCGGGGTCAAGGAACCCCAGCTGTGAAGGTCCTCATCCTCGCCGACGACCTGACCGGGGCGAGCGACACCGTCGTGTCGTTCGCCCGGTCCGGGTGGTCGTCGCTGCTGTCGCTCAGCGGCGGCTGGACGCGTACGCCCGACGAGGACGCCGTGGCCGTCACCCTCGACACCCGGCGCGACCCGCGCGCCGCCGAGGTGACCGCCCAGGCGGTCGCCGACCTCGCGGGCGACCGGCTCTACCTCAAGATCGACTCGACCGTCCGCGGCACTGTCGCCGAGCAGGTGCTCGGCGCGGTGCGCGGCCGGCGCCGCACCCGCCCCGGGGCGTTCGCGGTGCTCTGCCCCGCCTACCCCGCCATGGGCCGCACCGTCGAGGACGGCCACGTGCTCGTCGAGGGTCGGCCCGTGCACGAGGGTCCGGCCGGCTCCGACCCGGTCACCCCGGTGACCGAGTCGGAGCTCACGATCCTCGTGCCCGGCTCCGTGCGCGCGACGGGGCGCGACCTCGTCGCGGCCGTGCGCGAGGCCGCCCGCGACCACGACGTCGTGGTCGTCGACGCGCGCGACCAGGCCGACCTCGACGCCCTGGCCGCCGCGATCGAGGAGATCGGTCCCGACGCGATCCCCGTGGGCTCCGCCGGCCTGGCCACCGCCCTCGCCCGCGCCTGGCAGGACGGACCCGAGCCGGAACGGCGCCCGGTCGCCATCGCGGCCGACGCGTCCGCGCTCGTCGTCGTCTCCTCCCTGCACGAGGTGGCCCGCGCCCAGGTCGAGGCGCTGCGCGCCGAGGCCGAGCGCCTCTCCGTCGACCTGCTCGTCACCCCGTCGGAGCGCGAGGACGGGTCCGCCGTCCGTCAGGCGCGTGAGATCGCCCGGCAGGCGGTCGACGCGCTCGCCGGAGGCCGTCACGGGCTGCTGGTCCTCGTCGGCGGCGACGGCGCCGCCCAGACCCTCCTCGCCCTCGGCGCCACCGGCATCAACGTCGTCGACGCCCCCGTCGAGGGCGTACCCGCCGGGACCGTGGTCGGCGGCCCGCACGACGGGCTGCCGATCGCGACCAAGGCCGGCGGATTCGGCACCCCCTCGACCCTCGTCCAGCTGATCGACGCCGTGCGCGTCACCCAAGGAGCCCTTTCATGAGCACGTCCACCAGCACCTCCACCCCCACCTCGGGGGCCCTGCCCGTCCTCGGCCTCACCCTCGGCGACGTCGCCGGAATCGGCCCGGAGATCACCCTGCGCACCCTGCTCGAGCACCCCGACCTCCGTGAGGAGTGCGTCCCGGTCGTGGTGGGCGACGCCGGCGCCCTGCGCCACGCCGCGCCCTACGTCGGCGTCGACCCCGACGTGATCGTCACCCTGGAGCGCCCCGGCGACGCGACCAACGACCCCGGCCTCGTGGAGGTCGTCCAGATCGGCGAGCCGATGGCCGAGGTGCCGCTCGGCGAGCTCAGCGCCGTGGCCGGCGACGGGTCCTACCGCTTCGTGGTGGCGGCCTGCGACCTCGCCAAGGCCGGCGAGATCGACGGCATCGTCACCGCGCCGCTCAACAAGGCGGCCATGCACGCGGGCGGGCACAAGTACCCCGGCCACACCGAGCTGCTCGCCGAGCAGTTCGGCGTCGACAACTTCTCCCTCGTCCTGTCCGCCGGCGACCTCTACTTCTTCCACCTCACCACCCACGTGTCGCTGCAGCAGGCGATCGCCGGCATCACGCCGCAGCGCACCGACGACGTGCTCGACCTGGTCTCGTCCTTCGCCGACGCCCTCGGCCGGCCCGGCACCCCCATCGGCGTCGCAGGGCTCAACCCCCACGCCGGGGAGAACCGGCTCTTCGGCGACGAGGACGCCGATGTCCTCGAGCCGGCCGTGCGCCGCGCCCAGGAGCGCGGCATCGCCGCCGTCGGCCCGCTGCCCGCGGACGCCCTGATCCCGCAGGCCGTGCAGGGCAAGTGGGAGCTCGTCGTGGTCTGCTACCACGACCAGGGCCACGCGCCGTTCAAGGCGGTCTACGGCGACGACGGGGTCAACATCACCGTCGGGCTGCCCGTCGTGCGGGTCTCGGTCGACCACGGCACCGCGTTCGACATCGCCGGCCAGGGGATCGCGCGCGAGGCCAGCCTCGTGCTCGCCACGCGCCGCGCGGCCGCGCTCGCGCCGGGCTGGGACGCCGTGTGGCGCACCGCCCAGCGCGTCGAGGCCTGAGGCCGCGACGCCGGCCGCCGCGGACCTAGGGTTGCCCCCGTGACCGAGCGCCGCGTCCCCCTCCACGAGACGGTCGAGCGCGCGCTCCGCGAGCGGCTCGACAGCCGCGACCTCCGCCCGGGGGACCTGTTCCCCAGCGAGGCGGCGCTCCAGCAGGAGTTCGCCGTCTCGCGGTCGGTGGTGCGCCAGGCGCTCGCCAGCCTGGAGGCCGACGGTCTCGTCACGAAGGTCCAGGGCAAGGGCTCGGTCGTCGCCGAGCACCGCGAGGTGCGCCGCGACGTGCTGCGCTCGGGGCTCACGCTGCAGGCGGGCGACGGGGCCGTCACCACCCGCGTCACGTCCTACGGCCTGGTCCCGCGACCCGACCACCTCGTCTCCATCACCGGGGCGCAGGTCCTCGAGCTCGGCCGGGTACGCGCGGTGGGAGGCGTCGTCCTCAGCTACATCCGCACCTGGCTGCCCGCCGACGTCGCCGACGCGATCAGCGCCGACGACCTGGTCGACGCCTCCCTGCACCGGCTCCTGGCCGAGCGGCTCGGGCGCGAGGTGGCCGGCGGGCACAACCAGGTGCGCGCCGTGCCGGCCACCGAGTCGCTCGCCGCGCGGCTGCACGCGACCCCCGGCGCGCCGCTGCTGCTGCTCGAGGGCCGCAGCGTCGACCGGTCGGGAGTGGTGCTCGAGGAGTTCTCCACCTGGCACCGCGGCGACCTCGCGGCGTTCGACGTCGAGGCGGTGCCGCCGTCGGCCGGTCGCGAGGGCGCTGACCGGGAGCGGGTCGAGCGGCTGACCCGCACCGCGCGCGAGCTGCTCGCCGAGCTCGAGACGCTGCGCTGAGCAGCGGTCTCGGCAGCGGCCTCGGTGCCAGTCTCGGCGTCGGTCTCGGCGTCGGTCTCTGCGCCGTGCTCGGCATCGCATCGGGCGCTGCGTCGGGCGGCGTGCCCACGCCGTCCGGCACACCGGCCGGGCCGGTTATGGTCGGCACATGACTGTCGACATCGCCGCCCGCCTCGCCGAGGTCATGCCCGGCGTCCGCCGTGACCTCGATGACCTCGTCCGCATCCAGTCGGTCTCCGCCGACCCGGCCCGCGCCGGCGAGGTCGAGCGCAGCGCCGAGGCGACCCGCGACCTGTTCGCCGCCGAGGGCTTCGAGGCCGAGATCGTGCGTGCCCACGACGGCTCCCCGCCGGCCGTGATCGCGAAGAAGGCCGGGCCGGAGGGCGCCCCCACCGTGCTGCTCTACGCCCACCACGACGTCCAGCCCGAGAACGACCACGCGGACTGGGACTCCCCGCCGTGGGAGCCGACCGAGCGCGGCGATCGCCTCTACGCCCGCGGCGCCGCCGACGACAAGGCCGGCATCGCCGCCCACCTCGGCGCGGTGCGGATCCTCGGTGACGAGCTCCCGGTCAACCTGGTGATGTTCATCGAGGGTGAGGAGGAGGTCGGCTCCGACACCCTCGTCGACCTGCTCGAGGCCCACAAGGAGCGCCTGGCCGCCGACGTCATCGTCATCGCCGACTCCGGCAACTGGGACATCGGCGAGCCCGCCCTCACCACCAGCCTCCGTGGCCTGGTGCGGATGGACGTCGAGGTCCGCACGCTCACCCACGCCGTGCACAGCGGCATGTGGGGCGGGCTGGTGCCCGACTCGATCATGACGCTGAGCCGCGTCATCGCCAGCCTCAACGACGACGCCGGCAACGTCGCCGTGGACGGGCTGCACTCCGGCCCGGCCGCCGACGTGGAGTACCCCGAGGCCCGTCTGCGCGCCGAGTCGGGCGCCGCCGAGGGCATCGAGTGGATCGGCGAGGGGCCCGTCGTCGAGCGCCTCTGGACCAAGCCGTCGATCAGCATCACCGGCTTCGACGCGCCCAAGGTCGAGGGAGCCTCCAACACCCTCGTGCCCGCCGCGCGCTGCCGCATCAGCATGCGCATCGCCCCCGGCGACACCACCGCCAACGCCGTCGCGTGCCTCCAGGCCCACCTCGAGAAGCACACCCCGTGGGGCGCCACGCTGACCACGACCGTCGTCGACACCGGCGAGGCGACGCAGATCGACGCCAGCGGTCCGGCGTACGACGCCGCGCGCGCCGCGTTCGCCGAGGCCTGGGACGGCACCGCGCCGGTCGACATGGGCGTCGGCGGCTCGATCCCCTTCATCGCCGAGTTCCTCGAGGCGTTCCCGGACGCGAGCGTGCTGGTCACGGGCGTCGAGGACCCCGACACCCGCGCCCACGGCGCCAACGAGGGCCTGCACCTCGCCGAGTTCGAGCGGGTCGTCAAGGCCGAGGCCCTGCTGCTGCGCAACCTCGGCGAGCTCCCGCGCGCCTGACCCGGCGCACCTGTCGGCCGCCCCCCTGTCGGTTCATCAAGGTATGCAGGCGAACCCGCACTTCCCACGGTCAACTCACCGTGGGAAGTGCGGGTTCGTCGACATACCTTGATGAACCAACGACACCCGAGACCCGCCCGCGCCACCCCCGACGCGCGGGTGGGCCGCGCGCTGGGGCACGTCGGTAGCGTGGCCGCCATGGCGACCTTCCGTGCCCGCGACCGCTCCTCGGCCGTGCTCCGCTCCCCCCGCAGCGAGGTGTGGGCGGCACTCACCGACGCCGACCTCATCGCCCGGATCACGCCCTTCGTCACCTCCATCGACGTCGACGGTGACCGCTGGACCTGGCACATGGGCGTCATCCCGGTGGCGGGGCTGTCGGTGGCGCCGAAGTTCACCGAGGTGATGGACCTCCACCCGCAGGAGCGGATCGTCTTCACCCACGATCCCGACCACGCCCACGAGATGACCGCGGTGATGGGCAACTACCACCTCGTCGACCACCCCGACGGCGGCACCGAGGTCAGCATCGACCTCCAGATCGCCTGCCACCTGCCCCTGCCGGCCCTGACCCGCCCGGCCGTCGAGCGGGTGATGGCCGGCGTCGTGAAGCACATGGGCGCCGTCTTCTCGCGCAACCTGCTCAAGCACCTCGGCGAGGCGTCATGACACCCGCGCCCCAGGCGTCGTACGCGCGGGGCGCGGCCCGCGACGGCCGGCACGGAGGCGGGCGGTGAGGGTCCTCGTCCTCGGCGCCACCGGCTACATCGGCTCGCGCCTGGTGCCGCACCTGCTCGAGCGCGGCCACGACGTCGCGGCCGCGTCGTCGTCGGTGCCGCGTCCCGATCGCTTCGGCTGGGACGACCGGGTGCGGGCGATCCGGTGCGACGTGACCGACCCGATCGCCGTGGCGGAGGCGCTCGAGGGGGTCGACGCCGTCGTCTACCTGGTCCACTCGCTCGACCGCAGCGACTTCACCGACCGCGACCGGGTCGGGGCCGAGAACGTCGCGGCGGCAGTGGCGTCCGGGGGCGTACGCCACCTGGTCTACCTCTCCGGCCTGGTGCCCGACGTGCCCGAGGCCGAGCTCTCGGCGCACATCGCCTCGCGCCTGGAGGTCGAGCGGATCCTGCTCGGAGCCTGCGAGGGCGCGGTCGCGCTCCGGGCCGGGGTCGTGATCGGCGCCGGGTCGACGTCGTTCGAGATCGTGCGCCAGATCGCGACGCTCTTCCTCGTGCAGCCGGTGCCGACCTGGATGGACAGCACCGTGCAGCCGGTGGCGGTCTCCGACGTGCTGCGCGCGATCACCGACGCGCTGGCCGACGACGGTCCCCTCGGTGCGGTCGACGTCGGTGGCCCCGACGTCGTCGCCTACCCCGACCTGCTGCGCATCATCGGCGGCGGCGCCGGGCTGGCGCGGCTCCGGGTGCCGGCGCCCGTGGCCCCGACGGGGCTGGTCGGCCTCGGCGTCGCGCTCGTCACGACGGCGCCCTTCCACACGGTGACCGCGCTGGTGGAGTCGCTGCACCACGACATGGTCTGCCGGCCCGGCCACACCTGGGCGCCGCGCACCGGCGCGCCCCTGCTCGGGGTGGAGCAGGCCGTCGAGCGGGCGCTCACGCCGATGTACGCCGGCCCGGAGGGTCCGCTCGCGTCCGACCCGGCGTGGGCGCGACCGCTGCCGCTGCTCGACGTCGTACCCCTCCCGGCCTCCGCCCGCGCCGTCACCCGGCTGGCCCTGCACCGGGTCCGCTCGCTGCTGCCCGGCGGCTGACCCCGCTCGACCCGTGGCGCCGGTGCGGTTCCCGGGCCGATCGCCCGTAGACTGCGAGCCGTGCCCCAGCGGACGAGCAAGCGGATGGGCGGCGACGGCCGCCTGACCACGGCGATCGACCCCCACGACCAGGGCCCGCAGGACGCCTGCGGCGTCTTCGGCGTCTGGGCCCCCGGCGAGGACGTCGCCAAGCTGACCTACTTCGGGCTCTACGCCCTCCAGCACCGCGGCCAGGAGTCGGCGGGCATCGCGGTCAGCAACGGGCGCCAGATCCTGGTCTACAAGGACATGGGTCTGGTCTCGCAGGTCTTCGACGAGTCCACGCTCGACTCGCTCAAGGGCCACCTCGCCATCGGCCACTCGCGCTACTCCACCACCGGCGCCTCCACGTGGCACAACGCGCAGCCGACCTTCCGCCCCACCGGCGACGGCTCGATCGCACTGGGCCACAACGGCAACCTGATCAACACCCACGAGCTGCGCGAGATGGTGCACGCGCTGCCCGGTCCCGCCGGCGAGCTCGACATCAAGGGCGTCGAGGGCGCGACCAACGACACGACCCTGGTCACCGCGCTCCTGGCCCACCACCCCGACACCACGCTCGAGCAGCGGGCGCTCGAGGTGCTGCCGCAGCTGCGCGGGGCGTTCAGCTTCGTGTGGATGAACGAGCACACCCTCTACGCCGCCCGCGACCCGCAGGGCATCCGTCCGCTCGTCCTCGGCCGCCTCGACCGCGGCTGGGTGGTGGCCAGCGAGGACGCCGCGCTCGCCACGATCGGCGCGAGCGTGGTCCGCGAGGTCGAGCCCGGCGAGATGATCGTCATCGACGAGAACGGCCTGCGCACCCACACGTTCGCCGAGCCGGAGCGCAAGGGCTGCGTCTTCGAGTACGTCTACCTCGCCCGGCCCGACGCCACCATCAGCGGCCGCAACGTCCACGAGGCGCGCGTCGAGATGGGACGCCGGCTGGCCCGCGAGTTCCCGGTCGACGCCGACCTCGTGATGCCCGTGCCCGAGTCCGGCACGCCGGCGGCGTCCGGCTACGCCGCCGAGTCCGGCATCCCGTTCGGCCAGGGCTTCGTCAAGAACGCCTACGTCGGTCGCACGTTCATCCAGCCCAGCCAGACGCTGCGCCAGCTGGGCATCCGGCTCAAGCTCAACGCCCTCGAGCACATGATCCGCGGCAAGCGCATCGTCGTCGTCGACGACTCGATCGTCCGCGGCAACACCCAGCGCGCGCAGGTGCGGATGCTCCGCGAGGCCGGGGCGCTCGAGGTGCACGTGCGGATCTCCAGCCCGCCGGTGAAGTGGCCGTGCTTCTACGGCATCGACTTCGCCACGCGCGCCGAGCTGATCGCCAACGGCCTCGACGTCGACGAGATCGCCTCCAGCGTGGGCGCCGACAGCCTCGGCTACATCTCGCTCGAGGGGATGGTCGAGGCGACCGGGCAGCCCGCCGACCGGCTGTGCCAGGCCTGCTTCACCGGCGAGTACCCCATCGAGCTGCCCGACGAGAGCCTGCTCGGCAAGCACCTGCTCGAGGCGACGCTGCAGTCGCCCACCCTGGGCCGCGCCCTGCCGGTCCTCAACAACCCCTGACCCGGGCCCGATCCGAGCCCGCCCCGCACGCCGCCAGCCGAGGAGCTCCGTGTGACCGACCAGACCACCGCCTACGAGGCCGCCGGGGTCTCCATCGAGGCCGCCGACCGCGCGATCGACCTGATGAAGGGCTGGGTCGAGAAGGCACGCCGGCCCGAGATGATCGGCGGCCTGGGCGGCTTCGCCGGCCTCTTCGACGCCTCCGCGCTCACCCGCTACGAGCGCCCCCTGCTGGCCACCTCCACGGACGGGGTCGGCACCAAGGTCGCCATCGCGCAGCTGATGGACGTCCACGACACCATCGGCTTCGACCTCGTCGGCATGGTGGTCGACGACCTCGTCGTGTGCGGCGCCGAGCCGCTCTTCATGACCGACTACATCGCCTGCGGGCGGGTCGTCCCCGAGCGGATCGCCGCCATCGTCAAGGGCATCGCCGAGGCCTGCGTGGTGGCTGGCTGCGCGCTCATCGGCGGCGAGACCGCCGAGCACCCGGGCCTGCTCGACCCCGACGACTACGACGTGGCGGGCGCCACGACAGGCGTCGTCGAGGCCAGCCGGCTGCTCGGCCCCGGCCGGGTCCGTCCCGGCGACGTCGTCATCGCGATGGAGGCCAGCGGGCTGCACTCCAACGGCTACTCCCTCGTGCGTCACGTCCTGCTGGAGAAGGCCGGGTGGACCGTCGAGCGCCAGGTCGACGACTTCGGTCGCACGCTCGGCGAGGAGCTGCTCGAGCCGACCCGCATCTATGCCAAGGCGTGCCTCGACCTCGCGGCCCGCACCGACACCCATGCCATGTCGCACATCACGGGCGGCGGTCTGGCCGCCAACCTCGAGCGGGTGCTCCCCGAGGAGCTGTCGGTGCGCATCGACCGCTCGACGTGGACGCCGCAGCCGGTCTTCGACGTCGTACGCCGCGTGGGCGAGGTGTCCCAGACCGACCTCGAGGCGACCCTCAACTGCGGAGTCGGCATGGTGTCGCTGACCCCGGCCGAGTCGGTCGACACCGCCATCTCCGTGCTCGCCGGGCACGGCATCCGGGCCTGGGTCGCCGGTGAGGTGCGCAGCGACGACGTCGACGGCGGCCGCGTCCTGCTGGAGGGCCAGCACCCCGGCTGGTGAGTGATTCGGCACTTCGCGGACGAAATGCCGAGTCTTGGTGTGCGGGAACAGCCACGGCTCAGGTAGCGTTGTCCCCACGATATGTAACCGATCAGACCGGGCGCGTCGGGCAGCTCTCCGACAGCCCCGGCCAAGTGTGCGAGGGGGTCGACCCTATGGGGCGCGGCCGAGCGAAGGCGAAGCAGACCAAGGTCGCGCGCGACCTGAAGTACCGGACTCACGAGACGGACTTCGGCGCGTTGGCGAAGGAGCTGCACGGAGAAGACACTCACCCCACGAGTGAGGTCGATGCCGACGATGACGAGTGGGTCGACTATGCCGACCCGCGTCGTCGCGCAGACTGATCGCACCCGATCACGGCCCTCGGGTCGTTCGGCGTACGAGTGCGCCCCGGGCCGACCGCCTGGGCGAGCAGGCGCGTCCTGACGCCTGAATGGTGTCGAGTGGGCGCGTCATGACGCCTGAATGGTGTCGAGTCGGCGCATCCTCGCGCCCAGACAGGTTCGAGTCGGCGCGTCCTGACCAAGCACGGTGAGGATGCGCCGGCTCGAGGCGTTCTCGCGGTCAGGACGCGCCGCCTCGACGGGCTGGGGCGGTCAGGACGCGCCTACTCGACGGGCTGGGGCGGTCAGGACGCGCCTACTCGCCCTCGGGTCAGCAGAGGTGGATGCCGCGGAGGCGGCCGACCTCGCGCATGCGACGCTCGGCGAGCCGGTCGGCGGCCTCGGCGGTCGTGACCCCGTCGGCCCTGGCGAGCTCGAACACCGTGCGGGTGGTCTCGAAGATGCCGCTCGCGCGCTGCTGGGCACGCTCGAAGGAGAAGCCCTCGAGCTCGTCGGCGACCTGGATCACGCCGCCGGAGTTCACGCAGTAGTCGGGGGCGTAGAGGATGCCGCGCTCCTCGACCTGCTTCTCGATGCCGGGGTGCGCTAGCTGGTTGTTCGCCGCACCGCAGATGATCGTGGCACGCAGCACGTCGAGCACCTCGTCGCTGATCGCGCCGCCCAGGGCGCACGGGGCGTAGACGTCGATCTCGCTCGCGACGAGCTCGTCGGTCGACGCCACGGCCCGCACCTGCGGGAACTGCTCGCGGATCGCCTCCACGGAGGGAGCGTGCACGTCGGTGACGACCACGTGGGCGCCGTCCTCGACGAGGTGGCGTACGAGGTGGCGACCGACCTTGCCGACGCCGGCGATGCCGACGGTGCGCCCGGAGAGGGTGGGCTCGCCCCAGGCCTGCTCGGCCGCGGCCCGCATGCCCTGGAAGGTGCCGTACGCCGTCAGCACCGAGCTGTCGCCGGCGCCGCCGTGGGCGACAGTGCGCCCGGTGACGTAGTCGCACTCGCGTGCGATGTGGTCCATGTCGTCGCTGAAGGTGCCCACGTCGCACGCGGTGAGGTAGCGGCCATCGAGGGACTGCACGAAGCGCCCGTAGGCCCGCAGCAGCGCCTCGGTCTTCAGCTCGGCCGGGTCGCCGATGATGACGGCCTTGCCGCCGCCCAGGTCGAGGCCCGCGAGCGCGTTCTTGTAGGACATCCCGCGCGAGAGGTTGAGGACGTCGACGATCGCGTCGTCGGTGCTGGCGTAGGGGTAGAACCGTGTCCCGCCGAGGGCCGGGCCCAGTGCGGTGGAGTGGATCGCGATGATGGCTCGCAGGCCGGTCGCGCGGTCGTTGCAGAAGACGACCTGCTCGTGCTCGTCACCGAGCTCGAAGACGTCGACGCCGGAACTGGGTACTCCAGACATGTGCGGTGGGTCCTTTTCGTGTGGGTGCGGCCGCGGGGTGTGCGGGCCCGGTCAGTGCGGTCGAGGGGTGGTGACCGCCGTCACCGTCAGGGTATCCCCGACGGATCCGCCCCTGCGCATCCCGTCGCACGTCGACCGCGTCACCCCGACCGCATCACGACCAGGTCGCCATGGGTGCCGTAGCCGAGCAGCCTGCCCCCCGCAGGACGGCCGTCGAACGTCACCATGAGCCACCCGCCGTCCACGCACGCCAGGTTGGGCCACGGGAGGTTGGTGGGGTAGGGCGCGTCCAGGGCGCCGATCTCGGTCATGGTCAGGTCGTACGCCGGGAAGCGGGCGCGCAGCCCGCGGGGCGAGTCGCGTCCATCGCTGGCCAGCACGACCAGCTCGCCGTCGACCTCGACCAGCGTCGTGCCCTCGGTCGCGGTGCGGTCGGTGGCGGCGCCGAGCAGCCGCAGCCGGTCCAGCCCCGGCCCGCCGGCGAGCACGGGGTGGAAGTCGAAGAAGCGGCGCGCGCTGACGAACCCGACCAGCCACTCGTCCCCGCTCCGGACGAGGTGGGGATCCCACGTGGCGATGGAGTCGAGCCCGTCGACGGGCAGGGGGAGCTCGCGGGTGTCGAGCACGTGCGCACCGCGCAGCAGGTCGGCGTCCGACTCGGCCCACGTCACGCGCAGGCCGGCAGGCGTACGACGTCCCGCGCGGGTGGTCGGCGCCTCGAAGTCGCCCCACGTGCTGGTCGCGACGAGCCAGCCGGTGTCGGTGAGCACCAGGTGGGTGGCGTGGTCGCCGAACACCCCGGGCCGGTCAGGTCGGTGGAAGAACAGGTCCGCGGAGTGGGAGATGTCCAGTGTGTCCGGGTCGAGGCGCCACACGCTCGTGTGGGCGGTGTCGAAGAAGCCCGGTCCCGCAGACGTCGCGGTCAGCCAGAGCGACCCGTCCGTGCGGACCGGACGGCCGTCCTCGCCGGTGACGAACCGGGTGTCGCGCAGGCCGAGCTGGCCGAACCTGCCGGCGACGCCACCGCCGGACGGCAGCTCCACGTGCAGCCCGGCGAGTGCCTGCTCGTCGCGGGTGTCCGTCACCTCGCGCAGGTCGTGGCGCGCGCGCGCCACCCAGCCGGCCGCCTCCCGGCTCCAGGCCGTCAGGTGGGTGCCGGTCAGCGTCAGGCCGAGGCCGGTCGGCGACTCGGCGCGGTGGAACCGCCGGCTGCGGAGCGTCCCGGCGCCGGGGACCTCGAGCGACACCGACCCATCGACGATCGACGCCGCGAGCCGGTGCCCGCCGAGGTGGAGGGCGAGCGGTCCGTCGACGTCGACGGTCGTCGTGGCGACGTACGGCGCGGCCGCCGGCATCGCGACCTCGCCCGCGCCGTCGGCCTCGACCTGCACCGACCCGGTGGCGATGAGGTCGAACGGACGCAGCCGGCGGACGATCTCGAGGCGGGGGAGCACGGCTCCATCGTGCCGCGCGAGGGGACGGATACCGACGCCGGGACACGCAGAAGGGCCCCGGTCGGGACGTGACCGGGGCCCTGCTGTGCTTGTGGGCAGGGGCGGGGTCGAACCGCCGACCTATCACTTTTCAGGCGATCGCTCGTACCAACTGAGCTACCTGCCCAAGCGGGACGAGGATACATGAGGCCCGCAGGGGTGCGGGAATCGGCTCACTCCGCGGCGGGCTGCGGGACGTAGGCCGGGACCTCGAGCCAGAACGACGATCCGGCGCCCGGGGTCGAGATCCCCGAGACCGCGCCGCCCTCCCGCTCGGCGATGGTGCGCGACAGCGACAGGCCGAGCCCGCTGCCCGCGGTCGTGGGGGCGGCGAAGCGCACGAACGGCTCGAAGGCGTGCTCGAGCTGCTCGGACGTCAGGCCGGGACCGTCGTCGCGCACGACGACGCGCACCATCGGCTGGCCGCTCTCGCCGAGCAGCTGCTCGGCGGACAGGTGCACGGTGCCGCCGGCGGGGTGGTGGTGCGCGATGGCGTTGCCCAGCAGGTTGGCGAGGATCTGGCGTACGGCGGACGGGTGGCCCCAGGCAGCCAGCCGCGGGT
This sequence comes from Nocardioides sp. Z13_37, assembly GCF_058355585.1. NCBI lineage: Bacteria > Bacillati > Actinomycetota > Actinomycetes > Propionibacteriales > Nocardioidaceae > Nocardioides > Nocardioides sp. Z13_37. The sequence continues at coordinate 198,297 of NZ_JBZGDV010000001.1, read as the reverse complement.
CGATCACCGCCTGCATGTCGACGTGGGCCGTGCGGGCGGGCGTGCGGTGCCAGTGCACGACGTCGGCCACCGCGTCGGACAGCCGGACCTCCTGGCGCTCGTCGTCGGTCGACATCGCGCGGCCGGCACCGAGCAGGTTGTCCACGATGGTGAGGAGCCGCTCGCACGAGCGCACGATGACCGGGCCGTCGCGCTTCATCCCGGTCGCGACGTCGTCGGCGGTCCCGTGCTCGGCGTCGTCGAGGAGAGCGTCGGTGTAGCCGAGGACGGTGGCCAGGGGGGTACGCAGCTCGTGCCCGACCGCGCCGAAGAACTGTTGGTTGGCTGCCTGCGCCTCCGCGCCCGCCTCGATCGCCTCGGCGAGCGCGCGTCGCGCGTGCTCCAGGGTGAGGCGGGCGGTGATCGCCGCGTTGAGCAGACGGAACTCCTGGATGACCCGGGCATGCCAGGCGCCGGCCTCCGCTCCCACCAGTGACAGGCTGCCGAACATCACGCCCTCGGAGGTGAACGTGGAGGCGATGAGGCTTCGCACGTCGGCCCGGGCGAGCTCGTCGCGGTCGACCCCGGCCTCGACGGGTAGCAGCTCGCGGTCAGGCAGCACGACGATGTCGCTCCTCGCGAACCGCGAGAGCCACGGCATGGTGAGCGCCGCCTCCGGCCCCGCGCCGGGTGGGGGCAGGAGAGTTCGGGCGGACCCGGGGGCTGTCCACTCCCTGACCCACGCCCGTCCACCGAGCTGGATCCAACCGGTGGGGTCCGCAGGTGTGAAGCTGGTGAGGACGATGGTGGCGATCTCCACGCGCGGTTCGGCCAGGAAGTGCTGAGCCACACGGGCGACCGCTTCGTCGAGCGACGTCTCACCAGCGAGGATCGACGTGGACAGACGCGCGGCCCCGTCCGATACAGCCTCATCCACCAAGCTGTCCTGCAGAGCAGGGTGATCAGCCACCGGATCCAGCCTCCCTTGGGGCGACGACGAACCTGCACGGTAGCGGTGCGATGCCACGACTCTGGTCGACGACCACGGGTTGGCTCAGCTCGAGCGTACGCGCGAGCGCCCACTCGGCGAGGTGCGTGAGGACCGCCATGCCGAGGTGGCGCCCCGGGCACGCGTGCGGACCCGCCCCGAAGGGCAACCACGCGCCGGGACGCTGCGACTCGTCCCGCCATCGGTGGGGGGCGAACCCAGGTAGTCCGGAGGGCTCGCCGGGAACGAGCTCGGGACGGCGGCCGAGCAGGAGCGGGCTCACGAGCACCACGGCGCCGGACGGCACGCGGTGACCGTCGATGTCGACCTCACGGGTGGTGATGCGCGCCGTGATCCAGGTGGGTGGCGTCAGGCGCAGCGTCTCCCAGACCGCATGCGACGCGTCGACACCCTCCGGCGGGCGGGAGGCGAGCCACGCGATCAACCAGGCTCCTGCGGCGATGGGGACCTGGATCCCGGCGGCCAGCATCGTGGCCGTGACCTGGGGCGATCCGTCGAGCCCGGGCACGATCGCCAGGGCATCGTCGAGGGCCAGTCGTGCCTCGCGCTCGCGGCGCCGCACGCGGCTCCACCGCCGCGGCGGCCTCTTGGCGGCGATCACCGGCGCCAGAGCGTCGATCCATTCGAGCACCAGGTCGGCGACGAGGTCACGTCGCTGGACGTCGAGGGAGGGCAGCACTGCGGCCGTCGTGCTGCGCGCCACCGGGCCTCGCAGCAGCACCATGGCGTCGTACGGCTCGCCGGGCGTCGAGTGGTCGTGCTCGGCCACGGCGGCGTCCCACTCGGCGGCGAAGACGGCCAGCCCGCGAGCGACCTGGTCGGGCGTGACCGATGGGAACACCACGTGGCCGGAGCGGGTGTCGCCCCGGCTGGCCGACAGGTCGCCGCTGCGGGTCACGTCGCCCGGGAAGTCGAAGTCCGAGACGTCGGTGAGGACCTGGCGGGCCTGACCGAGCGTGGTGGTGAGCCACGGCCCGTGGCGCCCGAGGGCGACCACCCCGGAACGTGGCGACGACAAGACAGCGCCGAGCCGGCCTCCGGCCGACTCGACGCTGTCCAGCTGTGTCACGGAGACGAGCGTGTTCGCGCGTCCGAACGTGTCAGCGGGCGCCGGGGCCCGGACGCCACATGTAGTAGGACTGGATCTGGTTGGCGGCGCGCTTGGCCTCGATCGCGGTGCGGATGCGGTTCATCATGGTGTTCTCCAGGGTGGGGTGATGGTGTGCGCCGGAAGGCGCACGGGGCTCTGCGCGGAGTCCCTTGCCCGTTGTGGGACAGGGGCCGGGGTCAGGACTCCAGGTCGCGCAGTGTCTCGGCGATCAGGTCGGTCAGCTGCTGGATCCGCAGCGGCTTCTGCATGACTGTCGTGATGCCGAGTTCTTGGAGGACCGCGCGGTTCTCGCCGGCCCAGGCGGAGATCACGACGACGCGCAGCCCGGGAGCCACGTCGGGGTGCTCGTGCAACCACTGCACCACCTCGACTCCGGTCATCCGGGGCATCGTCAGGTCGAGCAGCATGACCTCGAAGCGCTCGCGCTCCAAGGTCTCCACCGCGTCCTGGCCGTCGGAGGCCGTGGACGCCACGTGGCCGGCTCGCTCGACCAAGCGGCAGAACACGTCGCGGATGTCCTCGTTGTCATCGACGACGAGGAACCGCAGCTGCCGCTCGTTGCTCACGCGTCAAGATTAGTCAAACGGGTGGCAAGTCGTGGGGGGTCTGCCGAAACTTGTCCTCCGACCGGGCCGCGACCGGGCCAGCGAACGGGCCTGCGAACGGACTGCCAACGGCCCGGCCCGGGTCGACGGGTTGGGTGCCGAACGGCGGCTGGCCCTATGCTGGGCGCTGCTCGACCGGGTCCGTCCCGGACGAGCTGGCCCCCATCGTCTAGCGGCCCAGGACCCCGCCCTTTCACGGCGGTAGCGCCGGTTCGAATCCGGTTGGGGGTGCGACCCGGACCGGGGGTCGGCGCCGATTGGGTGCCACCGGAGACCATGGGTTAGAGTTCCACCGCTTCACCAGTTCGACCAGTTGTCACCTGGCCCCGTAGCGCAGTTGGTTAGCGCGCCGCCCTGTCACGGCGGAGGCCGCGGGTTCGAGTCCCGTCGGGGTCGCCAACGCATGACCAGCAGGGTGAGCCACCAGGCTCACCCTGCTGGTCATTTCGGGCGTTCTCACCGCGTCCCAGCGTGTTTTCCGGTCGACCCTAGGCTGGCGCCATGCCGATCGACCTCGACGCCGACTCGTTCGACGCCATGGTGGAACGGGCCCTGGACGGACTTCCCGACGAGCTCTCCCGGCTCGTGGACAACGTGGTGGTCCTCGTCGAGCCCGAGGCGCCGCCGGACGACCCCGACCTCCTCGGCCTCTACGACGGACTCGCGCTGACCGAGCGGCCCGCCAACCACTCCGGCATGCTCCCGGACCGGATCCTGCTGTTCCGCGGGCCGCTGCTCGACATGGCCGACACCGTCGAGGACCTCGAGGACGAGGTGCGCATCACCGTCGTCCACGAGGTGGCCCACCACTTCGGCCTCGACGACCGGCGCCTGCACGAGCTGGGCTGGGGCTAGCCCCGAGCGCATCCCGACTGGACCAGACCACAGCCGGACTGGACTGGACCAATTGCGCGGAGCGACGTCACCCGACCTGGCTGGCCGACGACGGCGCGGCCGAGCGCGAGCTGCCGTCCCACGGCTGGGCGCTCGCGCCGTCGAGCTGGTGGATCAGCTCGACGAGGAGCCAGTTGTGGAGGGCGCGCTGGCGTGGCGTGCGGGCGATGGACAGCAGTCGCTCGGCCCGGCAGAACGCGTCGGCGACGTCGAACATCTCGGTCATGGTGACGAAGATGGGCCCCGCCTCGCGCACCATCGGGAACGTCAGGTCGACCCGCGGCAGCCCACGGGCCTCGGCGTCGCGGACCTGTTCGGCGTAGGTCTGGGGGAACTGGCGCTCGAAGTTGGCGAACATCGAGGTCAGGTCGCCCGCCAGCGGGTAGTCGGACTGGTGGGAGAGCGACAGCAACCGCAGCTCGCGGCGCAGCTCGTGGTACTGCCGGGTGAGGGCGGTGTAGAGGGGGACGTCGACGCCGAGGAGGCGTACGTCGACCGCGTCGTCGCTGGTGGGCTCGGCCCGGGCGCGGTCCTGGTGGTCGATGACCCACTCGACCGATCCGGTGTCGGTCATCTCCGGGGCCGGCTCGAACCACACGATCTTGCCGTCGGACTCGATGGTCGCACCCCACGCCTGGGCGCACTGGGCCACGATCGACAGGCCGCGGCCGAAGGTGAGCAGCAGGTCGAGGTCGTCGCCCTCGACCGGTCCCGGCGGCACCGGCGGGCGGGGCGAGCCGTCGATCACCTCGATGCGCGGGTGGGACGCGGTGCCGCGCACGCGCACCTTGTAGGGAGCGGCGGCGTGCAGGAGGGCGTTGGCCACCAGCTCCGAGACGCCCAGCTCGGCGCACTCGACGAGGTCGTCGCGCTCGAGCCGCAGGCAGATGTCACCGACCCAGCGACGCGCGTCGGCCGCAGCGCGCGGCGAGGACGCCAGCGTCAACTCGGAGCTCAACGGCACTGGGACTCATTTCGGCGGGACGAGCAGTGGTGGACAGTCCAGTGGAACCATGATTGCCCAAGGTCACCTGGTTCAAACCTCGACAATCACCATAGTTTCTCGCAACGTGGGGTAGTGGGGTGTGAGCAAGCAGACGCGCCCGGCGTTTCGCCCGCTGCGTGCCCCGAGCGACAATTGCGCAACGGTGGACGTCACGCCGCCGCACCTTACGACCTCAGGAGCTCCCATGACCTCGACGCCCGCCACGCAGTCGGATCGCCACAGGGTCGTGGTGATCGGGTCCGGCTTCGGCGGGCTGTTCGGGACCAAGGCCCTGCACAAGGCCGACGTCGACGTCACCGTCATCGCCAAGACCACCCACCACCTCTTCCAGCCGCTGCTCTACCAGGTCGCCACCGGCATCCTCTCCGAGGGCGAGATCGCCCCGCCGACCCGCGAGGTGCTCAGCGGCCAGGACAACGCGAGCGTGATCCTCGGCGAGGTGACCGGCATCGACCTGACCGCCAGGACGGTCACCTCGAGGGTCCTGGGCCGCGACACGGTGACGCCGTACGACTCGCTGCTCGTGGCCGCCGGCGCCAGCCAGTCCTACTTCGGCAACGACCACTTCGCCGAGTTCGCCCCCGGCATGAAGAGCATCGACGACGCCCTCGAGCTGCGCGGGCGCATCTTCGGCGCCTTCGAGATGGCCGAGCTGGGTGCCAGGCGCGGCGACGACGTCGACCACCTGCTGACCTTCGTCGTGGTCGGCGCGGGCCCGACCGGCGTGGAGATGGCCGGACAGATCGCCGAGCTCGCCCACCGCACGCTGCGCAAGGACTTCCGCACGATCAACACCCGCACCGCCCGCGTCGTGCTGATCGACGCCGCCGGCCAGGTGCTCCCGCCCTTCGGCAGCAAGCTGGGCGCGAAGACCAAGACCGAGCTGGAGAAGCTCGGCGTCGAGGTGATGCTCGGCGCGATGGTGACCGACGTGGACGAGCGCGGTCTCGACGTGAAGTTCAAGGACGGCCGGGTCGAGCGGATCAGCTCCGTCGCCAAGATCTGGGCAGCCGGCGTGCAGGCCAACCCGCTGGGCAAGACGCTGTCGGAGCAGACCGGTGCCCCGCTGGACCGCGCCGGGCGGATCTCGGTCAACCCCGACCTCACCCTGCCCGGCCACCCCGAGGTGTTCGTCGTCGGCGACATGATCGCCCTCGACAACCTCCCGGGCGTCGCGCAGGTCGCGATCCAGGGCGCCAAGTACGCCGCCAAGGAGATCGCCAACCGGGTCGAGGGCAAGGCGCCGCAGCCGCCGTTCAAGTACTTCGACAAGGGCTCGATGGCCATCATCAGCCGGTTCCGTGCCGTGGCCATGGTCGGCAAGCTGCGGCTCACCGGCGTGCTGGCGTGGCTGATGTGGCTGGGCGTCCACCTCGTCTACCTCACCGGCTTCAAGAACCAGGTCTCCGCGCTGATGCGCTGGGCGATCACCTTCGCGAGCAACCGCCGTTCGGAGCGCACCACCACCGAGCAGCAGATCTTCGCCCGGGCGGCGCTCGCGCGGCTGCGTGGCGGTGCGGCCGACCTGGTCTCGGACCCGGGCATCTACGACGCGACGCGCGCGATGATGCAGGAGACGCGACGTCAGGAGCTCGAGGCGTCCGCCGTCCGCGAGGCCGAGCTCACCGACTCGGGCGCGCGCGGCGTGCCGGCCGATCGCGTCGGCGGCGCCTGAGGCCGTACGCGCTCAGGCGCTCGGCGAGCCCCCCGCGTCGGGATTCGCCTCGGGCTGCGCGTCGTGCTGCAGCTCGTCCTTCGCCCTGCCCAGCCGGTGGCCGGTCACCCGCGCGGCGACGAGGAACGCGATGATCGCGATCGCGGCGCCGGCGACGTCGTCGGCGATGTAGTGCCAGCCGAAGTAGAGCGTGGCGATGACGGTCAGGACGAAGTTGACCCAGAAGATCCGCCGCACGATCGTGCTGCGCACCGTGTACTGCGCCATCAGCGCCCACAGCAGCGCGATCGCCGTGTGCAGGCTGGCGAACCCCGCGACGCCCTGGTAGTCGCCCTCGTCCCACAGGAAGCCCTGCCGCGTGTAGACCAGCGACTCCATGAGGTCGGAGGTGCCGTTGGGGGTGATGTCACTCGTCAGCCACGGGTACATGATTCCCGGGCCGAGGGTGGGCAGGAGGTAGTAGGACGCGGCGCCCAGCGTCCACGCGATGCCCTGCGCGGTGACGAACCACCAGCCGTGGCCGATGTTGCGCGACCAGACCAGCCAGACCGTGACGAGGATCGCCACGAGCGGGATGTAGGCGAGGTAGACCGCAGACAGCACGTGCGCGGAGATGCCGGTGCCGAGGATGTCGTGGAGCAGGGTCGACGGGTCGTGGCCGAAGAGCACGAAGCGGTCGAGGGCCCGCAGCTCGCTGTCGAACTTGACCTCGCGCACCAGCGGCAGCAGCGACTTGAGGTTGCGGTAGGCGACGTAGACCACGTAGAAGCCCGAGATGCCGACGATGACGAGCTGCAGGCGGGCGCGGGTCCAGTGCGTACGCATGCGGTCGCGGATGGCGGCGACGGTGCGGGCCGGGTCGAGGCGCCCGCGCCACAGTGCCTGGGGGAGCAGGTCGAGCACGATCGCCGCCGCGCAGAGGACCGGCAGGCGCACCCACGAAGGGCCGAGGAAGCTTCCCTCCGGGTCGGCGACGGGCCGGTCGAGCAGCATGCTCGTGGCGAACGTGACCACGCCGATCAGGATCGCGTTGGCCACCAGGAAGGTGTAGGGCCGTGTCATCCACCGTCGCCGGCTGCCTGTCTGTGCATCGAGGGCGGCGGGCGAAGGCGCGGACATGTGACTCCGGTCGTGCTCAGGCGGGCGGACCCACCCATTGTCCCGGGGTGGTCAAGGCCGGGTGCACCCGGGAGGCGGTTGTGGGCGCAGGCGCCACCGGGCGAGGATGACGGGATGCGCGCTGTGGTCTACACCGAGAGCGGTGACACGTCGGTGCTCGAGCTGGTCGACCGGGCGGCCGCGGAGCCCGGCCCGGGCGAGGTCCGGGTCAGGATCGTGCGCGCCGGGGTCAACCCGACGGACTGGAAGTTCCGCGCCGGCGGGATGGGCGAGCTCGCGTTCCCCGAGATCGTGCCCGGCCAGGACGGCTCCGGGGTGGTCGACGCCGTCGGGTCCGACGTCTCCGACCTCGCGGTGGGGGATCGGGTGTGGACGGTGCTGGCCCAGCACACCCGGCCGGGCGGCACGGCGCAGGAGCAGGTCGTCCTGCCGCTGGCCCACGTGGTGCCGCTGCCCGAGGCCGCGTCGTACGACCTCGGCGCGTCGCTCGGCGTCCCCGCGGTCACCGCCCACCGCGCGCTGACGACCTCGGAGGACGGCCCCGACCGGCTCGCGCCCGGAGCGCTCGCGGGGATGACCGTGCTCGTCGCCGGCGGCGCCGGGGCCGTCGGCAACGCGGCGATCCAGCTCGCGCGCTGGGCCGGCGCCACCGTGGTCGCCACCGTCAGCAGCGACGAGAAGGCAGCGCTCGCGACGGCTGCCGGCGCGCACCACGTCGTCAACTACCGCGAGGACGACCTCGTCGACTCCGTGCGTGCCCTGGTGCCCGCCGGCGTGGACCTCGTCGTCGAGGTGGCGCCCGCGCCGAACCTGCGCCACGACCTCCGGATGATCAGGCCGCGGGGGACGATCGCGATCTACGCCAACAACGGCGGCGACGAGCTGACCCTCAGCGTCCGCGAGACGTTCTCCACCAACGCCCGCTTCCAGTGGGTGCTGCTCTACACCGTCGGGCCCGATGCCCTGCGCGCCGCTGCGGAGGACATCACCGCCGCCCTCGCCGACGGGGCGCTGGGAGTCGGCGACGCGCACGGGCTGCCGCTGCACCACTACCCGCTCGAGCGGACGGCCGACGCCCACGCCGCGGTCGAGGACGGTGTGGTGGGCAAGGTGCTCCTCGACGTCGCCGACGACTGAGCGGCGCCACACCCGGAGGTGCGGCGCCGCCCAGGTCGGGTCAGGTCAGAGGCGGACCCTGACCTTGGTGGGGCGCGTCACCGACTGCGTCCCGCCGGTGCCGTCGAACGTCACGGCCAGGACCACGGCCTTGCCGCGCACCAGCCGGCGCTTCGCCTTCCCGGTCAGCGTGAGGGCGACCTGCTTCTGGGCGCCCGCCCGGACCCGCACCGTCCTGCTGTCGAGGCGCGAGCCCTTGGTCTTCACCTGGACGGTGCTGGTGCAGGCCTCGCCGGCGCTGGCGCAGCCCAGGCTGACGACCACCCGGACCGAGCCGTTCTTCGCCACCCGGGCCGTGGCCGTCTTCGACAGCACGGTCGGACGCCGCACTGCCTCGGGGGTCTGGACGGGCGGGGTCGGCGTCGTCGTGGACGGCGGCGTGACCGGTGCGGGCGGCGTCACCGGGGTGGCGGGCTCCAGCGGCTCGACCGGGGTCGGGATCGCGTCGGCGTCGTACTCCAGCGCCGGCAGCACGCTCGGCAGGACCCGGCCCTCACGCACCGTCTTGAACGCGTAGACGAACCCGAGGAGCTCCGCGTCCTGGAACGCCTTGCCCTGCAGCTGGAAGCCGATGGGCGTGCCGTGCGCGTTCATCCCCGCCGGGAAGATCGCGGTGGGCACGCCGGCGGCCGACGACTGCGGGTCGCGGCGACCGAAGCTGTTGCCGGTGGAGTCGTTGAGGTGGATGTCGCTGAGGCCCTCCGGGTAGAGCACAGCGTCGACCCCGTTGTCGTCCATCCAGGCCTCCAGCACGTCGCGGTAGGACGCGCGCCAGGCCTCGAAGTCCCGCTGCTGCTGGTCGGTCATGTCGGCGGTGCCGGGAGACACCTCCTGGATGTCGACCGGGGCGTCGGGGTGCGCCTCGAACCACTGGACCCAACCCTCGCGGCCGGTGTTGCCGAAGTCGCCGCGGGTGGGGGCCGCGGGTGCCGCCGGGATGTCCTTGAGGGTCGCACCCGCCGCCTCGAACGTCGCGAACTGCTCGCGGAGCGCGTCGCTGGTCACGGTGGTGCCGAACGGGTCGTCGAATGCCTCCGCCGGGATGCCGATGACCTTGCCCTTCAGGGCGTCGGGGGAGAAGTGCTCGGTCCAGCTCTCGGGCCGCTTGCCGTTGGCCACGTCGTCGAGGACGTCGTCGGGGTTGTCGACGGCGGCGACCTCGAGGAGCGCCGCGAGGTCCTCGACCGACTGCGTCATGAAGCCGACGTAGTCCTGGATGATCGTCAGCGGCATGGTTCCGGCGCTGGACTGGATGCCGTCGGTGCCGCGCAGCGAGTAGAGGCTGCCGGCCCAGGAGGGGCCCCAGAGGGAGTCACCGGTCTGGGTGCCCATCGCGGCGGCGCCGAAGCTGGCCGCGATCGCCGCACCCGAACCGCCACTCGAGCCGATGGTGCTCTTCGACGGGTCGAACGCGTTCCACACCTGGCCGAAGTCGCTCTGGCTGAAGTGGCCGCTGCGGGCGAACTTCGAGAGGTTGGCCTTGCCGAGGATGATGGCGCCGGCGTCGCGCAGCCGCTTGACCTGGAACGAGTCCTCGGACGGGGTCCAGCCGTCGAAGAGCAGGGAGCCTCCCGTGGTCGGCATGTCCGCGGTGTCGATGATGTCCTTGACCAGGATCGGCACACCCAGGAGCGGACGGGTGTCGCCGGCCTTGCGTGCCGCGTCGGCGGCGCGGGCCTGCTGCATCGCGTCGGGGGCCACGGCCAGGACGGACTTCAGCCCGAACGGGCCGCGGTCGTAGGCCGCGATCCGGTCCAGGTAGGCCCGCACGATCTGCTGGGAGTTGGTGCGTCCCGCGTCGAGGTCGGCGAGCTGCTCGGTGAACGACCTGCCGATCGGGTCGTAGGTGGACGTCGTCGCGACGGTCTCGGCCTGCACAGCGCCGATGACGTCGTTCTGGATCGGCTCCGTCGCGGCGGCCGCGCAGGTGGCGGGGTCCGTGCCGAGCGTGGTCGGCGTGAAGTTGACGACCGAGCAGATCTCGGACGTGCGGAGGTCGCTGAGGTCGGGACCGGCGGCCAGCTCGGCGGCGGTGTCCTCGACGAAGTCGACCTCGCTCCCGGCTGCCGGGACGGGGTTGCCGGCCAGGGCCCGGACCTCGGAGCGGCCGGCGACGACGTAGCGCAGGAGCGAGGCGGTCCGGCCCGGCTGGATGGTGAGCGTGGTCATGAACGCCGGGTGGTTGGCCTCGTCGCCCGAGGCGGCCAGGTCGTTGGTGAACGGGTCGCGCAGGAAGTTGCCCATGCGGGTCGGGGCGCCCGCGGTGCCGGGCTCGCCGGCGACGGTCGCCGACGGGCCGTTGGTGCTGGCCGATCCCGCGCCCGCCGACGGGGAGTACCACGACGCCCAGCTGTCGTCCGGCGAGATCGTCGCGTCGCCGGAGGAGGTGCCGGCGATGGCCGTCTGGTTGGCGCCGGTGTTGTAGCCGAGCTGGCCGCCGAAGGCGACGTCGATGGTGACGGGGGCGTGCAGGGTGTTGGTGAAGGTGTCGAGGAAGCGGCCGTAGTTGTCGTCCTTGTCGACCTTGAGCTCGCGCTGGACGACGACGCCGTCGACCTTGACGCCCTGGGTCGTCGAGAACGTGTCGCGACCGTCGTAGGTCATCCCGAAGCCGCGCAGCAGGATGCCGTTGAGCCGGCTCGTGCCGCCGTCGACCTCCACCCGGAGGCCGCCGTAGCCCTGCAGGGCCAGGCCGTTGGTGCGCGTCACGCTGCCGGTGTCGATGCCGGGGATGGCGGCGTCGTGGACCTGCCAGGTGTCCCCACGCGCGACGGTGACGGTGTTGAGTGCTTCTGCGGGCACGGCCACCAGCGTGGACAGGGCCACTCCGGCCACAAGTGCCGGCGGGACGAAACGGCGCGCACGTCGCTGCCGTGAACCGTTCTCCGGGTTTCTCATGTGTTCCTCGGATTCTCGTGGGGGATGGCGGACCCTGGCGGGCCCGACGCGACGAGTAGACCGAGGGCGGGTCACGTGGCCGTTCCGCCGAGGTGAAGACCTCGTGGGTCCAAATGAGACAGCCCGATCGGGGCCTGTGGCTCGCGCGGTGCCGTCGCTCGGGAGGCGGGTCGCCCCTCGTCGGTGGTCGGGCGTGCCGGGGCCGGGGCCGTGCCGGCGGCTGCCGACAGCGCCCTGACCCGCTCCCCGATGACGAAGCCGCGCAGGTCGGGAGTGCGGACGAGGTACTCGTTGGCGACCAGGTGCTTGATGATCCGGTAGACGCTGGCGCGCGACATCGGCAGAGCCTCGGTCAGCTCGCGTGCGGTGACGCCGGGCCCGAGTCGGGCCACCGCCTCCAGGACCGCGAAGGCACTGTCGACCGCCGCCGGCTGCCGGGCGAGGAACTCGTGGGACTCAGTCGACATGGCGCTCGCGTGGTCGCAGGGCGCTCAGGAGCACCGACGAGGAGAGGGCGTCGTCGTGCATCCCGATGTAGCGCTCGTCCGGGCCGGTGCGCCGTCTCGCGCGCCACCAGAGGGCGAGCCCCATCAGCGCGGCCGCGCCGAGCAGCGACAGTGCCATCACGCGGCCGCTCCGCAGCTCGGTCACGAGCTCGTTCGCCGCCACGGCTGCCGCCGCGGCCGCGGCCATGACCGCCGCCACGACCGGCCCCGGCGTGGCCTCGTCGATCGAGCGCAGGAAGACGGGCAGCGACGCCGCAGCGCAGGCGTACGCCACGCAGATCACCACGCTCGCGGAGAGCTTCAGGTCCCAGGAGAACCCCTCGAGGCCGATGCCGGCAGCCGTCGCGACGAGGGGCGGTCCGACCGCGACCGGGACGACCAGGAGCGTGGCCACCATCGGGCTGCCGCGTCGGTCGAGCCGGCCGACCACGGCGGGCAGGACGCCCTCGCGGGCCATCGAGAACAGCAGCCGGGCGAGGGCGGACCACACGCACAGGGCCAGTGCCACGAGCGACCAGGCGAGCACGACCAGCACCAGCGCGTCCTCGGCGGACCGCTCGGCGCCCGGGGCCAGCCAGCGCCAGGTCCAGACCGAGGGGGCGTCGGCCGGTCGTGCCGTCGCCACGACGTTGGCCAGCGCGAACAGGACCGCCGCCAGCGTGAGGCTGACCCGGAGCGCCTGCGGCACGTCGTGGAAGGGTCGCCGGGTCTCCAGCCCGAGCGAGGCCGAGCACTCGAAGGCCAACGTCAGGACGACGATCATCGCGGCGCCGAGGAGGATCCGTGAGATCGAGGCGCCCTCCAGGGAGAAGGCCGACGCCGACGGCAGGCCGTAGCGGTTCGTCCAGACGACCAGCACCGTGCCGAGCACCACCAGGCTGACCACCTCGGCGACCAGGGCGGCGCGGGAAGCCCAGTGGATCCCGCGACCGGTCGCGTAGAGGCACACCGCGGCGCCGGCGACGAGGAGTGCACCCACTCGCCACTGGCCGTCCACCGGGCCGCTCCCCAGCGCGACGAGGGCGGCATCGGCGCGGCCGGCGGCATCGGCGAGCCCGAACCCGATCATGGCGCCGTAGCCGACGACCATGCAGCCGGCCACCCCGAGCGCCGGGACGGGCCCGAGCCCCTTGGCCACGAAGGTGTAGAGCGTGCCCGCGGAGCGGAACCGGCTGGAGAACTGCCCGAAGGTCGACACGAGCAGCGCCACCACCGCGAAGCCCATCACGGTGCTCAGCCAGAATCCCGGACCCACGATCACCGGGAAGGCGAGGCCCGAGCCGAGAGCGGTCAACGACGGGACCAGGACGGCCACCGAGTGGGCGACCAGGTCGACCGTGCCCACCTCGCGGCGCGCGACGCCCTCGAACACGGAGCGGTCGCGGAACCGGAGTGACGGCGTGCGATCCTCGACTGGCGACACGCCGCGACGGTAGGGGCGCGAGGTTTCGGCCCGATGACGGCTGGCGTCATCCCACGTCAACGATTCCTGGTAGGCCCCGTCGGACTCGAACCGACAACCAACGGATTAAAAGTCCGCTGCTCTACCCATTGAGCTAGAGGCCCGGGACATGGGGACATCGGTCCGACCATTCCTCCGGACAACCCATGCTCCTGCGTTGGATCCTCTCAGAGACAGCCGGGGCACTGGGCGGCGCGCCGCCCCCATCTGGCCTGCCCCGGAATCTGCGCCCGGCCCGGACCAACACATCACATCCGGCCGCGCAGACGTGTCAGGTGTGCGAGACCCCGAACGGGATCCGACATCAGACAGCTCAGGAGGAGCACATGTCCGGTACTCCACGCATCCTCGTCGTCGGTGGCGGCTATGCCGGCTTCTATGCCGCCTGGCACCTCGAGAAGCGCCTCAAGAGGTCCGAGGCATCGGTCACGATCCTCGATCCGCGTCCGTACATGACCTACCAGCCCTTCCTGCCGGAGGTGGCTGCAGGCTCGATCGAGGCGCGGCACGCGGCAGTGTCGCTGCGCAGACACCTGCGACGAACCACCGTGCTGAGCGGGCGCGCGACGTCCATCGACCATGGCCGCAAGTCCGTGCACGCTCTGATGAACGACGGACGTGAGGTGGAGCTCTCCTACGACATCATCGTGGTCACGGCCGGGGCCGTCACCCGGACGCTTCCGGTGCCAGGCATCGCCGAGGCCGCGTTCGGCTTCAAGCACGTCGAAGAGGCAGTCGCGATCCGCGACGCGTTCCTCACCGCCCTCGACCGAGCCGCGAACCTGCCCGACGGTCCGGGACGCCGGAGGGCGTTGACCGTGACGTTCATCGGGGGTGGCTTCGCCGGCGTCGAAGGCTTCGGCGAGATGGTGAGCCTCTCGCGAGCAGCCCTCAAGAGGTACCCGGAGATCGCGCCGAGCGAGCTTCGGTTCCACCTGGTCGAGGCAAGCAACCGCATCCTGCCCGAGGTCTCATCGAAGACCGGGGCGTGGGTGGTGCGCTCGCTCGAGCGTCGCGGCGCCCGCGTGCACCTGAGCACGACCGTCACCACGGCTCAAGGAGGGGAGGTGGTCCTGTCCTCGGGCGAGCGCTTCGAGTCTGACCTGATCGTGTGGACCGCCGGGATCAGCGCCAACCCGATGGTCTCCACGAACACCGACCTGCCCGTCAACCAGCGCGGCCTGATCATCGTGCGCCCCGACCTTCGGGTCGGTACGGACGAGCACCCCGTGATCGACGCATGGGCGGCGGGCCGAGCGTGCGACGCGGCCCAGGCATGGGCGGCAGGAGACAACGCCGCCGTGCCGGACCTGGCACGTACGCCCGCGCCGCCGTACGCCTACACGGTCCCCAACGCGCAGCACGCCGTTCGCCAGGGCAAGCACCTCGCGCGCAACGTTGCCATGTCGCTGCGGGGCGCGGCGCCCCGGCCCTACCGGCACCGCAGCCTCGGGACCGTCGCGACGCTGGGTCTCGGGACGGGGGTGTTCGAGGCCGGGCCGGTGGTCGTCACGGGGCTTCTCGGATGGCTGATCCATCGCGGCTACCACGTCCTGGCCATCCCCACGTGGGAGCGCAAGGTGCGTGTCGCGTCGGTCTGGCTCGCCGCACTGTTCCTGGGGCGCGACATCGTGTCCCTGGCCTCGGTGCAGCGGCCTCGACACGAGTTCGTCAGCGGCGCCCGGGCGCAGCGTCCCGCGAGCTCGGATCGAGATGTCCGCGATGCTGCTTGAACGTTGGGCGACCCAGGTGCGTCAGAACGCCGTCACCAACCGCTGGTCGCACACCTTCGGGGTGATGTCCATGGCCGCGATGGTGGTCCTGCTGGTGACGGGCGCGTTCCTGACGCTCTTCTACGACCCGTCGGGCCCCCACGTCACCTACGACGGCAGCCACGAGCCACTGACCGGCGTCGAGGTGTCGCCGGCCTACGCCTCGACGCTGCACCTCAGCCTCGAGGTGCGCGGCGGGTTGCTCGCCCGGCAGGCGCACCACTGGGCTGCACTCGTGCTTCCTGCCTCCCTGATGTTGCAGCTGCTCAGCACGTTCTTCTCCGGCGCGTTCCGCAAGCCGCGCCGAGGGATGTGGCTGCTGCTCTTCGGGACCTTCGTGCTCGCGCTCGTAGCGGGGTGGAGCGGCTACGCGATGCCGGACGACACCCTGTCCGGCACTGGCCTGCGGATCATGCACGGCATGCTCGTGGGCATCCCGGTCATCGGCGCTCCGCTCACGTTCCTCCTCTTCGGGGGTGAGTTCCCCGGGCGCATCCTGGAGGTCCTCCACCCGCTGCATGTGCTCGTCGTCCCCGTGCTCCTGGTCGCCGTCGTGGCGCTGCGGTTGCGACTGGCGCTGGTTCGCGGGCCGATGCGCGACGCGCCTCGACGAGGCACCAGCGGTGACGGGCGTGGATCCAGCGTCCGCACGGCGATCGCGCGCTCCGGCGGCTTGTTCCTCATCTCGGTCGCGGTGCTCGTGCTCATGGGCGGAACCCTGGCGATCAGCCCCATCTGGCGTTACGGGCCTGCGAACCCCGCGACCGCCTCCAACGGCAGCCAGCCCGACTGGTACCTCGCATTCCTCGACGGCGCGCTGCGGCTGGTGCCACCGGGGTGGGAGCTCGTGCGCTGGGGCCGGACGTGGCCGCTCGCGCTGCTCGTCCCCATCGCCGTCGTCAGCGCCTTCATGGTGCTCGTCGCCGTCGTGCCGTTCCTCGAGAGCAGGCTCTCCCCGCGTGGCGAGGAGCACCACGTCCTGGAACGCGCCCGCGAACACCCGGCACGGACCGGCGCTGGCGCGGCCGGCGCGGTCTTCTACGGCGTGCTGCTCGTCGCGGGAGGCGTCGACGTCATCGCCAGCCAGTTCCACCTCTCCTTCGAGAACCTCATCCACTTCCTCAGGGTGGCGATCGTCGCGGGCCCGGTCCTGGCCTTCGTCGTGGCACGCGCGGTGTGCATCGGCCTCCAGGACCGGGACTGTGCGGCGGAGGTGGCCGGCTTCGAGACCGGGGTGATCGTGCGGGCGCCGGACGGTGGCTACGTCGAGCTCCACGCGCCCCTCCGGTCCGCACCGCCTCAGTCCTCCGGCCGGGCCATCGAGCACGTGCACGCGAGGGAGGACAGCGCGGCGTAGGCACCGAGTCCGTACGACACGCCAAGACCTCCGGGGCTCCCCCCGGAGGTCTTGACGTCGGCTCAGTTCCAGAGCGTCAGCTTGTGCGGGTTCCTGACGTTGCGGATCTCCGAGATGAGGCCGTCCACGACCTCGAGGGTGATCACCGCGATGACCCGTCCCTCGTCCCACAGCGCCAGGCCGAGGCCATCGGGTGTGTCCTGCTCTCGGAGGCTCGCGTCCGGGTGCTTCTTCCCGAGCACGTTCATGAGGAAGCTCGCGACCCGGTGTGCTCCCGTCACGGGCTTGCGCGCGGCGATCACGACACCGCCTCCGTCGGACCTGCAGGTGACCTCCGGGTCCAGCACGGCGATCAGTCCGGCGAGGTCCCCGTTGCGAGCGGCTGCGGAGAAGGCCGTCACCACCTGGTCGTGCTCCGCGCGGGACACCTGGCGTTCGCGCCCGGCCTGCACCCGCCGGCGGGCCGAGGTGGCGAGCTGTCGGCAGGCGGCAGGCGTCCGGCCCACGATGTCGGCGATCTCGTTGAACGGCATCGCGAAGATGTCGTGCAGCACGAACGACACACGTTCTGCTGGGGTCATGGACTCGAGGACGATGAGCAGCGCCGTGCTGACGGTGTCGTCCAGCGTGACCTGCTCGAGCGGGTTGACGGCCGGCACCGACAGCGCGCCCGCCGCGTGGGCCGGTATCGGCTCCGGCAGCCACGGCCCGACGTAGGTCTCGCGCCTCCACCGTGCGGAGCTGAGGACGTTGAGGCAGATGCGGCTGGCGACGCGGGTCAGCCAGGCGGCGGGCACCTCGATGGCGTCCCGCTCCTCCTGGCTCAGCCGGTACCAGCGGATGTAGGTCTCCTGGACCGCGTCCTCGGCTTCGGCCATCGTCCCGAGCATCCGGAACCCCAGCGAGATGAGGTGCCGCCTCTCGGTCAGCACGTCCTCGCCCGGCTCAGTCGCGTCCACTCGTGCCATCTCGGGGCCCGCGTCGTCTGTCGTGTCGTCCACCGGTCCACCTCCTGTGATCTCGACCGGGTGCGGCGCTCATGTGTGAGGTGGCCCCTCACAGTCCCACTGCCTGACAGGTCATAGGGGTGAGCACCGCACACACACCGCGGCCGCCGTCGTGGGCGATGGCGCCGAGAACGGAGACCCATGCGCATCTTCCTCGCTGGCGGCACCGGAGTCATCGGTAGACGCCTCGTCCCCGCACTGATCGCCGAGGGACACGAGGTCACGGCCACGACTCGACGGAGCGAGAACGTCGACCGGATCAACCGCGCGGGCGGGACGGGGGTGGTGGTCGACGTCTACGACGAGGAGCGCCTCACCGACCTGGTGTGCGGTGCCGCGCCTGACCTGGTCATGCACCAGTTGTCCGACCTACGACACTTCGACACCGAGGCCACGGCGCGCATCAGGAGAGTCGGCACGAGGAACCTCGTGTCCGCTGCCGAGCAGGCCGGTGTCGGTCGGATGGTGGTGCAGAGCATCGCGTGGGCCTACGAGGACGGCGACGGGCCAGCCCGCGAGGACGACCCGATCGAGGAAGGGTCGGCCGTGGCGGCGATGGAGAGCCTCGTGGGACGGCTGGCTGCGTCGACGGTCCTGCGCTACGGCTGGTGGTACGGCCCGGGCACCTGGTACGCCGAGGGAGGCCGGGTCGCGGATGCGGTGAGGTACGGCGTCCTCCCGATGACCCGCACCGTCAACTCGTTCGTGCATCTCGACGACGCCGTCTCCGCCGCAGTCCTGGCGCTCGACTGGCCCGAGGGTGCCTACAACATCGTCGATGACGAGCCTGCGCCGGCAACCGACTGGCTGCCCACCTACGCGAAGGCGATCTGCGCACCCCCGCCGATGGTGCGCACCGACAGCCTCCCGAGCGGACGCGGCGCGTCGAACGCCAAGGCGAGGGCCGCGGGTTGGAGGCCGAGCCACCCCACGTGGAGGTCTGGCTTCTCGGCGGGCGGGCTGCGGGGCTAGGGGTCATCGCTCCCAGGGGATGACCGTCCAGATCGGCGCGAGATCGAGGTGCCAGTCGAGCAGATCCTCGGGAGTGAGGGGCGGCGCGGGCGGGGCGATGTCGTCGGCCGGCAACGCGGGCTCGCTCAGGCGCAGCGGCTCGATCCCCACGAACAGCAGCTGCGTGACGAGCTCTCCGGTGATCCGCCGCGCGGCGGGCAGCTCGCACGACGGACACGAGTACAGGAGCTCGGCCTCGGCACGCGGAGTGACGTCCATGCGCAGGACCGCCGACGCCATGTCGACGGAGACCTCCGTGTTGCACCGCGTGCAGGTCGTGATCACCTCGATCATGACAACCTCCTCCGCTGTCGGGATGTGCATCTCCGACCGAGCAGCACCCCGACGTGTGAGGGGCAGCCCAGCGCGGCCGATGGGAAACGCCGCACGGCATCCGGGTGGTTCGCGGGCCGTCCGAGACCGCCGCCGGGTCGTCACAGCCGCAGCTGCGGCCACGAGGCCAGGTCCTGGAGCAGCCGGCGGTCGTGGGTGGCGACCACGACCGCGGACGCGGTCTCCTGCAGTGCACCGGTCAGGTCGTCGACGAGCGCGGCGGACAGGTGGTTGGTGGGCTCGTCGAGGAGCAGGAGGTCCGGTCG
Source organism: Nocardioides sp. Z13_37 (assembly GCF_058355585.1). Lineage (NCBI taxonomy): Bacteria > Bacillati > Actinomycetota > Actinomycetes > Propionibacteriales > Nocardioidaceae > Nocardioides > Nocardioides sp. Z13_37. The sequence goes on along the minus strand of NZ_JBZGDV010000001.1, from coordinate 179,111 downwards.
CTCGGCCAGGCAGAGTGCGAGGTGCAGCCGGCGCTGCTGCCCCTGGGACATCCTTCCCACCGGGAGGTGGAGGGCGCGGGACTCGAGCAGTCCCGTGCCGGTCAGCGACGGGGGCGGTTCCGAGGGTCCGAGCCCGCCTCGGGCCATCAGCGCCTCGACGTGGCGGCGGTGGACCTCGTGGGCGGTGAGGTCGTCCGGCCAGTCGGGCACCTCCTGGGAGAGCAACACCACCCGTGCGGTCGGGTGCCGGTGGAGGTGTCCACCGCTCGGCGCCATCCCTCCCGCGAGCACGTGGAGCAACGTGGACTTGCCGGCGCCGTTCTCGCCCGTCACGACCAGCCGGTCGCCTCCGTCGATGCGGACGTCGACGGCCGTGGTCAGTCGCGCCGACACCGTGATGCGGTCGGCGGTGAGGATCGGCGTCCCGGGTCGGGTGTGGGACGTCGGCCATCGCAGCGCCAACGGGGGCTCGGGGACGGTGATGCGGTGTTGCTCGAGAGCCTCCTGGCGTCGGTTGAACGACTGGACGACCCCGGCCGCGCGGGTAGCGCGCTGATGCCTGCCGTGCCCCTTGTCCGGTCGCCAGCCCGACTGCAGGCGCCCCCGGGCGTCCTCGGCGGCCTGGGCGAGCTGGGCGCGTTCGGCCTGCTGGTCGGCATGCTCCTGCTCCCAGCGCGCCCGGTCGCGCCGACGTCCGTCCTTCCAGGCGTCGTAGCCACCGGCGTACTGCCGGGGGCGGCCGTCGGCGGTGGGGTCCAGGTCCAGGAACGTGGTGGCGACCTCACGCAGCAGCACCCGGTCGTGGGTGACCACCGCGATCCCGCCCGGATGGCCGCGCAGCTGCTCGGTGAGGAAGCGAAGGCCGTCGGCATCGAGGTGGTTGGTGGGCTCGTCCAGCAGCAGCAGGTCGGGTCGGGCCCCGATGACGCACGCCAGACGCACCCGGTAGCGCTGCCCGACCGACAGCGTCGCCAACGCACGCTCCCGCTCCGTGCAGGCGTCGAGGCCCGCCAGGGCCAGGTCGACCCGCCGGTCGGCGTCCCAGGCATCGAGGCGCGTGGCCGTGTCCAGGGCCGTCACGTAGTCGTCCTCCGCACCCGGCCGGTCCTCGGCGAGCGCCGTCGTGGCGACGTCGAGGCGATCCAGCGCACGGAGGGAGTCGCCGATGGCATCCCGGATGAGCGAGCCGACGGTCTCCCCGCGCCGGAACGGCATGTGCTGCTCCGCAAGGCCCAGCGTTCCGACGCGACTGACCGTGCCGCGGTCAGGTGTGGTCAGGCCGGCCATCACGTGGAGCAGGGTGGTCTTGCCCCGCCCGTTCTCACCCACGATGGCCAGCCGTGACCCGGTCGAGACCACTGCCTCCACACCGGACAGGACCTGACGGTCACCGAGGGTGACCGAGATGTCCTGCACGCGGAGATGGGCCGCGGAACCTGCTGAGAGGTGGTGTGCTCCGACAGTCTGCTGGTGGTTGTTGGACATGCTGCTCTCCTCGACTCGTCACTGAGCCGGGCAGCACGACGAGGCCGCCCGGCGATTGCCAGGGACGGCGAGCAGAGAAACGAATGAAGGACTCCGCCGCCGTCAGCGACGAGTCCGCAGCCTCATGGAGGCGGTGCCTGGGAACATGCCCGGAGCCTAGGGGGCACACGCGCAGCCGCACCACGGCTTTTCGGGGTCGAGCCAGCTCCGATGAGTCGTCAGGGGGCGCGGTCGCGGTCCGCGTCGGCCGCGCGCCGGGCGCGGTAGGCGGTGCGGGGCGCCGTGACCGCTCCGTTACCGACCCGGCCCAACGGTCACCGTTTCGTGACGATCGCGGCCGCCGTGAGCGGACCTTCCCCGCCTAGCGTCCACGAGAGGGCCGAGGACACTTCCCGGCCAACTCGAGGACGAAAGGCTGGACAGGATGAAGCGGAACAAGCCGCTCGCGCTCGTTGCCGGTGCTGCCCTACTGACGCTCGCCGCCTGCGGTGGCGGGTCGTCGGACGACGACTCCGAGTCGGGGTCCGAGAGGGACTTCGGAGGGCAGGAAGGAGGGACGAAGGACGCCGAGCGCCAGGGACCGGCTCCCGACGTCGAGGGGGCCGTGGCCGGCGGGACCATCACGGTCTACCTGCCGGGCGACCCAGGACCGGACTCGCTCGACCCCACGGGCGGGTGGTCGGTGACCGGCAACTCCATCGAGCAGGCGCTCACGAGCCGCTCGCTGACCCAGTACATCCGTGACGAGAACGGCCAGCCGGTGCTGGTCCCCGACCTCGCCACCGACCTGGGCACCCCCAACGACGACTACACGGAGTGGACCTTCACCATCCGTGACGACGCGACGTGGGAGGACGGCAAGCCCGTCACGGCCGAGGAGGTCGCGTTCGGCATCTGCCGCTCGCTCGACTCCGAGGCGTTCCCGTCGGGTCCGGGCACGGAGTACTCCAAGACCTACTTCGCGGGGGCCGAGGACTATGCAGGCCCGTACACCGCCAAGGACCCCACGTGCGAGAAGTGGGACGGCATCGCGGTCGACGGCCAGGACATCACCATCTCGATGTCCACGCCCTTCCCGGACATGGACTACTGGGGCGCGTTCATGGCGATGGGCCCGGCCCCGCTGGGCAACGCCTCCGAGCCGCCGAACTACGGCACCAAGCCGCTGTCCAACGGCCCCTACAAGGTCGAGAGCTTCAAGCCCAACGAGGAGCTCGTCCTGGTCAAGAACGACCAGTGGTCCGCTGACTCCGACCCGGGTCGTCACCAGTATGCCGACGAGTTCGTGTTCAAGTTCAACCAGGACCAGGCCAAGGTCGACGAGATCATGCTCTCCGACAACGCCGACAGCCAGACGGCCGTGTCCACGGCACTGGGCTCGGACAAGTACAACGACGCCAACAGCCAGCTCGGTGACCGCCTGGTCCAGCAGAGCTCGCAGTGCGTCTCCGCGCTGACCCCGGACTACAACAAGATCCCCGAGATCGAGGTGCGCAAGGCCCTGGCCTACGCCTACCCCTACGAGGACGTCTGGATCGCGAGCGGCGAGGTCCCCGGTGTCACCCGTATCCCCGCCAACTCCCTCATGCCGCCCGGCATGGCCGGCAAGAAGGACTTCCAGGTCGACGGTGAGCAGATCACCTACGACCCGGAGAAGTCCAAGGCCCTCCTGGAGGAGGCCGGTGTCGAGACCCCGTACCCGATCACGATGGTCTACTACGAGGTCGACCCGCTGGCGAAGGCGGCGCAGGACCAGATCACCAAGGGCTTCGAGGCCGCCGGCTTCTCGGTCAAGGCGATCCCGGTGCAGGAGTCGCCCTACAACATCTGGCTCGACCCCGACAACAAGGTCAACAAGCAGCTCAACTTCCGTGGCGTCAACTGGTGCTCGGACTGGCCGTCCGGGTCGACGGTCGTGCCCTCGCTCGCCCGCACCGGTGCGGTCTACAACACCGCCTACTTCTCCGTGGAGTCGGTGGACGACGAGATGGACCGCATCAACACCCTGCCGCTCGACGAGCAGGCTGCTGCCTGGGGGGACCTGGACGAGAAGATCATGACGGACTACTTCCCGATCATCCCGACCGCCTACCGCAACGACCTGTTCGTGTTCGGCACCAAGGTCGGCAACCCGACGGGCGATGGCTCGATCGGTGCGCCGAACTACAAGGACCTGTACGTCATGCAGTGACCACCACGCACACGGATGGGGGTTCCCGGTCTCCGGGAGCCCCCATCGCGCATGTCAGCGCACGTCAGCGCGTGGCGCCGGGATGTCGCGGACGGAGCTCCTCGGCGCCGGCGGGCACGGGCCGCCGCGCCACTGCGGCAGCGGCGCGGCGCCGGTCGCCACGGCGGTGGCGGCGTCGGCCAGCAGCCGGGTCGTGTCGAGCAGCGGCAGCGGGGAGACGGAGGGCGTGACCAGCGCCCCCAGCTCCGCGCAGCCCAGGACCACCGCCTGGCAGCGCTGCCGCTGGAGGCCGTCGATGAGCTCGAGCACGACGTCGCGCGAGCGCAGCGAGGCCCTCCCGTGCACGAGCTCGTCGAAGACGATGGAGTGCAGGGTCGTCTGGTCCGGCAACGCGAGCGGCACGGCGGCGATGCCCATCGGCTCGAGCTCGTCGGCGTAGCGGCGCCACTCCAGCGTCCAGCGGGTGCCGAGCACACCGACCCTGGCGAACCCGTCTCGCTGCGCCTCGGCGGCGACCACCGAGGCCGCGTGCAGTCCCGGCAGGGCGAGGTCGGCGCCCGGCTCGTCGAGCGGGACGTACGCCGTGTCGTCGGGGCAGACGAAGAAGTGGGCGCCCGCCTCCCGCAGCCGGGTGGCGCCGAGCGCGAGCTGGGTGCGCACGGTGTCGGGGTCGTTGCGCTGCCACACGTCGGCGCTGCCCGCCAGCGGCTGCCAGACGAGGCTGAGCTCCGGCTGCTGGTGGCCGCCGGGGTGCGAGGCGCTGGCCTCGTCGACCCGGCGCAGCAGCTCGGCGGCGCTCTGCAGGCGCGGGGCGAGGACACCTATGTGGAACACGGCTCCCCCTTCTCGCCCGGGCACACCCCGGACGACCATCATTGCTCGGATCGCTGCGGTCCGACTGGGACGGACGTCCGGAGCCGCCTACCGTGACCCCGTGGACACCCTCGTCGAGATCTGCCTGGAGGACGTCGGCGGCGCCGGGATCGCGGCCGCGGCGGGTGCGGACGCCGTGGAGGTGTGCGCCGGGCTCGCCGACGGCGGCACGACGCCGACGCTGGGCTTCGTCCGGCACTGCGCCGCGGCCGCCGCCGGGCTGGACGTGCGGGTGCTGGTGCGCGCGCGGCCCGGCGACTTCGTCCACTCCGCGGCGGAGGTCGACGTGATGGTGGCCGACATCGAGGCCATCCGCGCCGCGCTCGGGGAGTCGGCGCGCCTCGGGTTCGTCCTCGGCACGCTGGAGCCCGACGGCACCGTCGCCGTCGATGCCGTACGCCGCCTCGTCGCTGCGTGCGGGGACGCGCCGGTCACCTTCCACAAGGCCTTCGACTCGGTGCCGGACCGGCTGTCCGCGCTGGCGTTGCTCGCCGACCTTGGCATCACCCGGGTGCTCACGGCGGGCGGCCCCGGTCCCGCGCTCGGCCACCTGCCGGAGCTCGCCGAGCTGGTCACGCGGGGCGGCGACGAGGTCCGTGTCGCCGTCGGCGGTGGCGTGCGCCCGGACAACGTGGCCCGCGTCGTCGCCGAGACCGGCGCCCGCGAGGTGCACCTGCGCGCGCCCGGACCGGTGGCCCCGGCCGGGGTGAGCGCCGGCTACGACGACGGTCGTCGCAGCACGACGAGCGGCGAGGTGGTGGCGGCGGTGCTGGCGGCCCTAGGCCGCTGACCCGGTGTCGCCGGGGAACAGCTCGGCCCCCGCGAGGGGGTCGACGTCCGAGACGTCGTCGAGGGGGAACATCGGGCGCCGGACCCGCCGGTGGCCGAGCCGCACGAGGTCCTGGTCGACCCCGCCCGGGGTGAGCGCGAGCATCCAGTCGGCGGCCAGGTCGAACAGCTCCGGCTCGAGGTAGCCGATCTTGACCACCACGATGTCGGCGCCGCGGGGGTCGAGGCCGAGCCGGGTGAAGTCGGACTCGAGGTGGTAGGGCCGGCGCCGGCGGGTCACGACGACGTCGACCGCCGGGGTGCGCACGACGGCCTCGAGGTTGTCGTCGGACGGCACGACCGCGACCACCCGTCCCGACACCTCCACGGGCGGCTCGGGTCGCGCGTCGACCCGCGCGCCCAGCGTGAGGCGTACGTCGGCCCCGACGCCCGCCTCCGCTGCCGCCAGCGCACCGGCTGCGTCGGGGATGGAGGCGTAGATGGCGCGCTTGCCGCTCGCGAGCAGCTCCTCGCTCTCGAGCAGCCGGGCGAGCGTCCAGGTGACGTCGCCCGCGCCACCCGCGGTCGGGTTGTCGCCCGAGTCGGAGATGACGTAGGGCGCCTCGGGGGACGCGATCGCGGCCGCCAGCACCTCGGCCAGCGTGCCGGTGGGGGCGACGAAGCCGAACTCCTCGCGCCGGGCCCACAGCTCGCTCGCGAGAGCGCGCGCCTGGGCCATCGCCAGGTCGGCGTCGTCGCCCACCACCATGACGACCGCGCCGTTACGCGGCTCGTCGGCCCACGGATAGCCGATCCAGATGCCGGCGTCGAGGATCCCGTCGAGCGCCTCGATCTCGGGAACGCGCGCGTAGAGGCTGGTCGCCGGCTCCTGGCGGGTGCTGGTCATCTCGCCCGGCAGCAGGATGGGCACGGGCACCCACGCCTTCGCCGGGCGACGGCGTCCCGGCGGCAGCGCGAGGCGGTCGAGGAGGTTGCGCGCCGCCCGCTCCTTGGTCTCCTGCCAGTCGACGTGGGGTGCGGTGCGGTAGGTCGTCAGCAGGTCGACGGTCTCGGCGAGGGTGCGCGAGACGTTGCCGTGCAGGTCCATCCCGCTGCTGATGAGGCAGTCGGGGCCGACCACGGCCCGCACCGCCACGGCGAGGTCGCCCTCCATGTCGTCGAGGCCGACCCCGCTCGCGGCGCCGTGGATGTCGAGGACGACGCCGTCGAGGGGGGCCTCGGCCACCGCAGCGACGAGCCCGGCGAGGATCTCGGCCTTGAGCCCGGCGTAGTCATCGGCCGGGATCGCGCCACCCGCGATGCTGCGGGCCTGCAGGATGCCGAGCCACTCCGCCCGGTCGGCGAGCGTGCCGCCGGCCCGCCAGAACGGCCAGGCGTCGAGCACCTCGCGGCCCCGCCGGGGAGCGAGCATCGCGGCCGTGGTGAGAGCGGGGGAGAAGGTGGACGCCTCGAGGCTGATGCCGCAGACGGCCACGCGCGGGAGGTCGGTGAGGTCCGCGAGGACCGCGTCGGTGGTCACGTCGCGATGGTGTCAGGGCCCGGCGGGAGGCCGGTCGGCAGGCCCGTTGACGGCACGTTCGTGAACAGGTCCTTTTGGGCGGTGACGTCGCGGGATTTCTTGGTAGTGTCTGCCGTGCAACAGGTGCAAGTTCCAGCAGGTTGACGCCCGCGGAGTTTGTGATCCAACGGCGTTTCCTCTTCGGGCCCTTCCAGCTTGTAAGTCGGAGCGACGTGTCACCGCACTTGCTGCGGGGCCGTCGAAGTGACGGCTTCTCGTTCCGATAACAGGAGTACCGAGCACATGGCTCAAGGCACCGTGAAGTGGTTCAACGCCGAGAAGGGTTTCGGCTTCATCGCGCAGGAGGACGGCGGCGACGACGTCTTCGTGCACTACTCGGCCATCCAGACCAACGGCTACAAGTCGCTGGACGAGAACCAGAAGGTCGAGTTCGACGTCACCCAGGGCCCCAAGGGCCCCCAGGCGGAGAACGTCCGTCCGCTCTGATCGGCTGACGCTGGACCTGTTCCAGATCTGATCCGACTCTGGCCCCTCCCCCTTAGCGGGGTGGGGTCAGAGTCGATTTGCAGGCAGACTTGACACATTCGGGTCATGTGCGGCGTCCGGGAGTCCGCCACACTTGTCCCGAACGCTTAGGCTCGAACCAGCCCGAAGTGCCGTCAGGGAGTCAGGAGGGTGGCGGATGCACGACCAGTTCGACGTGACCCTCGAGGACGGTGACCTCCTCGGCGAGGTCGAGCTCACGACCACGCTGATCATCGCTGCCAGCGAGTCCGACGACCACCTGTCGCAGGAGGAGATCGACCGCCTCCTCGGGGTCACCCCCCGCAAGCCGCAGGACTGACGTCCTCGGCGGTGTGAGACTAGGGGCATGGAGCCCCGCGACGTGCGCGCTGCCGGAGCCGTGGTGACCCGCAAGGGTGGTGAGGTCCTGCTGGTGCACCGTCCGAAGTACGACGACTGGTCCTTTCCCAAGGGCAAGCTCGACCCTGGCGAGCACGCCGTCACCGCCGCCGTGCGCGAGGTGGCCGAGGAGACCGGCCTCGATGTGTGCCTCGGGCCCCCGCTGACCCGGCAGCGCTACCGGATGTCCAACGGCCGGTGGAAGTCGGTCGACTACTGGACCGCCCGCGCGGTGGGGAGCGACGACGTCGCCGGCTACCGCGCCAACGACGAGATCGACGCCGTGGAGTGGGTGGACCGGCAGGCCGCCCGCGACCGGCTGACCCACCCCTACGACCGCGACACCCTCGACGAGGCGGGACCGCAGCGGCGCCGCACCCGCGCCCTGGTCGTGCTGCGCCACGGCAAGGCCCGCGCGCGCGGCGGGTGGACGCGGGACGACCGGCTCCGCCCGCTCGTCCAGCTCGGCGAGTCCCAGGCGCAGCGGCTCGTGCCGCTGCTGGCCGCGTTCGGGGTGACGGCCGTCCACACCTCCTCCAGCACCCGCTGCGTGCAGACGGTGACGCCGTACGCCGACGTGGCCGGCTGCTCCGTCGGGCTCCACGACGAGCTGAGCGAGGAGGACGCCACGACCGAGGCCGTCGTGGACCTCGTCGACGCGCTCCTCGACGACGACCTCGACGGCGGGGGCGCCGTGCTCTGCACGCACCGGCCGGTGCTCCCGACCGTGCTCGACGCCCTTGAGGTGCGCGACGTCAGGCTCGAGCCCGGCGCGATGCTGGTGGCCCACCACCGCAAGGGCCGGGTGGTGGCGTCACAGCTCGTGCAGCCCTGACGCCAACCGGTCCGGCCGAGTTCACCGCGCGTTCACCGACGGCGAGGTGGTCGTTCTCCTGCGCTGCCTACCTTCTGGGTCGTCAGCACCCCTCAGACCTCCCTCAGGAGCGACCGAAGTGAATCGCACTTCCTTCCGCACGCTGCTCGCCCCGAGCATCGCCGTGCTCACCCTCTCCCTCTCCCTGACCGCCTGCGGAGGCGGCAACTCCGCCGACGAGGCGGCCGCCGCCACCGGCGGCTCGGGGGACGGCGACGTCGCGGACCTCTCCGGCGACCTCGCCATCGGCGGGGCCTCCTCGCAGGAGTCCGCGCAGAACGCCTGGATGGTCGGCTTCAGCGAGGTCGCGCCGGGCGTGACCGTGTCGTACGACCCCGTCGGCTCCGGCGGCGGCCGGGAGAACTTCATCTCCGGCGGCTTCCCGACCGCGGGCACCGACTCCTACCTCGACGACGAGGAGGGCGAGCTCAGCGCCGCGACCGAGATCTGCGGCTCGGAGCCCATCACGATCCCCAACTACGTCTCCCCGATCGCGGTCGTCTACCACCTCGAGGGCGTCGACGAGCTCAACCTCTCGCCGGCGACGCTGGCGGGCATCTTCGCCGGCGACATCACCCGCTGGGACGACGAGGCGATCGTCGCGGACAACCCGGACGCCGACCTGCCGAGCGAGGACATCACCCCCGTCCACCGCTCCGACGAGTCGGGCACGACCGGCAACTTCACCCACTACCTCTCCACCGTGGCCGGCGACGCGTGGTCGTACGGCGAGGTCGAGCAGTGGCCCAACGAGGCCGGCGGCGAGGGCGGCAAGGGCACCTCCGGCGTCGTCCAGGTCGTCACCGACGCCCCCAACACGATCGGCTACGCCGACGCCAGCCAGGCCGGCGGCCTCGGCCAGGCCCGCATCGGTGTCGGCGGGGAGTTCGTCGCCCCGAGCGCCGACGCGGCCGCCAAGATCTTCGAGGTCTCGCCCCGCGTCGACGAGGACTCGGCGGTCAACATGGCCTACGAGCTCGACTACACGACCGAGGAGGCCGGGGTCTACCCGATCGTCCTGACGTCCTACATGGTCGCCTGCGAGTCCTACGACGACGAGGCCACCGCGGCCAACGTCAAGGGCTACCTCACCTACATCCTCAGCGACGAGGGCCAGGAGATCGGTCAGAGCGAGGCCGGCTCGGCACCGCTCACCGACAAGGTCATCTCCGAGGCGCAGGCCATCGTCGACACCATCTCGGCCGGCTGAGCATCCACCAGCACCGCGGCGGGGGTCGGGCCCACGAGGCCCGGCCCCTTCCGACACGTCGTCACCCGGGAGGAACACCAGTGACCACCGTGATCCAGGAGCCCGTCCCCGACTCGGGGGAACGCGCCCGGACGACCCGCGTGGGGGACGCGGTCTTCAGCCGCACCGCGCTCGGGGCGGCCCTGCTCGTCGTCGGCCTGCTGGCCGGCGTCGCCGTCTTCCTGGTGCTCCAGGGGCTGCCGGCGCTCGACGCGTCCGGCGAGCAGGCCTACGGCAAGCCGAGCATCTGGGCGTACGTCGGCCCGCTGCTCTTCGGCACCGTCTTCTCGGCCGCGCTCGCCATGGTCATCGTGACGCCGCTGGCCATCGGGCTCGCGCTGGTGATCTCGCACTACGCGCCCCGTCGGCTGGCCAAGCCGGTCGGCTACCTCGTCGACCTGCTGGCCGCGGTGCCGTCCGTGGTCTTCGGCCTGTGGGGAATCGCGGTGCTGGCGCCGCGCCTGGTTCCCGTCTACGACTGGCTCAACGACTGGTTCGGCTGGATCCCGCTGTTCGGGGGGCCGGTGTCGAGCTCCGGGCGGACCCTGCTCACCGCCTCGATCGTGCTGGCGCTGATGGCGCTGCCGATCGTCACCGCGATCCTGCGCGAGATCTTCGCGCAGACGCCGACGATGCACGAGGAGGCCGCCCTCGCTCTCGGCGCGACCCGCTGGGAGATGATCCGGCTCGCCGTGCTGCCCTACGCCCGGTCGGGCATCGTCGCCGCGCTGCTCCTCGGCCTGGGTCGCGCGCTCGGCGAGACGATGGCCGTGGCGATGGTGCTCTCGGCCACCGGAGCGATCATCAGCTTCGACGTCATCTCCTCGGCCAACTCCAACACCATCGCGGCGAGCATCGCCAACAACTACGCGAACGCCGCCGGCCTCAAGATCAACGTGCTGATCTTCGCCGGCCTGGCCCTCTTCGTCCTGACGTTCGCCGTCAACTTCCTCGGCCGCTGGGTCGCCACGCGCGGGCAGGTGAAGGGATGAGCCTGATGACCGACCTCGACGACGGCCCCGACAAGGGCCCCGGCAAGGGCCCCGGCAAGGGCCTCGACACGGGCCTCGACACGGGCTGTGCCGGCGGGCACGCCGTCGACCGGCTGGAGCCGCTCACCGGCAGCACGCTGCCCCGCGTCGCCCCGGTCCTCGTCGGCGTGTGCTCGCTCGCGCTGGGGGCGCTGGCGCTGCTGCTGGGCCTCGGACCGATCGGCGGCGTGCTGGTCGCGTGGCTGGCCTACACCGCCTCGCTCTACGGCTGGACGCGCGCCATCGAGGGGCCGCGCAAGGCGACCGACACGCTGCTGCGCACGTTCATGTGGACGGCGTTCGTGCTGGCCATGGCACCGCTCGTCAGCCTGATGTGGACGGTGGTGTCGCGCGGCGCGCCCGTGCTGACGCCGCAGTTCCTCAACGACGACATGAGCGGCCGGGCCCTGCTCGGCGTCGGCGGCGGCATCTACCACGCGATCATGGGCACGATCCTGGTGACCGGCATCGCCGCGGTCATCGCCATCCCGATCGGCCTGTTCACCGCGATCTACCTGGTGGAGTACGGCCAGGGCAACCGGTTGGCCAAGGTCATCACGTTCCTCGTCGACGTGATGACCGGCATCCCCTCGATCGTGGCGGGCCTCTTCGCGGTCGCGCTGTTCATCGTCGTCACCGGCGACCCGCTGCCCCGTCTGGGCATCGGCGGGTCGATCGCGCTCGCGCTGCTCATGCTGCCGACGGTCATCCGCTCGGTCGAGGAGATGCTCAAGCTCGTGCCCGACGACCTGCGCGAGGCGTCGTACGCGCTGGGCGTGCCGCGGTGGCGCACCATCGTCAAGGTCGTGCTGCCGACCGCCGTCGCCGGCATCGTCACCGGCGTGACGCTGGCGATCGCCCGCGTCGCGGGCGAGACGGCGCCGCTGCTGCTGATCCTGGGCACGGCGCGGGTCGCCAACTGGAACCCCTTCGACGGCGCGGTGCAGACCCTGCCGGTCTTCATCTTCCAGTCGCTCGGCCAGACGACGCACTTCAAGTACGGCGAGATCTGGACCGACCGCGTCTGGGGCGCCGCCTTGTTCCTCATCCTCATCGTCATGTCGCTCAACCTCCTCGCGAGGGTCGTCGGCAAGGCGTTCGCCCCCAAGACCGGCCGCTGAGCCGCTCGCCCCCCCTGCAACCCCCGCAGCCCCCGCCGTCAGTCCCCAAGGAGTCCCCCCACCATGGCCAAGAGCATCGACGTCTCCGACCTCGACATCTACTACGGCGACTTCCTCGCTGTCGAGGGCGTCAACATGCACATCAAGGCGCGCTCGGTGACCGCCTTCATCGGCCCGTCCGGGTGCGGCAAGTCCACGGTGCTGCGCTCGCTCAACCGGATGCACGAGGTCATCCCCGGTGCGCGCGTGGAGGGCAAGGTGACCGTCGACGGGCAGTCCCTCTACGACAGCGCGGTCGACCCGGTGGCCGTACGCCGCCAGATCGGGATGGTCTTCCAGCGGCCGAACCCGTTCCCGACGATGTCGATCTACGAGAACGTGCTCGCCGGCAACCGCCTCAACGCCAAGCGGATGAAGAAGGCCGAGGCCGACGACGTCGTGGAGCGCTCCCTCAAGGGCGCCAACCTGTGGAACGAGGTCAAGGACCGCCTCGACAAGCCCGGCATGGGGCTGTCCGGCGGCCAGCAGCAGCGCCTGTGCATCGCGCGCGCGATCGCCGTCGAGCCGCAGGTGCTGCTGATGGACGAGCCCTGCTCGGCCCTCGACCCGATCTCGACCGCCGCCATCGAGGACCTGATCCACCAGCTCAAGGCGGACTACACGATCGTGATCGTCACCCACAACATGCAACAGGCGGCCCGGGTCTCCGACGAGACCGGGTTCTTCAACCTCAAGGCGGCCGGGAAGCCGGGCCACCTCGTGGAGTTCAATGCCACGCCGAAGATGTTCGCCAACCCGGACAACGAGTCCACCGAGGCCTACATCTCCGGCCGCTTCGGCTGAGGCCCGCGGGCCGGGGTCGCCCACCCCACCGCCGGGTATCTAGGGACGACCTGGTTGGGCGTTCGGGGGTTCGACCGACCAGGTCGTCCCTAGATACCCGGAGGGGGAGGGGGCGGGGGCGGCAGCCCGGTGGCCACCAACCGTCCACATCCTCGATCCTGAACGACGGTGGCGCGCGGCTGGGGACGACCGGCGACCTCGCCGTCGTGGGGACGCGAGCCTCGAGTCATGGAGGTCGACGGGTGGGGAGAGGGTGCTCGGCCCCTTCGCGGACTGGGGCCGCGCGAAGGCCTTCCGCCAGGACTCGTGTGGCCGCGACGCCGCACCGACAGCGACGGCCCCACGCAGTGGCAGACCAGGTCGGGCGCCTTCCGCAGCACCGGTGGCGGCAACTGGATGCCGGCCGAGGTGCCCGCCTCAGTGGACCAGCGGATCGTCGAGGCGGCGGCTCGCCTCCCCGCCCACGGTGGCGTGACGGGTTGGGCGTCGTTGCGCTGGTGCGGCGGCAGGTGGTTCTCCGGGACGGACTCGCGGGCCACGCCGCTGCCGGTCACTCTCGCGCTCGGCACCCGGCACACCCTGCGGCCGACGGAGCAGCTGCGGGTCAGCCAGGAGCTCGTGCCGCCGGGTGAGATCCGGCGTACGCGCGGGGTGAGGGTGACGAGCCCGTGCTGGAGCGTGGCCTTCGAGATGCGCAGGGCGGCCACGGACGAGGCGGCGATCGTGGCCTTCGAGATGGCGGCGTACGACGACCTGGTGTCCGTCGCCGAGCTGTCCGACTTCACCGAGTCGGCCCTCTGGATCCGGCGGGGCGTGCAACGCGTCCGCGACGTGCTGCCGCTGCTGGAGGAGAACTCGTGGTCCCCCATGGAGCCGGTCATGCGCCTGGCGTGGATCCGCTCGGGCGCCCCACGACCGCGGCCGAACTGCGCTGTGTTCGACCTGGGCGGCCGATTCGTCGGCACTCCCGACCTGCTGGACCCCGTCGCCGGCGTCTACGGGATGTATGACGGCGCGCTGCACCTGGCCGGCGAGGTGCGGCACGCTGATGTCGCGAAGGAGGCCGCCTATCGGAGGCTGGGGCTCGAGGGCGTGGTCATGATGGCCGGCGACGTGGGCGATCGCCGCGCCTTCGTCGCCCGGCCGCGCGAGGCGTACGCCCGAGCCGAACGTCGTCCGGCAGACATGCGGCAGTGGATGTCCGAGCCGCCCCGTTGGTGGGTGCCGACCTCGACCGTCGCCCAGCGACGTGCGCTGTCGGACCCCGCCCGCCGACGGTTGCTGCGCTATCGGCGCGCGGCGTGAGGTCGGGACATGCGGTGGCGCCCGCGGGGTCGGGTATCTAGGGACGATCTGGTTGGTCCACCGCCGGTTTCCCTACCAAGTCGTCCCTAGATACCCGAGCGAGGGACGGGGCCGGGGCTGGGGACGCGCGGGGGGGCGACGCTCAGGGGAGGAAGAGGTGCGCCACCCAGTAGCAGATCGCGGCGGCAAGGGCGGCGGCCGGGAAGGTCAGCACCCAGGCGGTGAGGATCGACTTGGCCACGCCCCAGCGGACGGCGGACAGGCGCTTGGTGGCGCCGACGCCCATGACCGCGGAGGTGATGGTGTGGGTGGTCGAGATCGGGGCCTCGAAGACGTAGGACGTCGTGTAGAGCACCGACGCCGCGACCGACTCGGCGGCGAAGCCGCGGGGCGGGTCGAGGTGGATGATGCGGCGTCCGAGCGTGCGCATGATGCGCCAGCCGCCGGACCAGGTGCCGAGGGAGATCGCGCCGGCCGCGGCGAAGATCACCCAGAGCGGCAGGCCGTCGGACTCGGCGACGTAGCCGCCGGTGAGCAGCGCCAGGAAGATCACGCCCATCGTCTTCTGGGCGTCCTGCAGGCCGTGGCCGAGCGCCATGGCGGCGGCGGAGACGGTCTGCGCGACCTTGAAGCCGCGGTTGGCACGCCCGGGGTTGGCGTTGCGGAAGGCCCACATGATGCCGATCATCAGCGCGAAGCCCAGGGTGAAGGCGACGAGCGGCGAGAGGAACATCGGGATGACGACCTTCTCGATCACGACCGCCCAGTTGGCGGTCGCGCCGGCCGCGACGGCGGCGCCGACGAGGCCGCCGATGAGCGCGTGCGAGGACGACGACGGCAGGCCGTAGTACCAGGTGACCAGGTTCCAGGTGATGGCGCCGAGCAGGCCGCACATCACGATCACCAGGCCGTGGCTGCCAGGCCCCGGATCGATCGTGTCGGACACCGTGTGGGCGACCTTCTGGCCCAGGAACGCTCCGACGAAGTTCATGACCGCCGCCATGGCGAGGGCCACACGCGGCTTGAGGGCGCCCGTCGAGACGGACGTCGCGATCGCGTTGGCCGCGTCGTGGAAGCCGTTGGTGTAGTCGAACACCAGGGCAACGACGACGACCGCGATGATGATCCCGATCTCCATCAGGGTCAGGACTCCTTGACGGCGATCTGCTCCACGATGTTGGCGACCTTCTCGAACGCGTCGATCGCCCCCTCGAGGGACTCCACGATGTCCTTCAGCTTGAGGACCTCGAGGGCCTCGAAGTCGCCGCTGAACAGGTTGGCCAGGATCCGGCGGTAGGACTTGTCACCGGTGTTCTCGAGACGGTTGATCTCGATCCAGTACTCGTCGAGCGAGCCCATCGACTCCAGCTGCGGCATCGCGGCGGCCGTGAGCTCGGCGCAGCGCTGCAGCACCTCGACCTGCTGCGTGGTCTCCGGCGGCAGGGAGGTGACCTCGTAGAGCAGGACCAGGTCGACGGCCTCGTCCATCATGTCCATCACGTCGTCGAGCGCCGAGGCGAGGGAGTAGATGTCCTCGCGGTCGAACGGCGTGACGAACGTGCTGTTGACCCGCCGGATGATGGAGTGGGTCGTCTCGTCGGCGGCGTGCTCGGCCTCGCGCATGCGCTGGGCGATCTCGGCCTTCGAGCTGCCGACCGACAGCATCTCGCTGAGGAGCTGGGATCCGACGACGAGGTGGTTGGCGGCTTCGCTGAAGAGGTCGTAGAACGAGCTGTCGACAGGGCGGAACTTCAGACGCACGGTGAACTCCGAACGGGGGGCGGATGAACCGTGGTTCATGCTAGGGGGTCATCGGCTCGAGAACGCAACCTCGGGCCGCCGTCTGGGGGCCGGTGTGACGCGGCGCTCAGCGGCGCCGGGCGCGCTGGCGCGCGATCAGCTCGTCCTGCAGGTGGCGTCGTCCGCGGTGGAGCACCCAGTCGCCCTCGGACCCGAGCTCCCAGGCGGTCGTGTCGGGGTCGAGGGCGAGGTCGAGCAGGCTCCGGATCTCCTCGACGACCTGCGGGTCGCCGAGGCGTACAAGCACCTCCACGCGACGGTCGAGGTTGCGGTGCATCATGTCGGCCGACCCGATCCAGGCCGCGGGCTCGCCGCCGTTGTCGAACCAGAAGACGCGGCTGTGCTCGAGGAAGCGGCCCAGGATCGAGCGCACGCGCACCGTCTCGGACAGGCCGGGCACGCCCGGGCGCAGGGCGCAGATGCCGCGGATGAGCATCTCGACGCGTACGCCTGCCTGCGAGGCGAGGTAGAGCGCGTCGATCACGGCCTCGTCGACCACCGAGTTGGCCTTGAGCCGGATGCCGGCGGGCCGGCCGGCCTGGTGGTGGGCGATCTCCTGGTGGATCTGGGCGATCAGGCCGTCGCGCATGCTGTGGGGAGCCACGAGCAGGTGGTCGTAGGTGCGGTTGCGGCTGATGCCCGACAGGTTGTTGAACAGCAGCGCGACGTCCTCGCCGATCTCGGGGTCGGCGGTCAGCAGGCCGAGGTCCTCGTAGAGGCGGGCGGTCTTGGGGTTGTAGTTGCCGGTGCCGAGGTGGACGTAGCGCCGGATCCCCTCGGGCTCGTCGCGCACGACCATGGACAGCTTGCAGTGGGTCTTGAGGCCGACGAGGCCGTAGACGACGTGGCAGCCGGCCTGCTCGAGCTTGCGCGCCCAGCGGATGTTGGCCTGCTCGTCGAAGCGCGCCTTGATCTCGACGACCACCAGCACCTGCTTGCCCGCCTCGGCGGCGTCGATGAGCGCCTCGATGATCGGGCTGTCGCCGGAGGTGCGGTAGAGCGTCTGCTTGATCGCCAGCACGTGCGGGTCGGCGGCCGCCTGCTCGAGGAAGCGCTGCACCGACGTGGCGAAGGAGTCGTAGGGGTGGTGCAGCAGCACGTCGCGGCGCGAGACCGCGCCGAACACGTCGACGGGGGAGGACGACTCGACCTCGGCCAGGCTCGGGTGGGTCGTGGGCAGGAACGCGGCGTACTTGAGGTCGTCGCGGGGCAGGTCGGCGATGGAGTGGAGCCCGGTGAGGTCGAGGGGGCCGGGCAGCGAGACCACCTCGGCGCGGCCGACCCCGAGCTCGGAGACGAGCAGGTCGAGCACCTTGGGGTCCATCGACTCCTCGACCTCGAGGCGCACGGGCGGGCCGAAGCGACGACGCTGCAGCTCCTTCTCCAGCGCCTTGAGGAGGTTCTCGGCGTCGTCCTCCTCGACCTCGAGGTCCTCGTTGCGGGTGACCCGGAAGGTGTGCGAGCCCAGCACGTCCATGCCGGGGAACAGCTTCTTGAGGTGCTCGCCGATGACGTCCTCGATCGGCACGAAGCGCTGGTTGCCGAGCCCGACGAAGCGCCCGAAGGTCGGCGGCACCTTGACGCGCGCGAAGTGCTCGGTGCGGGTCTCGGGGTGGCGAACGACGACCGCGAGGTTGAGCGACAGCCCGGAGATGTAGGGGAACGGGTGGGCCGGGTCGACGGCGAGGGGGGTGAGGACGGGGAAGATCCGGTCCTTGAAGAGCTTCTTGCAGACCTTCTGCTCGTCGCGGTCGAGCTCGGACCAACGCAGGATCTCGATGCCCTGCGCGCCGAGCTCGGGCAGGAGGTCGCCGAGCGCGCGGGCGTGGCGCTCCATCAGCCGGCGGCTCTCGGCCCACAGCCGCTCGAGCTGCTCGCGCGGCATCAGCCCACTGGCGGCCCGGACGGCCACGCCGGCGGCGATGCGACGCTTGAGGCCGGCGACGCGGACCATGAAGAACTCGTCGAGGTTGCTGGCGAAGATCGCGAGGAAGCGGGCCCGCTCGAGCAGCGGCAGGCCCGGGTCCTCGGCGAGCTCGAGGACGCGCTGGTTGAAGCGCACCCAGGAGATCTCGCGGTCGATGAACCGGTCGTCGAACTTCTCCACGGCCTGGATCGCCTCCGCGTCGGGGCGGTAGGGCGGCTCGACGTCGAAGGTGTCGCTGGGGTGCCCGAACGGCTCCGCGACCGGTCCCTCCTCCACCGAGGGGGAGACGGCGCTGGTCAGGGTGGCCGGGTCGGACATGTCGCCCAGTGTCGCACCGGAAGGTGAACGACGGATGACGCTCGCCTCAGTAGACGAGGGCCTGGACGCCGTCGCCGAGGACCTGCTCGGCGAACACGGCCGCGCCCGCGATCGTGACCCCCTCGCGGAGGTCGGCGGCGACGATCCCCCGGCGGGCGGCGCACTGCGAGCAGACGGTGATCGTGCCGCTGGTGAGGACGGCGGCCATCAGCTGGTCGAGGGGCGTGGCGAGGTCGAGCTCGAACTCCTCGGCGCGGCCCGGCACGCCGAACCAGGCGGCGTCCCCGGTCAGCCAGAGCGAGACGTCGGCGCCGGACGCCGCGGCGGCCGCGGAGACGGTGAAGCCCTGGTTGAGCCGCTCGGCGTCCTCGGCACCGCAGGTGACCTTGACGACCAGTGGGCGAGGCATGCGCCCACACTAGAGTGAACCCATGCCCTTCGAGCTGCCGGACAACCTGCATCCCAACTGCGGCCCCGTCGCGTGGCTGCTCGGCACGTGGCACGGCAACGGCCACGGCGACTACCCCACGATCGAGCCGTTCCAGTTCGGCCAGGAGCTGATCTTCACCCACGACGGCCGCCCGTTCTTCCACTACATGTCGCGCTCGTGGATCGTCGACGAGAAGGGCGAGTTCGTCCGCGACGCAGCGATGGAGACGGGCTTCCTGCGCTGCCCCGAGCCCGGCAGGATCGAGCTGCTGCTCGCGCACAACACCGGCTTCGCCGAGATCTGGTACGGCGCGGCCGAGGGCGGCAAGCTCGAGATGCACACCGCCGGCGTGTCCTTCACCGAGACCGCCAAGGAGGTCACGGCCGGCTCCCGGATGTACGGCAACGTCGAGGGCGACCTGCTCTACGCCTACGACATGGCGGCCGTCGGCCAGGAGCTCCAGCCGCACATCTGGGCACGGCTGAAGAGGGCCTGAGCGCCTCCGATGAGCGACGACCTGGCCACCAGGCTGCGGGAGCAGGGCCTGCGCCTGACCCCGCAGCGCGAGCTGATCCTGCACGCCGTCGAGGAGCTGCGCCACGCCACGCCCGACGAGGTGCTGGCCCACGTGCGCGGACAGGTCCGCTCCGTCAACGCCTCGACCGTCTACCGCACGCTGGAGGTGCTCGAGGAGCTCGGCCTGGTGCGCCACACGCACCTGAGCGACCGCGCGCCGACCTACCACTCCACCGGCGAGCACGAGCACGTCCACGTGGTGTGCCGCGGCTGTCACTCCGTGCGCTCCTACGACCCCGGCATCGTCCAGCCGCTGGTCGCGGCGCTCGGGGAGGACGGCTTCTCCGTCGACGTCGGGCACCTCGCGATCTTCGGCACCTGCGCCGACTGCTCCGCCGCTGCCGCCGAGTCCCCCGGAGACTGAAGCCCGGCTGCGCCCGGACGCGTCGCCCGCCACGGCGCCGCTGGGGCCGACGGTGGTCGCCGCGTAGGCTCGTGGCATGCAGTCCCCGCTCCTCTCCCTGCCCGGAGCCGTCGCGGGCGACGGGATCGACGCCCCCGTGGCCGCCCACTACGGCTCCTTCAACACCGAGCAGCGCAGCCTCGCGCGCGGTGACGGCTTCGTCGACCTCTCGCACCGCGACGTCGTACGCATCGCCGGCCCCGACCGGCTGTCGTGGCTGCACAACCTGACCACGCAGTTCTTCGAGGGGCTGGCTCCCGGGGTCTGGACGCAGGCCCTGGTGCTGAGCCCGCAGGGCCACGTCGAGCACGCGTTCACCGGCGTCGACGACGGTGAGGCGTTCGTCGCCCACACCGAGCCGGGCGCGGGCGCGGCCCTGGTCGAGTGGCTCGAGCGGATGAAGTTCATGACCCGCGTCGAGGTCTCGCTCGTCGACGACCTCGCCGTGATGTGGCGCCCGGGCGAGGGCCCGTCACGACCGGGTGGTCGCTACGACCTCGTGCCCCGCGACCGACTGGAGGCGTACGCCGAGGCCGCCGGGCCCGCCTGCGGGCTCTGGGCCTTCGAGGCGCTGCGCATCGAGCGCGGCGAGCCGAGGTTCGGCCTCGACACCGACCACCGCACGATCCCCAACGAGGTCGGCTGGATCGGGTCGGCCGTGCACCTCGACAAGGGCTGCTACCGCGGCCAGGAGACCGTCGCGCGGGTGCACACGCTCGGCCGCCCGCCCCGCCGGCTGGTGCTGCTCCACCTCGACGGCTCGGAGAACAGGCTGCCCCCCGCCGGGTCCGCGGTGTCCTACGACGGCCGCGACGTCGGCTTCGTCGGCTCGAGCGCCCGCCACCACGAGCTCGGCCCGATCGCGCTCGCGCTCGTCAAGCGCAACGTCCCGGTCGACGCCACGCTGACGGTCGACGAGATGCCGGCCGCCCAGGAGGTCGTCGTCGACCCCGAGGTCGGCCTGCACGTCCGCCCCCTCCGCTGACGCCAGGCGCCCGGAGCCGGGGTAGTTAGGGACGGAATGGTTGCCGGAAGGCCGATTCTGCAACCAAGCCGTCCCTAGATACCTGACCCCGCGAGCGCGCGCGCCCGGGAGGTCAGCCGCGGCGGTACTGCACGTGGGTGTCGGCCTCGGCGTGGCCGAACCCGAGGCGGGAGTAGAGCGCGACGGCGGGGGCGTTGTCGGACTCGACGTAGAGCAGCACCTCCTCGACCCCGGCGCCGGCGAGGTGGTGCAGCCCGGCCAGGGTGAGGGCCCGGCCGAGACCGCGGCCCTGCGCGGCCGGTGCGACCCCGACCACGTAGACCTCGCCGAGGCGGGCGTCGTGCTGCTTGGTCCAGTGGAAGCCGAGCATCCCCGACGCGTCCTCGGCGACGAGCAGCCCGGCCGGGTCGAACCACGGCTCGGCCATCCGGCGGGCGAGGTTGTCGGCGTCCATCGCCCCCTGCTCGGGGTGGTGGGCGAAGGCGGCGGCGTTGACCGCGACGACGTCGGCGGCGTCGGTGCCGCGGTAGGACCGGATCTCCACGCCGTCCGGCAGCGACAGCGGCGGGAGCGGATCGGCGGTGGGCCGGCGCATCACCCACAGGTCCCGCACCCGCTCCCAGCCGTGGCGCGCGGCGAGTCGGGCGGCGGCGGGGTGGTTGCCGTGCGACCACGCCGTCAGCGGGCCGTCGTACGACGACTCGGCGCGGGTGAGCAGCGCGGAGCCGAGCCCGCGGCGGCGGGCGGCGGGCCGCACCACCAGCGAGAGGTCGTCGGCGTGCAGGAGGGCGAAGGCGTCGTCGTCGGCGATCACCGAGACGGCGCCGTCGGCGAGGGCGATGCGCGTCGCCTCGTCGAGCGGGTCGGCGCCGTCGGCGTCGGCGGCCTCCGCGGCGATGTCGTCGACCAGTGCGGCGGTGGCGTCCATGCCGACGACCCTAGTGCGGGCCCAGGACGAGCCCAGGACGAGCTCAGGACGAACTCAGGACGAGCTGGGTGAGGTCTCGGTGGGGGCGGGCTCGCGGCTCGGGACGACGAAGCGGTAGCCGACGTTGCGCACGGTGCCGATGTGGTGCTCGTGCTCGGTGCCGAGCTTGGCACGCAGCCGGCGCACGTGGACGTCGACGGTGCGGGTGCCTCCGAAGTAGTCGTAGCCCCAGACCTCCTGCAGCAGCTGCTCGCGGCTGAACACGCGACCGGGGTGCTGGGCGAGGTACTTCAGGAGCTCGAACTCCTTGTAGGTCAGGTCGAGGGCGCGCCCGCCGATGCGTGCGGTGTAGGTGGCGTCGTCGACGACGACCTCGCCGCGGTGGATCACGTGGGCGGCGGGGTCGTCGGGCGCGGCCGCGCTGGCGCGACCGATCGCGAGCCGGATGCGCGCGTCGAGCTCGGCCGGCCCGCAGGTGTGCAGGACGACGTCGTCCATGCCCCAGTCGTGGGCGACGACGGCGAGGCCGCCCTCGGTGACGACGAGCAGCACGGGCGCGTCGGAGCCGGTGGTGCGGATCAGCCGGCACAGGTCGCGCGCGGCGGCGAGGTCCTGGCGGCCGTCGACGAGGACGAGGTCGGCGTCAGGCGCGTCGATCAGGGCGCTGCCCTGCGCGGGGACGATGCGCACCGAGTGCGCAAGCAGCGCGAGCCCGGGGAGCACCTCGGCCGAGGGCTGCAGCGCGCTCGTGAGCAGCAGCAGTGCGCTCATCGCGGGTCCTCCTCGTGCGCCGGGGGATCGGCCCGGCGGAGCCGGAGCCGCAGCCGGGGATGAGGAAGGATAGCCCGCATGGGGCCCTCGACGGATCTGCAGCGGAGTGGTGAGACGACCATCACCGTGCGCTACTGGGCGGGCGCCCGGGCGGCGGCGGGCACGGCGGAGGACGTGCTGGCGACGACGGGCGAGCTGAGCCTGGCCGAGGTGGTGGCCCGCGTGCTGGCGCTGCACCCGGGCGAGCAGATGGCGCGCACGGTGGGGGTCTGCTCGGTGCTGGTGGGCGACCAGCCGGTCCGCTCGCAGGACCCCGAGACGGTCGTCGTACGCCCCGGCGCTGTGGTCGAGCTGCTGCCTCCTTTTGCGGGAGGCTGAGTGCGCGCGGCGATTATGCGATAGAACTTCCTCTCGACGGGCCTCCACGGGGGATGGCCTGCGCTTCGGGCACGGATGTGCCGACTGATGTCCAAGGGGGACACAACTCAATGAGAAGCACTCAAGGGGGAGCTTTCGCGCGCCTTCTCGCAGGTGGCACCGCCGCCGCAACGGCGTTCGCGGGCCTCGCGATCGGACTGGCGACGCCTGCCCACGCGGCCGTCACGATCAGCGGCAGCACGGTCGACGCCGCAGGCAACTACGTCGACGGCTTCATCTCGATCTACCACTACTCCGACCAGGACGGAGACGGCACGGTCGAGTCGTTCGAGTACGACTACCTTCCCGGGGTGAGCACCCAAGGTGGCGCCTTCGACCTCAACCTCGAGGACGGCCTCTACAAGCTCCAGTTCTACCCCTCCTCCGGCAACGCCGAGTACCGGAGCGAGTACTACCTGGACAAGGCCGACCTGACGACCGCCGACTTCATCGCGGTCGCGGGCGCCGCCCAGGTGCTCCCGGCGTGGACCATCGACTCCGTCGCGACGGTGACCGGCACGGTCGCGACGACCGACGGCCGTGCCGTGCGCGACGCCAGGGTCGAGGCCTACGCGGCCGATGACGGCGCGTTGCTCGCCAGCGACATGACCGACTCGTCCGGTGCCTTCCGCATCGGGGCGGAGGAGGCCGTCAAGCTGCGCTTCTCGGGCTACGACTCGGTGACCAACAAGTCGCTGGCCACCGAGTACTACTCCGACAAGTCCGACCTCGCCTCGGCCGACGCCGTCGCCCCGGGCTCCGCGCTCGGGACCATCACCCTGGCCCCCGGCGGCTCGATCTCGGGCCGCGTCACCAGCGAGGCCGGAGCTCCGCTCCACCGGGCGCGCGCCTGCGTCGAGGACTTCTGCGACTCCACCGACGCCAACGGCGTCTACACCATCGAGGGCGTCGAGACCGGTGCCCACGTGGTGGAGTTCTCCGACCCGATCGACGAGTTCGTCGGCGAGTACTACGACAACGTCGCCCTCGACGAGTACGGCGACCCCGTCGGCACCCCGGCCGTCGTGAACGTCGCCCCCGGCCAGGCGGTCGCGGGCATCGACGCCGCCCTCGCGGCGAAGTCCAAGCCCGCCCCCACCGGGGTGGACATCAGCGGCACCGTCCGCGACCAGGTCGGCGGACTCGGCGTGGGCTACACCGTCCTCGCGTACGACACCCCGGCCGACCCGCGCGACCGCAAGGTCGTCGCGCGGACGATCTCCAACCGCTCCGGCGGCTACGCGTTCACCACGCTCGACCGCGTCGGCGGCGAGACCGAGTTCAAGATCGTCGTCGAGGGCCAGGCGGCCCGCGAGAGGAACGACTTCGCTCGCCGCACCATCTGGACCGGTCAGAAGTTCGGCTACGAGACCGCCACCGCTGTGACGGCCGCGCCGCAGGTCATCGACTTCGTGCAGCCGGTCGCCGGCGGCGTCGCGGGCGCCGTCACCAGCGAGGCCGGTGGCGCGCCGGAGGAGCCCTGGGTCGCGTTCGTCGACGCCGACGACAACTACATCGGCGCCTACGCCGAGTTCCAGGCCAACGGCTCCTACGAGACCCGCAACCTCTGGCCGGGCGACTACACCGCCCAGTTCGGCGGCGCGCGTCACGTCTCCGAGTGGTGGAACGACGCTGTCGCCGGACAGGCGAAGACCATCACGGTCAAGCCGGGCGAGGTGCTCACCGGCATCTCGGCCGCGCTGGCCAAGGACGTCAAGGCCGTCGAGCGCCCGAGCGTCACGGGTGACGCGTGGGTCGGCAAGACGATCCGCCTGGACAAGGGCGTGTGGACGGCGATGGCCGGCACCCAGTTCACCTACGAGTGGCTGGTCAAGGGCACCGTGGTCGCGACCGGTCCGTCGCTCAAGCTCACCAAGAAGCACCTCGGCGACAAGATCACCGGCCGCGTGACCAACGACGCCGGGTTCACCCAGGGTCAGGCGATCACCAAGGCGACCGCCAAGGTCGGCTACAAGCCGAAGGTCACGGCGAAGGTCACCAAGAAGTCCGCGGCGATCACCCTCAAGGTCAAGCCCCTCAAGGCCAAGAAGGTCAAGGCCACGGTCACCGTCTTCACGATCGTCGGCGTCAAGAAGAACGGCGACGACAAGCTCAAGAAGCTCGGCAAGGCCAAGGTCACGAAGGGCACGGGTGTCGTCACCTTCAAGAAGCCGCTCGGCAAGGGCAAGCACAAGCTCGTCTTCACCGTGAAGGGCAAGGGCAAGGTCGGCTCCGGCGACATCAAGAAGAAGTACAAGATCAAGCGCTGATCCGACGCAGCAGCACCTGCAGCACCTGCACCACGCGAGGCCCCGGGATCCGTCCCGGGGCCTCGCCCCGTCCCCGGGCCCGGAACAAATCCGGCGAGCGCCGTCGTTGGGCGGTTGTGAGCACCGGAGCCTGGATCGTCGTCGCCGCCGTCGTGCTGGCGCTGGGGTTCGGCCTGTGGCGCCTGGCCACCGACGGCCGGTTCCGCGAGACCCGCGCCCCGCGCCCCGCTCCGGCCACCCCCGAGGGCCCGACCGGCGAGGGCCCGGCCAGCGAGGGCCCGGTCGACCAGGGGGAGGGGGACCTCGCTGTCCGGACGGAGACCCCCGTCGGCGCCGAGCTGGTGACCGCGGTGGGCCGCGAGCTGGGCGAGCGCGCGACGTTGTTGCAGTTCTCCAGCGCGTTCTGCGCCCCGTGCCGCGCGACCCGCCGGGTGCTCGACGAGGTGAGCGGGCTGGTGGACGGCGTGGCCCACGTGGAGATCGACGCCGAGCACCACCTCGAGGCGACCCGTGCCCTCGGCATCCTGCGCACGCCCACCACCGTGGTGCTCGAGGCGTCGGGTGCTGAGGTCACCCGGGCGACCGGGGCGCCGACGCGCGACCAGGTGCTGACCGCGCTGGCCCGGGTCTGATCTCAGGATATGGATGCGTGGGTCACATCGTGAGACGTAGCGGCGGGGCGCCGGCCGGACGGCCTACTGTCGTGGTCATGTCCTCGACCATGCTCACCAAGCGCCGCGCAGTGGACCACTGCCGCGTGCACTCGGCGCTGTGTCGAATGTCGTAGCGGTCCCGCCGCCCCTCTGAGTCCTGTCGTCCAGCCCGTCGTCGCTGGACCGTGCTCGGTCGGTGGGACCCGCGTGCCGGGCCCTGCCCCGGCCCGCCCGGCCCCGCCGTGCCGACCGACCACAGGAGAGACATGACCACCAGCACCACCGAGACGCCGCGTGCGGCGTCCGCCCGCCCCGCCGGGCTGATCGACCCGCGCGGCCCGCAGCTCGCCGCCGCCCTGACCTCCGTCGTCCTGGCGGCCGTGCTGCTGCTCCCCACGCCGTACGCCGCCGCGCTGCTCGCCGTGCAGGCGGCGCTGTTCGCCGTGGGTGCCGTGCGCGGCGTCCAGGCCACGCCGTACGCGTGGCTGTTCGGCCGGCTCGTCCGCCCGCGCCTCGCACCGCCCGCCGAGTGGGAGGCCCCCGAGCCGCCGCGCTTCGCCCAGGCCGTGGGCCTCGCGTTCGCGCTCGTCGGGCTGGCCGGCTTCGCGGTGGGCGCCACCGTCCTCGCCCAGGTCGCCGTGGGGCTCGCCCTCGTGGCCGCCCTGCTCAACGCCGCCTTCGCCTTCTGCCTGGGATGCGAGGTCTACCTGCTCGTCCGCCGCTTCATCGCCACCGTCTGATCTCCCGTCTGATCCACCGTCTGACCCCCACGCCCGACCCACGTCTGTACACACCACAAGGAGCACATCACCAATGAGCCGCGAGAACTCGCTCGTCACCGCCCAGTGGGTCGAGGACAACCTCGACACCGACGGCGTCGTCCTCATCGAGGTCGACGAGGACACCACCGCCTACGACAAGGGCCACATCCGGGGAGCCATCAAGCTCGACTGGACCACCGACCTCCAGGACCAGGTCCGCCGCGACTTCGTCAACAAGGAGCAGTTCGAGGCGCTGCTGTCCGAGCGGGGCGTCTCCAACGACGACACCGTCGTGCTCTACGGCGGCAACAACAACTGGTTCGCCGCCTACGCCTACTGGTACTTCAAGCTCTACGGCCACCAGGACGTCAAGCTCCTCGACGGCGGCCGCAAGAAGTGGGAGCTCGACTCCCGCGAGCTGACCGACGACCTGCCCACCCGCGCCGCGACGACCTACACCGCCACGGAGCAGGACACCTCGATCCGCGCATTCCGCGACGAGGTCGTCGCCGCCATCGGCACGCAGAACCTCGTCGACGTGCGCAGCCCCGACGAGTACGCCGGCCGGCTGCTCGCCCCGGCCCACCTGCCCCAGGAGCAGGCGCAGCGCGCCGGTCACATCCCGACCTCGGTCAACGTGCCGTGGAGCAAGAACGCCAACGACGACGGCACCTTCAAGTCCGACGAGGAGCTCGCCGCGCTCTACGACGAGGTCGGCTTCGACGCCGACAAGGACACCATCGCCCTGTGCCGCATCGGTGAGCGCTCCTCGCTGACGTGGTTCGTGCTGACCGAGCTGCTCGGACGCAAGAACGTCAAGAACTACGACGGCTCGTGGACCGAGTACGGCTCGCTGGTCGGCGTGCCGGTCGCCCTCGGCGACGAGCCCGGGGAGGCCTGACATGTGCGGAGCGAAGCAGGGCGGGCTCTCCCTCGACGGCGTCAACGTCGCCAAGGAGGCCGTGATCCAGGGACAGGTGCTGCGCAGCGGCGACGAGCCGGTCGCCAACGCCTACGTGCGCCTGCTCGACCGCAGCGGCGAGTTCACCGCCGAGGTCCCCACCTCGGCCACCGGGCACTTCCGCTTCTTCGCCGGCGACGGCGAGTGGACGCTGCGGACCCTGGCGCCCAAGGCGCAGCCCGTCGACACCCGCGTGGTGGCCGCGACGGGCTCCGTCGCGGAGGTCCAGGTGCTCGTGAGCGCCTGATCGCACCAGTGGTCCAGACCACCGGAGGACGCTCCGTGCCCCGAGCGCGGAGCGTTCCTCTCATTTTCCTCTGTCCTCCACGCCTCGGACGTGCCCGTCGCCCGGGTCCCACCGCGGGATCTCGGGCTGTACGTCGCAGGCTCCACCTCGGCGAGAACGCGCGCCGGCTGCAGTGCCGGGCACAGGGCTTGGCCTCACCATCGTGCGCAGGATCGTCGAGGCGCACGGCGGCGTGGTGTCGTTGGAGAGAACTCCAGGCGAGGGCACCAGCGTCTGCGTGCCGCTCGCACTGAGGCGGCGGTCGGACCGACGCCGAGGCGGCGGGGCGGACGCGTGCGCCCCCGAGGCCGGACGTGCGAGGACCCCCCGTGGGGGACGGGGGGTCCGGTGCAACCGGGTGGGGGCCGGTGCGGGCCTCGCGAGGGGGTGTCGCGAGGTGCGTCCAGGCAATGGATTTGCCATGGGACTTGCCTAAGTTTGCCCAACATCGCCACACTCGGCACCTGTTTTGCGAAAATTTCGTTCGCGGACGCTCGGGTCGCCTGCGAACCCCACCCGGCACACCATTTGGAGACCACATGAACCGCAAGGCCCCCCGCATCGTCGTCTGCGTCGTCGCTCTCGCCGCCCTGGCCGGCTTCGCAGCTCCCGCTGAGGCAGCGCAGAGCCGCGTCACGGCCCGCACGGTGTGGTGCTGCTGACCCGCTGACCTTCCGCTGACCTGGTCCGACCAGCTCCTGGCACCGACCAGGCCAGGAGTCAGCTGCGGGCGAGCGCGGTGGACGTCACGCGCGCCCGCAGTCCGGTCGACACTCCAGCGCGGCGGTAGGCGTCGAGTGCCGCCTCAGCCAGGCCGAGGCCGGTGAACAGGTCGGCCAGGTCGAACCACAGCTGCGCCGCGCTCTGGTCGGCCCCGATGGCCGAGAGCCGGTGCACAGCCTTCTGGTAGGCGAGCGCTGCCCGGTCGGCGTCGCCCTCGCCCGCGAACGTGCGGCCCTCGAGGACGAGGGCCTCGGCCTCGGCCAGCGGGGCATGTCCGTCGGCGGTGAGGTGCACCTGGTCGATCAGCTCGCGACACTCGCCCCGGTCGCCGGCGAGGAAGGCCACCCGGGCCAGCCCGAGCAGCGTCCAGGCCCGGTCGACGGGCGTGCCGCTGCTCCACTCGAGCTCGGCGGCTGCCTGTTCGAGGTTGTGGCGTGCCTCATCGATGGCAGGCGGGTCGAGCTCGAGCTGGAGCCGGCCGACCTCGGTGCGCAGCCGCGCGAGGTTGCGCGCGTCCTGGCCCTCGCCCAGGAGCGCGAGCGCCCGCTCGGCGAGCGGGACGGCAGCGGCGACGTCACCGCGCCGCGCCTGCATGGCGCTGGCGTTCCAGTAGGCCGAGGCCCGTGCGCGCGCCGACCCGAGCGACTCGGCGCGCGTGATGGCCTTTCTGCACATGCGTACGGCGTGGCCGGTGTCGCCGCGCTCGAAGTGGGCGGCGGCCACGGTGACGGCGAGCTGGACGGCCTCGTCGCACGACTCGAGGCGGGCCTCCTCGATGTGGGCCATCACCCGCTCGCCGCACTCGATCGCACGACCGAGGTCGCCGGACTCGCGATAGATGCGGCTCAGGGCGATGCCGGCCTTGATGCGGGTCATCCCGTTGACCCGGTCGTCGCCGATGAGCCCCTCGAGCTCCACGATCGCGTCGTCCACGCGTTGGGTGGCCTCGAGGGCACGCGCGTGAAGGAGGCGGGCGCGCTCGCGCATCCCGTCGATCCGAACCCCCCCGAGCTGGGTCAGCGCGGCCTGGAGGTGCTGCTCGGCGTCGGCCGGCTGGCCCGACTCGAGCGACAGCTCCGCGTAGTCGAGCGCGAGCCGGATCTCGTCGACGAGGTTGCGGTCGGGCTCGCCCAGCAGGGACTCGATGTTGGCGCCCAGACGCTCGGCCAGCGCGGTCAAGGACGCGAGGGTGGGGCCGCGACGGCCGGCTTCGATGCGCGAGAGGTATGCCACCGACATGATGCCGTCGGCGACGTCGCCTTGGGTGAGGCCACGGGCGAGCCGTGCCGCCCGCAACCGGCGGCCCAGGTCCTCACGGTCGGCCTGCTCGAGCAACTCGGCGTGACGCTGATCCATCCGGACATTGTGAGGCACGACTTGCCAGCATGGTGTCCATTGCGGCAAAGACACCTTGTCAAGTGCCCGAGACTGCGCCCCCTCGGGCCTCCGCGGGCACCTCGTCGGGTGCGTAGCCGTAACCGTAGCCATACCCGTAGCCCGAGCCGTAGTCGCCCCGGCCCTTGCGCGGCACCATGTTGAAGACGGCACCGAGCGTGCGGGCGCCGACCGCGTCGAGGCGCTCGCGCGCGGCGGCGAGCTGCTCACGGGCGGTCTTGCCGTGGCGTACGACGACCACGGCGCCGTCGACCTGCGAGGCGATGAGGGCGGCATCGGTGACCGGCAGCAGCGGCGGTGCGTCGATGATGATGACGTCGAAGGCGGCCCTGAGCTCGCGGAGCAGAGAGGCCATCGCCTGGGACTGGAGCAGCTCCGAGGGATTGGGCGGGACGGCGCCGGACGCCAGCACATGGAGCCCGGAGCCGTGGGTGAGGATGACGTCGGTCGCGGTGACCCTGCCGACGAGCGCGGTGGTGAGGCCGATCGTGCCGTCGAGGCCCAGCAGCTCGGCAGCCTGTGGGCGACGCAGGTCGCCGTCGATCAGCAGTGTGCGCGCGCCCGCCTGCTGGAGGGCGAGGGCGGTGTTGACCGCCGTCGTCGACTTGCCCTCGCCGGGCAGCGCGCTGGTCACGACGAACGCCTTGGACGCGGCGTCGACGTCGACGAAGGACAGGTTGGTGCGCAGCACCCGGAAGGCCTCCGCGCGCGGCTCGTGCGACGCGAGCTCGGTCAGCAGCGGCCGCTTGCCGACTTCGCTGTCGAAGGCGAAGGTGCCGAGGATCGGCGCCCGCAGCGCGGTGGTCACGTCGTCGGCCGACTTGGTGCTGGTGTCGAGCAGCTCGCGCACGACAGCGAGGCCGACGCCGAGGAGCAGGCCGAGCACGAGGGCGAGGCCCAGGTTGCGCACCGGGTTGGGCGAGATCGGGCCGCCCGGGAGCGATGCCGCGTCGACGACGGTGCCCTTGAGGACCGGGCGGTTCTGCCCGGGCGGGGTCTCCAGCTCGGCGAGGAGGGCGACGAGCTCCTCGCCGTAGGTCTGGGTCAACTGCTGGGCGACGACGGGGTCGGGGTCGGTGACCGAGATGTTGAGCAGGACGGTCTCGGGGGAGGCCTGCGCGGTCACCTTGGCGGCCAGCTCCCCGGGTGCCAGGTCGCTGCCGGTGACGGCCCCTACCCGGGTGGCGAGCTCGGTGCCGGTCGCCAGGTCGGCGTAGGACGACAGGCGCTGACTGCTGAAGAGGTTGCCCTGGTAGGCCTCGGCCGAGGACGAGGCGCTGGTGGAGATGAAGAGCTGCGTCGTCGACTGGTATTGCGGGGTCGTCCGCCACGTCGCGAGCGCCGCCCCGGCCAGCACGATCGCGAGCGTGGCGAGGACGAGCCGCCAGCGGCGGCGCAGGATGCGCAGGTAGTCGGACAGTTCCACGGCGTTGGTCCCCCGAAGTGAGATGGAGCGGCCAGTCTCGGCCACGAACGCTCTACTGAGCAACTCGGCGTTGTTACTGTCTGTTTACTATTCTGTGGATTTGCCGTTACCTTTCTCTCGCTGCCTCCGCCGGGTGCTCCCGGTCGTGGCCAGCTCGGATCGCACACATGGTCGGTCCCACTCACACTCCTCGGAAGGTCCATCCATGAAGAAGCTGACAGCAGTTGCCTCAGCCACCACGTTCGCGGCCGTCGCCTCGATGCTCGTGGCGCCCGCCGCGCAGGCTGATCCCTACCCGCGCTCGATCGACACCCAGTGCGTGGCGGTCGCCGCCGACACCAAGGTCGGCATCGGCGGTCGCGTCAAGGTGAAGTTCAAGTGGACCGCCGAGGGCAACCTCACCCCGAAGGGCCGGGTGAACTACGTCGTCACCCGCCAGGGCGGCGGCCGGGTCGAGAAGGGGTCCTTCCGCAGCAACGGCAAGAAGCAGTCGACCGTCAAGGCCATCCGCCTCGCTCGCAAGGGCAACTACTACGTGAGGTTCGAGACGGCCACGAGCCGCACGTCGGTCTTCCGCGACTGCTCTGCCTCGACCTCCAAGATCAAGGTGCGCAAGCGCTTCTGACCCGCACGCTGCACGTCTCACGACCGACTCCTGCCGCTGGCCGATCCGCTCGGCCGCACGTCATGACGGGGTAGATGCACGGTGGCCAAGACCACACGCGAGCGCGCGGAGCGCACTGCCTGGCGCCGGTGGCGCTGGCCTCTCGGGACCGCTCTGGTCGCGCTGCTCGGCGCTGCCCTCTGGACAGGGTGGACGGTCTGGCAGGTCCAGCGGGACCTGACCACCGCCCGGGCCGACGCGGTGGCGCTGCCCGCTGCGTTGACGGGCGACGCGGACGACGCCCCGGCGGTCGTCGAGTCGCTCCAGTCGCATGCCGGCGCGGCGTCCGAGCGCACGTCCGGTCTGACGTGGCGGGTGCTGAGCGCCCTGCCGGGCCTCGGCGACGACTTCGAGGCGGCCGCCCGTGTCTCGCGAGCCGTCGACGTCGTGGCCCGGCGGGGAGCCGGGCCGCTGGTGGAGAGCGGGGTCAGCGCCGAGACGTTCGCCCCCCGCCACGGTCGCGTCCCAGTGGGCCGGATCGCCCGCGCGGCCCGGCCCCTCGCTGAAGCGCGTGACGGCTTCGCCGCGGCCCGGGCTGAGCTCGACGACATCGAGGTCGGGGGACTGGTGCGCGAGCTCCGGCCGCAGGTCGAGGCGCTCATCCGTCAGGTCGAGGACGGCGCCGACACGCTCGACGGCGCGACCCGGGCGGCGCAACTGCTGCCGACCATGCTCGGCGGTGACGGCGCCCGTGACTACCTCCTCGTCTTCCAGAACAACGCCGAGCCCCGCTCGCTGGGTGGCATGCCCGGCCTGATGGCCCTGCTGCGCGCCGACGACGGCGTCGTCACGCTCGGACCCATGGCCGCGGCGAGCGCGTTCGGCGAGCTCGACAGGTCCGTCCTGCCGCTCACCGCGCAGGAGCGCCGGATCTGGTTCGACCAGCCCGGCAGGTGGTTCCAGGACGCCGTCTTCATCCCCGACTTCCACCGCGCGAGCACCCTGATGGCGGCGCGCTGGGCGCTCGAGACCGGGCGGGAGGTCGATGGGGTCCTCTCGGTCGACCCGGTCGCCCTGTCCTACCTGCTGGAGGCCACTGGTCCGATCACGGTCGACGACCGCCGTCTGACGTCCAGCACCTTCGTCGACGAGATCCTCCACCAGCCCTACCTGCGCTACCGGGACGACCCTGCGGCCGAGGACGCCTTCTTCGCCGAGGCGCTCACCACCACCTTCGACCGGTTCCTCGACCCACGCACGAGTCCGACCGCCCTGGTCGCGGCGCTGTCGCGTGGCGCCACCGAGGGGCGCCTGCTCGTGCACTCCTCCGACGGCGCGGAGCAGGACCGGCTCGAGGGCACCCGGGTGGCCGGTGCCTTCCCGAGCGGGTCGAGCGGGGCCGCCCAGGCCGGTGTCTACGTCAACGACGCCACCGGGTCCAAGATGGGCTACTTCCTCGACTACGACGCCCGGATCAGCAGCGTCTCGTGCGCCTCCGGCGTGATCGGCTTCAGCGGCTCGCTCCGCATCCACTCCAGCGCGCCCGCCGACGCCGCGTCGCTGCCCCACACGGTCACCGGCTCGGGCGACTACGGCGTCGCCCGCGGCGACCACCTCAACGTCTTCGACCTGGTCGCGCCCTCCGGCGGCACGATCACCGACGTCGTCGTCAACGGGGTGGCGTCGAAGGGCACCAACCGCACCTTCGAGGGACGCCCGATCGTCTCGGTGCCGATCCTCCTCGAGCCCGGCGACGTGGTCACGCTGACCTGGCGCGCGACGTCGGGGGCCGGCCACTCCGGAGGCGTCGAGCTGATCAGCACCCCGGGCGTCCAGCGCGGGGGCGGCAAGCAGTTCGTCCCGGCGCCGTGCGCGAGCGGTGATGACGCGTGAGGACGACGAAAACGTGAGCCGGCCACTGCTCAACGGCGGCAGCCTGTCACGACGAGGCACACAGTGATCCCGGGGAGATGTCCATGACTGTGACCGGACTGGAGTCAGCCGTGCGCGGTCGGCGTACGGCGATGCTCCTGGCGCTCGACGCGCTGGCACTCGCAGCGGCCTACTTCTTCGGCGTCGTCGTGCGCTACGACGCCGTGCCGGAGGACATCTGGAGCAACACCGCGCTCGTGGCGGCCGCCGCCATCGGGCTGCACTGGCTCTTCGGGATGCTCGGGCGCGTCTACCTCGGTCGGGTGGGCGTCGCCACCAACGAGGAGACGCTGGTGCTCAGCGCCGCAGCGTTCGCCGCCGGCGGACTGGTCTTCGTGGCCAACGCCTGGGTCGACCCGCAGTGGGTCGCCCGCAGCCTGCCGGTGACCGCGACCTTCCTCGGCCTGACGGTCATGCTCACGGCCCGGGCGACCTGGCGACGCCTGACGCAGCGGCTCGCCCCGGTCGCCGCGGGGAACGGGCACGCCGCCCTCGTCGTCGGTGCGGGCGCCAGCGGCGCCCGGTTGGTGCACTCGATGCGTTCGCACCCCGAGGCCGGGCTGGTGCCGGTCGGCTTCCTCGACGACGACCCCTGGATGCGCAAGCGCCGGCACTTCGGCGTCCCGGTGCTCGGTGGGGTGGTCGACCTCGAGTGCGTCGTGCGCGCGACCGGGGCGACGACGGTGGTCGTCGCCATCCCGAGCGCCAGCAAGGACCTGATCAAGGCCGTGGTCGACCGGTGCACCGAGCTCGGAATCACCGCCAAGGTGCTGCCGTCCTTCGCCGAGACCTTCGCCAGCACGGCCGACGTTCGCGACGTCCGCGACGTCGACCTGCGCGACCTGCTCGGTCGCGCCGCCGTCGAGATCGATCTCCGCTCGATCGCTGGCTACGTCGCCGGCAAGCGGGTGCTCGTCACGGGAGCCGGCGGCTCGATCGGCTCCGAGCTGTGCCGCCAGCTCCACCGCTTCGACCCTGCGGAGCTGATCATGCTCGACCGCGACGAGTCGGCGCTGCACGGCGTACAGCTGTCCATCCATGGCCGGGCGCTGCTCGACAGCTCCGACGTGGTGCTCAACGACATCCGTGACGCGGTCGCGCTCCGACGCCTCTTCGAGGATCGCCGCCCCGAGGTCGTCTTCCACGCCGCGGCCCTCAAGCACCTGCCGATGCTCGAGCAGTATCCGCACGAGGCGATGAAGACCAACGTGCTGGGCACGGCCAACGTCCTCGAGGCCGCGGCCGCCGTCGGGGTGACCACCTTCGTCAACATCTCCACCGACAAGGCCGCCGACCCGACGAGCGTCCTGGGCTACTCCAAGCGCGCCGCCGAGCGCCTGACCGCCGACATGGCCCGACGGGCCGACGGTGCCTACCTCAGCGTCCGCTTCGGCAACGTCCTCGGCTCGCGCGGATCGGTGCTGCACACCTTCACCGCGCAGATCGAGGCGGGCGGCCCGGTGACGGTCGTCCACCCCGAGGTCACGCGCTACTTCATGACGGTGGAGGAGGCGGTGCAGCTCGTGATCCAGGCAGGCGCCATCGGCGAGGACGGCGAGGTGATGATCCTCGACATGGGCGAGCCGGTGAGGATCGTCGACATGGCCCAGCAGCTCATCGCGATGTCGGGCAAGAGCATCGAGATCGTCTACACCGGCCTCCGCGAGGGCGAGAAGCTCCACGAGGAGCTCTTCGGCGCGTCCGAGAGCGACGAGCGCTCCAAGCACCCGCTGGTCTCCCACGCGCACGTCGACCCGTTGTCCGCGGACGTCGTGCGGTCCTTCGACCTCGGTGCCCACCACCTCGGCCTGCTCCAGGCCTTCGAGGACTGGGTGCACGCTCCGCAGGCCGAGCTCGCGCTCGCCCAGCACGTCGAGCGGGAGAAGGCATCATGAGCGTCGACGTCGAGGCGCGGTCCCGCATCCTCCTGTCCCCGCCCGACGTGGGCGAGCTGGAGCAGGACTACGTCATGCGGGCCATGCGCTCGGGTTGGGTGGCCCCTGCCGGTCCAGACCTCGACGCCTTCGAGGACGAGGTCGCCGCTCGCGTGGGCGTCGGCCACGCGGTGGGCCTGGCGTCAGGCACGGGGGCGCTGCACCTCGCCCTCGTCTCGTGGGGCGTCGGCCCAGGCGACGTCGTGCCCGTGTCGACCTTCACCTTCGCCGCGACGGTCAACGCCATCCGCTACGTCGGCGCGGAGCCGTTCTTCGTCGACTGCGACGAGAGCGGCAACATGAGCCCGGTGCTCCTGCAGCGTGCCGTGGACCAGCTCCGGTCCGAGGGGCGAAGCGTCCCCGTCATCGTGCCGGTCGACATGCTCGGCAAGTGCGTCGACTACGCCGCCATCGGCGAGGTCGCGGTCGACGCCGGCGCCCGGCTGCTGTGCGACGCCGCCGAGTCGTTCGGTGCCACCTACCGCGGCACGCCGGCCGGGTCCTTCGGTGACGCGTCCGTCGTCTCGTTCAACGGCAACAAGATCATGACGACGTCGGGCGGCGGCATGCTCCTGACCAACGACGCTGCCCTTGCCGCACACGTCCGCAAGCTCTCCACCCAGGCGCGGGAGCCGGTACCGCACTACGAGCACACGGAGGTCGGCTACAACTACCGGCTGTCCAACATCCTGGCTGCGATGGGTCGGGCGCAGCTCGTGCGCCTCGACGACATGCTGGCCCGCCGTCGTGGGTGGCGCGAGCGCTACCGTGCGCTCTTCGCCGACCAGCCCGGCGTCTCCATCCTCGGTGGCGCCGACGACGCCGGCGACAACTGCTGGCTCACGGCGATCGTGGTTGACCCCGACGAGTCGGCGTGGTCGGCGGCCGACCTGTCCGCAGCGCTCGACCGCGCCGACGTCGAGACGCGCCCGGTCTGGAAGCCGATGCACGTGCAGCCGGTCTCCGAGGGACTGCGCGGCGCGCTCGACGGGACCTCCGAGCGACTCTTCGCGCACGGGTTGACCCTGCCCGCCGGGTCGGCAATGACCCAGCACCAGTTCAGCCGCATAGCGCAGGCCCTTGATGAAGCAATGCGCGGAGATCAGAAGGGCAGTTCCTGAAATTGTCGTATCCGTTGCAGAGATTGATCGCGGCAATTGCGTCGCTGCTGCTGTCGCCCGTCCTCGCCGCATGCGCCGCAGTCATCAGGATCGTCGACGGACCCCCCGTCCTGTTCAAGCAAGAGCGGCTAGGTCGCCATCGACAGAGCTTTGAGATCCTCAAGCTCCGGACGATGGTGACTGATGCTGATCGACTTCTGGTCGACGATCCGAGCGCCAGCAGGTTGACTCGGACTGGGCACTTCCTTCGTAAGTCCAGCCTGGACGAGCTTCCGCAGCTGCTGAACGTCGTTCGCGGTGACATGGCGCTGATCGGTCCGCGCGCGATGCTGCCGGAGGTCGGTGCGAACCTGCCGCCGGAGTTCGAGGGCAGGTTCGATGTGACGCCGGGGCTCACCGGGTTGGCGCAGGTGCGAGGACGTAACGACCTACCCTGGTCGGCCCGCCTGGCCGCCGACCTGGAGTACGTGCGCAAGCGGAGTCTGCAGCTCGACCTCACGATCGTGGTGAAGACAATCGGGGTGTTGCTGCGCGGTTCCGGATTCCAGGCTGATCGAAATACCGCACTGGTAGACGACCTAGGACTGTTGAAGCGCCTTGATGGATGATCTTGTGTGGACCACCTTCTCTCCTCGCCACGTCCGAGCTCGCTCGCAGTGGCTCAATCAACCTGAGGTTCTGGCTGGAGTCCCGGTGGAAGGCGTCATCTCCGAGGAGACGACGGCTGCGTGGTGTACGCGTGTGCTTGACGACACGTCGCGCCAGGATTTCGTCCTGGAAGACAAGTTCGGATCCCCGCTTGTCATGTGCGGCGTCACGGGCATCGATGAGACGGCGAGGCGTGGCGAGCTCTACATGTTCGGTGGCGTCGCGTCGCAGGGCCGCGGGTTCGGCTCTGTTGCCCTGCAACGCCTCTGCGTGTGGGCCTTCGGCGACCGCCAGCTGAACCGGTTGTTCCTCTACACCCTTGAGCAGAATGCGGGCGCCCGAAGGTTCTACGAGCGCCAGGGCTTCGTCCAAGAGGGCTGCCTGCGACAGCATTCCGCGCACCAGGGTCGGCTGGTCGACAGATATGTCCATGGGTTGCTGGCGGCCGATTATGTGTCCGGGCGGGGCGAGTGGCATGGGTAATCTGCTCGTTCTGGCCGCTGGGCGCAGACGCTACGTCCTCCAGGAGCTGCTGGGCGCTGGTGGCTCGGCAGATCGCGTGCTCGCTGCCGACAGCGACCTCCTGACACCTGGACTCGCGTTGGACGGTGTGGAAGCGATCCAGGAACCGGAAGGCGATGTAGACGACTGGCTCATCGGCACGTGCGCTTCGCGCAACGTCGATGCAGTTCTGAGCCTGCACGACTACCAGGCGATCAGGGTCAGCCGCCTACGCGACCGCCTCGCCGCCGGAGGTACTCGGTGGATTGGCCCCAGCCCATCGATTGCGACGACGCTTCTTGACAAGGCTGAGCTTGCCAAGTTCCTGAAGGCGTCGGCCCCCGGCCTGGCGATCCCGACCTTCACCATGACCGACCGCCTGCCGGCGGACGTCGACCTGTGGGTCGTCAAGGAGCGCCTCGGATCAGGGTCGTCCGGGTTGCAGGTCGGGCTGGCCAGGGGAGAGGCGCAACGAGTGCTGTCTCAGGACCTGGTTGCCCAGCCACTTGTCGGTGGGAGCGAGTGGAATCTCGACTTCTTCATCTGGGGCGATGGCGAGATACGTGGTGTCAGCGCCAAGCGCAAGATTCGCATGCGCGGAGGCGAGACGGACGCCGCGGAGGTCATCCCGTCAACCGATCTTCCCTTCGACGTCACGCCGGTGCTGGATGCCTTTCGAGGGATTGATCACCTCGGGAACGTCGACCTCGATCTCTTCGTCGACGGCGACCGACTCCGTGTCGTAGACGTGAACCCGCGATTCGGTGGGGGCTTCGCCTTCAGCGCGAAGGCGGGCTACGAAGCGGCTGCAGCCGTGTGGTCGATGACCAACGGCGATGATCGGCCGTTCCGCGTCGAGTCGAGCCATCGCTTCGTCGGCGCGAAGTCAATCGACGTGGTCGAGCTGTGAGGAAGGCCAAGCGAATGAAGGCGCTACTGAAGTCGCCTCGAGGGCGATCGGCTTCGAGCAACCGCGCGCTGCTCGTCACGCAGTGGTTCCCCCCGGAGCCCGCTGCCCAAGCGGCTCGGGTCGCCCGTGTGCTCCGTCAGGCGGGATTCGACACCGAGGTCGTCACTGGTATTCCGAACTATCCTTCCGGCACCGTTGCGGACGGCTACCGCGCGACTTCCGTCATGTCGGAGTTCGTGGACGGTGTGCGCGTCCACAGGTCGCCGCTGTACCCCAGCCACGATGCCAGTGCAGCTCGACGGATCCTCAACTATGTGTCATGGGCCATCTCGGCCTCCGTTGTTTCCCTGCGGCACTTCCGCAACGCACGAGTAGCAGTTGTGTACGCGTCACCGGCAACGGCGGCCCTGCCGGCGATGATCGCGCGCCGTCTACTCGGCACGCCTTTCGTGTTGCTGGTCCAGGACGTCTGGCCGGACTCGGTGTTCTCATCGGGGTTCTTGCCCGGAAGGTTGGGACGCGTGGCCAAGTGGGCGCTGACGAAGTTCGTCGGTGCCGCCTACAACGCATCGTCACACGTGGTGGTCATCGCTCCCGGAATGGTTGAGCTTCTCGCGGACCGCGGCGTTCCGAGGTCCAAGATCACGCTGATCTACAACGCGGTCGACGCCGCCGTCAACGAGGTCAAGTCCAGCGTCTCGCGCGAGAGCCTAGGGATTGGACCTGAGGCGTTCGTCCTCATGTATGCCGGCAATCACGGGGCGGCTCAGGCCTTGGACGTGTTGGTTCGCGCCGTGGGAAGCTCCGCCTGCGAGCGCGATTGCCACCTCGTTCTCGTGGGCGACGGCGTCGAGAAGGGTCGTCTTCGGGATCTGGCCGACACCGTCGCGCGCGGAGTCGTGCACTTCGTGGACCCGCAGCCGCGCGAGGCAGTCCCAGGGCTGATGACCATGGCCGACGTTCAAGTGCTCTCGTTGGCCGACAATCCGCTCTTCGAATCGACCATCCCCAGCAAGCTCCAAGGGATCATGGCTGCCGGCGAGCCCTTGCTGGCCCTCGCCTCCGGCGATGTCGCGCGCGTGGTGAAAGACGCGCGATGCGGAATCGTGTCCACGCCGGGAGACGTGAGCGAAGCCCAAGAGGCCATCGGGCGGATGGCGGGACTGTCGACGACGAAGCTCGAAGAAATGGGATCCAACGGCGCGGCGTACTACCGCTTGCACATGCAGGACTCAGTCAACACGGAGCGGTGGGCCAGAACTCTCGCTCCGTTCGCACGTCAAGGAACGGAAGAATGTTGAACAACACAGGACAAGTAGCCGCTGCGCGAGCGGAAACCCGCGGCCCCATCCTGGTGACTGGGGGGACCGGCTCGTTCGGTTCAACAATGGTGCGCCGGCTACTGGAGACCGGAATCGACGAGATCCGAGTCCTGAGCCGCGACGAGTCGAAGCAGGACGCGATGAGGCGCGAGTTCTCCGACGGTCGCCTCAAGCTCCATCTCGGGGACGTCCGTGATCCACGCAGCGTCGAGGACGCGATGGACGGTGTGGAGCACGTCTTCCACGCTGCCGCTCTCAAGCAGGTGCCGAGCTGCGAGTTCTTCCCGCAGCAGGCTGTCGAGACCAACGTCATGGGCAGCGACAACGTCATCCGTGCCGCGGAGCGCGCCGGCGTGAGGTCGGTGGTGTGCCTGAGCACGGACAAGGCCGTCTACCCGATCAACGCCATGGGCATCTCGAAGGCGATGATGGAGAAGGTCGCCCAGGCGCATGCCCGTAACCGGCGCGCGAGCGGCACCACAGTGTCGGTGACCCGGTACGGGAACGTCATGTACAGCCGTGGCTCCGTCATCCCGGTCTTCGTGCAGCAGCTCAAGCAGGGAACGCCGCTCACGATCACTGACCCGACCATGACCCGCTTCCTCATGTCGCTGGACGAGTCCGTCGACCTGGTTCAGTACGCGTTCGACCACGCGAAGCCAGGCGACCTGTTCGTCTACAAGGCGCCTGCTGCGACCGTCGAAGTGCTGGCGCGCGCCGTGGCCTCGCTCTTCGGGGACGACGACCCGCAGATCAAAATCATCGGGACGCGCCACGGGGAGAAGCTCTACGAGTCGCTCCTGAGCCGTGAAGAGCTGCAACGCTCGCACGACCAGGGGAACTACTACCGCGTGCCTCTTGACGCGCGCTCGCTCGAGTACGAGCTCTACTTCGATGAAGGCGAGGCGAAAGTGGTCGACCACGACTACACCTCGCACAACACCACGCGTCTGGACGTCGAGGGTGTGAAGAAGCTGCTGCTTCAGCTCAAGCCGATCCAGGACGAGATGGTCGCAGCTGGGCGCGCGCAGGAGCTGACGTCGTGAAGGTCGCCGTCACAGGGGCTCATGGCTTCCTGGGCTGGCACACGGCCTGTCGGCTCCGCGCACTCCATGGGGCGGAGCCGATACGGATCGGCCGCGCTGACTTCGCTGACAGCTCGACGCTCGCTGAACGCCTCAGCCACTCGGACGCCGTGATTCACGTCGCTGGCGTAAACCGCGCCGCTACCGACGACGCAGTCGAGAATGGCAACGTGGAGATCGCCGAGACGTTGGCGGTCGCACTCGAGCAGCTGGGCCGTCCCGTGGACGTCGTCTTCGCCAACTCTGTGCAGGCCGAGCTCGAGAACGCATACGGACGAGGAAAGCGCCGCGCATCTGAGCTGCTCTCATCGGCCGCGCGTGCCTCTGGGGGGCGCTTCGCCGACCTACTGCTTCCCAACCTCTTTGGCGAGCACGGTCGACCGGGTTACAACTCCTTCGTCGCGACCTTCGTCCACGAGGTGATCGCCGGGCGACGGCCGGAGGTCACGGGTGACCGCGAGATCCACCTCCTGCACGCGCAGGACGCCGCGGCCGCCCTGATCGAAGCCATCGGCACCGACGTGCGGTCTGGCGTCGCGGGACACCCGGTCCACATCAGTGGCGTCCTCGCCACGTTCGAAGAGATCCATCGGCTCTACGCCGTAGAGGGTCAGATCCCAGACATCTCCACGCCGCTGAAGCGCAACCTGTTCAACACCTACCGCGCCGCCGCCTTCCCCGACATGTGGCCGCTCCGCCCGACGGTGCACTCAGACGCCCGCGGTGACCTGTTCGAGACCGTCCGAACCCACGGCGGCTTCGGCATGGCGTACGCCTCGACGACTCGTCCGGGGCAGAAGCGCGGCGAGCACTACCACCTGCACAAGGTGGAACGATTCGCCGTCATCCAAGGCGAGGCGGAGATCCAGCTCCGACGCCTCCTCCACAACGACATCGTCACCTTTCGCGTGAGTGGTGGAGAGCCGCACATCATCGACATGCCCACCTTGTGGGTCCACAACATCCGCAACGTCGGAGACAGCGACCTGATCACCCTGTTCTGGTCGGACCAGCTTCTCGACCCGGACAATCCGGATCAGTTCCCGGAGACGATCACTCAGGAGGCACCGGCGTGAAGGTCATGACAGTCGTGGGGACCCGCCCCGAAATCATCCGGCTCGCGCGCGTCATCGACCGTCTGGACAGGACTCCCGGCATCGAACACGTCCTGGTCCACACGGGCCAGAACTACGACCACTCGCTCAACCAGGTCTTCTTCGACGATCTTGGGCTGCGGGCACCTGACCACTACCTGGGCGTGGACACGAGCAGCCTCGGCGCGGTCCTGGGCGGCGTTCTCCTGGGCACGGAGAAGGTGCTACTGGCGGAGAAGCCCGACGCATTCCTCGTGCTCGGCGACACCAACTCCGCCATTGCCACCGTCATGGCCAAGCGGATGCGGATCCCGACCTACCACATGGAAGCCGGAAACCGCTGCTTCGACGAGAACGTCCCCGAGGAGACGAACCGGCGACTCGTTGACCACGTTGCCGACTTCAACCTCGCCTACACCGAGCACGCACGACGCAACCTCCTCGCCGAGGGACTGCAGCCGCGTCGAGTTCTTGTCACCGGCTCGCCGATGCGTGAGGTACTGGAGACGTTCCGCGACCAGATCAACACCTCGGATGCACTTGAGCAGCTCGAGCTCGAGTCTGGTGAGTACTTCTTGGTCAGCGCACACCGCGAGGAGAACGTCGATCTACCCGAGCGTCTGCAGATGCTCCTCGACTGTCTGGTGGCCGTTCGCGAGCAGTTCGGCAAGCGCATCGTGGTGTCCACGCACCCGCGGACCAGGAGGCATCTCGACGCGCTGGACAGCGACCTCGATCTGAGCGGCATCGACTTCATGCAGCCGTTTGGCTTCCATGACTACAACAAGCTCCAGCTCGGGGCCGCATGCGTGCTGTCGGACTCGGGCACTATCGCGGAGGAGTCCTCCATCCTTGGCTTCCCGGCGATCACCCTGCGTGACTCGATCGAGCGACCTGAAGCGCTGGACAGCGGCTCGATCGTCATGACCGGCCTGAATCGGGACGATGTCGTCCGTGGCGTTGCCCTGGCGATCGCCGACGGGCCTGTCGATACCTCACAGCCGGCCGGTTATGAGATCAGCGACACGAGCAATCGCGTTGTCCGTTTCATCGCGTCGACGGCGAGCCGCCACCACCAGTGGTCCGGCATCCGGGGCGGCCAGTGATGACTATCAGCCGGGGGACCACGGCCTACGCAGTCCTCAGCAGCTTCCGTCGCAACTCCATCCGCGTGCGTAAGCGCCTCAGCTGCGTGCATCCGACCACCTACGTTCATTCGTCGGCGCGCGTCAGCCGCGACCTCACGACCGAGGAGTGGGTGTTCGTCGGCGCCCGGGTGCACCTAGACCCGCAGGTCTCGATCGGTCGCTACTCGATGCTGGCAGCCGAGGTGACCGTTGTCGGTGACGACCACATCTGGGACGTCGTCGGCCAACCGATGCAGTTCACGGGCCGTCCCCCGCAGCAAGAGACCGTGATCGGGCGTGACGTCTGGCTGGGCCGCGGTGCCTTGCTTCGACGCGGCGTGTCGATCGGCGACGGCGCGATCGTGGCCGCGCGGGCGGTCGTGACCAAAGACGTACCTCCGTACAGCGTCGTGGCGGGCGTCCCGGCAGGGATTATCCGTCAGCGCTTCGACGCCGCCGGGCAGGCCGAACATCAACAGATGCTCGACGGGCCGGTCGTGCCTCGAGTCGCAGCCGAGAGGCTTGGTCGGCCGTGAAACCGGAGGCACTCAACCGGCGCGTGGCGGTGGTATATCCGCATCTGCCGCACTACCGCTACGGCGTGTTCAGCGAGATGGACGTGCGCATCGCGGACGTGCTCTTTGTCACTGGTGGTCAGTCGAGAGACGGCTCCATCGCCGTCACGCCCCCTGGCTCCTTTCGGCGGGAGGCGACGGTACGTAATCGCTGGATCGGCCCGTTCCTCTGGCAGCGAGGGCTGGATCGTGAGCTGAACCGGTTCAAGCCGGACGCGGTGATCTACCTCGGCGACTTCGCCTATCTGTCCACGTGGACGAGCGCGCTCTGGAGCAAGGTGCGTGGACGGAGCGTCTACTTCTGGACCATCGGGTGGCACAAGCCCGAGACCGGCCTCCGCCGCGTGGTCAGACACGCGTTCTATCGACTCGCCGACACGTTGCTCCTCTACGGTCGAACGGGACAGGACATTGGCGTGGCTGCCGGGTTCCCGCGAGAGCGAATGCATGTCATCTACAACAGCTACGCATCACGTTCTGACGCCGCTGGCAACGCGCTGACTGACGAGCAACTCCCCGAGCCAGGGCGACCTGTCGTCGGCGCCGTAGTTCGGCTGTCGGCCAACAAGGGGCTGGACCTAGTCATCGACACCGTTGCCGAGCTGAATCGGACATATGGGCTGGACGCGTGCTGCCTCATCGTTGGCGAGGGCCCGGAACGCGAGCGGCTAATGCGTCATGCAGCAGAAGTCGGAGTGGATCTGTACCTCCCCGGTGCGGTCTACTCTGTTGAGGGTCTGGAGAAGGCGTACCGCCGGTTGGACGTGAC
The DNA here is from genome assembly GCF_058355585.1 of Nocardioides sp. Z13_37. NCBI lineage: Bacteria > Bacillati > Actinomycetota > Actinomycetes > Propionibacteriales > Nocardioidaceae > Nocardioides > Nocardioides sp. Z13_37. Next base: position 134,276 of record NZ_JBZGDV010000001.1, on the reverse strand, counting down.
TCTGCTGCCGATGGCGGCCGGACTAACTGTGCTTCAAAGTCTGAATGAGGGAACGCCGGTAGTCACTCTCCGCGACCCGTATCGGCAGATGCCTGAATTTGAGGCCATCGCGGACGGGGAGACAGGCACACTCGTCGACGACGTAGAGCCAGGCGTCTTTGCTGCGGTGTGTGCGCACTGGATTCGTCGAGCCGCCGCTGAGGGCGGTGGACTCGAGCGCAACATCAAGGCGACGGCCAGCAACAACTGGTCTCCAGAGGCGCAGGCTGCCGCAATTGTCCGTGCGATCGTCGATCAGAGGAACCGCTTCTACCTCAGCTGGCCGCGAAGGAAAGCGGCCCGATGAACGCCATGTCGCCCCGTATCGCGGTCTCCGCGATGCTTGTTCCATTAAGCGGTCTTGTCGCATTCGTCTCCACCAGGGAAGACCCAACGCCAGCAATGCTGGTGGCCGTGGCTTTTGTTGGATTGCTAGCGCTGACAACGGCCAAGGTCCCTACAACACTCTTCGTGTTTGGGCTTCTGCTCCCCATCCATCAATTGGCGGGAGTTCCTGAACGTTCTCTTGATCTGGTGCGGTATGGGCTGGCGGCGGCGCTCATCGTCAAGTGCAGTGCTATTTCTGGTCGGAAGAGCCTACTGCAGCACGAGATCCTTCTGTTCGTGGTCGCGCTGTGGTTGGGCGCTCTAGCGTGGAGCCGTTCCGAATCGCCTTCGCTGTTCACGGCCTCTGTGATGGGGTTGGCGACCGCAGTCGTCTACCTGTTGCGATCGCGGGGACTAGTTACTACCCATTTGTGGACAGGATACGTCTGCGCATCAGTTGCCAATGGTGCGATCATCATTGCCCAAAGCTTGGGCGTTCCCATCCCATTCGTGTCCAACGCTTTCGTCGGATATGACCGGCATGTAGGTCTCGGGGCGAATGCGCCCTTGGTTTCGTACGAGCTGGCCGTCGCGTTCGTTCTTGCCTCATTGATACCCAAGATGGTGTTCCGTGTTCCGGCGCAGGCTGTGATCGTTGTGGGTCTTTTGGTCTGTGGCGGCCGCGGCGGTTTGGTGGCGCTGGCTGTGGCGCTGGGAGTGGTGCTGGTGCTAAGCAAGCGTTTCCGCAAAAGCACCCTAGGGTTCATACTCGTCGGCGCGGTCGGCGGCTATTATCTGATGGCCAGTTCCCTGAACTTCTCTACTTTGAACCGATTCGTTTCAACGACCGACTCATCAGGAGTGACGAGCGGGCGCGGAGAACTGTTAGTGGCGAGTATCGAGGAGTTCGTGTCGAACCCGCTCGTGGGCATGAGCCTCCCTGCGTTCAGCGAACAGTACGGTTCGACCCCCCACGTCGCCCTCCTGACGTTCGGAGTAGCAGGCGGACTCCTGCCTGCCCTCTGCATCCTGATCGTCACTGGCGCCATGGGTATGGCTGCGCTACGGGAAAGAAATAGCGATAGGCCAGTGATCGCCCTGGTCAGCGTGTTCATCGTTTGGATCTTGCTTGAGCCAACTGGACCATTCGTTGGACTTCTGGGTGTTCTCCTGCTCGCCTACGTCCTTGACGCTCCGGACGAGCCGGTGACGCCATTAGATCGACCGATCAAGGAGAATGGTTATGGGCCCCCTGCTACTGGCGATCAAACGCCGAGTGCGTCGATTCGTCATCCGGCTCCCAAGGGTGGGCCGCCAGTTGATGTTTCTCGTGAATTACGGCCGCTTCTACAATCTTCGCGCCCCGCGCACCTTCAACGAGAAGTTGCAGTGGAGGGCCGCAAGGGATCGCCGTGACTGGCTCGTCGTGGCATCCAGCAAGGTTGAATCCAAGAGCTACGTCGCTCAAGTTCTGCCCGCGCTCGGGCAACCGAAGACACTTTGGCATGGTGAGGACATCGCGGAACTACTTGCCCTGGACCTAGATGGTCCGTGGGTGCTCAAGGCCAGCCACCGGTCAGGGTGCTTGCTGTTCGGCGAGGGACGGGTCGAGTCCGACATGCTCCCCGCAGACATCGAGACTTGGTTGCGCGACGCGGAATGGGAGAACAATCGGCTCTGGGCCTATTCCCAGGTGCGACGAGAGTACATCTTAGAGGAACGGCTGCCTTCTGACTTGGAGTCGGTGGCGCCTGATGACTACAAGTTCTTTGTCTTCGACGGCGAGGTGGCCATGGTGCAGGTGGACAGAGGGCGGTCCGAACAGCACACGAGAGTTCTGTTCGACCGCGACTGGCAAGTTCTCCCTTACACCTATTCATGGCCGCAAGGGAACTTCGGCCCCCCAGCAGGCCGACACGCGAGACGCATGCGCGAATACGCAGAACACTTGGGGGTTGGGTACGACTTTGTACGCGTCGACCTGTACCTCATCGGAGAAGAGGTGTTCTTCGGGGAGTTGACCGTGTATCCAGCTGCGGGATTCTCGCACTGGCCAAAGGAGCTTGATCTCGACATGGGAAGGCGCTGGGTCCTTCCCGACCTGGGGCGGTAGATCCATTGCTCAGGCGGTTCTCGTCCATCGTTGTAGTACGCGTCGTTGCGGCGGTTCTACAGGCCCTGCTCCTCCTGTGGTTGGCTCGTGATCTAGGACCGGTGCTCTTCGGCCCCTTTGCGGTGGCCCTTGCTGTGGGCGCTCTGGTCGGAGTGGTATGTGGGCTGGGCTCGACGTCGCAAGTGCTTCGGCTAGGCACCTCCGCAGAGGACCGCGCTGTGGCCAATACGCTGGTCCGGTTGCGCGCCTTCTCTGCGTTGGCTTCAGGTGCGGTCGCGTGTGTCGTGGCGTGCGCGCTCGGCGTCCCGGGGCAGTTGGCGCTGGTCGTGTTCGCTTGGGTTTGGGCTGAGCTGCTCAGCGAAGTTGCGCAGGGGGTGCACTTCGGCCACAAACGGGTGGGGCGCGCCAGCCGGGTGATGCTGGCCCGACGAATACTTCCGGTCGGCGCACTCACCGTGGGAGTCCTCTGGGACCCGACATCACGCTGGTGGTGGCTGTCGGCAGGCAGCGTGCTGGCAGGCCTCTTCTCGCTCTTCTCCTCGAGAGTGGTCCGTGGCGCCGCCATTCCGTTGCGTCAGGCGTTGGCCCGCGCGCGCTATTACTGGACGTCGACATTGCTGGTCGGGTTGCAGGGCGCTGACCTTGTCTTCGTGGGGTTCGCTTCGAGTAGCGCCGTCCAGGTGGGCCTCTACTCTGCAGCCACGCGCGTGACGAGTCCGCTCAACATCCTGACAAGTTCGGTGCTGGCGCTTCTGACACCCGAACTCGCCCAAGCTCCTGAGTCCGATCGGCCCAGGATCTTCGGAAGAGCGTTGAAGGTCCTTGCCGCGGTCGCTGGTTTCCTCTTGATTAGTAGCCCGCTCATCGCCTACTTAGCGACGATCGTTCTGGGCAGCGAGTACGCGGGGGCTGAGCCCTATCTCGTCGGAGTCACTGCGGCGGTTGCCGTAGGCGCGCTGACACAAGGAATGGTGTCGTACCTCTACGCCGTGGACCGAGCCAAGATGTTGACCAGAGCACGGCTTTGGAGCGTCCCGCTCGGGATCGTTGTCGTGGTTGTCGCAGCCTACTCAGGGTGTACGGCGGCATTGGCGTGTGCGCCCGTCGTCGTCCAACTCATCCAACTCTTCGCGGTTCGCCGCGCCTTGGGTCGCCCCACCCCGTGACGTGCTGTCCTCGGGCGTGATTTGGTGCCACTCGACTTCCCGGGTTGCGGCTGGGACCAATAACCCAGGGTGAGCGCACGGGGATCCACGAGCGCCTGCGATGCTCCTGAACTAAGCGACGCAGTCCATCGGCTCTCCGATTCGGGACAGCAGGTCTCGACCTAGGGGTCGCACAACAGCGGTGCCGTGGTGCAGCCGGCGGTCGACGCTGTTGGGGTCCAGGCGACGCTGGCTGGAGCATCGGGGTTCGCAGGGATGCGGCCCCACCGGGGGGCTGGTGGGGCCGCATCCGGTCAACGAGCTACCGCCGGATCTTGACGGGCTTGGAGACGAGCCGCACGGGCTCGAACCCACTCTTGCGGATCCGCACGATCACCTTGATCCTCTTGCCGCGGTCAGCGGACTTAGGCCGGTAGGTCTGGCCCGTCGCACTCTTGATCCGACGGCCGTTGACCTTCCAGGTGATCGTCACCTTCGACGGGCCCGGGGTGGTCACCCGCGGCACCTTCACCCGCAAGAGCCCTCCGACGCTCCGCACTCCGACGATCTTGATCGGTCCCGCGAGGGCGAGGACGGCCGGCTCGCTGGTCGGCGGCTGGACCACCACGGGCCGCGGGGCCACCGGCGGCTGGGCGATGACCGGGTTGGTGTCGAGTCCGCCGACCACCAGGCTGATCGCGTTCGGGCCCGCAGCTCGGGTCTCGAGCAGCGCGCCGTCGGCGTACACCGTGACGGTGTAGCCGGTGATCGCGGCTCCTCCGTCATCGATCGGCGGAGTCCAGGCCACGCGGATCGCGCCGTCACCGTCCACGGTCGCGACGTCGCTGAAGGGCGCCGTCGGGGCCTGGGGGCTGGGCGTGGACGTCCCCGCGACCGGGTTCGCCGGTGGCACCGTGGTCGTCGGTGTAGTCGACGACCACCCGGAGGTTCAGGTCCAGGTGCTCGGCACGCGGGACGAAGCCCGTCACGTTCCACGGGTTCGTGACGACGTCGGTCCAGCCGCCCCGGCCTGTCTCGGAGACCTGCCAGGTCCACGTCAGGGCCTCGCCGGCCTCGCGCAGCCCGTCCTCGTCCTGGAGGCCCGAGGCGTGGACTGCCCGGCCGACCACCGGGCTCTGCGTGCTGAGCACCGGAGGGATCGGCGCGTCCGGGACGTTGACCACCATCTCGGTCGTCGCCGGGGACTTGAGGCTCCTCAGGACCCCGTCGTCGTCGAGGAAGGTGACCTCGACCTTGAGCAGGTTGTCGACCTCGAAGTCGCCGGGCGTGAAGGTGGCCTCACACTTGACGTCGCCCGCGCCGTTGGGCGCACAGCTCGCCGGGGCCTGGACCGTGGTGGCCAGCCACTCCCCGCCCTCGCCTCCATCCCCTTCCTCCTGCTCGGGTTGACGGCAGGGGAGGGGATGGTCGAGGCGAGCGGCAAGGAGGTCGACCCGCGGGAGCGGCGGCTGGTCAGCTGGCGCTGTTGATCATGCCCGCGCCGACGGTGACGCCGGTCGCCTCGTCGATGAGGATGAAGGAGCCGGTGGTGCGGTTCTTCGAGTAGGGGTCGCACAGCAGCGGCACGGTGGTGCGCAGCTGGACGCGGCCGATCTCGTTGAGCCCGAGCTCGCCGGCCTCCTGGTCGCGGTGCAGCGAGTTGACGTCCAGGCGGTACTGGATGTCCTTGACCATCGCGCGGCCCGTGCGGGTGGTGTGCTTGATGGCGAGCTTCTGGCGCGGGCGCAGGGGCTCGTTGGTCATCCAGCAGATCATCGCGTCGATGTCCTGGCTGGGCTTGGGCGCGTTCTTGGGACGCGCGATCATGTCACCGCGGGAGACGTCGACGTCGTCCTCGAGGTGGATCGTGACCGACATGGGCGGGAACGCCTCGGGGATCTCGGTGTCGAAGAGCTCGACCTTGGAGATGGTCGAGGTCATCCCGCTGGGCAGCACGACGATCTCGTCGCCCTTCTTCAGCACGCCACCGGCGACCTGGCCGGCGTAGCCGCGGAAGTCGTGGTACTGGTCGGACTTGGGGCGGATGACGTACTGCACCGGGAAGCGGGTGTCGACCAGGTCGCGGTCCGAGGCGACGTGGACGTGCTCGAGGTGGTGCATCAGCGTGGGACCGGAGTACCACGGGGTGTTCTCGGAGCGGTTGACGACGTTGTCGCCCTGCAGCGCCGAGATCGGGATGACCTCGAGGTCGGGGATGTTGAGCTTGGTGGCGAACTGGGTGAACTCGCGGTGGATCTTCTCGTAGACCTCCTGCGACCAGTCGACGAGGTCCATCTTGTTGATCGCCAGCACCAGGTGCGGGACGCGCAGCAGCGAGAGCAGCACCGCGTGGCGGCGCGACTGCTCGGTCAGGCCCTGGCGGGCGTCGACCAGCACCAGGCCGAGGTCGGCGGTCGAGGCGCCGGTGACCATGTTGCGGGTGTACTGGATGTGCCCCGGGGTGTCGGCGATGATGAACTTGCGCGTCGGGGTCGCGAAGTAGCGGTAGGCCACGTCGATGGTGATGCCCTGCTCGCGCTCGGAGCGCAGACCGTCGGTCAGCAGCGCCAGGTCGGTGTAGTCGTAGCCCTTGGACTGCGACGTGGACTCCACCGCCTCGAGTTGGTCCTCGAAGATCGACTTCGAGTCGAGCAGCAGGCGCCCGATGAGGGTGGACTTCCCGTCGTCGACCGAGCCGGCGGTCGCGAAACGGAGCAGGTCCATCTCGCCCTGGGCTGCGGTGTGGGCGTCGGAGGTGGTGCTGGCCATCAGAAGTAGCCTTCCTTCTTGCGGTCTTCCATGGCGGCCTCGGAGAAGCGGTCGTCACCGCGCGTCGCGCCGCGCTCGGTGACCCGGGCGATCGCGATCTCGTCGATGATCGCCGCGGTGTCGGTGGCCACCGACTCCACGCAGCCGGTCTGGGTGCGGTCGCCCACGGTGCGGAAGCGCACCATCTTCTTCTCGACCGTCTCGCCGTCCTTGGGCTGGATCTCGGGGCCGAGCGAGAGCAGCATCCCGTCGCGCAGGATGACCTCGCGCTCGTGGGCGAAATAGATCGAGGGGATGTCGATCTGCTCGCGGTGGATGTAGTGCCAGATGTCGAGCTCGGTCCAGTTGGACAGCGGGAAGATCCGCATGTGCTCACCGGCGTGGATGCGCCCGTTGTAGAGGCTCCACAGCTCGGGACGCTGCATCTTGGGGTCCCACTGCCCGAACTCGTCACGGTGGGAGTAGACGCGCTCCTTGGCGCGAGCCTTCTCCTCGTCGCGGCGACCGCCACCGAACGCGGCGGTGAAGCCGCCCTCCTCGATCGCGGCCAGCAGCGCGCCGATCTGCTGACGGTTGCGGCTGGTCTTGCCGTCGTCGACCACGTGGCCGGCGGCGATCGCGTCCTCGACCGAGGCCACGATCAGCCGGGCACCGAGCCGGTCGACCCAGGAGTCACGCGTGGACAGCACCTCGTCGAAGTCGAGGCCGGTGTCGACCTGCAGCAGCGGGAACGGCAGCTTCGCGGGGAAGAACGCCTTCTCCGCCAGGCGGAGCATGACGATCGAGTCCTTGCCACCGGAGAACATCAGGACCGGCTTCTCGAACTCGGCGGCGACCTCACGGAAGATGTGGATCGACTCTGCCTCGAGCTGGTCCAGCTGACTCAGCTGGTAGTCGACGTGGGTGTTGGTCATGGCGTTGCAGGGACCTCTCTAGGGACAGCAGCCATCATGGTAGCGACGGGCAGCGTGGGGGACGATTCGCACTGCCGCGTGCGGTCGGCCAGACTCGGCGGAATGAGCCGCACCCTCCGACTCGCTCGCCGCTCGCGCACGCGCTGGCACCCCCTCGTCGCGTGCTCCCTGGGCGTGGCACTCATCACGACCGGCTGCTCGTCGAGCGGTGACGACGGTGACGCCGCGCCGCCGTCCTACGAGCGCAGCGACGACGTGACGGCGCGCGTGCTCCCGCAGCTCGCGGCCAACGGCGAGGACGTCGAGGCGGCCGACGACGCGGAGTGGGTCGTCGACGCCACGGTCGCCGGCGTCGACGAGGGTACGAGCGTGACCCTCGTCGGCCGGACCGACGACGGCTGGAGCGAGGTCGACGAGCAGGAGACCGACGGCAAGGGGCGGGTCGCGCTGACCAGCCCCGCGGCGGGCGACCTGCACGTGGTGGTCGGCGAGGGCGACGACGCCATCGGCACCGAGATCTCGACCGACGACGCTCCGGCGGCGACGTTCACCGACGACTTCGACGACGACGACACCGTCGACGGTGAGGGCGCGACCTGGACGACCCGCGACCAGGGCTACATCGGCGTACGCACCTGCTCGCGCGCGAGCGCGGACGCCGCCGAGGTGACCGACGGCGTGCTGAGGCTCAGCGTGCTCGAGGACCCGGCCCGCAAGGGCGACGAGTGCCAGCTGCCGGGGCGGCGCAAGAAGTTCCCCTTCCGGCTCAACGGCCACGTCGGCACCGAGGGTACCTTCGCCTTCACCTACGGCTTCGCAGCCGCGCGCATCAAGACGCAGGCGGCTCGCGGTCAGCACGCCGCCTTCTGGATGCAGGCGGTCGGCGGGCAGCGCAGCGGCGGCCCCAAGAAGGGTGGTGCCGAGATCGACGTGATCGAGTACTTCGGCGACGACCACCCCGAGGGTGGCCTGACCAGCTTCACCTACTTCCTCGACAAGGCCGGCGAGAAGCAGACCATCGGGGGCTGGCTTCCCGACGCGGAGGAGCTCGGTGACGACTGGGCCGAGCAGTACCACGTGTTCTCGGTGGAGTGGACGCCCGACGAGTACGTCTTCCGCATCGACGGCCGGGTCACCCAGCGGCTCGAGGGGCCGACGTCCGGGCGACCGGAGTTCCTCATCCTCAGCCTGCTGTCCTCCGACTACGAGCTGCCCCGCTTCGACGGCGACCTGCCCGAGACCATGGAGGTCGACTGGGCGCGGGTGTGGGAGACCGGCCCGAAGCGGTAGGCGTACGGCCCTCCCTACGGCGAGTCGAGGACGAGCGTGATCGGGCCGTCGTTGACGCTCTCGACGCGCATGTCGGCACCGAAGCGGCCGCGCTCGACGTGGGCGCCGAGCCGCTCGAGGGCCGCGCAGACGGCGTCGTAGAGCGGCTCGCTGACCGGACCCGGCGCGGCGGCCTGCCACGTGGGCCGCCGGCCCTTGCGCGCGTCGCCGTACAGCGTGAACTGGCTGACCACCAGCACGGGCGCGCCGACGTCGCTGGCGCTCTGCTCGTCACGCAGCAGTCGCAGGTCCCAGACCTTGCGCGCGATCCACGCGACCTCGGCGGGCCCGTCGTCGTGGGTGACGCCGAGGTAGACCAGCAGCCCCGGCCGGTCGAGCTCGCCGACGACCTCTCCGTCGACCCCTCCGCCGACTCGGACGCTGGCGGAGAGGACCCGCTGGATGACCGCACGCATGGTGCAAGGATGCCGCCATGCCTGCCTCATCCGCCGACCCGCTCCTGATCACGGTCGCCCCCACCGGGGCCGAGACCGCCAAGGCCGACTGCCCGCAGCTCCCCACCACCCCGGAGGAGCTCGCGCGCACCGCGGCCGAGTGCGAGGCCGCCGGCGCGGCGATGATCCACATCCACGTGCGCGACGCCTCCCACCAGCCCACGCTCGACCAGGCGCTGCTGCGCGAGTGGGTCGCGGCGGTGCGCGAGTCGTCCTCGCTCGTCGTCCAGCTCTCGACCGGCGGCTCGGTGCACGACCCGCTCGACGAGCGGCTCAAGGTGCTCGACGCCGAGCCCGACTCGTGCTCGCTGACGATGGGCACCACCAACTTCGGCGACGACGTCTTCCTCAACCCGTGGCCCTTCGTCAAGGACCTCTACCAGCTCGCCCTCGAGCGCGGGGTCGCCCCGGAGTTCGAGCTGTTCGACCTCGGCCAGGTGCACGCGCTCGGCCGGCTGATCCGGCAGTACGGCGTCCCGGCCGGCGGCAAGGTGCACGTCGACTTCGTCATGGGCGTGCCCGGCGGCATGCCGGGCACGGCCCCGGCGCTCGTCGCCGGCGTGGCCGCGCTCCCGCCGGAGGTCACGTCCTGGTCGGCCACCGGCATCGGCCGCTCGACCCTGGCGGTCGCGCTGGCCTCGCTCTCGATGGGCGGGCACCTGCGCGTCGGCATGGAGGACGTGCTCACCATCAGCCGCGGCGTCCCGGTCGAGTCCAACGCCCAGCTCGTCCAGCGCGCGGTCGACCTCGGCCGGATCGCGCAGCGTACGCCCATGGCGCCCGCCCAGTGCCGCGAGCTGCTCGGCCTGGCCTGAGCGCTCGTTCTCGCCCTGCCCGCGCCCGCCCCGGGACGTCATGCGAACGGAACGCCATGGGTGCGGGTTCGCATGACGCAGCGGCGGAACGCCGGGAACGGCGAGCGCTACTCGCGGACCTTCTTCATCCCGACGAGCCCGGGACGGTAGTCGGGGTCGTCGAGCTGGGCGATGGTCGGCGAGCCGAACATCGGCAGGCCCTGCTGCTTGCGCAGGAAGCCCCAGACGATGGGGAGGACCACCAGGACGGCCAGGCCGATGCCGGCGATCAGCATGGGGTGGGTCTCCTCGACGCCGAGCGGGGCCCAGCCGGACTTGTCGAGCAGCGCGACGCCGCTCATCGTCAGCACGACGACGATGCCGCGGCGGATGAAGGACTGAGGTACGCGCGGGGCGAGGGTGGCGCCGAGGATCGTGCCGGGGACCGAGCCGATGACGAGGGGGATCAGGATCCCCCAGTCGATGCCGTGGAGCGCGATGTTGGAGATCGCGGCCGCGAGCACGAGCGGCACCGCCTGGACGAGGTCGGTGCCGACGAGCTTCACCGCGGAGAGGCCGGGGTAGAGCATCAGCAGCGCGATCATGATGACCGAGCCGGAGCCGACGCTGGTGATGCCGACCAGCAGCCCGCCCAGCATGCCGACCAGCAGCGTCGGGACCACCCGGATCGTCGGGTCGTCGTCGTGGACGTGGGTGCCCGAGCGGACCCGGAGCAGGTTGACGTAGAGGCGCAGGGCGTAGGTCGCCGCCGCCAGCAGGAGCGCGAAGCCGATGCTGATGATCAGCACGTGGTTGAGCTGCTCGCTGTCGTCGGTGAACCACGCCACCAGGTGTGGCCCGAGCAGCGCCATCGGGATCGAGCCGATCATCAGCCACATGGCAAGGCGCATGTTGGGCGAGCCCTCGCGCTTGTGCACGACCGCGCCGCCGGTCTTGTAGACCGCGGCCGCGGTGAGGTCGGCGGTCACGACCGTGGCGGCCTCGCCGACGCCCAGGAACAGCAGGGCGGGCGTCATCAGGGCGCCGCCGCCCATGCCGGTGAGGCCGACGACGATGCCGACGATGAAGCCGGCGGCGAGGATCGAGAGAGCGGTGAGGGTCAGCAGCTCAGCCATCGGAGCCTCCTGTGGCCAGCCGAGGGACGATCACGCGCAGCATTCTCGACATTGTGGCGGCTGCGGTGTCCGCGGCCGATTCCCCGCGCCGGTAGGGGTCGGCGATGTCGTGCTCGGGCCGCGCGGCCGTACGTCGTGTGCCGACGGCCGCGACCAGCTCGCGACCGCTCAGCCCGGGGTGCTCCTCGAGCGCCGCGGCGAACTGTCCGACGGTGAACACCTTGCGGACGTGCTGCGGGAACTCCTCGAGGACGAACCCGCGGTGAGTGGCCTCCGCGGTCAGCACCAGGTCGGCCTCGGCCAGGAGCGGCGCGGTGAGCCGGCGGCTGGCGAAGCCGTCCGGCTCGGCGTCGGCGAGCCGGGCGAGCATGAGGTCGTTCATGGCGTGGCCGTCGGCGCCGTGGGTGCCGGCGCTGGAGAACTCCACACCGGACCCGGTGCCCGACATCGCACGCGCGGTGAGCTCGAGGAAGGGTGAGCGGCAGATGTTGGCGGTGCACACGAACAGCACCCGCAGCGGCTCAGCCATCCGCACGCCCCAGGTGCAGGTAGCCCGCCTCGTCGAGCGCGACCAGGACGTCTTCGAGCGCGTCCTCGACGGTGCGGCCGGTGGTGTCGACGCGCACGGCGGGGTCGACGGGCTCCTCGTAGGGCGAGGAGATGCCGGTGAACTCGGGGATCTCGCCGGCGCGGGCCTTGGCGTAGAGGCCCTTGCGGTCGCGGCGCTCGCACTCCTCGAGCGGGGTCGCGACGTGGACGAGGAAGAACGCGCCGCCGGCGGACTCCACCATCTCGCGCACCTGGTCGCGGGTCTCGGCGAACGGGGCGATCGGGGAGCACACCGCGACCCCGCCGTGGCGGGCGATCTCGGCGGCGACCCAGCCGATGCGGCGGATGTTGGTCTCGCGGTCGGCCTTGCTGAAGGTCAGGCCGGCGGACAGGTTGCGGCGTACGACGTCGCCGTCGAGGCTGGTGACCGTGCGGCCGCCCTGCTCGAGCAGCAGGTCGACCAGCGCGCGGGCGAGCGTCGACTTGCCGCTGCCGGAGAGGCCGGTGAAGAACAGCACGAGGCCCTGGTCCTCGGGGGCCGGCTGGTCCTCCTCGACGATCGCGGCGACGGCCTCGGGGAGCTCGCCGGAGGTCTCGGCGAGCGCGTGGACGGGGTCGTCGCCGGCGTAGGTCTGCACCACTCCGGTGCCGAGGGCGTGGTCGGCCTCGGCGTCGCCGTGGGCCGGGAGCGGCACCGCGACGACCGTGGCATCCGGCAGCACGGCGGCCGCGGCGAGGGTGGCGCGGACCAGCGCGACGGGCGACAGCGAGGAGGTGCCGGTGCCCGACAGCGCCAGGAGCACCACGCGACCGAGGCCGCGCAGCTCCTCGAGGTCGGCCTCGCTCAGCGCGTCGACGACCGGCACGAACGTCGCGCCGGCGTGCTGCTCGCGTGCCTGCGCGGGGGTGAGGTGCAGTCGGCGGAAGGGGCCGTACTGGGCGTGCGTCAGCGGCTCCAGCGACCCGTCGGCCGCGACGCGGGCCAGTGGCAGGCCCTCGGGGTCGACCAGCTCCGCCTCGTCCACGCCGTCGGGCAGGTCGAGGGTGACCACGCTGCCCGGCTCGTTGAAGCGGGTCAGCGGGGCGTAGGCGCCGGAGACCAAGAGCTCCAGGTCGTCGAGCTCTGTCGGCGTGGGGCAGTGCTGGATCACCCGCGCATCCTCTCAGAGGCGCGGTGAGTAGCCTGCGGGACATGTCGCCTGCCGCCTCCACCCCCACGCCGGCCGCCCGGCCGGTCGTCGCCGAGATCGTCCGCTCGGGCTTCGTCGAGGGCCACCACTACGGCTCGATCGTCGCGCTCGCCGCCGACGGCACGGTGGACTGGTCGGTGGGCGCGGTCGACGTCCCCGTCCTGCCGCGCTCGAGCAACAAGCCGATCCAGGCGCTCGCGATGGTCGAGCTCGGCCTCGACCTGCCCGACGAGCTGCTCGCGCTCGCCTGCGCGTCGCACTCCGGGGAGGAGTTCCACGTCGAGGGCGTACGCCGCACGCTGGCGAGCGCGGGCCTCGACGAGTCGGCGCTCCAGACGCCGGCCGACTACCCGCTCGACGACGCGGCCCGCGAGGCCGTCGTGCGGGCCGGCGGCACTCGCGCGCCGATCCTGATGAACTGCTCGGGCAAGCACGCCGCCATGCTCGCCACCTGCGTGGTGCGGGGCTGGGACACTGCGACCTACCTCGACCCGACCCACCCCCTGCAGGTGGCGATCGCCGACACCTTCGCCCGGCTCACGGGCGAGCCCATCGCGGCGGTCGCGGTCGACGGGTGCGGCGCGCCGCTGCTCTCCACGTCGCTGACCGGCCTGGCCCGGGCGTTCGCGGCGCTGGCCACCGCGACAGAAGGCCCCGCGCGCCGCGTCGCCGACGCGATCCGGCGCCACCCCGAGCACGTCAGCGGCACCACCCGCGACGAGCTCGCCCTGCACCGGGCGGTGTCGGGCCTCATCGGCAAGGCCGGTGCCGAGTCCTGCTACGCCGTCGCGCTGCCCGACGGGCGCGCCTGGGCGCTCAAGACCGACGACGGCGCTGCCCGGGTGCGGCCCGTGCTGATGGCCGAGGCGCTGCGCCGCTCGGGGGTGCTCGACGAGGACGGGGTGGACGCCGAGGCGGTGCGCGCGACCGGTCGGGTCGAGCTCCTCGGAGGCGGGGCTCCGGTCGGGGAGATCCGCGCCGCCTTCTGACGCACGCGGTCGAGCGCCACCGCTGCGAACAGGCTGCTAGCGCTGATAGTCCGCATGGATTGCCGTGTTTGTGAGTGGTCTCACCTCCAGCCGGGTTGTGTTCTGCTAACAGGTGTTAGCACAATGGGGACATGGCGAAGGACAAGAAGACCCCGAGGGCAGCCTCGAAGACCGCCGCCACGACCGCGACCGCACGCAGGGCCACCAAGGCCACGACCACGGCCACCACGAAGGCCACCACCAAGACCAGCAAGGCGGTCGTCGACTCGCTCGGCACGCTGGGCGACTACCTCAGGGAGCAGCGGGTCGGCGCCCAGCTGTCGCTGCGCCAGCTCGCCGACCAGGTGGGCGTCAGCAATCCCTACCTGAGCCAGATCGAGCGCGGCCTCCGCAAGCCGTCGGCCGAGGTGCTCCAGCAGCTCGCCCGGGCGCTGCGCGTCAGCGCCGAGCAGCTCTACGTCCGCGCCGGCATCGTCCATCCCGACCCGGGCCAGGCCGGCTCGGTGGAGCTCGCGATCCTCGCCGACGCCGCGCTGACCGAGCGGCAGAAGCACTCGCTGCTCGACGTCTACGCCTCGTTCCTCGCGCTCAACGAGCGCGACGCCGCCGCGGCCCACCCCGAGCCCCACCCCGAGCCCCAGCCCGAGCCCCAGCCCGAGCCCCAGCCCGAGGCGCGGGCCGAGCCCGACGCCACGGCCCAGCCAGACGCACCGACACGGCCCGTCGCGGAGTCCGTCGAGTCGTGAGCCCGAAGACCACCAGCAGCATCCACCCGAAGGAGAGCCACATGGCCACCACCAAGCGCGACCTCAAGAGCGAAGCCCTCAAGCCCGTCCTGGCCGGCGTCGGCGTCACCGACCTGGCCGTCGAGGCCGTCCGTGAGGCGGTGGCCGACGTGCAGAAGCTGGTCGCCGCCGTGCAGAAGGACGTCACCACCCGCGTGAGCGAGGTGCAGCGGACCGCGAGCGACCCGCAGGCGCTGCGCAAGCAGGCCGAGGCCCGCCGCGCCGCCGTCGAGGCCCGCGTCGCCGAGCTGCAGGCCGAGGCCCTGGCCTACCCGGCCCAGGTCGCCACGCAGGTCGCCACCCAGGTCTCCACGCTGGTCGACGGCAACGTCTCCGCGGCCAACGCCGCCTACGCCGACCTCGTCAAGCGTGGCGAGTCGCTCGTGGGCCGCATCCGCCGCCAGGAGTCGACCCGCGCCACCACGTCCTCGGCCCGCACCACCGTCGCCAAGGCGAAGACCACCGCGACCCAGGCCAAGAAGGCCGCCGAGGCCACCACGGCTGCGGCCGACAAGACCGCCGCCACCAAGGTCGCCCCGACGCCCAAGCCGACCGCCAAGAAGGCGACGCGGAAGGCCGCGGCCAAGAAGGCCTCCGCGACCACCGCCCGCAAGAGCGCTGCGAAGAAGAGCGCCACCGCGCAGGCCAGCGCCAAGGCCACCGCGACCGCCGCCACCACCACGGCGGCCAACGCGGCCAAGGCCGTCGCCGACGCGACCCAGAAGGTCGGCGACTGAAGAGACGACGCCGAGGAGCAGCCGATGCTGCTCTGAGCCGAGGCCCCCGTCCGTCAGGACGGGGGCTTCGTCCGTTCCGCCCGCGTGCCTCGGGCGTCTAGGCTGAGCCCGTGGACATCTACGCGTTCCAGAGCACGCTGATGCTGGTCGTGCTCGTCGCCCTGCTCGCGATCAAGGGATTCGCGTTCATCAACTCCCTCACCTACTCCGCCGAGGCCTACGAGGCGGCCGGCAAGCTGACCAAGCCGGCGTGGTGCGCGATCACCGGGCTCGGCTTCGCCGCCCAGCTGATCCTCATCGGCTCCTCGCCGCTCGGGCTGATCCACCTCGTCTTCACGATCGCCTCGCTCGTCTACCTCGCCGACGTGCGCCCGGCGCTCGCCGAGGTCACCTCGCGCCGCTGAGCGCTGCGCCCGTGTCGTCGCCGCTCAGGTGGCGAGGTAGCGGTCGAGCGCGGCCATCGCGTCCTCGGGCTCGAAGCCGGTGGCGCGGATCTTGGCGAGCGACATCGCCGAGTTGAGCGGACGCGGCGCGAACGGCTTGCCCTGGGCGCGCACGCCCTCGGCGTACGCCTCGGTGCTGGTGCCGGACACGTCGTCGGCGCTGCGGCCCGAGCGCTCGAAGACCGCCTGGGCGATCTCGCGCCACGACATCGCCGGCCCGCCGTTGGAGACGTTGTAGGTGCCGAACGCGGCGTCGGAGTCGAGCAGGTGGCGGATCGCGCGCACCAGCTCGTCGGTGAAGGTGAGCCGGCCGACCTGGTCGTCGACGACGCTCGGCGAGACGCCCTTCTCGGCGAGCGAGCGCATCGTGCGCACGAAGTTGTTGCCCTCGCCGATCACCCATGACGTGCGCAGCAGGTAGTGGCGCGGGGCCAGGCCGACCGCGAGGTCGCCGGCGGCCTTGGACTGGGCGTAGACGCCCAGCGGCGACAGGGGCTCGTCCTCGGGGTGGCCGGGGTCGAGCGGCGCGGTGCCGTCGAAGACGTACTCGGAGGAGACGTGCACCAGCGTGAAGCGGTGCTCGCGTGCAAGCCGGGCGAGCGTGGCGGGTCCGCTGGCGTTGGCGGCCCACGCGGTCACCCGGCCCTCGGCGGTCTCCGCCGCGTCGACCGCGGTGAAGGCCGCGGCGTTGAGCACCACGGAGTAGTCGTGCCACGGCCACGCCGCGACGGCCTCGGCGTCGGTGAGGTCGAGGGCGCTGACGCCCTCGCCCTGGAAGAGGTCGACCCGGTCCGCGTCGGGGTAGGCGCCGTGCAGCGCGCGGCCCAGCTGGCCCAGTGCGCCCACGATGAGCGTCTTCTTGGGCGGGATCGCGGTCGAGGCGTCCAGCGCCGGGTTGTGCTGGTCCTTCTCGCTGATGATCGCCTCGGACAGCGGGATCGGCCACGCGATCGCGACCGTCGGGTCGGCGAGGGACAGCGCGGGGTAGGAGATGCCCGGGCGCCAGTGCTCGTTGACGAGGTAGGTGTAGGCCGTGGCGTCCTCGAGCACCTGGTAGCTGTTGCCGACGCCGCGTGGCACGAAGACGGCGACAGAGGTGTCCATCTCGAGCGTGAACGTTGCGCCGAAGGTGTCGCCCTCGCGCATGTCGACCCACGCGCCGAAGATGCGGCCGGTGGCCAGGGAGACGAACTTGTCCCACGGCTCGGTGTGGATGCCGCGGGTCACGCCGCGGTCGCTGTTGAACGAGACGTTGTTCTGGACCGGGCCGAAGTCGGGCAGCCCGATGGCGAGCATCTTCTCGCGCTGCCAGTTCTCCTTGAAGAACCCGCGTGCGTCGTCGCGGCGGTCGAGGCGGACGACGACGAGGCCGGGGATCGGCGTCGTCTCGAGCGAGGGGAGGGTCACTGGCCCTTCTCCGCGTACTTGGCCTCCGTGGCGTCCTTGTGCGGTCGCCACCACTCCTCGTGCTGCTGGTACCACTCGATGGTGTTGGCCAGGCCGGACTCGAAGTCCTGGAACTGCGGCTGCCAGCCGAGCTCCTGGCGCAGCTTGCCGGACTCGATGGCGTAGCGCATGTCGTGGCCGGCGCGGTCGTTGACGTGGTCGAAGTCGTCCTCCGCCTTGCCCATCAGCTTGAGGATGAGGCGGACGACCTCGAGGTTGTTCTTCTCGCCGTCGGCGCCGATGAGGTAGGTCTCGCCGATGCGGCCCTTCTCCAGGATCGTCAGCACGGCCGAGGAGTGGTCGTCGGCGTGGATCCAGTCGCGGACGTTCTCGCCCGAGCCGTAGAGCTTGGGCCGGATCCCGTCGATGACGTTGGTGATCTGGCGCGGGATGAACTTCTCGATGTGCTGCCAGGGGCCGTAGTTGTTGGAGCAGTTGGAGACCGTCGCGCGGACGCCGAAGCTGCGGACCCAGGCGCGGACCAGGTGGTCGGAGCCGGCCTTGGAGGCGGAGTAGGGGGAGGACGGGTTGTAGGGCGTGTCCTCGGTGAAGCGCTTGGGGTCGTCGAGCTCGAGGTCGCCGTAGACCTCGTCGGTCGACACGTGGTGCAGGCGCTTGTCGTGCCGGCGCACCGCCTCGAGGATCGTGTAGGTCCCGAGGATGTTGGTGTGGACGAACGGGCTCGGGTCGTTGAGCGAGTTGTCGTTGTGCGACTCGGCCGCGTAGTGGACCACCGCGTCGTGGTCGGCGACCAGGGGATCGACGACGTCAGCGTCGGCGATGTCGCCGACGACCAGCCGCACCCGGTCCTCGGGCAGCCCGGCCAGCGACTCCTTGGAGGCGGCGTAGGTCAGCTTGTCGAGCACGGTCACCGTGAGGTCGGTGTGCTCGAGCAGGTGGTGCACGAAGTTCGACCCGATGAACCCCGCGCCTCCGGTCACGAGTAGGCGTTCCATGCGGCGGAGTCTAGGGGTGGGCGAGGACCTCGTACGACTCGACGCTCTCCAGCGCGTCGGTGCGGTAGGTCGCCTCCCGGCCGCCGTCGCTCGCCCAGCCGGCGGGCAGGTCCGCGTCGACGGCGTAGCCGCGCGGGAAGCGCACGGTGACCCGCACGTCCTGCGGATCGACCATGCCCTGCGGGTCGAGGTCCAGCCGGTAGGCGAGCGAGCGGCCACGGCGCACGGCTGCGGCAGGGACGTCGTACGTCACCGCGAGGGTGTGGCGTGCCTGCGGGGCGAACTCCACCTCCGGGCGGATGAAGTAGCGGCCGTAGAAGCTGCGAGGCGAGGTCTCACGGGGCTCGCCGTCCACCTCGACGGTGTCGAACGTGGCGCCGACCGGCAGGAACGGCGCGATGCCGAGCGTGTTCCAGCGGGTGAAGTAGCTCTCGCGGGGGTCGGGCTCCGCCTGCGCGTAGGGCGGGGAGTCATTGTGGACCTCCACCTCCATCCGCACCCGGGCGCTGCCGTCCTCGCGCACCGCGACGTCGGTGGTGACCACGCGCCGCTGCCAGTAGTCGGACTTGCTGGGCACCTTGTTCTGCGTGAAGACGCCGATGTAGTCGTGCTCGGTGCCGGAGAGCCGACCGCTGAGGCCGAGGTCGTCGACGACCGCCTGCTCGTCGGGGTCGCGGAGGTAGAGGGCGAAGCGCCGCTGGTCGGCCGCTTCGCCCAGCACCCGGCCGGTGCCGACGGGGTCGTTGCCCGAGAGCAGCCGCTGGACGAAGACGGGGGCGAGGGCGCGGTTGACGGCCTTGCGCGAGGCCGCGTCGGGGTGGTCGTCGTAGCTGCCGATGAGCTTCTCGACGAGGTTGTCGCCGGTGAGCGTGCCGAGGGTGGGCACGTCGATCGGGCCGGTCAGCTCGACCAGGCGGGACACCGCCACCACGTCCACGACCACCACCCCCGCCAGCCGGCGCCCGCGCAGGCTGCGCCAGGCGTTGGCGAGCTCGTTGCCCGAGACCGCCCAGTCGGGCGCCATGGTGGCCAGGGCGGGCTTGGTGCGGCCGCGGTGCAGCGGGTTGCCCTTGACCTTCTTCCAGTACCGGGGCCGCGCCGCGCCCGGCGCCGTGGACAGGTCGACCGTCTCGCCCATCGACAGCCGGCCCCGGTCGAGGTCGACGGTGACGAAGGTCTGCGGGGTGCCGCCGGAGAAGAGCATCTCGGCGGGGTTGAGCAGCGCGACGAGGTACTGCCGGCTCGCGTCGCGACCCAGGATCCTCGGCAGGTGGTCGAGCAGCGGGTCGACCGATTCGATCCCCTCGGCGATCGGCGCGATCTCGGCACCGGCCTGCTCGGCCGCCTCGGCGAGTCGTTCACCCACCAGGGGACGGGAGTCCGCGACCTCCGCGAGCTCGGCCCGGGCCGCGGCGAGCCGTACCGCGACGTCGCGCAGGTCGTCGATGACCGACTCGAGCACGTCGATGTCGACGTTGCCGCCGTCGACGAGGGTCGACTCCTCGCCACGCACCTGCGGCAGCACGCGTACGCCCGTCTCGGCCACGGCGACGAGCTCGTCGAGGGCGTTGCCGAGGCGCCGCACGTCGTGCACCGGGCCGCCGGCGACCGGCACCCGGCCCCACACGTCGCCGGAGAGGCCCTGCACCGACCGCTGGAGCGCGTCGGCCTCCGCGCGCGCCCGCTCCACGGCGACCACCGCGGCGTCGGTGTCGCCGGCGTCGAGCGCCCGTTTGGCAGCCGTGAGCTCGGCCCGGGCGTCCTCGGCGTGCCCGGGAGCGGAGAGGAAGGGGATCGCCAGCAGGGCCAGCGCGACCACCGGCAGCAGGAGCACGCCGGCGACGAGCGCCGCCCGTCGGAGCAGCCGTCGCGACGAGTCGCGACGGGTGGACGGCATGCGCCACATGGTGCCAAACGGGCCGCGGGCGCGGGCCGGAATGCGCGTGACGCCCGACGCCCTAGGGTGCAGCCATGCGCGGAATCATCCTGGCCGGTGGCACCGGCTCCCGACTGCACCCGATCACGCAGGGCATCAGCAAGCAGCTGGTGCCCGTCTACGACAAGCCGATGATCTACTACCCGCTCTCGACGTTGATGCTGGCCGGCATCCGTGACGTCCTGATCATCACCACGCCCCACGAGGCCGACGGCTTCCACCGGCTGCTCGGCGACGGCTCGCAGTTCGGGATCGACCTGACCTTCGCGGTGCAGCCCAGCCCCGACGGCCTCGCCCAGGCGTTCATCATCGGCGCCGACCACATCGGCGACGAGCGGTCGGCGCTGGTGCTCGGCGACAACATCTTCTACGGCTCCGGCCTCGGCCAGCAGCTGCTGCGCTTCTCCGAGCTCGACGGCGCCGCGGTCTTCGGCTACCACGTCGCCGACCCGCGGGCCTACGGCGTCGTGGAGTTCGACGACCAGGGCCGCGCGCTCTCGCTGGAGGAGAAGCCGGAGCACCCCAAGAGCGACTTCGCGGTGCCGGGGCTCTACTTCTACGACAACGACGTCGTGCAGTACGCCGCCGAGCTGGAGCCGTCGGCGCGCGGCGAGCTCGAGATCACCGACCTCAACCGCCGCTACCTCGAGGAGGGGCGCCTGCACGTCGAGGTGCTGCCCCGCGGCACCGCGTGGCTCGACACCGGCACGTTCGACTCGCTCAACGACGCCTCCAACTTCGTGCGCACGATCGAGGGCCGGCAGGGCTTCAAGGTCGGCGCGCCCGAGGAGGTCGCCTGGCGGATGGGCTTCCTGTCCGACGACGAGCTCGCCGCCCGCGCCGAGCCGCTGCGCAAGAGCGGCTACGGCGAGTACCTGCTCGGTCTCCTCCGGCACGGCTGATCGCGTTTCGACTCCTCGTCGTCGGGGGAGATAGCACCCACAGGACGACGGAGGAGGAGACGGGTGCCGGAGCCGACACGCCTGGAGTTCGCACGAGGCCCTCGGGCCGCGCGCGCGGTCGCCCTCGACCCGTTCTGGGCGACGGTCCTGCGACGCCACGGCGACGTGGACGTCGTGGTGCTGCCGCCCGAGCCGCCCGGGCGTGCGGACGTCCCGGCCGACGAGCCGGCGCTCGACCCGGCTGCGGCGCGCGACGACCTGCGGGCCCGGATGGCCGCCCTGTGGGCGGCGCTCGGCCTCGAGGGTGAGCCGGCCCACCTCGACGACGTCTGGTTCGTCGGGTCCGAGCCCGGCACGCTGCGCTGGCAGGGCACCGCGACCTTCGACGACCTCGACCCGGTCGTCGCCTCCGCGGCGCTGGGGCGCGCGCAGGCGCTGCTCGGCGAGTCGGACGGCTGGCACGTGCTCGCTCCGCCCGACGGCGTCCCCCGCGTGCTGGCGGGACGGCCCGGCCGCTTCGGTCGCGAGGAGGTGCAGGTGCTCGTGCCCACGACCGCTCGCGTGGTGGTGCGGGTGCGTTCCGCGCTCGTCGTGGTGGGCGAGGACGCCGCCGCCGAGGCCGTCGGTGGTGGGGCGCGATGAGCGATCAGCAGCTCGTGTGGCAGCTCACCTCCCTGCGCCAGGGCACCGAGGGGTGGGAGTCGCAGCAGGCGCTCATGGACACCTCGTCGCGCGAGCTGGGCGGCGCATCGGCCTCCGCCCTCCCGCCGAGCGTCCAGGGCGCGGGCACGACGTTCTTGTCGCGGTGGGCCGGCTATGCCGGCGAGAGTGCCGCGATCGCGCAGGGGTTCGTGGGGGCGCTGCGCGCGACCTCCGACGACTACGGCACGACCGACGACGCGACCGACCGGCAGTTCAGCGACCTCGACGCCCGGCTGGGCTCGCCGCGATGACCGTCACCATCGAGGTGCCGGCCTCGGTCCCGGCGCAGATCACGAAGCCCGAGGGCGACGCGGGCGGCGCCGACGCGCTCGCCACCACCATCTACGCCGCGGCCGGCCGCTACGAGGAGTTCGCCGACCGGTGCCGCGAGCTGCAGGACCTCGGCAGCTGGGCCGGCGTGGCCTACGACGCCTACAAGCAGGCGTCCGGCAAGGCGTCCGGGGAGCACTCCGCGATGGCGACGACCGTGCGGCGGGTCGGGAGGGGCGTGACCGCGTTCGCCGACACGCTCCGCGACCTGCTTCGTGCCCACGACGACCTCGTGGAGCGCAAGCGCGCACTCGACGGCCGGCGCACGGCGCTGATCGCCGACATCGACGCCGCGACCGAGGTCACCGACGCCGAGATCGCGGCCTTCCGTGAGCGGGCGCGCGACCTGCGCGCCGACTACGCCGACCTGGTCGCCGACCACGATGACCTGCAGCGGCGGGTGCGCGACAACGAGACGCTGCTGCGCCAGGTATTCCAGGCCGCCGACTCGCTCCCGGAGTCGCTCTCCTCCGACGGGGGCATCCCACCGATGGCCGAGTCGGCGATGAACCGCCCCGGCGCGCCCGGCAGCGGCGCGACGCCCGAGGAGGTGCAGCGGTGGTGGGACGGCCTCAACGAGGCCGAGCGGGAGGCGGTCATCGCCGCCTACCCCGAGCGCGTGGGCCAGGGCGACGGCCTGCCCGCCGACGCCCGCGACCAGGCCAACCGGGTGCTGCTCGACGACGACCTCGCCCGCCTCGCGGCCAAGGACGAGGACGGCACCATCTCCCCGCTCGAGCGCCGGGTGCTCGCCAACGCCGGCCAGGCGCGCGACGCGCTCGCCAACGCCGACGCCTACACCGATCCGCTCGACCCGGCCCTGCGTCCCGGCGGCACGCTGTGGCTCTACGACCCGGCCGCCTACGACGGCGACGGGCGGGTGGCCGTCGCCGTGGGCGATCTCGACCACGCCGCGGACGTCGCAGTGTTCACGCCCGGCATCACCACCGACATGGGTGACACCACCTCCTACACCGACCGGATGATGAACCTCTACGAGTCGACGCGCTACAACGGCGACGGCTCGAGCGTCGCGACCATGTTCTGGCTCGGCTACGACGCACCCGACGGCCCCACCGACCTCGCCACGCTGAGCGAGGGTCGGGCCGAGGAGGGCGGGCGCAACCTCGCCGACGCGATCGACGGCCTGCGCGCCTCGCGACCCGACGACCCGGCCCACCTGACGGCCGTCGGCCACAGCTACGGCTCCACCACGACGGCCTACGCCACCCACGGTGACGCCTCCGACGTCGACGAGGTGGTCCTCATCGGCAGCCCCGGCGCGGGTCCGGCCGACCACGCCGGCGACCTGGGGCCCGGCGCCGACCACGTCTACGTCGGCCGCGACAGCCGCGACCTCGTCGCCGTGCTGGGCGACGAGGGATGGGTGGGCAAGTTCGGCCTCGGGCTGGGCACCGACCCGTCGTCGGAGGACTTCGACGCCCAGCGCTTCGAGGCCGAGGACGTCGACCGCAGCTGGCACCGCAACACCGGCGACGCGCACAGCTCCTACCTCGACCCGGACACCGAGTCGCTCTACAACATCGGCCGGATCGTCGACGGTCACGGTGACCAGATCAACGAGGCCGCGCAGAGCTACGACCCGTGGTGGGGCCCGCCGCAGGACCCCGAGTGGGACCGCGACCCGACCGCTGGGCAGCCCGGCCGCTCCGACACGAGCCCCGACCGGTGAGGATGGGGCGCATGACCCTGCTCCCGCTCCGCCTGCTGCTGGCACTCACGCTCGCCGTCGGCCTCGGCTCGTGCGGCGATCCCGACCCCGAGCAGGCGGCCGACGAGCTGGCGTCGATGAAGAGAGCGGTCGACTCCGAGCTGCGCGACATGGCCAAGGTGCTCTCCGACGGCGGGCTGACCCTGGAGCGGGCCACGGGCCGCGTGCAGAGCGAGGGCATGTCGACCTACCGCGCCGAGGACTACAAGGCGTCCGCGGTCGTCGTCGGGGAGGGTGCCGAGGGCGACCAGGTCGACCGGGCCGCGACGGCGCTCGAGGAGGCGGGCTGGACGAGGACGTCCGACGGCCTCGACGCCTCCGAGCCGTGGGCCCAGCTCGAGCGCGACGACTTCCGCACCACGATCGCCTGGACCAAGGTCGGCGAGCGCGAGCTGGTGCTCAGTCTCGACCAGGAGGGCGAGGTCGAGGTGCCGAGCGACACCGACCCGGTCGAGCGCGACAACTCCGTGGACATCCCGCTCGACTGAACGCCCTCGCCGAGTCGGCGCATCCTCGCCCCGAAATCGCGCCGAGTCGGCGCATCCTCGCGCGGAAGTCGCGTCGAGTCGGCGCATCCTCGCGCGGAAGTCGCGTCGAGTCGGCGCATCCTCGCGCGGAAGTCGCGCCGAGTCGGGGCATCCTCGCGAGGAAGTCGCGTCGAGTCGGCGCCCCCGGACCATCTTGCGCCGACTCGACGGTGTCAGGGGGCCAGGATGCGCCGACTCGACGGTGTCAGGGGGTCAGGATGCGCCGACTCGACGGTGTCAGGGGGTCAGGATGCGCCGACTCGACGGTGTCAGGGGCCAGGATGCGCCGACTCGACGGTCGGTCAGGCGAGGTCGGTGGCGACCATGCGGCGCACGATCTCGGCGAAGTCGACCGTCGGCGCCCACCCCAGCTCCTCGCGCGCCCGGCTGGCGTCGCCGACGAGCTCGGTCGGGTCGGCGGGGCGGAAGAACGCGGCGTCCTGGCGCACCAGCGGCTCCCAGTCGTCGATGCCGGCGGCGGCGAAGGCGGCGGCCACGAAGTCACGCACCGAGTGGGCCGTGCCGGTCGCGACCACGTAGTCGCCGGGCTCGTCGGCGCGGGCGGCGCGCACCATGGCGTCGACGTAATCGGGGGCCCAGCCCCAGTCACGGCGCACGTCGACGTTGCCGAGGACCAGCTCGTCGGCCTCGCCGCGCGCGATGGCGGCCACCGTCGAGGTGATCTTGCGGGTCACGAACCGCGGGTGCCGGCGCGGCGACTCGTGGTTGTAGAGGATCGCGCTCGAGACGTGCAGGTCGCGCTGGCGGTAGACGCGCGCGGACAGGTGGGCGTAGGCCTTCGCGGCGCCGTAGGGGTTGACCGGCGCCACCGGGGTGTCCTCGGTCTGGGGCGACTCGGCGGCCTCGCCGAAGATCTCGGCGCTGGAGGCCTGCACCAGGCGTACGCCGTCGACCTGGCGCGCCGACTCCATCAGTGCCACCGCCGCCAGCCCGTTGACCTGCGCGGTGCGGTCGGGCTCCTCCCACGACTGGGCGACCGAGCTGATCGCGGCGAGGTTGTAGACCTCGCGCGGCGCCACCTCGCGCACCAGCCGCCGGGTGCCCTCCACGTCGGCGAGGTCGCCGGTGTGCAGCACCACCTCGGCCGGGCAGTGCTCCGGGTGGGTGTCGGCCGCCAGGACCAGCGCGTGCACCTCGAGGCCGTCGGCCACCAGGCGCTCGGCGAGGTAGGTGCCGTCCTGCCCGCCGATGCCGGTGATGAGGGCGACTGCGGTCACCAGCCCGCCTTCGCGGCCGCGATGTCCGCCTCGACCATCCTCGCCACCAGCTCGGCGAACGAGACGCTGGGCGTCCAGCCGAGCTTCTCCTTGGCCTTGCCGGCGTCGCCGATGAGCAGCTCCACCTCGGCCGGGCGCATGAAGCGGGGGTCCTGGGTGACGTGCTTGGCCCAGTCGTCGATGCCGACGTGGGCGAAGGCGAGGTCGAGGAAGTCGCGGATCGACCAGGTCTCGCCGGTGGCGATGACGTAGTCGTCGGCGGTGTCCTGCTGGAGCATGCGCCACATCGCCTCGACGTAGTCGCCGGCGTAGCCCCAGTCGCGCCGCGCGTCGAGGTTGCCGAGGGCCATCGTGTCCTGCTGGCCGAGGTGGATCCGGGCGACCGCCTGGCTGATCTTGCGGGTCACGAACTCGGGTCCGCGGCGCGGCGACTCGTGGTTGAACAGGATGCCCGAGGAGGCGTGCATGCCGTAGGACTCGCGGTAGTTGATCGTCATGTAGTGGCCGTAGACCTTGCTCACGCCGTAGGGCGAGCGCGGCCACAGCAGGGTGGTCTCCGACTGCGGGACCTCCTGCACCTTGCCGAACATCTCCGAGCTCGAGGCCTGGTAGAAGCGGATGGACCCCGGGTCGTCGCCGGCGTGCAGGCGCACCGCCTCGAGCATGTTGAGCACGCCCATGCCGGTGACGTCGCTGGTGACGAAGGCGTTCTCCCAGGAGTAGGCCACGAACGAGATGGCGCCGAGGTTGTAGACCTCGTCAGGCTCGGAGTCGCGCATCGCCCGCATCAGGCTGGACAGGTCGGTCAGGTCGCCGTTGTGCAGCCGCACGTCGGGGACGAGGTTCTCGACCAGGGCGCGGCGCGGGTTGTTCTGGCCGCGGATGAGCCCGTGGACGTCGTACCCCTTCTCGAGCAGCAGCTCGGCGAGGTAGAGGCCGTCCTGGCCGGTGATGCCGGTGATGAGAGCGCTGGGCATGCCCGGCATTGTGTCAGCACGAGTCTCGTTAGGGTGGCGGCATGAAGATCCTCGTCAGCGGCGGCGCCGGCTACATCGGCTCGCACACCGTCGTCCAGCTCGTCGCTGCAGGTCACGACGTGGTCATCGTCGACAACTTCAGCAACGCCCACCCGACCGTGCTCGGCCGGATGGAGTCGCTCACCGGCACGGCGCTGACGCTGCACTCCTTCGACCTGTGCGACCGCGACAAGACCGAGCACCTCTTCGCGGCCGAGGGGTTCGACGCGGTGATCCACTTCGCCGGCTACAAGGCGGTGGGCGAGAGCGTCGAGAAGCCCCTCGACTACTACGAGAACAACCTCGGCTCGACGTTCTCGCTCGTGCGCGCGATGCAGCGCCACGGCGTGGACAAGCTGGTGTTCTCCTCCAGCGCCACCGTCTACGGCACCGACCAGGCCGGCGCCACAGAGGACCGCCGCACCTTCGCCACCAACCCCTACGGCTGGACCAAGGTGATGCAGGAGCAGATCCTGCGCGACGTCGCTGTGGCAGCGCCGCAGATGCGCTTCGCCCTGCTGCGCTACTTCAACCCCGTCGGCGCGCACGAGTCGGGCACGATCGGCGAGGACCCCTCGGGCACGCCCAACAACCTGATGCCCTTCATCGCCCAGGTCGCGGTCGGCAAGCGCGACAAGCTGCTCGTCTTCGGCGACGACTACGACACCCCCGACGGCACCGGGGTGCGCGACTACATCCACGTCGAGGACCTCGCCGCCGGCCACATCGCCGCCCTCGAGGCGCTCGCCACCACGAGCGACGGCGTCAACGTCTGGAACCTCGGCTCCGGCCACGGCACGAGTGTCCTGGAGCTGCTGCACGCCTTCGAGCGGGCGGTCGGTCGCGATCTGCCCCACGAGATCGTCGCCCGGCGCCCCGGCGACGTCGCGGTCTCCTACGCCGACCCCTCCAAGGCCAACCGCGAGCTCGGCTGGAGCACGACGAAGTCGGTCGACGAGATGGCCGCCGACACGTGGCGGTGGCAGTCGCAGAACCCGCAGGGCTACGCCGGCTGACCACCCTGCAGGCAGTTCGACCGCGGGGGCGCTGCGCTGAGCGTGACCGGTCGACTGCCGGCGGCGAACTGCCTGCACGGTGGCTGTGGATGAGCCGCGCGGGGAACCGGTCGTCGGTGTCAGTGTCGTGGCCATGGACCCGGTCGTCGCGCTGCGTGAGCTCGGTGGCGTGGTCACGCTGGGGGAGGTGCTCGCCCTCACGAGCCGGTCGCAGCTGCGCGCCGCGCTGGCCGCGGGCCGGATCCACAAGCCGCGCCACAACCGCTACTGCCTGACCGATGTCGACGCCACCAGGCTCGCGGTCGCGCGCACGGGCGGCACCGCTTCGCACCTGAGCGCGGCTCAGGAGTTCGGGTGGAAGCTGAAGCACGAGCCGCTGCGGGCGTGCATCACCGTGCCGCGCAGTGCCCGCAAGCCGGCCGGCGCCTACGAGCTGCACTGGGCCGACCTCTCCGAGCGCGAGGTGCGTCGCAAGGTCACCTCCCGCACGCGCACGGTGATCGACTGTGCTCGCGCGTACGACTTCGACGTCGCGCTGTGCGTGGCCGACTCGGCGCTCCGGGAGGGAGTCGTCGACCGCGACGACCTCCTGACCGCGGCCGCGCGCAGCCCGCGCACCGGTCGCGCGAAGGCGCTTCGGGTCGCCCGGGCAGCCGACGCGCGGCGGGCCAACCCGTTCGAGACCTGCTTGCACGTCATCGCGATGACGGTGGCTGGCCTCGACGTCGTCCCGCAGGGTCGCGTGCCGGGCGTGGGCTTCGTCGACCTGCTCGACCGCGTGCTGGGGATCGTGGTGGAGGCCGAGTCGTTCGAGCACCACTGGACCAGGGCGGGGCTCCAGCGTGACGTCGACCGCTACACCGCGGCGGCGCGGGCGGGGCTCGTGGTGCTCCGGTTCTCCTGGGCCGACGTCATGTTCAGCCCGGACGACGTCCGCGCGGCGCTCGAGGACGTGGTGAGGTGGCGCACCATGCAGGCAGTTGGGCGCCACGCGCTCGTGGCGTGAGCGTGGTCGGCGGCGACCGGCTCCCCAACTGCCTTCGCGGTGGCGGTCGGGTCAGCGGACCTCGAGCTCCGCCATCGCCCGCAGCACCACCCGCAGGTGGGCGACCTCGTGGACCCGGAGCAGGTGGGCGCCACCGAGCGCGGCGAGGACGCCGTAGAAGCCCTCGGCCTTGCGGAACTCGTCGCCGAACAGGTCGAAGGTGTGCGGCAGCGCGTTGCACGCGGGCACGCCGAGGGGGCGCAGGCGGAAGGTCTGGGCCAGCACCCGCGCCTGGTGACGGGCGCGGGTGATCGGGTCGACGAGGTTGCCGTAGTAGAAGCCCATGCCGGGGTCGACGACGACCTTGTCCACCCCGAGCGAACGGGCGTGCTCGAGCCGGGGCGCGAAGTGGTCGAGCAGCACCGGCATCGGGTCGGCGTCGGGGGGCACGTCGTCGACCTCGCGCACGTTGGCGGTGGTGCCGAAGCACATGATGACGGCGGCGTCGTACTCCGCGGCGAGGGCGAGCATCCGGTCCTCGTGCTCGCGGCCGGTCATGTTGAGGACCCGGGCCCCGGCGTCGAGGCACGCCCGGACCACCTCGGGCTCGTAGGTCTCGACCGAGACGACCGCCTCGGCCGCGAGCTCCTTCACCGCGGGCACGAGGCCGGCGATCTGCTCGGCGGGCGTCACCCGCGCCGTGCCGGCGTTGCTCGACTCGGCGCCGAGGTCGATCACGGCAGCGCCCTGGGCGGCCTGGATGCGGCCCATGCGCACGGCGTCGGCGGGGCTGGTGGCGACGCTCTCGCGGTAGGTGGAGTCGCGCGAGAGGTTGATGCAGCCCATCAGCGTGACGGCGCCGTCGCCGATCGACACCGGCCCCCGGGGACCGTCGAGGACCACCGGTGCCACGGGGCTGTCCCAGGCACCGGCGTGCTCGGCGTGCAGGGTGGCCAGGTCCGCAAGGGTGATCACCCTTGTCAGGGTAGGCGGCAGGATGAAGGCCGTGACCGAGCCCCTCGAGCTGCAGCGACTGGCCGACCTGACCGACGACGAGCTGGCGGCCGCCTACGCGCCGCTCCGCGAGCCGTGGCTGCGGGTCAACTTCGTCAGCACCGTGGACGGCGCGGCCACCGGCTCCGACGGGCTCAGCGGCACGATCAACAACGCCGCCGACAAGCGGGTCTTCGACGCCCTGCGGCGGCGGGCGCACTGCCTCGTGGTCGGGGCCGGGACCGTGCGCGAGGAGGAGTACGACGTCCCGCGGGTGCCGATCGTCGTGGTCAGCCGCTCAGCCGACGTGCTGCCGAGCCTGGCGGGGGCGCCGCCCGGGCGGGTGCTGATCGCGACCGTGGCCTCCTCCGACGGGCTGGCGCGGGCGCGCGAGCAGCTCGGTGACGACTGCGTGCTGGTGCTCGGGGAGGAGGAGATCGACCTGGTGGCGCTCAAGGCCGCGCTGGCGGAGCGGGGCTGGACCGAGCAGCTGTGCGAGGGCGGGCCGTCGCTGTTCGCGGACCTGCTGGCCGCGGGGGTGGTCGACGAGCTGTGCTGGACCGTCGTACCCGTGCTGACCGGCGGCGACGCCGTACGCATCGCCGCCGGCGCAGCGGTCGACGTGCGCCTGCGCCCCGCGCTGCTGCTCGAGCAGGACGGGACCCTGCTGGGGCGATGGCTGGTGGAGTGAGACTCAGCCGAGGGCGTCGAGCAGTGCCTTGGAGAAGGCCGGGATGTCGTCGGGGTTGCGGCTGGTGATGAGGTTGCCGTCGACGACGACCTCCTCGTCGACCCACTCGCCCCCGCCGTTGCGGATGTCGGTCTGCAGGCTCGGCCAGCTGGCGACCCGCTTGCCCTGCACGCGGTCGGCCTCGACGAGGGTCCACGCGGCGTGGCAGATGGCGGCGACGGGCTTGCCGGAGTCGACGAAGTCGCGGACGAAGGCCACCGCCCCCTCATCCATGCGGAGGGCGTCGGGGTTGGCGACCCCTCCGGGCAGGACCAGGGCGTCGTAGTCGGCGACGGCCACGTCGGAGACGCGACGGTCGACCCGCTGGGTGCTCGACTTGTCGAGGTGCTGGAAGAGCTGCACCTCGCCCTCCTCGGTGGAGACCAGGTCGGCGGTGTGGCCGGCGTCGGTCGCGGCCTGCCACGGCTGGGTGAGCTCGACCTCCTCGACGCCTTCGGTCGCGGTCAGGAATGCGATGCGCTTGGACATGTCCCTCACGGTTGCTCGCGACGCGGGCGCGAGCAACACACGTTGGGGTGGTCCGGGGTCGAGGTGCCGCCGCCGGGACGGGGCGGCGGCACGCGCCCGACCTCAGTGGGTGCCGCGGTTGAAGGCCTCCTCCAGCCAGGCGGCGCGCACCGAGTCGGTGACCCGGAAGTCGATCAGCGTCGGCTCGGTCGTGCCGCCGGCGATCAGCGCGCGGGCGGCGTCGAGGCTCGCGGCGTCGTCCACGGTCATCGACGAGATGCCGAGCGCCTCGGCGACGGGCGCGAGCGGCGCGGTGGTGGGGAACTGGCTCAGGTCGGTGGGGAGGCCGGACATCCGCAGGAAGTGCAGCTCGGCGCCGTAGGCGGCGTCGTTGAAGACGGCGACGACGATGGGGAGTCCGCTGCGGGCCACGGTGTCCAGCTCGCCGAGGCTCATCAGCAGCCCGCCGTCGCCCACCGCGGCGACCACGGTGCGCGTGGGGTCGGCCACCGCCGCGCCGACGGCCGCGGCGAGGCCGAGGCCGATGGAGCCGAAGTCGAGGCTGAACACGTAGTCGGCCGGGCGGCTGACCGGGATGTCCATGGACGGGAACCCCATGAAGTGCCCGCCGTCCACCGCCAGCGCCGACCCCGCGGGGAGGGAGGCGGCCAGGGTCCGTGCCACGAGGCGGGGATCGAGACCGGCCTCGTCGCTGGCGTCGGGGTCGGGCCGGGCGCCCCGGGCGATGCGCTCGCGGACGTCGTCCGTGCGGAAGCGCTCGCCGGACGACACCAGGCTGCGCAGCTCGCGGGCAGTGGCGCCGGCGTCACCGACGACGGCCACGTCGAAGCGGGTGTAGCGGCCGTGGGCCTCGGGGTCCTCGTCGACCTGGACGATCGTCGCGTCGGGTGCGAACAGGCCGCCGCCCCGGGTCGTGAAGTGGTTGAGCGAGGCGCCGAGCGCCACGACGACGTCCGCCTCGCCCAGCAGTTCGCGCATCTCCCGGTGCGCGAAGCCGCCGGCGATGCCGGCGGCGAAGGGGTGGCCGGCGAACCAGCCGTTGAGGGGCAACGACGTGGCGAGCACCGCTCCGACGTGGTCGGCCAGCGCCACCACGTCGTCGCGCGCGCCGGCCTCGAGCGCACCCCGGCCGGCGACCACCACGGGCCGCTTCGCCGACTCGAGCGCGGCCGCGGCGGCCTCGAGCGACGGGGGCGCCACGGCGGCGCGGGTGCTGGGCGGCAGGGGGCACACGCTGTCGCCCGCCTCGAGCTCCTGCACGTCGGTCGGCAGGGTCAGCACGACCGGTCGGCGGGTGTCGAGGGCCGTGCGCCAGGCACGGGCGAGGTCGGCGTGGGCGGTTTCCGGCGCGAACGGGGCGTGGGTGAGCCCCGCGGCGGCGATGAGCGGGGCCTGGTCGATGTCCTGGGGCAGGCCCCGGACTCCGAGCGGGGTGTCGCCCACCAGCGCGACGAGGGGCGTACGACCGCGGTGGGCCGTGATCAGCGCCGTCAGGGCGTTGGTCAGGCCGGGGCCCTGGGTCACGGTGCAGACCCCCACGCGCCCGCTGCTGCGCGCGAAGCCGTCGGCCATCGCCACCGCGCCCGCCTCGTGCCGCGCGGAGTGGACGCGCACCCCGTGGGTGTCGGTCAACGTCGGGATCAGCTTGAGGTTGCCGTCTCCCATCAGGCCGAAGACATCGGTCGTCCCGAGCTGGACGAGCTGGGCGGCTAGCGCCTCGTACGCTTTCATGTGTACTGTTATAACAGTTTTTGTCGTCCGGGCGGCAGCCCTGTCTCGCGACCGTGAGGAGCGCACGTGCACGACCTCGTCTCCGTGGCGCGTGGGCAGCTCGTGGATGCGCTCGCCCGGGCGCGCGACGGCGAGCTGCGGCGTCGTACGCGGCTGGAGCGGCTCGGCTCGGTGGCCGAGATCCGCGAGGCGGCGCGCCGCGCCACCCCCCGCGTGATCTTCGACTTCGTCGACGGCGGTGCCTCCGACGAGGTCAC
Organism: Nocardioides sp. Z13_37; assembly: GCF_058355585.1. Lineage (NCBI taxonomy): Bacteria > Bacillati > Actinomycetota > Actinomycetes > Propionibacteriales > Nocardioidaceae > Nocardioides > Nocardioides sp. Z13_37. Next base: position 101,576 of record NZ_JBZGDV010000001.1, on the reverse strand, counting down.
CATGCGCCGCAACCTCGAGGCCTTCGACCGGCTCGCGCTGTCGCCTCGCTACCTGGTCGACGTGAGCGACGTCGACCGCTCGACGACCGTGCTCGGCACGCGGGTCGAGGTGCCAGTGATCGGTGCGCCGACCGGTCTGTGCGGCCTGGTCCACCTCGACGGGGAGGCCGGGCTGGCCCGGGCGATGCAGGACTCCGGGTCGATCTACACGCTGGCGGGGATGTCGTCCTACACGATCGAGGAGGTCCGCGAGGCCGCCCCGAGGGGTCGTCTCTGGTTCCAGACCTACCTCTGGCGCGACGCCTCGATCGTCGACGGCCTGCTGGCGCGGGCGCGCGAGTCCGAGTACGAGGCGCTGGTCGTGACCGTCGACGTGCCGCGGTCCTCGGACCGCCGCCGCGACCGTCGCCACCGCTTCACCGTCCCCCCGCGCCTGACGCCGCGGTCGGTGGTCGACGGGGTGCGGCACCCCCGCTGGACCCGCGACCTCCTCAAGCACTCGCGCGTCACGGCCGCGAACATCTCCGGCCTGGGCGACGACGCGGTGCGCGTCGCGTCCTACGTGGACAGCCAGTTCGATCCCTCCGCGTCGTGGGACGACCTGCGCTCGCTGAGGCAGCGCTGGGACGGGCCCCTCATCGTCAAGGGACTCCTCCGCGCCGACGACGCCGTGCGCGCCGTCGACCTCGGCGCCCAGGGGGTCGTGGTGTCCAACCACGGCGGTCGCCAGCTCGACCAGGCCCCGGCGACCCTCGACGTGCTGCCGCAGGTCGTCGACGCCGTGGGCGACCAGGCCGAGGTCTACCTCGACAGCGGCGTGCGCCGGGGGAGTGACGTCCTCAAGGCCCGCGCCCTCGGGGCGACCGCCTGCCTGGTCGGCCGCCCGATCGTCTGGGGCCTCGCCGTGGCCGGCGCCGCGGGCGCGCGACGGGCCGTCGACGTCCTGGCGGGCGAGCTCGACGCGGCCATGATGCTCACGGGTCAGGCATCCTTCGACTCCGCCGGCCCCGACCTGGTCGTCGGGCGCACGGCCTCGTGACCCCCCACCCAACGCTTCCTCGCCGGCAGGTCGTCGGCGACACCCACGCATCACGATGAAAGGAATGTCAGTCATGGCCTATGAAGAGCAGCGCGATCAGGTCCTCGCGGCATGTCGCGCGATGGCCGCGCAGGGCCTGGGCACGGGCATCGGCGGTCACGTCAGCGTCCGGATCCCCGGCGAGGAGCTGTACTGGACCAACCGGCTCAGCAAGACCTTCGAGGAGATGGACCTCGAGGACATCGTGCTGCTCGACTTCCAGGGCCGCTCCGCCGACCCGGACGTCGTGGTCAGCCCGGGCATCGACTTCCACCACGGCATCTACATGCTGCGACCGGACGTCAACGCGATCGTGCACACGCACGGCTTCTGGATCACCGCCCAGGCCGCGCTCGGCCGCGAGCCGCGCGTCCTGCACAACATGGCGACCTACTTCCGCGGCCGCACCGCGCTGGCGCCGGACGACGAGATCAAGTCGATCGCGCCCGCGATGAAGGACGGCGACGTCTGCATCATCATCCCGTGGCACGGCTCGATCACCATGGGCGCCGACATCGCGGAGGCCGCGGCCCTGCACAGTACGCTCGACTACGTCGCGCGCCTCGACGTCACGGCCCCGGCCGACGCTCCGGAGATGCCGGCGGACCACGCCCTCGCCGTGGAGGCCCTGCTGGAGAAGGCCGACTACCTCAACCTCACCTGGGGCCTGCTGCAGCGCAAGGCCGCGCGGGCGTTCGACGGCACCTACACCACGCCCCTCGTCGCACCGTGACGAGCTGACCAGCGCACGGGAGGGCGCCACCCCAGCCGGGGTGGCGCCCTCTTCGCGTCCGGACCCTTGACCCAAGGCTGATAATCGTGATTACCATTAGTCATGATGTGAGGACTGTCACAGGCCTCCGCCCGTTCGTCACCCCGAGACCCGAGGACAGACCGTTGAGACGATCCCGCAGCCTTCGTACCTCCGTCACCGCCGCCCTGGGCGCTGCCACCCTCCTCCTCGCCGGGTGTGGGGGATCCGACAGCGGCGACGCCGAGGCCGCCGACCAGCGGACCCTGACGTTCACGATGATGGTGGGCGAGCAGACCCCGATCGGTGAGCTGTGGGCCTGGTGGCTCGACGAGATCGAGAAGGGCACCGACGGCGAGCTCACCTTCGACCGCTACTGGGACGCCACCCTCCTGAAGTCCAGCGAGACGCTGCAGGGCCTCAACGACGGCCGCGCCGACATCGGGCAGGTCCTCCCGACGGTCTACGCCGGCCAGTTCCCGCTCACCAGCGTCGGCGAGCTGCCGTTCGAGACGTCCAACGCCGCGGCGATCGCCCAGACGCTGGGCGAGCTCGGACGCGAGGAGGGCAGCCCGCTGGCCGAGGAGTGGGCCGGACACTCGCTCATCCCGCTCGCCTGGTCGGTGGGCGCGTCGAGCGCGCTGGCCACCAACGAGCCGATCGAGGCGGTCGAGGACCTCAAGGGCCTGCGCCTGCGGGCCAACGACCGCGGCAGCCGCGTGCTGGAGCCCGTCGGCGCCAACCTGATCAACATCGAGCTCGCCGAGATCTACGGCTCGATGGACCGCGGCCTGGTCGACGGCATCTACGGCATCCCGTTCAGCTTCTCCGGCCCGTTGAAGTACCCCGAGGTCGCCGACCACTTCACCGACCTGGGCATCGGCATCTCCACCGTCAACGGGCTCGCCGTCAACGAGGACACCTGGGCGTCGCTGACGCCCGAGCAGCAGCAGGTCATCACCGACGTGAGCGCGGGGGTGCCGGAGAAGATCGCGGAGATCGAGCAGCGTTGGGACGAGTCGTCCTGCGAGGCCGTGAAGGAGGCCGGCGACACCGTCCACGTGCTCGACCCGAAGGAGTCGGCCAAGATCGAGCAGGCCGGCAAGGCGGGTGTCCTCGCGGCCTGGGAGGCCGAGGTCGAGGAGGCCGGCGGCGACCCCGAGGCGTTCTACGCCCAGTACCGCGAGAAGCTCGAGGCGGCCGAGTCCGACCACCCGACCTTCCAGACCGGGGTCCAGCGCTGCGCCGACGCCGGATGAGCGGCGCACCGGCCGACACCAGCGCCGATGACCACCCGACGACCCGCCACGCCACCCGGACCCCTCAGGACCCGATGACCTACGACCCGCTCAGCCCCGACGCCCTGGCCGACCCGATGGGCGCGACCGCCCCCCTCCGCGAGGGGTGCCCGGTGCACCACTTCGACGGCTTCGACCCGCCCTTCTACACGCTCTCGCGCCACGAGGACGTCCTCGACGCCCTCAAGGACGTCGAGACCTTCTCCAGCCGCTACGGCCAGGGCCCGCACTTCACCGAGGAGCGCGGGATGAAGTCGGACCCCCCGACGCACACCTTCTTCCGGCGGCTGGTGAGCAAGGCGTTCACAGCGCGTGCGGTGCGGGAGATGGAGGGCCGGATCGAGCAGATCGTCTCCGAGCTGCTCGACGGCTTCGCCGACCGCGGCGAGGGCGACCTGCACGAGCACCTCGCGTTCCCGCTGCCGACCATCGTCATCGCCGAGATGCTCGGTGTCCCTGAGTCCGACCGGCTCCGCTTCAAGGGCTGGTCCGATGCGTGGGTCGCTGCGATGTCGGCGGCCGACCCCACGCCGTACCAGGGCGAGATCGCCTCGATGCGCGCCTACATCCTCGAGGCGGTGCACGAGCGGCGCGCGATCGAGGAGTCCGGCGGCGAGCTGCCCGACGACCTCATCTCGGCGCTGGTCGTCGCGGAGGAGGACGGCGAGCGGCTCCGCGACGAGGACGTCGTCAACGTCGTGCGCCAGCTCCTGGTCGGAGGCAACGAGACCACGACGTCGCTCATCACCAACGTCCTGCTCCGCCTGATGGAGGACCCGGCGCTGATGGCGCGGGTCGCGGCCGACCCGTCGCTCGCCGAGGTCGCGGTCGAGGAGAGCCTGCGCCACGACGCCCCGGTGCTGGGACTCTTCCGCACGACCACGTGCCCGGTCGAGCGGCACGGCGAGGTGATCCCGGAGGGGGCCAAGGTGATGCTCCACTTCGGCTCGGCCAACCGCGACGAGCGGGCGTTCGCCGACCCGGACGTGTTCTCGCTCGACCGTGACCGCCAGGAGCTGCGCGCGCACCTGGCCTTCGGCCACGGGATCCACGTGTGCCTCGGCGCCGCGCTGTCCCGGCTCGAGGGCACGATCGCCCTGCGCCAGGTGGCGCAGCGCCTGCCCGGCCTCACCCTGGCCGGGACGCCCGAGCGCATCGAGCCCTTCATGCTGTGGGGCCGCAGCACGCTGCCGGCACGCTGGGACGTGCCGTCGCGGTCCTGACCGCCCGGCCCGCACCCGACGCGCAGAAGGCCCCGACCACCAGTGGTGGTCGGGGCCTTCTCGGTGTGTGGTCGGCTCAGCCTGCTGCGCAGACGGCCACGCCGGTCTCGACGCCCGGGTTGTCCGCCTCGGCGGCCTCGAGGGTCTCGCGGTAGGAGTCGTAGAAGGCCTCCGGGTCACCGCCGGCCTCGCTCACCTGGTCGCGCCACTCCGCGTCGACCTCCTCCTTGCCGGCGTCGCGGATCTTGTCCGCCTCGGCCGCGGGGAGGACGGAGGCGGTGTCGCCCTCGGCCTTGACCGCCTCGCACGAGGAGTCGTTCCACGCCGTCTCGACCTCGGAGATCTTCGCGGGCACCTCGGCGTTGACCTCCGCGATGACCTCGCGCTGCTCGTCGGTGAGGGAGTCCCACGTCTTCTGGCTCATGGAGAGTGCGTTGACCGTCGAGACGCCGATGCCGAGGTCGGTGAAGTGGTCGGCGACCTCGGGGTACTTCAGCGGGCCGGTGAAGCTGAACGGGATGCCGTAGATGCCGTCGACCAGGCCGCGGTCCATCGAGCCGTAGATCTCGGCGAGCTCGATGTTGATCAGGTTGGCCCCCACCGACGCGAGGACCTTGCTGCCGCGGTCGTTGGCCCGCAGGCGCAGGCCCTTGAGGTCCGCGGCGGTCTCGATGGGCTCGTTGGTGGCCAGCGCGCTGGACGCGCCGATGGACCAGGCGAGCGGGACCAGACCGTGGTCGGCCCACTCCTCGTTGAGGGGGCTGCCGTCCTCGCTGCCGAGCTCGCCGAGCGCCTGCGAGACCGCGGCGGGGCTGGAGCTCTCGAACGGCAGCTCGCCGACGCTGCTCAGCGGGAAGCGGCCGGCGTAGACGGTGGGAAGCACCTGGGCGACGTCGGCGCGGCCGTCGTTGAGGCCCTCCATCGTCTCGGTGGCGCCCAGCAGGGTCGCGTCCCAGAACCGGTCGAAGGTGAGCGACCCCTCAGAGCGCTCCTCGACCTCGTCCATCCACCACGTCCAGACCTCGCCGATCGGCGTCGCCTCGCCGGCCATGTAGCTGAAGGTCAGCGTGCGCTCCTCCCCGTCGGCAGCTGCGTCGTCGCCGCCGCCGCACGCGGACAGGACCAGGGCTGCGGTCGAGAGGAGGGCTGCGCAGGACGCGCCTCGGAACTTCTTCATCTGCTTCCTGACGTTCGTGGGCACGGCTGCTGACGCCTGCCCTGGGGGTGTCGATTCTGTGGGCTCGGTGTTGTTGTGATGAGTCCCACAGCAAGACTATAGTCACCATTATCAGATTAGGCACGGGCTCTTCCCGCAGTGTTTCTACCGCGGTCCCCGAGGACGAGAAGGCGTGACTGCATGTTCGAAGGTTTCACCGATCGATCGGTCGATGTCGGCCCGATCCACATCAACGCGATGGAGGGCGGGTCCGGCCCGGCGGTGCTGCTGCTGCACGGCTACCCGCAGACGCTGGCCCAGTGGGCCGACGTCGCCGCCCTGCTCGCCGACGACTGCACGGTCGTGTGCGCCGACCTGCGCGGCTACGGCAGCTCCTCCAAGCCCGAGGGGGAGGGCGAGACCTACTCCTTCCGCTCCATGGCGGCCGACCAGCTCGCGCTGATGACCGAGCTCGGTCACGAGCGCTTCGTCGTCGCCGGCCACGACCGCGGCGGCCGGGTGGCGCACCGGATGGCGCTCGACGCCCCCGAGCGCGTCCGTGCGCTCGTGCCGTGCGACGTCGTGCCCACCTGGGCGATGTACGACGGCGTCGACCGGGCTCGCGCGGCCCGCTTCTGGCAGTGGTACTTCCTGCCCCTGCCGGCGCCGTTCCCGGAGCGGCTCATCGGCGGCGACCCCGACTACTACTTTGAGAACTGCCTGGTCACCAACGGTGGCGTGGGGATCGAGGAGGGCTTCGGTGCCGAGCAGCTCGCCTCGTACCGCGCCGCCTGGCGTGACCCCGAGATGATCCGCGCCTCCTGCTCCGACTACCGCGCCGGCGCGACCATCGACCTCGAGCACGACGAGGCCGACCTCCACGTCGAGCTCGCGGTGCCGACGTTCCCGGTCTGGGGTGCCGACGGCCTGCTCAAGGACCTCTTCGACATCGAGGCCGAGTGGCGCAAGCGGTGCGCGAGCGTCCACCCGGCCACCGTGCCGGGCGGTCACTTCTTCCCCGACCAGCAGCCCCACGCGACGGCCGAGGCGATCCTCGCCGCCGTGCGCCACGTCGAGGAGGCACGCGCATGATCGTGCGTCTCGGCACCGCGCCGCGCATCGAGGGCCTCGACTTCGAGGGCTTCCAGCGGCACTGGCGCACCAGCCACGCGGACGTGGTCTCCCGCATGCCCGGGCTGCGGCGCTACCAGCAGTTCCACGCCGTCCTCGAGGACGGCGAGCCGCTGCTGCCCTATCCGGGCTTCGACGCCTGCTCGGCGCTGCGCTTCGACGACGCCGACGCCATGGATGCCGCCTTCGCCTCCGAGGAGTTCCTCGACTCGGTGCAGGACGACGAGAAGGAGTTCGTCGACAAGACCCGCTTCCGCGGCGTGGTCGGCACCTGGCGCCCGGACGCCGGAGGCGACGACCTCGCCCCCGGGTCGGCGATCCAGGTGCTGACGCTGCTCGCCGCCGAGGCGAGCACGACACCGGACGGCCTCGCCGACCGTCTGGTGGGGAGCTCGGGAGGACCGGGCTCCGGGGCCATCGTGGCCGACCACGCCCTCCACGAGGGCCGGTTCCCCGTCACCGCGGACGTCGTCCGCATCGCCGCATACCCGGACGTGGCGACCGCCCTGGCCGGCGCCCAAGCCACGAGACAGGCGGCTGGCGCCGCCCAGGTCATCGGGGAACATCTGGCCCGAGTCGTCGACGTCCCCCTCGGGACGAGCGTCACCGGACCGACTCACGAGAGGACGCAGCAATGATCCGAAGTGTGGTGGAACGTTTCACCGCAGCCGTCGCGGCAGTGGGAGCGGTGGCCATCGCGGCCATCATGGCGCTCACCGTCGCCGACGTGGTCCGCAGGTTGTTGACCGACAGGTCGATCCAGGGCGTCATCGAGGTGGCGCCGTTGCTCCTGCTCGCGGCCTCCGCCCTCGGCATGGGCTATGCCGAGCAGATCGGTGTGCACGTGCGGACCTCGATGGTCACGTCCCGCATGCCGCGCGTCCCCGCGCTCCTGTTCCGTGGGGCGGGATCGCTCGTCTCGGTCGTCGTGCTCGCCTGGGTGGCCTGGGAGTCGCTCGAGCGCGCGATCGCCGCCATCGAGAACCACGACGTGACGCCGGGCTTCGTCGCCTACCCGACCTGGCCCGCGCAGGTGCTGGTCCCGTTGGGCTTCGGGCTGTTCGCCCTGAACGTCGGCCTCCGGTTGGTCGACGACCTGCGGGCCCTGAAGTCCGGTGAGGACTTCGAGGAGATCGAGGACGAGATCGTTCTGGAGGCGACGCACGCATGAGCCCCGAACTGATCGTCCTCATCTCCCTGGCCATCTTCGGCGTGATGCTGATGGCCGAGGCCCCCGTCGCCGCCGCGCTCCTGACGGCCAGCATCAGCGGTCTGCTGATGAACGCCGGCTTCGAGCGCACCGCCGCCACGCTCTCCTCCGCGGCCTACCAGGCCACCAGCAGCTATTCGCTGGTGGTGATCCCGATGTTCATCCTGATGGGCGTCTTCGTCGCCAATGCCGGGATCCTGGCGCATATCTTCGACTTCGCCGCACGCGTCACGCGACGCCTCCCGGGCGGGCTCGGCATCGCCACCGTCCTCTCCGCCGCCGGCTTCTCCGCCGTCACCGGCTCCAGCGCCGCGGCCGTCGTCACCCTGGGCCGCATGTGCGTCACCGAGATGACCCGCCACGGCTACAAGGTGGCCTACGCCGCCAGCATCGTGGCCGCGTCCGGCACCCTCGGCGTCCTGATCCCGCCGAGCATCGTGCTGGTGATCTACGGCATCCTCACCAACGAGTCGGTCGGCCAGCTGCTGCTCGCGGCCGTCATCCCCGGCATCCTCACCGCCCTGGCCTACATCGTCACGGTCGCCATCACCGCCAACCGCCCCAACAACCGCGCCGAGCAGGACGTCGCGTCCGAGCTCGTCACCGTCGGCGCCGGTGGCTCGGGCGGCTCAGGCACCGCGTCCACGGGCGTCGACGTCCTCGACGCCCCGGCCTCCTCGCCCGTGGGCGAGCTGCGCGAGGAGGAGGTGCTGCCCTCCAACCGCACGGACGGCAAGACCCCGTTCATCAGCGGTCGCGAGATCGAGTCGATGCTCTACATCGCGCTCATCGCCGGTGCCGTCCTCGGCGGCATCTATGGCGGCTTCTTCACCGAGACCGAAGCGGGTGCCGTCGGCGCCCTGCTCTCGCTGATGGTGCTCCTCATCCGCGGTCGCGGCACCGAGGCGGGCATCTGGCGCGGACTGACCTCGGCCCTGAAGGAGACGGCGGCCAACACCGCCATGCTCATGGTGCTGATCATCGCCGGGTCGGTGTTCACCCTGTTCCTGGTCACGACGCGGATCCCGCAGGACCTCACGCAGTGGATCGTCGGGCTCGACGTCAACAAGTTCGTCGTCCTGGCCATCATCCTGCTGGTGCTGCTGATCCTCGGCGCGCTGATCGACGGCATGTCGATCCTGCTGCTGACGATGCCGCTGACCTACCCGATCATCACCTCGCTCGGGTTCGACGGGCTCTGGTACGGCATCATCGCGGTCAAGATGATCGAGATCGGCCTGCTCACGCCGCCGTTCGGGCTCAACGTCTACATGATCTCGGGCGTCGTGAAGAAGGCTCGGGTCGAGTCGGTCTTCCGGGGTGTCGTGCCGTTCATCATCGCCGAGATGGTGGTCGTGCTCCTGATCGTGGCGTTCCCGGAGATCGTCACGTGGCTGCCGGCGCAGGCGAAGTGAGCCCGGCCCCGGGCCAGCTCGCCGGAAGGGTCGCGCTGGTCACGGGTGCCGGCTCCGGACTCGGTCGCGCCATCGCGACCACCTACGCCGCCGAGGGCGCCGCGGTCGTGTGCAGCGACCGCGACGCCCCCGGCGTGCGGGGCACCGTGGAGGCGATCGCCGGGTCGGGGGGCCGGGCGGTCGCCCACGTCGGCGACGTGACGTCGGAGGCCGACTGCGCGGAGGCCGTGGCGCTCGCGCTGCGCGAGCTCGGCGGCCTGGACGTCGTGGTGGCCAACGCGGGCATCCCCGGCGAGGGCAGGGCGCACGAGATCTCCCTCGACGCCTGGTCGCGGGTCATCTCGGTCAACCTCACCGGCGCCTTCCTGACGGTGCGCGCGGCGCTTCCCCACCTCGTGGAGCAGCGGGCCGGCAGCATCGTGCTCATCGCGAGCATCGCGGGCCTCGTGGGGCTGCCCAACATCCCGGCCTACGCCGCCGCCAAGGGCGGCGTGGTGGCCCTCGGGCGCCAGCTCGCCCGGGAGTACGCCCCCGACGACATCAAGGTCAACGTCATCGCCCCGGGCACGATCGTCACCCCGCTGGTCGAGGACGCCTTCCGCCAACGCCACGGCGACGAGGGCCTCGAGGAGGCACTCGAACGACGTGCCGAGGCCGTTCCGCTGGGCCGACTCGGGTCACCGGACGACGTCGCCCGGGCCGCGGTCTACCTCGGCTCGGACGCCGCCGGATGGGTCACCGGGACCGTCCTGACGGTCGACGGCGGCAACGTCCACCTGGGACCCGTCCCGAGGTGAGCGGCACGCGACGCCGACCGGGCCTCCGCCCGGTCGGCGTCGTGTCGTTGCCGTCAGGACGCGCGGACCCGACGGATCGGTGCACCTAGAGGTCGAGCACCAGCCGCTTGCTGCAGGAGCGGCCGACGCAGATCATCATCGTCTCGTTGGACTCCTGCTCCGACGGCGACAGGACGGTGTCGCGGTGCAGCGGGACGCCGTCGATGACGCTGGTCTCGCAGGTCCCGCAGTAGCCGTCCTCGCAGGACGACATGACGTCGGGGAGGTGGTCGCGGACCGCCTCCAGGATGCTCTGCCCCGGGCCGACCTCCACCTCGAGGCCGCTCGCGGCGAGCTCCACGACGAACGTCTCCTCGCCCGCCGCCTCCTCGGCGGCCGGGTCGGCGACCACGGGCGTCGCAGCGGTGAACCGCTCCACCCGCAGCTCGCGCGCCGCCGAGTCCGCGACCGCGGCCGCGGCCGCGTCGAGCAGGCCGGGCGGTCCGCAGCAGTAGACGACGGTGCCTGCGTCGGCGTCGGCCAGGATCGCTGCGAGGTCGAGCATCCCGTCGGCGTCCTGCGCTCGCACGGACACCAGGTCGGGGTCGAGCGCCCGCACCTCGTCGACGTACGCCATGGTGGCGGCGGTGCGGCCGCCGTAGTGCAGCTGCCACGACCGACCCGTGGCGGCGAGGTGCTGGGCCATGGCCTTGATCGGGGTGATGCCGATGCCCCCCGCGATCAGCACGTAGTGGTCCGCGTCGTCGGCGAGGTGGAAGTGGTTGCGCGGGCCGCGGATCCGCAGCTGGCCGCCGACCACCGCCGACTCGTGCAGGACACGTGAGCCGCCGCGCCCCTGTGGCTCGTCGAGGACGGCGATGACGTAGTCGCCCGCGTGGTCGCCGCAGAGGGAGTACTGCCGGATGCCGGCCGTCGTCTCGACCTCGACGTGCGCGCCGGGCTCCCAGTCGGGAAGGGGCTTGCCGTCCGGGTGCGCGAGGCGGAGCTCGAGCACGCCGTCGGCGACCTTCCGGGCGGAGGTCACCGTCACCGGGGTCCAGTCGTGGGTGTTCAGCATGCTTCGTCGCCTCCTCCGACCGGCCTGTACCGGTCCGTTGTGACCCTTGACACATGATCACTATAACGCCCTATCATCATCATCATTATCACGGCCTGTATCCAGGCAGGCGTTGACGAAGGAGACCTCATGGCACCTCGGACGACCACCCGCAGGACGCGCATCGCCGCGGTCGTCGGAGCCCTCGCGCTCTCGGCCGGCCTTGCCGCGTGCGGCGGTGACAGCGACGGCAACGGGGACGGCGAGTCCGCCGACGAGTCGCGCACCCTGAGCTTCGGCTACCACACCGGCGAGAAGACGCCGATCGGCCAGGTCTGGGCCTGGTGGATGCAGGAGGTCGAGGAGCGCTCCGACGGCTCGCTCACCTTCGACGCCTACTGGGACGGCACGCTCGTCAAGGGCCCCGACATCGTCGAGAGCCTGACCGACGGCCGGGTCGACGTCTCGCAGGTGATGCCGACGCTCTACACCACCACCTTCCCGGTCACGAGCGTGCACGAGCTGCCGTTCCAGAGCTCGAACTCGCCCGCCGTCTCCGCCGCGATGGCCGAGCTGGCCTCCGACGAGGACGGCCCGGTCGCCGGCGAGTTCGCGGCCAAGGGCCTGCGCCCGCTGGCCTGGGCCATCGGCGGCTCCAGCGCTCTCGGCACCAAGGACCCGGTCGAGAGCGTGGCCGACCTCGAGGGCATCCGCATCCGCGGCAACGACCGCAGCTCCAAGGTCATGGGCGCGGCCGGGGCCAACATCATCAACATGGAGCTCGCCGACGTCTACGGCTCGCTCGACCGCGGACTCCTCGACGGGGTCTACGGCGTGCCGTTCGGCTTCGTCGGCCCGCTGAAGTATCCCGAGGTCGTGGGCAGCTTCACCGACACGGGCATGGGCGTGGCCAGCGCCAACGCGCTCTCGATGAGCCAGGAGCTGTGGGACTCGCTCTCCGACGACCAGCGCGCGGTCATCGAGGAGGTCAACGCCGAGGTGCCGGGCAAGATCGCCGAGTTCGACGCGCAGTTCGACGAGATCTCGTGCCAGGCCGTGCAGGACGCGGGCGCCGAGCTCTACGTGCTGCCGGAGGAGGAGGTCGACAAGCTGCGCGACGCCGGCTTCGACGGCGTGCTCCAGGAGTGGAAGGACGCCGCTGCCGACACCGGTGCCGACGCCGACGCCGTGCTGAGCGCCTACCAGGAGGCCGTGGCCGCGGCCGAGGCCGACCACCCCGACTACAAGACCGGTGTCGCCTCCTGCCTGGAGAGCACCAGCTGATCACCCGCTGAGCACCCGGGCGTCCTCGGCCACCACCCCTGGTGGCCGGGGACGTCCTGCGGTCCCGGCAGGCGCCGATGTGCCCGGGCCGTTCGAGCGTGCATCGGCGATGGCGGGCCCAGGGCACGGGAGGTGCGATGACGCGCTCGAGCGGAGAACGGCCCATGCGGCGCGGCACGCTGTGGGCGTTCTGCTTCGCGGTGTCGCTGCCGGCGTCGACCCAGACGCTGCTCATCCCGGCGCTGCCGGTGCTCGCGGAGGAGCGGGGCTTCTCGGCGACGGCCAACGGGTGGCTGCTGAGCGCCTTCCTGCTCGGTGCCTCGATCTCGGCGCCGGTCGTGGGGCGCCTGGGTGACCTGTGGGGCAGGCGCCCGCTCACGATCGCCGTCAGCGCGGGGTACGCCGTGGGCGCCGCCATCTGCCTTCTCGGGGGCGACCACGCGCTCGTGGTCTCGATCGGCCGCGCCCTCCAGGGCTTCTCGGCCGGGGTGTACGTCCTCCAGGTGTCGGCGCTGCAGGAGCTGTCACCGCCGGCCGCGCGTGCCTCGCGGATCGCCGTGCTCTCGGGGTTCGTCGCGATGGGCCCGGCCGTGGGCTTCCTGGTCGGGGGCCTGGTGACCGAGCACCTCGGCGTCACCACGCTGTTCGCCGCCGGCATCGTGCTCGGCGTCGTCTCCACGACCCTGCTGTGGTGGCGCACGCCCGACAGCGGGGGAGAGGCCGAGGGCGCCGTGGACGTCCCGGGGGCGATGCTCGTGGCAGCCTCGCTCTTCGCCGTCCTGCTCGCGCTGACCGAGGTCGGGGTCGCGGGTCCGACCGGCCGGTCCACGCTCCTGTGGGCGGGCGCGGCGGCGGTCGCGCTGGCGACGACCGCGTGGTGGATGCGGCGCTCTCCGAGCCCGTTCATCGACGTCTCGGTGCTCGCCAGCCCGGTCACCGGCCTCGTCTGTGCCGCGACCGTGCTCAACGCCGCGGCGCTGTTCGGCCTGTTCGTGATGGTCCCGCAGCTGGTCCAGGACGAGGTGGGCGGATACGGCCTCGGGCCGGTCGAGGCTGGCCTCTTCCTGGTGCCGGGAGCCGCCTCGATGGTCGTCGTCGGCATGCTGGCCGGCAGGAGGGGCGGGTTCGTCACGACGATCGTGCGCGGCAACGTCCTCTGCGCCGCCGCCATGGTGGCCCTCGCCGTGCTCCCGCGCTCGATGCCCGTCGTCCTGGTCCTCGCGACGGTGGCGGCGATCGGCATCGGCCTGGCCTTCCCGCTGCTCCCTGCCGTCGCGATGGCTGCGGTCCCTCCACGCAGCGTGGGCGCTGCCGCGGGGGTCAACTCGCTGATGCGAGGCATGGGGTCGGCTGCGGGCGCCCAGGTCGCGCTCGTCGTCGCGGCGTCGACGGTTGCCGGCGGCGCGGCGTACGGCCCGTCCTTCCTGGCCAGCGCGCTCGCGGCCGCCCTCGCCGCCCTCGCCGCGGCGGGACTGCGGGGCGGTCCAGCCGGGAGGGCGTGACTCTTGACGTGACGCCCATCTCACGTAATCATCATCATCATTACTACGAAGTGATGCTCTGGAGGGCAGCAACATGACCGCGACCGAGACCGAGCGTCCCACTGGTCCCCGAGGGATCACCGGGATCATCGACAGCGACGTCCACCCCAACTTCAAGGACGGCCTGCGCGACCTCAGGCCGTACATGACCGAGGCATGGCAGCGAAAGCTCGGCATCGGTGGCGAGGCCTCGTGGGCCAGCCGCTTCGCCGCGGCGTCGTACGTGCTCCCGCTGGACTACCTCTACATCAACTCCGCCGGCGCCTACCGCGACGACGCGGTCCACAACGGCGAGGCGCCCGCGACCGACCCGGTCTTCTCGGCCAAGCAGCTCTTCGACGGTCACGGGATCGACAAGGGCATCCTGATCGCCGGCCAGCTCTTCGGCATCGGCGCGTTCCCCGACCCCGACGTCGCGGCCACGGTGGCCTCGGCCTACAACGACTGGATGTGCGAGCAGTGGCTCGCCGTCGACCCGCGCTACCGGGGTGCGCTGGCCGTCGCCCCGCAGGACCCGTCGCTCGCCGTCAAGGAGATCGAGCGGGTGCAGGGCCGCCCGGGCATCACCTCGATCTTCCTGCCGCTGCACACGATCCTGCACGGCGACCGGCACTACTACCCGATCTTCGAGGCTGCGCAGAAGTACAGCCTGCCGATCATGGTGCACCCGAGCGGCACGGAGAACGTGTTCGCGCAGGCGCCGCGGATGGCCGGCACGCCCACCTACTACATCGAGTGGCACACCGCGCTCGCGCAGATCCACCAGTCCAACCTGCTGAGCCTGGTCTGCCACGGCGTGTTCGAGAAGTTCCCCGAGCTGATGTACATCATCTGCGAGGGCGGCTTCGCCTGGGCCGCGGAGATCATGTGGAAGCTCGACCGCGACCGCAAGGGTCTCGGCGACGAGGTGCCGTGGCTGAAGAAGGCGCCGAGCGAGTACATCCGCCGCAACGTCCGCTTCACCACCCAGCCGATGATCGAGCCGCACCGTCGTGAGCACCTCGCCACGCTGCTCGAGATGGTCTACGCCGAGGAGACGCTGCTGTTCAGCAGCGACTACCCGCACTGGGACTTCGACGACCCCAAGCTCGCGCTCGCCGGCATCGACCGCGCCCTCCTGCAGAAGATCTGCGTCGACAACCCGGTCGCCGTCTACGGCGACCGTCTGTGAGGTCGCCGCGATGACGACCCAGCCCGCCCAGCGCCGCGGCACCCGGCACGTCCTCGCGGCCGCGGCCGACGTGGTGCCGGGGACCAACATGGAGGTCACCGCCGCCGGTCGCTCGTACGCCCTCATCAACGACCAGGGCCGGCTGCACCTGATCCGCAACATCTGTCCGCACCATGGCGCCCCGCTCTGCTTCGGCCGGGTCCAGGGCTACATGCTCCCCTCCGAGCCGCACACCTACGAGTACAGCGGCGACGCCGAGGAGCACCGCGTGGTGCTGTGCCCGTGGCACGGCTACAAGTTCCGGCTCACGGACGGTCGCTCGGTGACCGACCCCGACCGGATGCGTGTCCGCTCCTACGAAGTCGTCGTCGAGGGCGACGACGTTGTCGCCTACATCTGAGCTGGTGGCCGAGCGTCCCGCCCTCGGGGGAGGGACCCGCCCGCCTCAGCCGGACGAGGACCGCGAGGTCCTCGACGGCTGGGACGTGGCCACCGTCGTCGCCGAGTTCGAGGTCGCTGACCGCGAGCAGTCGGTCGAGCTCGCCGACCTGCTCTTCGAGGCTGAGGACGTGTTCACCGTCCGGGTCGGGGGAGTGGGCGAGCGCTCCGTCTACCGGGTCGACGTCCCGCGTGGTGTGCCCGAGGCGCGAGCCCTGGGCGCGGAGCCCGGGCGGCAGGCCGCCCAGGAGCTCGGCATCGCGCTGAGCTTCGTCCGCATCGGGATCAGCCGCGACGGGCTGGGCGACCCCGAGGGCGAGTCGCCGGAGCGCGACGTCCTGCCCTGGGCCGGCCGATCCCGCCGCCCGTCCCTCTCCGACGGCTCCACACCAGCACGTCCACGCGACCGCACCCGCGGCCGCGGGCGGCAACAGACAGGAGAGTGACATGGCAACACCGAGCATCCCCACCTTCGACGTCGACGTCCCCGGGCTCGACCAGGTGTTCATCGGAGGCGAGTGGCGTCCCTCGGACGGCCAGATGGTCGACGTGATCGCGCCGTCCTCCGAGGAGGTCGTCACCCGCGTCGTGTCCCCCAGCATCGCTGACGCCGACGCGGCCGCCGAGGCCGCTGGTCGTGCGTTCGCCAACGGGGCGGGCGAGTGGCCGAGCATGAGCGTCGAGGAGCGCGTGGCGGTCTGCGCCCGCCTGTGCGACGCCCTCGAGTCGCGGATGGACGCGATGAACCGCGCCTGGACCTTCGAGGCCGGAGCGCCCAAGGCGCACGGCGACATGATCAACGGCGGCGCCGGCGTCATGGTGTGGCGCCACGCCCTCACGATGGCGACCGACGAGGTGGTCTGGGAGGAGGACCGCGGCGACGCGGTCATCCGGCGCATCCCCACTGGCCCGGTCCTGGCGATCCTCACCTACAACGGCCCCGTCGTGCTCATGGGCATGAAGGTGATCCCGGCCCTGCTGGCCGGCTGCACCGTCGTCGTCAAGCACGCCCCCGAGTCCCCGCTCACCGCCCGCCTCGTCGCCGAGGCCGTCCGCGAGGCCGGCTTCCCCGAGGGTGTCGTCAGCGTGGTTCCGGCCGGCACCGAGGTCACCCAGCACCTGGTCAGCCACCCGGCCATCCGCATGGTCGCCCTGACCGGCGGCACCGCGATCGGCATCGACGTCGTCAAGCGCACGGCCGACCGCCTCGCCCGCACGGCCCTCGAGCTCGGCGGCAAGGCCCCCGCCCTGCTCACCGAGGACGTGGTGGTCGAGGACGTCATGTCGACGCTCGGCGTGGGGGCCAGCGGGTTCCTCGGGCAGGTGTGCGTCAACCTGTCGCGGATCCTCGTCCCCCGCTCGCGCTACGACGAGGTGGTCGAGGCCATGGCCGAGCACTACAGCAGCATCCGCGTCGGCGACCCCTTCGACCCCGAGTCCGACCGCGGGCCGCTGGCCGTCGAGCGTGCCCGCGACCGCTCCGAGAAGTACGTCGCGCTCGCCCAGGACGAGGGCGCCAAGGTGGTCGTGGGCGGACGACGCCCCGAGCACCTCGACCGTGGCTGGTACTACGAGCCGACGCTGCTGGCCGGCGCCGACAACACCATGCGCGTGGCCCGCGAGGAGATCTTCGGGCCGGTGACCTCGGTCATCGCCTACGACGGGATCGACGAGGGCATCCGGATCGCCAACGACACCCCGTTCGGGCTGGCCGCCTCCGTCTACGCCGCCGACCCCGACGAGGCCTACGCCATCGCCCGCCGGATCCGGTCGGGCGGTGTGGCCATCAACATGGCCGGCATCTCGCTGACCCAGCCGTTCGGCGGCATCGGCGCCTCCGGCTGGGGCCGCGAGTGCGGGGCGGAGGGCATCTTGGAGTTCACCGACATCCAGCAGGTGCTACGCGGCGGGAGCTACCTCGACGCAGCGGACGCGGCGGCCGCGACGTGACGTTGGAACGACAGCCACCACGACGGAGGAACAACGCGTGACACCAGCACCACCGAAGGTCGACCTGGTGATCGTCGGCGCGGGCATGGGCGGGCTCTCGGCCGCCATCGTCGCGGCTGACGCCGGCCTCGAGGCACTGCTCCTCGAGGCCGGCGACAAGGTCGGCGGGGCGGCCGCCTACTCCGGCGGCCAGGTCTGGGTCGGCGGCAACCACGTCGCCCGTGAGCGAGGCATCCCCGACTCGCTCGCGGACACCCTGGCCTACATCCGCTGGGCGGCCCGCAAGGACGCGACGAGCCTCGACGAGGACCGCTCGCGGGAGTGGATGAGCGCCGCCGCGACGGCGGCGGAGTACTTCGAGCGCACGGGCGTCATCACCTGGGACCTCGTGCCCGACTACCCCGACTACTACTACCCGCACGCCGACGGCTCGGTGCCGACCGGTCGCTACCTGACGTCGTCGCCGTACGACGGCGGCCGGCTCGGCGAGCACTTCGACGAGCTGCTGTACTCGCCACACTTCCCGGTCGGCGTGACCTACGGCGAGATGCTGTCGTGGGGCGGACTGTCGAGCAAGACCCAGTGGGACTTCGACCTCATCGCCACCCGTCGTGCCGAGAAGGTCCTCACCTTCGGCACCGGCATCGCGGCGCCGTTCTACAAGGCGGTGCTCGACCGCGGAGTCCCGGTCCGCACCGGTCACCGGGTGAGCAGCATCGTCCGCGAGGGCGACGGCTTCCGGGTCACGTCGCAGACCGCGGACGGGGTGCACGAGGTGCTCGCCGGCGCGGTCGTCGTCGCCACCGGCGCCCACGACTGGAACGTCGAGCTCATGGAGGAGTTCACCGGCATCACGCCGGTCGACGGCGGCACGGTCGTGCCCGACTCGCTGCGCGGCGACGCCCGCGACCTCGTCGCCGGACTCGGCGGCGAGGTCGCCAAGCTGCCGCCGTGGGCCGCGCCGGTGCTGCCGGGCTACCGGCTCGCCGAGCCGGCCTTCGACGGCGACAGCGGCTACCGGGCCTGCTACGAGCACTGCCTGCCGCACACCGTCATCGTCGACGCCTCCGGGAGGCGCTTCGCCGACGACTCGTTCCACTCGGCCATCGTCAAGGCCGTGCTGGGCGACGGCGACGCCCCGACCCGCTTCCCGATCTTCATGGTCTGGGACGAGCAGCACCACCGGAAGTACGGCCTCGGCCCGGCGATGCCCGGCCAGGACTACCCGGACGGGCTGGTGACGTCGGCCGACACCCTCGAGGAGCTCGCCGACACGCTGGGCGTCGACGCGAGCGCGCTGGCGACGACGGTCCGGGCCTACAACGAGACCGCCGGCGAGGGTGCGGACCCGCAGTTCGACCGCGGCTCCAACCTGTCGGTGCGCCGCTTCCGCGGCGACGGCAACCAGCAGCCCAACCCGTGCGTGGGGCCGATCTCGGAGGGGCCCTTCCACGGCATGCGCCTGCGCCTGCTGTCAACCGGCATCGCCGCGTCGGGTGTGGTGACAGGCGAGGCCGGCCGGCTCCTCGACGCCGAGCGCCGGGAGGTCCCCGGCGTCTACGTCGTCGGCGAGGCGTCCGCGCGCGCCGCGGCGGGCGTCGGCTACAACTCCGGCTACTCGCTGAGCCGGGCCATGTCCTACGGCTACCTCGCCGTGCTCGACATCGTGGACAAGACTGGTCGGCGGGCCCCCGCCGGCACGAGGAACGGAGTGAGATGACCCAGCAGTCGTCGTTGTTCGACCTGACCGGCCGCGTGGTGGTGGTGACCGGCGGCAGCCGGGGCCTCGGCCGGGCGATGGTGGACGCCTTCGCCCGCGCGGGCGCCGACGTGGTCGTCGCCAGCCGCGACGGCGAGTCGTGCGAGGCCGTCGCGCGCGAGGTGACGGCGGCGACCGGCCGGCGGGCGCTGGGCGTCGGCCTCCACGTCGGCGACTGGGACGCCCTCGAGCCGTTCGTCGACCGCGTCGAGGACGAGCTCGGCCCCATCGACGTGCTGGTCAACAACGCGGGGATGTCGCCGGTCTACGACACGGCCACCAGCATCACCGAGGCGCTCTTCGACAAGGTGCTCGACGTCAACCTCAAGGGACCGTTCCGGCTCTCCGCGCTCGTCGGCGAGCGGATGGCCTCGAGGTCCGGCGGCTCGATCATCAACATCTCGAGCATGGGCGCCGTGCGCCCGCGGCCGCACATCCTGCCCTACGCCGCCGCCAAGGCCGGGCTCAACGCCCTGACCACGGGGCTGGCCCACGCCTACGGCCCGACCGTGCGGGTCAACGCGATCATGGCCGGCACGTTCCTCACCGACATCAGCAAGGCCTGGGACGCCGAGGTGTTCGCCAAGCGGGCCAGCACCTTCGCCCTCCGCCGCGGCGGCGAGCCGGAGGAGATCGTCGGCACGGCCGTCTACCTGGCCTCCGACGCCTCGAGCTACACGACCGGTGCGGTCATCGCGGTCGACGGCGGACAGCCCTGAGGGCCGTGAGTGGGTACGGATCCCTTGCTGGTAGTTGACATCGCCTAACGACAGTAATCATAATCATCATTATGAACGACAGTGATCGAGGAGGGGTCATGAGTGCCACCCCCGAAGAACGCCGCGCCTTCTTGTCCATGGCGGCGGAGTTCATGGAGAACGAGGTAGCCCCTCGTGTCGCGGACTACGACCGCGAGGAACAGATCCCGCGCGACATCCTCGACTCGATGGCCGACCTCGGCTTCTTCGGTGGCGTGCTGCCGCCCGAGATGGGCGGTCTCGGCCTCGACTTCGTGACGTTCGCCGAGCTGATCGAGGAGGTCTCCAAGACCTGCCACATCCTCGGCACCTTCGTGTCGATGCCCTCCGGGCTCGTCGGCGCCGCCATCGAGGCGTTCGGCTCCACCGAGCAGAAGAAGCAGTGGCTCCAGCCGCTCGCCGAGGGTCGGATGTTCGGTGGCGCGGGAGTCACCGAGCCGCGCTCGGGCAGCGACGTGGCCGGCATGACCACGACCTACCGCCGCGACGGCGACTCGTTCGTCATCAACGGCTCGAAGGCCTGGATCTCCAACCTCGACGTGGCCGACTTCATCGTCACCTTCGCCACCGTCGACCGCACGCTGCGCCACCGCGGGGTCTCCGCGTTCATCATCCCGCGCGACACCCCCGGCATGACCTTCCACCCCTACAAGGACAAGCTCGGCTTCCGTCCGATCACGACGGGCGAGATCTCCCTCGAGAACGTCCGCGTCGGGGCCGACGCCCTGCTCGGCGAGGAGGGCGACGGCTTCCGCGCGGCGATGACCGCCGTGGAGCGCGGCCGCCTCGGTGTCGCCGCACGCTCGGTCGGCGTGGCCCAGGCCTGCCTCGACGACACGGTCGCCTACGCGCGTGACCGTGAGGTGTTCGGTCGCAACATCGCCGAGTTCCAGATCGTGCAGTCCAAGATCACCGACATGGTCGTCGGCGTCGAGACCGCTCGCCTGCTGGTGCGTGAGACCGCCAAGGCCATGGACGAGGGTCGTCGGGCGCGCCAGCTCACGAGCATGGCGAAGATGTACGCCAGCGACGTGGCCCAGCGCTGCGCCACCGACGCGATGCAGGTCTTCGGCGCGGCCGGCGTCTCGCCCGAGTACCGGGTCGGCCGCTTCTACCGCGACTCCAAGATCCTCCAGATCGTGGAGGGCAGCAACGACGTCCACCGCGCGATCATCGGCGAGATCGAGCTCGGCCTGCGCTCCGACGGGGAGAAGTAGCCCGCCATGCCCCACGTCGAGCACGACCACGAGCGCACGCTGCTCCAGCGCGAGCGGGAGTCCCACCAGGACGTGGTGGAGGAGAAGGACGGCCGACGCATCGTCGTCCTCGACTCCGCCCGGTGGGTCAACGAGACCAACACCGACCGTGACGTCGTCGTCGCCGCGTCCTACGTCGGCGTGCTGCCGGCGCGGATGATGGCGGTCCACCGCCCTCGCGGCGTCATCGGCCACGACGCCTGCGTCGGCGCGGACGCCGCCGGCATCGCGGGCCTCTGGTACCTCGAGGCGCTGGGCATCCCGGCCGCCACGGCGGCGGGCATGAGCGCCGAGCTCGGCAACGGCCCCGACCTCTTCGAGGCGGGCGAGATCTCCTACGTCAACTTCCCCGCCGAGCGCGTGGGGGTCGAGATCGGCATGCCGGTGGCCGAGGCCGCGCGGCTGCTGCGCGACGTCGACCCGGTCGACACCGAGGTCGGCAACAAGATCCGTCGTGAGGTCGTCGAGGAGCACCCGTCGGGCCGCCGGGTCGTGGTGACCGACTCCATCGTCTGGGCCTACCCCGAGGACGAGGGACGCAGCGTGCTCGTCACGGCTGGCCACACCGGCCGCTCCGGCGCGAAGTTCCTGGTCGAGGCCAACCCCTGGGGCTTCATCTGCCACGACGGCGGTCGGTCCAAGAACGACTCGGGCACCACCGGGCTCGCCACGGCGCAGGAGCACGGCCTGCCGGGCGCCTGCATCGACGGTCGCACCGCGCCCATCGGCGATGCCTTCCGCGGCTACGCCGTCGGCCGCATCAGCGTTTGCAACGACCTCGCCGCCGCACTCGGCATCCGCGAGGGCATGGCGGTCAGCGAGGCCGCGACCCTGCTGCTCGCGGAGCGTCCCGCGTGAGCCAGGAGGGCGCCATCCACGTCGAGGCCCGCGACGGCCACGTCGTGCTGCGCATCGACCACCCCGCCGCGCGCAACGCGCTCACCGACGACCTGCTCGCGACGCTGGCCGGCGCGGCGGCCGCCGCCGACGTCGACCCCGACGTCCGCGCCATCGTGATCGCCGGCTCGGACAAGGTGTTCGCCTCCGGCGCCGACCTCCGCTCGCTCGGCAGGCGCACCGCGATGGACGCCTTCGACGGCAGCCGCACCCGCGACTGGGCCGTGCTGCGCGAGCTGCGCACCCCGACGGTCGCGGCCGTCTCCGGCTTCTGCCTCGGTGGCGGCGCGGAGCTGGCGATGATGTGCGACGTCGTGGTCGCCTCCCCGACCCTCAGGCTCGGCCTGCCCGAGACGATGCTCGGCCTGCTGCCCGGCGCCGGCGGCACCCAGATGCTGCCGCGCGCCGTCGGCAAGGCCGTGGCGATGGACCTCGTCCTCACCGGGCGGCTGCTCGACGCCGACGAGGCGCTCGCCATGGGCGTCGTGTCGCGGGTCGCGCCGGAGGGCGAGTGGCTCGCGCTCGCCGAGGACGTCGCCGCCACGATCGCCTCGCGCTCCAGCATCGCGCAGAAGCTCGCCAAGCAGGCGGTCCGGACGGCGTTCGAGACCCCGCTCTCCGCCGGGGTCGAGGCCGAGCGCACCCTCTTCTCGACCGCCTTCGGCTCCGCCGACGCTGCCGAGGGGATCGACGCGTTCCTCGCCAAGCGGACCCCGCAGTGGACGCACCGCTGAGCGAGGGGGCCGCGGTCCGCCCGCTGCCCCAGCCGTCCGTGCTGACCCAGCCCTTCTGGGACGCCGCCGCGCGGCACGAGCTCGTCCACCCGAGGTGCGACGACTGCGGCCAGGCGTTCTTCCCGCCCCACCTCGTGTGCCAGAAGTGCCGCTCGTCGGCATGGTCGTGGGTGGAGAGCGCCGGTCGCGGCACGGTCTACAGCTTCACGGTCGTGCACCGCGCGCCCCAGCCCGGCTTCGACCCGCCCTACGTCCTCGCCGTCGTCGACCTCGACGAGGGCCTCGAGCTGATGACCAACCTGGTGGGCCTCGACCCCGACGAGGTGCGCATCGGCCAGCGGGTCCGGGTCGAGTGGCACTCGTTCGGCGACGTGACGCTCCCCATGTTCACCCCCGACGAGGAGGCCTCCTGATGAACATCGGTCACGCCGTCGCGCGCCACGCGGTCCAGCGTCCCGACGCGATCGCGTGGTTCGGCGACGACGGCGACGTGACGTACCGCGAGCTCGACGAGCAGACCAACCGGCTGGCCCACGTGCTCACCGAGCAGCTCGGGGTGCGAGCCGGCGACCGGGTCGCCCTCTATGTCCCCAACGGCCGCACGGTCGTCGAGGTGATGGTCGCCTGCGCCAAGGTGGGGGCCGTCTACGTCGGGCTCAACTTCCGCCTCGACCGCCGTGAGCTCGGCCAGGTGCTGGGCAACGCGCTCCCGAACCTGATGATCGGGTGCGCCGAGTTCGAGGACCTGCTCCGCGCGGAGTGCGCCGAGCGCGCCATCGCCTACCTCGGGGTCGACTCCGACGGCCCGGAGGGCTACGCCGCCCGCTGCGCCGCCGCGTCCGCCGACGAGCACCCGGCGCGGTTCGACGCCCGCCCCGAGGACGACGCCTGCATCGTCTACAGCAGCGGGACGACGGGCGTGCCCAAGGGCATCCTGTTCAGCTTCGCCGCGATGCTCCAGCACGCGACGGTCACCGCGCTGGAGTACGAGATCGGCCCGGACAGCCGCTACCTCGTGCAGCTCCCGCACAACTCGAGCGTCAACATCACCTTCGTCCCCTGCCTGCTGCGCGGCGCCGCGCTCGGGATGGAGGACAGCCGTGGCTTCGACCCGCGCCGGTTCGCCGCGCGGGTGCAGCGCGACGCGGTGACGCACTCGTTCCTGGTGCCCACGATGCTCTACCGGCTGCTCGAGCAGGTGGAGGACGACAGCCAGCTCGACTCCCTCGTCGTGCTGGCCTACGGGTCGTCCTCGATCCCGGCCGAGCGCGTACGCCAGCTCGTGGACCGCTTCGGCCCGAAGTTCATCCAGCTCTACGGCATGGCCGAGATCGCCTCGATCGGCACCCTGCTGCGCCGCGAGGACCACGCCCGCGCGCTGGCGGGGGAGCCCGACCTGTTCGCCTCCGCGGGGCGCGCCTCGATGGGCGTCGTGGTGCGGGTCGTCGACCCGGTGACGGGTGCCGACGTCGGCGTCGGCGAGCGTGGCGAGGTCATCTTCGGCGGTCCCCACGTGATGACGTGCTACTACCGCGACGAGGAGCGGACGGCCGAGGCGCTCGTCGACGGCTGGATGCACTCCGGCGACGTCGGCCGCCTCGACGAGCACGGCTACCTCTACATCGTCGACCGCATCAAGGACCTCGTGATCCGCGGCGGCCACAACATCGCACCCAAGGAGGTCGAGGAGGTCCTCTTCAGCCACCCGGCGGTGCTGGAGGTCGCGGTCGTCGGCCTGCCCGACCCCGAGTGGGGCGAGGCGCTGTGCGCCGCCGTCGTCCTGCGGGACGGGCACGAGGCGGATGCCGCGGACCTCGCGCGGTGGTGCAGCGAGCAGGGCCTGGCGTCGATCAAGGTGCCGAGCCGGTTCGAGATCCTGCCCGAGCTCCCGAAGAACCTCGTCGGCAAGTTCGACAAGAAGGCGATCGTCGCCCGCGTCGGGACCGGGTCGTGACCTCGTTCCCCCGCGTGGCGGTCGCCGGCGTCGGCGTGACGCGCCAGGCGCGCCGCCTGGAGGGGGTGAGCACCCTCGAGGCGTGCCTCGAGGCCGCCCACGCCGCCCTCGACGACGCCGGGATGAGCCTCGACGAGATCGACGGGATCGCCGGGCGCTGGCCCGGTCCCGGCGGCACCGTCTTCCACCCCGGCTCGCTCGACTGGGGCAGCATGCTCGGCCGCCCGCTGCGGTGGGTCTCCGACACCTATCCCCAGGGCATCCCCGCGGCGCTGGAGGCGGCGGCGGCCATCGGCGCCGGGCTGTGCACCAACGTGCTGGTCCTCGGCGGCCAGGCCGGCGAGCTCGGCGGCGGATCGGTCGCGTCGTACACGCGTCCCGACAACGAGTTCGTGGCGACGTGGGGCGCCTTCACGGCCGCGCAGTTCGCCCTCGTCGCCCAGCGCTACCTGCACACCTACGGCGTGGACTGGGAGCGCATCGCGCGGGTGGCGGTCACGATCCGCAACCACGGCCACGCCAACCCGGAGGCCGTGATGCACGGCCGGGGCCCGTACACGATCGACGACGTGATGGCCGCGCCGCGCGTCGCCGACCCCTTCGGCCGCCTCGACCTGTGCCTGGCCAACGAGGGCGCCGCGGCGATGGTGATCACCTCCGAGTCCCGCGCCCGCGACCTCGACCGCCCCGTCGTACGCATCGTGGGCGGCGGGTGCGAGTGGCACCGCCAGCAGTACGTCCAGCCCGCGCGCTACGAGGAGGTCGGCATGATCGGCGCCGACGCGGCCCGCCGTGCCTACGAGGCGTCAGGGCTGACCCACGAGGACCTCGACCTGCTCGCGGTCTACGACGTCAACTCCTTCGAGGTCGTGCGCCAGCTCGAGGTGCTCGGCTTCTGCGCCCAGGGGGAGGGGGCTGACTTCCTCGACGACACCGACATCTCCCTCGGCGGCGACCTGCCCGTCAACACCGACGGCGGGCTGATGTCGCACAGCCACATCGGGTGGGGCGCGCCGACGCTTCGCATCGTCGAGGCGGTGCGCCAGCTGCGTGGCGAGGCGGGGGACCGCCAGGTGCCCGGGGCGCGGACCGCCATGGCGGGCGGCGCGGGGTCGGGGGCGCAGTACTACAACCTGCTCCTCCTGCAACGCGACTAATTCTTGACTATGATTATCCCCTTCCCTAGAGTGCGGGATGTCCAGCACGCAGGCAGCGGTGAAAGGGTGGCGGCATGGCAGGCGAGGAGCGCAACAGCGCCGGTCAGCGCATTGTCCTCGACCTCGGTGACGCCCACGTCGTCGCGGTCGACTCGGCCTACGACGTCGACGAGGTCAACCGAGGCCGAGACGTGGTGGTCACCGCGTCCTACTCCGGCGTGCTCCCGGCCAGGTTCCTGGCCGCCAGGGCTCCCGCCGGATCGATCGGGCTCGACTGCGCGGTCGGCCCGCAGGGCGCCTCGATCGCCGGCCTCTGGTACCTCGAGGCGCGCGACCTCCCGGCCGCGACCGTCGACGTGTCGGGCGTGCTGCTCGGCGACGGCGTCGACGTGTGGACCCACGGCCGCATCTCGTTCCTCAACCAGCCCGCCCGCGACCTCGGCGTGCGCGAGGGGCAGAGCGTCGAGGAGGCCGCCCGGGCGATGCTGAGCGGCGCCGTCGTGGCGCCTGCCGCCGCCTCCGACGTGACCAACCGCCGCACGATGGTCGAGCACCCCTCGGGTCGCTCCGTCGTGTGCACCGACTCGATCGCCTTCGGCCTTCCCGAGGACCGCGGCACCAACGTCCTGGTCACCGCCGGCCACACGGGCCGCAGCGCGGTGCCCTACCTCGAGAAGTTCATGCCCCACGCGTTCATCTGCTCCGACGGCGGCATGGGCCGCGAGCGCTCCGGTGTCGCCGCGCTCCCCGTGCTCGGCGCCCAGGGGGTGCCCGGAGCGGCCGTCGACGCGCGCACCGCGCGGATGGGCGATGCGATGAGCAGCTGGGACACCGGGATCATCAGTGCCGTCAACGACCTCGCCCGCGAGGCAGGGGTCACCGAAGGAATGTCGTGTCGCGAGGCAGCCGAGCTGCTGGTCGCGTGGAGCGGCGAGGAGCCCCGAGAACAGGAGCAGCACCATGGCTGAGTCGACCGGTGAGCAGTCGCGCGAGGACGTCGTCGTCCACGAGCGCGCTGGCGCCACCTGGATCCGGATCAACCGGCCCGATCGCAAGAACGCCTACGACCCCGACATGTGCGCAGCGATGATCGCGGCCATCAAGAAGGCCTCGGCCACCGACACCACGGCGATCGTGATCACCGGCACCGAGGACTCCTTCTGCGCGGGCGGCTTCCTGGGCAACCTCGCCGACCCCGACGTGCACGAGCTCCGCTCGATGTTCTACGGCAGCCTGGAGCTCTTCGAGCAGATCCGCACGGCCCCGCAGCCGGTGATCGCGGCCGTCAACGGCGTCGCCGCCGGCGGCGGCAACGAGCTCGTGATCGCCTGCGACCTGGCGATCGCCGTCGAGTCGGCCTGGCTCGGCCAGACCGGGGTCAAGGTCGGCAGCGCGCCCGTCCTGGGCGGCACCAACATGCTGGCGATCAACATCGGCGAGAAGCGGGCCAAGGAGGTCGCCTTCCTGTGCCGCCGCTACCCCGCGCGCGAGGCGCTCGAGCTCGGCTGGCTCAACGAGGTCGTGCCCGACGGCGAGCTCGAGGCCGCGGTCGACTCGATGGTGGCCGAGCTGGCCCGGATGAGCCCGCGCTACCTCGAGATCGCCAAGATCTCGTCCAACGTGTGGTGGAACGCCACGCGCGACGCGTACGCCAGCGGGCTGGGCATGCTCGTGCAGGCCATCGGCTCCAAGGACATGCGCGAGGGTGCGGCCGCCTTCATGGAGAAGCGCCGTCCCGACTTCACCACCAGGAGTGACATCTGATGGCGCAGACCTACCGCGACCACCACGCCACCGACGCCGACCAGGCCGAGTGGACCCTGCCTCAGGTGCTGCGCACCCGGGCGGCCCGGCTGCCCGACAAGGTCTACCTCGACGCGCCCACGTGGGGCGTGCAGCTGACCTACGCCGAGACCCTCGGCGCCGCCGAGCGCATCGCCTCGGGCCTGCTCCAGCGCGGCCACGCGCCCGGCGACCGGCTGCTGATCATGATGCCCAACTGCCCCGACTACATCCTGGCGTGGTTCGGCTCCTCGCTCGCCGGCATCGCCGAGGTGCCGATCAACACCGCCTACCGCGGCTCGTTCCTCGAGCACCAGGTGCGCACCGCGAGCCCGTCGGCGGCGGTCATCACGCCCGAGTTCGCCGAGCGGTTCGTCGAGAGCGCGGCCGAGTGCGCGTCGATCCGCCGCTTCTACCTCGTCGGTCCCGACGACGCCGTGGCGGGCGCCGTCGCCGCGCTGGAGCAGGCCGGCTTCGCCGCCGAGCCCTTCGCGGCCCTCCTCGCCACCGAGACCCTCGTCGACCTCCCCACCGCCGACTACCGCGACCTCGCCGGCATCTTCTTCACCTCCGGCACCACGGGCCTGTCCAAGGGCGTGGCGATGTCGCACTCCCAGCTCTACTTCTTCGCCGACCAGGGCGCCTCGCTCGTCCGGCTCACCGAGGACGACGTCTACCTCTCGGTGGGCCCGCTCTTCCACGGCAACGCCCAGTTCCTCGCGGCCTACCCCGCGCTGATCAAGGGCTCGCGCTTCGTGCTGCACGACAAGTTCAGCGCGAGCCGGTGGACGCAGTGGATCCGCGACAGCGGGGCCACCGTGACCAACCTGGTGGGCGTCATGTCCGACTTCCTGTGGAAGCAGCCGGTCCGCGAGGACGACGGCGACAACGTGCTGCGCTGCGTGTGGGCCGTGCCGAACCCGTCGCGGATCGCCGAGGAGTTCAAGGCGCGCTTCGGCATCGCCGAGCTCGTCGAGAACTTCGGCCTCACCGAGGTGTCGATGCCGATCCTGACGCCCTACGGCGTCCCGCGCCCGCCCGGCGCCGCCGGTCTCGAGGTGTCCGACTGGTTCGAGGTCAAGCTGGTCGACCCCGCCACCGACGTCGAGGTGCCCGTGGGCGAGGTCGGCGAGCTCGTCGTGCGTCCCAAGGTGCCCTGGACCATCTGCAGCGGCTACTACGGCATGCCGGAGAAGTCGTTCGAGGCGATGCGCAACGGCTGGTTCCACACCGGCGACGGGCTGCGCAAGGACGCCGACGGCTGGTACTACTTCGTCGACCGGCTCAAGGACGCCATCCGCCGCCGGGGCGAGAACATCAGCTCCTACGAGGTCGAGCAGGCGATGCTCGGCCACCCCGCCGTCGCCGAGTGCGCCGTCATCGCGGTGCCCGCCGACGGGATGGGCGCCGAGGACGAGGTGATGGCCGTCGTCGTGGCCGCCGAGGGCGCCACCGTCGACGTCGAGGAGCTCTGGTCGTTCTGCGACCAGCGCATCCCCGCCTTCGCGGTGCCGCGCTTCTTCAAGGTCGTCGACCAGCTGCCGGTCACCCCGTCCGGCAAGCTCCAGAAGGCTCCGCTGCGCGAGGCCGGGCGCCAGGGCGCCGTCGACCGCACCGCGCTCCAGCCGACCACGTGACCCAGGAGGACTGACATGGACTTCTCGTTCTCCCCCGACGAGCTGAAGATCCGCGAGCGCGCTGCCGAGGTCGCGCGCCAGGTGCGACCGCACGCCCACGAATGGGACGAGCAGAACGCGCTGACCGACGAGCTGCGCGCGATCATGCGCGACAGCGGCCTGGCCCGGCTGATGGTGCCGGCCGCCTACGGCGGCGAGACCGAGCGGCTCGACCCGCTCGCGATCTCCCTCGTGCGCGAGCAGCTGATGGCCGCCAGCTCGGCCGCAGACGCGCTGTTCGCCCTCCAGGGCATCGGAAGCAACGCGATCACCACGGTCGGCACCGAGGCGCAGAAGGCCGAGTGGCTGCCGCGCATCGCCAGCATGGACGCGCTCTCCGCGGTCGCGCTGACCGAGCCGCAGACCGGCAGCGACCTGCGGAGCATCGCCACCACGATGACCCGCGACGGCAACGGCTACGTGATCAACGGCGCCAAGTCGTTCATCTCCAACGCCCCCTACGCCGACGTCTACGCCGTGCTCGTCCGCGAGGACGACGCGCTCTCGCTGATGCTTGTGCCCAAGGAGAGTCCCGGCGTCTCCTTCGGCCAGACGCCCGACCTGATCGCGCCCCACGTCATCGGCGAGGTCTTCTTCGACGGCGTCCGGGTCACCGACGCCGACCGCCTCGGCGAGCCCGGCAAGGGCCTCGAGGCGGCCCTGGGCACCCTCGCGATCTTCCGCGTCTCGGTCGGCGCCGCCGCGATCGGCCTCGCCGAGGCCGCGCTCGCCGTCGCGGTCAAGCACACGCAGGAGCGCCAGAGCAAGGGCAAGCCGCTGGCGCGGGTGCCGGCCGTCGCCGTCCTCCTCGCGGACGCCAAGATCGACCTCGAGCAGGCCCGGTGGGTCACCTACCACGCGGCGTGGTCGGCCCGGCAGGACCCGCTCAAGGCGATCTCCACGACGTCCCTGGCCAAGGTCGCGGCCACCGAGGCCGCCGACCGGGTCACCGACCGGTGCGTGCAGGTGATGGGCCGCTTCGGCCTGATCGCAGGCTCCGACATCGAGCGCTACGCCCGCGAGGCGCGACCGATGCGCATCTACGAGGGCGCCAACGAGGTGCTGCGGCTCACCATCGCCCGCGACCTCCCGGGGGAGTACCTCACGTGATCATCGACGCCCACACCCACGTGTGGCCCGACAGGGTCGCGCACCGGGCGCTGTCGGGCAACGGCACGGGCTTCGCGCACGTCGGCGACGGCACCTTGGCAGGGCTGCGCGCGAGCATGTCCCGCTCGGGGGTGGACCGCTCCATCGTGCTGGGTGTGGCGAACAACGCCGACGCCGTCGAGAAGGTCTGCCGGTTCAGCTCCTCGATCGCCGCACCCGACATCGTCCCGCTGGGCGCCGTCCACGTCGACCTGCCGGTCGAGGACAACATCCGGCTGCTGCGCGAGAACGACCTCGTCGGCATCAAGGTGCACCCGCTCTACCAGGGGTTCGGACTCGACGACCCCCGGCTGGTCGAGCGGATGGACGCGATGGACCCCGGCATGATCGCCGTGGTGCACGTCGGCACCGGCGGCGACGGCAAGCCGGTGCCCGGCAGCACCCCCACGCTGCTGCGCGACCTCGCCCGGGCGGTCCCGCACGTGCACGTGATCGCCTGCCACTTCGGCGGCTACCACCACCTCGACGAGGCGTTCGACGTCATCTGCGGCTCCGGGATCGTCGTCGACACCTCCTGGCCGCCCAGCCTGGCGCTGGTCGAGCCGGGCCGGGTGCGCGACTTCATCCGGCGCCACGGCGCGGACAAGGTCGTCTTCGCCTCCGACTGGCCGACCGCCGACCCCGCCCGCGAGATCCAGGTCATCGCCGACCTCGGCCTCGGCGCGGACGAGACCGAGCGCGTCCTCGGCCTCACCATGCACGAGTTGTTGGCCCCGATCGAGGCGCGCGCCACGGCGCAGCCCTGAGGGCCCCCAGACCACACAGGAGGATCGTATGGAGAACGCCGTCATCGTCGATGCGGTGCGCACGGGCACGGGCAAGGGCAAGCCGGGGGGCGGATTGTCCGGGGTGCACGCCGTCGAGCTGCTGCGCCAGACGATCCAGGGCCTCGTCGAGCGCTCGGGCATCGACCCCGGCCGTGTCGAGGACGTCATGATCGGCTGCGTCAGCCAGGGCGGCGAGCAGGCGGCGTGCCCCGGTCGCATCGCCTGGCTCGGGGCGGGCTACCCCGCCCACGTGCCCGCGACCACCATCGACCGCCGGTGCGGCTCCAGCCAGCAGGCGGTGCACTTCGCCGCACAGGCGATCATGTCGGGCTGCCACGACGTGGTGCTGGCCGGCGGCGTGGAGAGCATGAGCCGGGTGCCGATGGGCTCGGCCCGTGCCGGCGCCGACGTGTTCGGCCCGTCGGTGCAGGAGCGCTACGCGCCCGGCCTGACCTCGCAGGGCGTCGCCGCCGAGCTGGTGGCCGCGCGGTGGGGCATCTCGCGTGAGGAGATGGACGCCTACGCCGTCGAGTCGCACGCGCGGGCCGCCGCGTCCCGGGCCGACGGACACTTCGCCCGCGAGATCGTGCCGATCGACCTGATGGACGGCACCGGCATGACCTTCGCGACCGACGAGACGATCCGCGAGGGCACCGACGCCGAGCGGCTCGCCGGCCTCCCGACGGTCTTCCGCAACGACGCCGACGGCGCCCGCTTCCCCGAGATCCAGTGGGGCGTCACCGCGGGCAACTCCTCGCAGCTCGCCGACGGCTCGTCCGCGCTGCTGGTCACGAGCGAGAGCGCCGCCGAGCGCCTGGGCCTGCGCCCCCGCGCGCGCATCGTCTCGATGACGGTGGTGGGCGACGACCCGATCCTCATGCTGTCGGGCCCGATCGCCGCCTCGCGGATGGCGCTCGAGCGGGCCGGGCTGTCGATCGACGACATCGACGCCGCCGAGGTCAACGAGGCCTTCGCCTCCGTCCCGCTCGCGTGGCAGCGCGAGCTCGGCCTGCCGCTCGAGAAGCTCAACCCGCGGGGCGGCGCGATCGCCCTCGGGCACCCGCTGGGCGCGTCCGGCACCCGGCTCCTCACGACCCTGCTCAACCACCTCGAGGCCACCGGCGGCCGATACGGCCTGCAGGCCATGTGCGAGGGGTCCGGCATGGCCAACGCAACGATCATCGAAAGGCTCTGAGAACCATGGTGGACAACGACGCCACGCAGAAGGTCGCCGTCATCGGCGGAGGCGTGATGGGCAACGGCATCGCCCAGCTGAGCGCCATGAACGGGCACGACGTCCGCCTCGTCGACGTCTCCGAGGATCGCCTCGAGGGTGCCCTGGCGGCCATCGGCACGAGCCTGGACCGCTTCGTGAAGTCCGGCAAGCTCGAGGCCGACGCCCGCGACGAGGTGCTCGCCCGGATCCGCCCCACGGTCTCCATCGCCGAGGCCGTCTCCGACGTCGACCTGGTGGTCGAGGCGGTGCTGGAGCGCCTCGACGTCAAGCAGGGCGTGCTCACCGAGGTCGCCGCGCACGCGCCGGCGGACGCGGTGCTCGGCACCAACACCTCACAGCTCTCGATCACCGCGATCGCGTCGGTGCTCGGTGCGGACGCCCACCGGGTGGTCGGCATGCACTTCTTCAACCCGGCCGTCCTGATGCGCCTGGTCGAGCTGGTCGTGGGACTGGAGACCTCCGAGGACACGCTGGCCCGCGCCGAGGCCTATGCGGCGTCCCTGGGCAAGGAGACGGTGGTGTGCCGCAAGGACAGCCCCGGCTTCCTGACCTCGCGCTTCTCCGCGATCCTGCGGATGGAGGCGCTGCACATGCTCGAGGAGGGACTGGCGACGCCCGAGGACATCGACAAGGCCGTCAAGCTGGCGTTCAACCACCCGATGGGCCCCCTCGAGCTCGGTGACTTCAACGGCCTCGACACCTACCTCGACGCGCTCAACGGCCTCCACGCCGCGCACGGCGAGCGCTTCCGCCCGCCGGTCGAGCTGAAGAACATGGTCGCGGCCGGCCGGCTGGGCCGCAAGAGCGGACGCGGCTTCTACGACCACTCGGGGTCGTAGGGCCCGGGCCAGCGCACCCGTCGCTCGCGCACCAGCGCGATCGAGCTCCGGGCGAGGTCGGCGACGCCACCGAGCCGCTCCAGCAGCGCCTCGTGCTCGTCGCGCCACGCCCGGAGCGCGGCGTCCTCGTCGGCCCACCACAGCTCGACGACGACGCCGAACGCCTGACGCTCGGCCACGCGCTCGTCGTCGAGCGCGGTCGAGCACATGACCCGCAGCGCCGAGCTCTGCTCAGCCGCGTCCCGCACGTCCCGGCCGTGGGCCGGGTCGGCGCCCAGGAGCAGGAGCACCTTGCCGGGAGCGTCCGCGCGGGCGAAGCCGTGCCACGGGCGGACGAGCTCCGGCGTGGTCCACGTCCGGGCGATCCGCTCGGCGTCGGCGAATCGCGGCTCGTCGACATGGGCGCCGGTCAGGTACTGCGGGTCGTGGGCCAGCGCCAGGGCGGCGTCGAGGTCGGGGAACCACACCTCCGGGAACCCGTCGTACGGGCTCCCGGAGGTGCCTGCCAAGGTCACCGGCACCCGGTGGGACTGCACGTAGCGCTCGATCCGATCGATGCGCAGCGCGTGGTCGCGGTGGACGGTGCCCCAGTGCTGCTGGAACGACTCGATCGAGTGGTCGGGTCGGCGAGGCAGCGCGGTGTAGACCTTGATCATCGGCGGGGCTCAGCCTCCGGCGATGCAGCGGGCCACGCCGCTCTCGTCGCCGTCGGGGAAGTCGGCCGCCGCGGCCGCCACCGCCGCGTCGTAGGTGTCGCGGAACGCCGCGCCGTCGTGACCGGCCTCCTCCGTCTCGGCCAGCCACCCGTCCACGACCACGTCCTCGCCGGCCGCACGCAGCGTGTCGACCTCGGCGTCGTCGAGGACGGAGAGCTCGGTGCCGGCCTCGGTGAACGCGGTGCACGCCTCGGCCTCGGCCTCACGGTTCTGCGCCTCGTACATCGCGGGGGCCTCGGCCGAGACCTCCCGGATCACCTCCTGCTGCTCCGCGCTGAGGCGGTCCCACCCGGCCTGGCTCATGGCGAGGGTGGAGGCGGTCTGCGCGCCGGTGGAGGCGTCGACGACGTAGTCGCTGATCTCCTCGAGCTTGAGCGAGGGCAGGGCGCCGAACTGGACCCCGTACACCGCGTCGATCAGACCTCGGTCCATCGAGCCGTAGAGCTCGGTCGGGGGCAGGGCGATGACGTTGGCGCCGTTGGCGTCGAGCGCACGGCTGCCCCGGTCCATGCCGCGGACCTTGAGGCCCTTGAAGTCCTCGGCCGTGGCCAGCTCGCGGGTCGAGGCGATGGCGGACGACCCACCCACGTTCCAGGCGAGCGGGACCAGCTCCTGCGAGGCCCACTCCTCGGCGAGGTCCTCGTCCTCGGCGACCAGGGTGGACATCGCCGAGGCGATGGCGCCGACGTTGTTCGTGCCGAACGGCAGCTCGTTGACCGCGGTCAGCGGGAAGCGACCCGGGTAGAAGGTCGGCGTCACCTGGGCGAGGTCGGCGCGGCCGTCGACCAGGCCCTCGACCACCTCGTCGCCGGCGAGCAGGGTGGCGTCCCAGTACTGCTCGAACTCGATGGACCCGTCGCTGCGCTCGGTGACCTCGTCCATCCACTGCTTCCAGGTGCGCGCGATGGGGTTGTTCTCGGAGGTGAAGTAGCTGAACCGCAGGGTGACGGTGCCGTCGGACGCGTCGGCGTCGTCGCTGCCGCAGGCTGCGGTCATCGTCACCATCGCGGCGCCCATCAGCAGGGCGATCGCTCGCCGGGGGGACGGGTGTCGGGTCATGGGGCGCTCCTCGGGTGCTGGACAAAACCGTGATAACTATTGGATTCTTTATGCAGCACGTCAAGGCCTGACGGTGGCCGGCCCGGCCCGATCGCCGCCCGGCCGACACGCGTTCGCGGGCCCCTTCGGTGCCCATGATTGATAGGGTCCGTTCGATCTCGGAGCAGAAAGAGGGGAAGCGGCGATGAGCGCGAGCTCCAGGCCACAGAAGACCGCGCTGATCGTCGCCAAGCGCGTCGTCGACGACATCTACCGCAGCGGGCAGTCGGCGGGTGATCGCCTGCCCCCCGAGCGCGTGATGCTTGAGCAGTACGGGGTGGGCCGCGGCACGCTCCGCGAGGCGCTGCGCTTCCTCGAGCTGCAGGGCGTGCTGACCCTCAAGCCCGGCCCCGGCGGTGGTCCGGTCATCGAGAAGCCCGACGCGACCTACCTCGCCAACGGGCTCGTGCTGCTCCTGCAGTTCAGCGAGTCCCCCTTCTCGATGATCGTCGAGGCGCGCGGCGACCTCGAGCCGGTGATGGCGCGCCACGCGGCCGGCCGGATGAAGAAGGAGTCCCTGGGCCAGCTCGGCGACTCGGTCGAGAAGATGCGGGAGAACCTCGAGAACCGCGAGATCTTCCTCGCCACCAACCGGGAGTTCCACGAGCTCATCGCGTGGGGCTCGGGCAACGCGATGTACGGCTTCCTCATCGACGCGCTCGTCGACATCGTCGACGGCACCCACATGGGCGTCGACTACCCCGAGCAGCGCCGCAAGGCGATCCTGAGCGCCCACGAGCGCATCCTCGCCGCCCTCGAGTCGCACGACGGCGACAGCTCGTTCGCGGCGATGGAGGAGCACATGCGCGAGTTCGTCCGCTACATGCAGCGCCGCTACTCCGACGTCCTCCACCAGACCGTGACGTGGGACATCCTCTGACGCAGCCCCGCTGACCCACCCCTGCGGGTGCGGCGACGCGAAGGATTGCCGTTCGGCCCGAAGATCATTATCATCATTTACATGGTCGCGTCCGTTCCTGCCGGGCACCCCCGACGTCCCGCGCGGAGGGCGCCCGGCGACGTCTACTCGGCCGTGTGCGTGGCCGCCGCCCTGGCCTGCCTCGTCGGCGGCCTGCTCCTGACCGCCGCGACGATCCTGGTGGGCGTCGCGCTCCACTGGGCGCTCGTCCGTCGCGCACGGTGAGCGCCCGGACGGCGGGCGCCGGGCGCGTCCGCTCGGGGTGCTGGGGCCCGCGTACGTCGCCGCCGCTGCCGGTCGGCGGGCTCGACGTGGGGCCGGCGCCGACCGCGGTGCTCGCCCGAGCGGCGACCCCGGACGCTGACGTCCGGCGCGACCCAGTGACAACCCCGCGGGCCGAGCGGCCCGCGGACGACGAACAACCGATGGAGAGGTGCAGGACGTGGAGAAGGTCGGAGTGGTCGGGTGCGGGCTGATGGGAGCCGGCATCGCGGAGGTCTGCGCACGAGCAGGCACCGACGTCGTGGTGGTGGAGTCCAGTGCCTCGGCGGTGGACGCGGGTCGTGCGCGCCTCGAGCGCTCGCTGTCGCGTGCGGAGGAGAAGGGCAAGGTCGACTCCGCGGCACGGGTGCTGGAGCGGATCCGCTTCGCGACCGCGGTCGACGAGCTCGCCGACCGCGAGCTGGTCGTCGAGGCCATCGTCGAGGACGAGGCGGTCAAGGCCGACCTGTTCCGCAGGCTCGACGCGGTGGTGGAGTCGCCCGAGGCGATCCTGGCCTCCAACACGTCGTCGATCCCGATCATGAAGCTGGGCGTGGTGACCTCGCGGCCGCAGCAGGTGGTCGGGATGCACTTCTTCAACCCGGTGCCCGTGCTCCAGCTCGTCGAGATCGCCCCGAGCCTGCTCACCTCGCCCGAGACGACCCGGCGCGCCCGCGAGTTCGTCGAGGGCCCGCTGGGCAAGCAGGCGATCGACTGCCAGGACCGGGCCGGCTTCGTCGTCAACGCGCTGCTGGTGCCCTTCATCCTCTCGGCGATCCGGATGCTGGAGTCGGGCTCCGCGACGGCCGAGGACATCGACCGCGGGCTGGTGCTCGGCGCGGCCCACCCGCTGGGCCCCCTCGCGCTCGCCGACCTGATCGGCCTCGACACGACCGCCGCGGTGGCCGACTCGCTCTACGCCGAGTTCAAGGAGCCGCTGTACGCCGCGCCGCCGCTCCTGGCGCGCATGGTCGACGCCGGCCTGCTGGGGCGCAAGTCCGGTCGCGGCTTCTACACCTACGCCTGACGCGCGAGCAGCCACCACCCGCACACCACCCCCCGAGGAGACACATGAACAACGACCGGATCGTCGTGGTCGACGGCGCCCGCACCCCCATCGGCAGCTTCGGCGGTGCCTTCAAGGACGTCCCCGGCTTCGAGCTGGGCGCGACGGCCGTGAAGGCGGCGCTCGAGCGCGCCGGCGTCGCGGCCGACGACATCGCGGAGGTCGTGATGGGGTGCATCGGGCAGGTCGGCCCCGACGCCTACAACGCCCGCCGGGTCGCGATGACCGCCGGCCTTCCGGCCAACGTTCCGGCCTACACCGTCAACCGGCTCTGCGGCTCCGGCCTGCAGGCCGTCTGGTCGGCGGCGATGGAGATGCGGTGGAACGACCTCGACCTCACGGTCGCGGGCGGCGACGAGTCGATGACGCGGATGCCGTTCTACGACTTCGGCGCCCGCAACGGGCTCCGGCTCGGTGACCGCACGCTCGTCGACGGCACGGTGATGATGCTGACCGACCCGTTCCACGGCACCCACATGGGCGTGACCGCCGAGAACGTCGCCACGAAGTACGGCGTCTCGCGCGCCGAGCAGGACGAGTTCGCCGTCGAGTCGCAGCGGCGCGCGGCCACGCCCGAGGCGCAGGCGGCGTTCGCCGAGGAGATCGTCGAGGTGAGCGTGGGCGGCCGCAAGCCGCACGTGGTCTCGCAGGACGAGCACCCCCGGCCCGGCACCACCCTGGAGGCGCTGGCCGGCCTGCGGCCCGCGTTCGCCGAGGGCGGCACCGTCACGGCGGGCAACGCCTCGGGCATCAACGACGGGGCGGCGGCGCTGGTGCTGGCGCGCGAGCCCGTCCTGGCCGAGCGCGGGCTCACCGGGCTGGTCTCGATCGAGGCGGTCACCACCGCGGCCATGGAGCCGGAGCTGATGGGCTACGCGCCGACCCTCGCCCTGCGCGCGCTCTTCGAGAAGACCGGGACCACCCCCTCCGACATCGGCATCATCGAGCTCAACGAGGCCTTCGCCTCGCAGGCGGTGGCCGTCATCCGCGACGCCGGGCTCGACCCCGCGCAGGTCAACCCCTACGGCGGTGCGATCGCGCTCGGCCACCCGGTCGGTGCGACGGGCGCCAACCTGACCCTGCGGGTCGCGCGCGACATGGTGCGCCGCGACCTCGAGCTGGGCATCGTGACGATGTGCATCGGCGGCGGCCAGGCCCTGGCTGCCCTGTTCAGGAGGCTCTGACGTGTCCGGACCGGTGACCTGCACGATCGTCGACGGCGTCGCGCACGTCGAGCTCGACCGCCCCGCGTCGGCCAACGCCATCGACATCCCGCTCGCGCTGGCGCTGCACGAGGTGGTGACGACGATCGCGGCGGACGAGGCGGTGCGGGCCGTGCTCGTCACCGGGGCGGGCAAGCGGTTCTGCGCAGGCGGCGACGTGGGGTCGTTCGTCGCCGCGGACGACCCGGCCGAGCACCTCCACGAGCTCGCCTCGCAGGCCGACGCCGCGGTGCGGGCCCTGGAGGCCCTGGCCAAGCCGGTCGTGGCCGTCGTGCACGGCGCGGTGGCCGGGGCAGGGCTGGCCGTCATGCTCGCCTGCGACCTGGTCGTGGCGGCCGAGGGCACGAAGTTCGCCTTCGCCTACCCCGGCATCGGGCTCAGCCCGGACTGCGGGGTGTCCTACCTGCTGCCGCGCGCGATCGGCTCCCACCGGGCGCTCGGGTTCGCGCTGGGCGGTCGGCCGGTCGACGCGGCGACGGCGTACGAGTGGGGGATGGTGACCGAGGTCGCCGAGGACGCCCTCGGCCGTGGCGAGGAGCTGGCGAGGTCGCTCGCCGACGGTCCGGCGGTCGCCCTGGGCGCCACCCGCCGGCTGCTCCGCGCGGGCTGGGAGGCGGGGCGGGTCGCGACGGGTGCCGAGGAGGCGCGGTCGATCTCCGAGCTGGTGGCCGGGGCGGAGGCCCGCGAGCTGATCGAGAGGTTCCTCGCCCGGTGACGGTCGGACGGCGCCCCGGGCCCACCGGGGCGCCGTCTCGCTCAGCCGATCGCGCCGGCGGCGTCCTTGGCCAGCGACCGCGAGACGACCATCCGCTGGATCTGGTTGGTGCCCTCGAAGATCTGCATGACCTTGGCCTCGCGCATGTAGCGCTCGACCGGGAAGTCGCGGGTGTAGCCGTAGCCGCCGAGCACCTGGACCGCGTCGGTGGTGACCTTCATGGCGTTGTCGGTGGCGACGAGCTTGGCGATCGAGGCCTCGCGCGAGAACGGCAGCCCCGCGTCGCGCAGCCGGGCGGCGTGCAGCATCGTGGCGCGCGCCGAGACGATCGCGGCCTCCATGTCGGCGAGCACGAACGCGAGGCCCTGGTGGTCGATGATGCGCTTGCCGAAGGTCTCCCGCTCGCGGGCATAGGCCACGGCCGCGTCGAGCGCACCCTGGGCCAGGCCCACCGCGACGGCGGCGATGCCGAGGCGGCCCGAGTCGAGTCCGGCGAGCGCGATGCGGAGGCCCTCGCCCTCGGCGCCGAGGCGGCGCGAGGCGTCGACGCGTACGCCGTCGAAGCGCATGTTGGCCGTCGCCGAGCCGGTGAGGCCCATCTTGCGCTCCGGCGGGTCGGCGCTGAGGCCCTCGGCGTCGCCGGGCACGAGGAAGCAGGAGATGCCGTTGCGGTCGTCGGAGGTGCGGGCCATCACCTTGTAGAAGTCGGCGTGGCCGCCGTGGGTGGTCCAGGCCTTGGCGCCGTTGATGACGTAGGAGTCGCCGTCGCGGCGCGCGGTCGTACGCATCGCGGCGGGGTCGGAGCCGGCGTGCGCCTCGGAGAGGCAGTAGGCGCCGAGCAGGTCGCCGCTGAGCATGTCGGACAGCCACTCGGCTCGCTGCTCGTCGGTGCCGAAGTGGGCGAGGCCGAAGCACGACAGCGCGTGGACCGAGACCCCCACCCCGACCGACGACCACACCGCCCCGATCTCCTCGAGCACCTGGAGGTAGACCTCGTAGGGCTGGCCGCCCCCGCCCTGCTCCTCGGGATAGGGCAGCGACAGCAGGCCGGCCTGGCCGAGCATGGCGAAGACGTCGCGCGGGAACGTCTCGGTCGCCTCCGCCTCGGCCGAGCGCGGGGCGAGCTCCTTGGTCGCGATCTCGCGGGTCAGCGCGAGCAGGTCACGGGCCTCGTCGGTGGGCAGGTGGCGGCGTGCGGTCATGTGGCGGAGGCTACCCGCGCGGCGGGTGCCGTCCGCAGCCGGTCAGCGGCGGGGGTGGGCCCAGCGGTAGAGCGCGATCAGGCCCGGCAGGAACAGCACGAGCACGACGATGCCGGCGATCCGCGAGCCCCCGTCGGTGCCGAAGAGCAGCAGGCCGCCGCCGATGAGGATGAAGGGCGCGGTGAACAGCCCGACCATCCAGAACAGCAGCCGGGGCACGATGCTCCGGGAGCGGGCGGGGGGTGCGGGCGCCAGCAGGTGGTGGGCCGGCGCGGTGGGAGCCTCCAGCCCGGCCATCGCGTCCTCGAGGTCGCCGTAGGTGCGGGCGGCGAGGGCGAGCGAGGTGCGCTCGTCGAGCTCGGAGGAGGTGATGCGGCCTTCGCTGAAGGCGGCCGACAGCCGGCGGCACACCTGGTCGCGCTCGGCGTCGGAGACGAAGAGGGCGTCGCGCTGCGCGTCGGCCCGCTCCTGCAGGCGCCGCCACCGCGCGTAGGCGTCGTCGCCCGGAGCCGATGAGGTGTCGTGCGGCATGCTCATGCGCCACAGGGTAGGGCCCCACGGTGCGTGGCTCGTCGTCTTCTCGGGCATCGCCGGGGAACATCGCCGGGGAATCAGGCGCAGCGCGCGCAGGTTGTCGCCAGGTGATGGCCTCCACGTCCGCACAGCCCGACGCCGAGACCCCGGACGACTCACGTCGGGTGTCGCTGCTGCTGGGCCTGCTCTTCGGCCTCGCCGGCATGGGCTCCTCCAGCGCCGCGATCGCGCTGGCGCTCCTCGGCGAGGACCTCGGAGTGAGCGCCGGGCTCGCGGCGTGGGCGATCAGCCTCTACGTCCTGATGCTGGCGGTCACCACGGCGCTCTACGGCCGGATCTCCGACCTCGTGGGCGTCCGGGGGCCGCTCCTGGCCGGTCTGGTGCTGATGTCGGTGGGCGCGCTCGTCGCCGCGCTCGCCCCGACGTTCGAGGTGCTCCTCGGCGCGCGGCTGCTGCAGGGCGCCGGCGCCGCCGCGGTGCCGACGCTGGGCGTCACCGTCCTGTCCGCGAAGTACACCGGCGAGGTGCGCGGCCTGGCGTTCGGTCGCCTGGCCGGTGTCGCCGCCGCCGTCAGCTGCCTCGGGCCGCTGATCGGCGGACTCGTGGAGGCGGCGTGGGGCTGGCGCGCGGTCATGGCGCTGCCCATCCTGGGTGCCCTCGTCGTCCCGCTGCTGTGGCGCGCGCTGCCGACCGGTGGGAGCGGGGCCCGCCTCGACGTCGTCGGCGCGGTCGTGGTGGCCCTCACCGCCGCCGGCATGGTGCTGCTCGTCCAGTCGCCGTCGGCGGGCCTGGTGGTGGCAGCGGTGGGCGCCACCCTGCTGGTCCTGGGCGTGCCCGCCGTCCGTGCGTCCGTGCGCCGTCGCCCCGACGGCTTCCTGCCGGTCGAGGTGATCCGCAACGCCACGGTCGTGCGGAGCGCCGTCGCCGCCTCCGCGGTCCCGGCCTCGTGGTTCGCGATGCTCA
This sequence comes from Nocardioides sp. Z13_37, assembly GCF_058355585.1. Classification (NCBI taxonomy): domain Bacteria; kingdom Bacillati; phylum Actinomycetota; class Actinomycetes; order Propionibacteriales; family Nocardioidaceae; genus Nocardioides; species Nocardioides sp. Z13_37. Next base: position 59,414 of record NZ_JBZGDV010000001.1, on the reverse strand, counting down.
TCGCGCTGCCCGCGGTACTGCTGGGGGAGGGCTGGCAGGCGTGGCAGGTCGGCCTGGCCATGGTGCCGAGCGCCGCGGTGGCGCTGCTCGTCCCGCAGGTCGCCGGCCCGATGCTCACCCGGATCGGAGCCGGGCGCTCGCTCGCCGTCGCCGGGCTGGTGGCGTCGGTGGCGCTGCTGGTCTCCGCGGCCGGCGCCCACTGGACGAGCGCCACCGTGCTGGTCGTGGGCATCGTCCTGGTGACCTTCGCCTTCGGCGTCGGCCAGCCCGCGCTGAGCGCCGTGGTGGGCGACGCCGTGCACGAGGAGGTGCGGGGCGTGGCGCTCGGCGTCTCGACGCTGCTGTTCCTCATCGGCGGCAGCGTCGGCTCGGCGGTCGTGGCCGGCGTCAGCGGACCGCTGGGCATGCCGGTCGGCCTGCTGCTGCTCGCGCTCCTCCCGCTGCTCGGGCTCCTCGTGCTGGCACCGACGCTCCGCGCCGAGCCGGTCGAGCCGGTCGAGCCCGCCGAGGCCTGAGCGGGCCGCGGCCGCGCGCTTTCCCTACCAAAGAGGTATGGCGGCGTGGTGAAGTTCGACGGGAAGGGGGCCTACAGCAAGCTCCGCACGTTCGAGCTCACCAAGCCCCGCAAGGGCACGCTGCGGGTCGTGGTGGACAAGAACAAGCCGGTGCGGATCGAGGGCGTCGCCCTCGTCACCGACCTGTCGGACTGACCCCGGCTGCGGACATCGTGGAGGATCCGAGTCACCTGGTGGCTCGGATCTTCCACGATGTCGTCGGAGTCCCCGCTCGAGCGGGGACTCCGACAACGCGTGAGCCGCGGACGCCGAGCGGTGAGCGGCGAGCGGCGAGCGGCCTACGCCTGGCGGGAGCGCTCGGCGAGGGCGACGGCCGCGCGCTGGACGAGCGGCTGCTCCTCGGGATCGCGGGCGGCCTCGTGGGGCACCGCGCCGCCCAGCAGGGCGGCCGGGGTGGTGAGCCAGATCCACGCCCGCCAGGGGTCGACGCCGGCGGCGAGCAAGGGCTCGATCACGGCCAGCAGCTCCTCGCGCACCTCGCCGGCGTCGTCGAGCTGGAAGGCCGGCACCAGCGTGCCGCCCTCGTGCTGGACGAGCAGCACGCCGCGGCGCTCGGCCGCCTTGTGCAGGGCGAAGCGCGCGGCGTTCTCGGACACGCCGCGCCGGCGGGCCACGCCGGCGTAGTCGAGCCAGCCGCCGTCGAGGAGCGACTGGCGCACCTCGGCGTCGCGGCGCAGCCGCACCAGCTCCACGGGCACGCCGTGGGCCGGGTCCTCGCCCACCGAGCGCAGGGCGCGGTCGAGCTCGGCGAGGCGCTCGGCGTCGAGCTCGTCGCCGGTCGCCGGGTCGCGCCAGCGCGCCACGTCACCGTCGCGCTCGTAGGTCGGCAGCCCGGCCGCGGCCAGCTGCCCGCTCAGGCCGAGCCGCTCGAGCCAGGCCGCGAGCTCCGTCCCGAGGTCGGCCACCGCAGGACCTACTTGTTGGCCTTGCGGGCCCGCGACGCCGTCTTGGCGCGGGCGTTGGCGTCGAGCACGACCTTGCGGATGCGCACCTGGTCCGGCGTCACCTCGACGCACTCGTCCTCGCGGCAGAACTCCAGGCACTGCTCGAGCGAGAGCCGCTTCGGCGGGATCAGCTTCTCGAAGTTGTCGGAGGTGGCGGAGCGGATGTTGGTCTGCTGCTTCTCCTTGGTGATGTTGACGTCCATGTCGTCGGCGCGGGAGTTCTCGCCGACGATCATGCCCTCGTAGACCTCGGTGGCCGGCTCGACGAAGAGCACGCCGCGCTCCTGCAGCGACGTCATGGCGTACGCCGTGGCCGCGCCGGCGCGGTCGGCGACCAGCGAGCCGTTGTTGCGCGAGCGGATCTCGCCGGCCCACGGGAAGTAGCCCTCGGAGATGTGGTGGGCGATGCCGGTGCCGCGGGTCTCGGTGAGGAACTCGGTGCGGAAGCCGATCAGGCCACGGGAGGGGACGACGAAGTCCATGCGCACCCAGCCGGTGCCGTGGTTGGTCATGCCCTCCATGCGGCCCTTGCGGCTGGCCAGCAGCTCGGTGATGGTGCCGAGGTACTCCTCCGGGGCGTCGATGGTCAGCCGCTCGAAGGGCTCGTGGACCTTGCCGTCGATCTCGCGGGTGACCACCTGCGGCTTGCCGACGGTGAGCTCGAAGCCCTCGCGGCGCATCTGCTCGACGAGGATGGCCAGGGCGAGCTCGCCGCGGCCCTGGACCTCCCAGGCGTCGGGGCGCTCGGTCGGGAGCACGCGCAGCGACACGTTGCCGATGAGCTCGGCGTCGAGGCGGTCCTTGACCAGGCGCGCGGTGACCTTGGAGCCCTTGACCTTGCCGACCAGCGGCGAGGTGTTGGTGCCGATGGTCATCGAGATCGCCGGCTCGTCGACGTGGATGAGCGGCAGCGCGACGGGGTTCTCGGAGTCGGCGAGGGTCTCGCCGATGGTGATGTCGGGGATGCCGGCGATGGCGACGATGTCGCCGGGGCCGGCCGACTCGCCCGGCTTGCGCTCGAGGCCCTCGGTGACGAGGAGCTCGGTGATGCGGACGTTCCTCACGGTGCCGTCGCGCTTCATCCACGCGACGGTCTGGCCCTTCTTCAGGGTGCCCTGGTGGACGCGCAGCAGCGCGAGGCGACCGAGGAACGGCGAGGAGTCGAGGTTGGTCACGTGGGCCTGCAGCGGCGCCTCGTCGTCGTACTGCGGGGCGGGGATGGTCTCGAGGATCGTCTTGAAGAGCGGCTCGAGGTCGGTGCCCTCGGGCATCGAGCCGTTCTCGGGCTGCTCGAGCGAGGCGATGCCTGCCTTGCCGGAGGCGTAGACGACGGGGAAGTCGAGTGCGTCCTGGCTGTGCGACTCGTCGAGCAGGTCCATGAAGAGCTCGTAGGACTCGTCGACGACCTCGGTGATGCGGGCGTCGCTGCGGTCGGTCTTGTTGACGACCAGGATCACCGGCATGTCGGCGTTGAGCGCCTTGCGGAGCACGAAGCGGGTCTGGGGGAGCGGACCCTCGGAGGCGTCGACGAGCAGCACGATGCCGTCGACCATCGACAGGCCGCGCTCGACCTCGCCACCGAAGTCGGCGTGGCCGGGGGTGTCGATGATGTTGATGACCATCGGCTGGCCGCCGCCGGCGGGACCGGCGTAGTGCACCGCGGTGTTCTTCGCGAGGATGGTGATGCCCTTCTCGCGCTCGAGGTCGCCGGAGTCCATGACGCGGTCGGCGACGCTCTCGGCCTGGTGCGCGGTGAAGGCACCGGCCTGGCGGAGCATCGCGTCGACCAGCGTGGTCTTGCCGTGGTCGACGTGTGCGACGATCGCGACGTTGCGCAGGTCGGAGCGGGACTGGATGGGCATGCAGGGGCCTTCCGGGCGGAGATCAGGTGGCGACAGGCGGCCGAGCAGCCGCACGCACAGAGGCGTGGATCGCCCGACAAGGTTACCGGCGGCACGGCCGAGGCGCTCAATTCCGACGGCCACGCCCCACGGCGGGGAGACAGTTCGCGCACGAGACGGCCACCGCACGGCAAAAGCGTCTCGATGACGAGAGACCGCCCACTACCGTCGCCGACACAGGCCGGAGTGCAGCGCGTGGGGATGCGCTCGTCCGGTGCCGAGCCGTCATCCGGAGGGATGATCCATGCTCACCACCACCGTCACCCCTGACGCAGCCGCCCCGCACGCCACCACCCGACGCACCGTGCTCCGGGCCGCCGCCTGGACCGCGCCCGCGGTCTCGATGGTCGTCGCGGTGCCGGCCTACGCCGCCGCCTCGGGCCCGGTCGCCTGCGCGGACGCCGCGTACGAGATCCGCTGGGCGTCGCACTACAACGCGCGGGCCCGGACGGCGACCGCCCGGCTGACGCGCGCCGTCGGCTCGGGGGCGCTGGGCACCGCCCCGCTGACGATGGTGGTGTCGAGCTCGTTCCAGGGCAGCCTCGTCGCCGGCAGCACCGGGGCCTACTCCAACCTGGCGCTGTCCCCGGGCAACGTCGGCGGCACCGGCGGCCGCGGCCTGACGATCATGCAGCAGGCGGCGTCGCGGGTGACCTCGCTCTCCACGCCCCGCAGCCAGCACCGCCAGGAGGTCACCCTCGTGTTCAGTCGTCCGGTGTCCAACCTCGCGTTCACCCTGACCGACATCGACTCGCTGGGCCGGACGATGGGCAACGGCCAGTACCAGGACCGGGTCAGCGTGAGCGGCGCGCCGAGCGGCGCACGGGCCAACCAGGTCGTCGGCGCGGGCACGGCCAACGACCCGTGGCGCGCGACGGGGGCGAACGTCGAGCAGGACCCGGTGAGCGGCTCGCGGGGCAACGTGGTCGTGAGCTACGCCGGCCGGCCGGCGTCCGACGTCTACCGGATCACCTACTGGAACGACCAGTCCGGCCCGCTCGCCTCCCGAGGCCGGCAGGGCATCGTCCTCACCGACCTCACCTTCACCGCCGCGTCCTGCGCCTGACTCCCGCCCCCCGGCGTCGTCCGCGTCCTTCCCCCTGTCGGTGACGCGGGGTAGACAGGGGCCATGACCACGTCTCGGGCCGATCGCTGCACCTTCATCCCGCCCTGGCTCGTGGAGCGGGTCGACGGCCCCGAGCGCGCCGCCGCCGACGAGGCGCTGCGCCGCGAGCGGGCCGCCCGCGGCGGGGTCCGGCCGGAGCCCGCCCCGCTCGAGGGTGCGGCCGCGACCGTCGCGTGGACGGTGCACGACGCCGGGTCGAGCACCTCGCTGCCGGGCAACCCGGCCCGGCGCGCGGGCGAGCCCGCGACCGGCGACCCGGCGGTCGACGAGGCGGCCACCGGCATCGAGGCGACGCTGCTGATGTTCCTCGACGACCTGGGGCGCGACTCCTACGACGACGCGGGCGCCCCCGTCAGCCTGACCGTCCACTACGGCTCGCGCTACAACAACGCGTTCTGGAACGGCACCCAGCTGGTCTTCGGCGACGGCGACGGCCGTGTGTTCGAGCGCTTCACCAAGCCCGTCGACGTCCTGGCGCACGAGTTCTCCCACGCCGTCGTCGAGCGCACCGCCGCCCTCGCCTACGACGGCCAGTCCGGTGCGCTCAACGAGTCGGTCGCCGATGCCTTCGCCTCCTGCCTCAAGCAGCGCCTCCTCGGCCAGGACGCCGCCGAGGCCGACTGGCTCATCGGGGAGGGGATCTTCTTGCCGCGCGTGCAGGCCCGGGCGCTGCGTGACCTGGCTGCTCCCGGCACCGCCTACGACGACCCCGAGATCGGCGCCGACCCGCAGGTGGCCCACCTGGACGACTACGTCGAGACCACCGACGACAACGGTGGCGTCCACCTCAACTCCGGCATCCCCAACAAGGCGTTCCAGCTCGCCGCCGTGGCGATCGGGGGCCGGGCGATCGAGGGTGCCGGCCGCATCTGGTACGACGCGCTCGTCGGCGGCGACGTCCCCTCGGGCGCCACCTTCGCGACGTTCGCCGCGGCCACCGTGGCCGCGGCCGGCGAGCACGCCGACGCGGTCCGCGAGGCGTGGGCCCAGGTCGGCGTCGAGCCGGCCCGCACCGGCGCGGTCGTCCCGCCCTCGGCCATGCCTCCGTCCACGGCTCCGTCCACGCCTCCGTCCGAGCCCAGCGTCGCCGGGGGCCGGCTCCGCGTCGAGCGCAGCGGCGGCTTCGTCGGCCGCACCGAGGCGGCCGAGGTCGACCTCGACCCCGCCGACCCCGACCTCGGCCGGCTGGTGACCGAGGCCGTGCTGGGGTCGGCGAGCACCGACGGCCCGCCGCGGCCCGACATGTTCGTCTACACGTTCACCGTCGACGACCGGGCGCCGGTGCGGGTGCCCGAGCACCTGCTGACCGCCAGCCAGGCCGAGCTCGCCAGCCGGGTCCTGCGCCCCGGTGCGGACGCCGGATGGGCGGGCTGAGCGCGTGCGGCTCACCGTCGTCGAGGGCGACATCACCACCCAGGAGGTCGACGCGGTCGTCAACGCCGCCAACCGCCGGATGCGGGGCGGCGGAGGCGTCGACGGGGCCATCCACGCCGCGGGCGGCCCGGACGTCCTCGAGGACTGCCGGCGACGCTTCCCCCACGGGCTCGCCACCGGCGCCGCCGGGTGGACCACCGCCGGCCGGATGCCCGCCCGCTGGGTCATCCACGTGGTCGGCCCCAACTGGAACGCCGGCGAGCGCGACCGGTCGCTGCTGGAGTCGTGCTACTCCGGGGCCCTGGCCGTGGCCGACGAGCTCGGGGCCCGCTCGGTCGCCTTCCCGCTCGTCAGCGCCGGGGTCTACGGGTGGCCGCGCGGCGACGCGATCGCCGCCGCCGTCGACACGCTGCGCGCCACCCCGACCTCGGTCGAGGAGGCCCGGCTCGTGGCCTTCGGCGCGACGGCGTACGACGAGATCCGCGACGTCCTGTCGAGCCTGCCCCCGCCGGGCTGACGTCCCCGCCCGACCTCGCGCCCGACCTCGCGCCGGACCTCCCTCCGGACCTCCCTCCGGACCTCCCTCCGGGTGGCCGCGGAGCGGGGAGGCGTTCGCTAGGTTCGCGGCATGCCCCGACTGAGGCGCACGTTCCCCGACCAGCCCGGCTGGACCCGACGCCGGTCCGGCAAGGGCTTCGTCTACCTGGACCAGCACGGCGAGCGCCTCGAGCCCGACCAGGTCCAGCGCTGCAAGGACCTCGTCATCCCGCCGGCGTGGAAGGACGTGTGGATCACGCCCCACCCCCACGGCCACCTCCAGGCCGTCGGCACCGACGACGCCGGGCGCCGCCAGTACCTCTACCACCCGCAGTGGCGCGCGAGCCGCGACGCGGCCAAGTTCGACCGGATCCTCCTCTTCGGCAAGGCGTTGTCCAGGGCCCGCGAGCGGGTGCTGGCCGACATCGGGGCCGAGGGCATGTCGCAGGAGCGGGCCTGCGCGGTCGCCGTGCGCCTGCTCGACCTCGGCTACTTCCGCATCGGCAACGACGTCTACACCGACACCAACGGCTCCTTCGGCCTCACCACCCTGCTCAAGGAGCACGTCTCGCGGCACCGGGGCGGCATGCGCTTCTGCTTCATCGGCAAGTCGGGTGTCGAGCACTGCATCGACATCGACGACCCGTCGGCCGTGGGCGCCCTCGACGTGATGCGTCGTCGCCGCGCCGGTGGCGACAGGCTCCTGGCCTGGAAGGACGGCCGCACCTGGCGCGACCTGTCGTCCTCCGACGTCAACGACTACATCCGCGGCTGCTTCGGCATCGAGGCGACCGCCAAGGACTTCCGCACCTGGCACGCCACGGTCATCGCGGCGGCCGCCCTCGCTGACTCCGCCGAGCCGGGCGCGACGAAGGCGTCGCGCAAGCGGGCGGTGTCCGCGGCGATGAAGGAGGTCTCGGAGTTCCTGGGCAACACCCCGACCCTCGCCAGGACGGCCTACGTCGACCCGCGCGTCGTCGAGGCCTACGAGCGCGGGCGCACGATCACGGTGCGCGGGTCCTACGACACCGACGACGCCCGGCAGGCAGCGCTGGAGCGCGCCGTGCTCAAGCTGCTCGCAGCCTGAGCACGACGCGTCCCGCGCGGGTCGTCAGCCGTGGGCGACGACGTGGTCGATCGCGGCGGTGAGCTTCTCCACGTCGGCCGGGTCGATCGCGGGGTACATCGCGATGCGCAGCTGGTTGCGCCCGAGCTTGCGGTAGGGCTCGGTGTCCACGATGCCGTTGGCGCGCAGGGTGGCGGCGACGGCGGCCGCGTCGATCGAGTCGTCGAAGTCGATGGTGCCGATCACGAGCGAGCGGTCGGCCGGCTCGGCGACGTAGGGCGTCGTGTAGGACGTGCGCTCGGCCCAGCCGTAGAGCGCGTCGGAGCTGGCGGTCGTGCGCTCGACCATCCCCTTCAGCCCGCCCTGGCTGTTCATCCAGTCGAGCTGCTCGGCCATCAGGAAGAGGGTCGCGACCGACGGGGTGTTGTAGGTCTGGTTCTTGGAGGAGTTGTCGATCGCGGTCGGCAGGTCGAAGAACGGCGGCACGTAGCGCCCGCTCGCCGCGATCTCCTCGGCGCGGGCGAGCGCCCGCGGCGACATGAGGGCGATCCACAGCCCGCCGTCGGAGGCGAAGCACTTCTGCGGTGCGAAGTAGTAGGCGTCGACCTGGTCGAGGTCGACCGGCAGGCCGCCGGCGCCGGAGGTCGCGTCGACCAGCACCAGCGCGTCGTCGGCCACCCCGGCCGGACGGCGTACGGGCGCCATCACCGCGGTGGAGGTCTCGTTGTGCGCCCAGGCGTAGGCGTCCACGCCCTCCTCGGCGACCGCGTCGGGCCGCGAGCCGGGCTCGCTGGTGATCACCGTCGGGTCGGCCAGCCAGGGAGCCTTCTTGGCCGACGTGGCGAACTTGGAGGAGAACTCGCCGAAGGACAGGTGCTGGCTCTTCTCGCGGATCAGGCCGAAGCAGGCGATGTCCCAGAAGGCGGTCGCCCCGCCGTTGCCGAGCACGACCTCGTAGCCGTCGGGCAGGTCGAAGAGCGCGGTGAGACCCTCGCGGACCCGGCCGACCGTCTTCTTCACCGGGGCCTGGCGGTGCGAGGTGCCCATCAGCGAGGAGCCGGTCGCGGCGAGCGCGTCGAGGTGGCTGGTCTGGATCTTGGACGGACCCGCGCCGAAGCGGCCATCGGCCGGGAGGAGCTCGGCGGGGATCTGCAGGGCGTCGGTCATGGGAGGCCTCACGTGTGGTGCGGAAGGGCGGTCCTGACGACGCTGTCAGAGCGCCTATTGTGACACCCGCAGCCGCACATCACACGACGGGGGACGCATCATGAACACCGACGGCACGCCGGACAGCTGCGGGCAGTCGCTTGCCTGAGCCGGCGTCCGAGCTGCGCATCGAGCGGCTCCCGATCACCCATCCGGACGCGCAGCTGCTGGTCGAGGCGGTCCAGGAGGAGTACGTCGCGCGCTACGGTGGGCGCGACGAGTCGCCCGTCGACCCTGCCGACTTCGAGGACCCGCTCGGGCAGTTCTTCGTCGGCTACCTCGACGGCGTCCCGGTCGCCACCGGCGCGTGGCGGCGCAGCTCGGTGACGGCGCTGGGCGCCGAGGTGAGCGCCGAGGTCAAGCGGATGTACGTCGTGCCCGCCGCCCAGCGGCGCGGCCTGGCACGGCGGATGCTCGCCCACCTCGAGGCGACCGCGGCCGAGGCCGGGATCGAGGCGCTCGTGCTGGAGACCGGGATCAAGCAGCCGGAGGCCATCGAGCTCTACCTGTCCTCGGGCTACGAGCCGATCCCCGGGTTCGGCCACTACTGCGGCTCCGAGCTCAGCCGCTGCTTCGGACGGCGCATCCGACGCCTCATCTGACGCATCCACGAGCCGCTCCCGGTCGGGCGCGAGGGCCCCGTCACCTCGGCAGCCGGACGCGCAGGAACGTCGGGCGGTAGCGGCTCGGGTCGTCGATGATCCTCCGTGCGTCGGTGTTGTTGTTGCTGTAGGACGCCACCACGGACCCGGGGCGGGGGAACAGCCCCGGGTGCGCGAGCGGCATGTAGGTGACCGCTCCGGAGTCGGGGTCGACGGGCAACGAGGCGACCGGCGCGGTCCGGGTGAAGGGTCCGGTCGGACGCGGGGCGGTCCAGAGCACCATCTGGTCGCCGAGGTCGCCGTCCAGCTTGCTCAGGGCGTACCAGCGCCCGCCGCGACGGAAGACGCTCAGTGTCTGCGACACCCCTCCCGCGGCCGGCACGAGCCGGGCCGCCTCGCCGGCGTCGCGCTGCCACGCGCTGCCGTCCCAGAAGCGCCACCTCGAGGCGTCGAGCACGTCGTCGGGGCGCACCCGCGCGACCCGGAGGGAGAACCCGAAGACGTCGTCCTTGCCGGGGTTGGCGGTGCCGTAGAGGTAGAGCCACCTGCCGGCGACGGCCATCGCCGCCCCCCACTCCGGCCGGCTCGGCCGCGGGTCGTCGGGCCCGATGTCCTCGACCTCGATGAGCTGTGGCGTCCGGCCATCGGCCACCACGAACACCGCCAGGGACGGCCCGAGGTTGGCGAAGTCGAAGGAGCCGGCTCCGGTCGCGGCGACGCGCTGGGCCGAGACGAGCACCAGGTCGTAGCCGGGTCGGTGGGCCACCGCGGTCGACATCGGCCAGTAGCCGACCCCGTCACGGCGATCGGGGATCAGGGCCCCGCGGGAGGGTGGGAGCACCACCGAGACGCAGTCGGCGTCCCAGAGCATCATCGAGTTGCGCACGAGCCGCGGTCCGTCGAAGTCCTCGTCGCGCAGGGTGTCGCCGAAGACGACGAGGAACCGTCCGTCGGTGAGCTGGACGTCGGCCCCCACGTCGCCACCCTGGAACGCAGGGACCCCCTGCAGGTGCGCGACCTGGTCGTTGAGCTGGGCGACCGACGTGGGCCGGCCGCCGGGATCGACGCACGTGGTCCGCGTCGCCACGCTGGGCAGGGACGCGGCGTCGACCACGCCGGTCGGCGCGAGGGCGATCACCAGCCACAGCACCGCCGCCAGCGGCACCACGGCGCCGAGCACCCACAGCCGCCAGTGCCGCACCGGCACCGCCGCCGCCCCGGGCCCCCGGGATCGCTCGTGCACACGGTGGGCGAGCGCGACCGCGAGCACGGCGACCAGCGCGACGGCGGCGAGCCCGAGCACCTGCTGGCGGGCTGCCGCGGGCTCGACGTAGGCCACCTCCGTCAGCGCCTCCTGCGCGGCACGGGTCGGCAGCCAGGACGTCGCGGTCGCCCAGAAGGGCGGCAGCAGGTAGTGGTTGGTCGCGAACAGCAGCGGAGTCGCGAGCACGAAGTGGGCCGCCGTGGCGGCGGCCAGCCCGACGACCCCCGCCAGCGCCTCGGCGCCGAGGACGACCGCGCCCATCGTGAAGACGTACAGCGCACCCACGCCGATGACGGCCGGGCCGTCGCCGGCCAGCCGCGTCACGGGGGCCAGCGCGAGCACCGAGGCGCCGGCGACAGCGACCCCGGCGAGGGCGGCGAGCCCGGGCAGCACCCGCGCCCGGTCGGACCCGCCGGCCCGGCCCCTCACAAGCGAGAGCGCCAGCGCGAAGCCGAGTCCCAGCGCGCCTGCCAGGAGGACGAACCAGCGGACCCGGTCGGCGGCGTCCGAGTCCTCCGGGGCGAGCTCCTCGACGGCGAACGTCCGGTCCTTCGACGCCGAGATCGCCTCGAGCCGGTCGGTGACCGCGTCGTTGAGCGCAGCGTCCGCCCGCGCGTCGACGAGCACGACGTCCCGGGTGGTGCGTAGGTCGACCAGCACCGCGGCCACGGCGGTGCCGTCCCGCACGGCCGTGCGGGCCTCCTCCGCGTCGTCGGTCCAGCTGGCGTCGAACGGCGCGCCCGGCATCGCGTCGGCCTCGTCGGCGAGCGACGAGGCCACCACCGCCGGGGCGGCGACCAGCAGCGGGACCCGGTGCGGCTCCTGGGCCTCGGCGCTCCGGGTGATCACCGCCAGGGCGACCCCGTGGGCGAGGACCACGGCCAGGCACGCCACGGCGGTCGCACGACGCGCTCGCTGCTCCGCTGCCACGTCGCCCCATCCGCCGTCGGCCAGGTGGGTCGATCCTCCCAGAGTCGGTGAGGTGCGGGAAGCGTCCCGGACCGTCGCCGGGGGCCCGTTCGCCGCGGCTGGCCCGGATGGCGCCCCCGCCAAGGCGGACAGACTGCTGACGATGAGAACGGCCTCCCACGGGTCCCGCTGAACACTCGACACGTCTCGTCCTCGCTAGGACACCCGGATCCGGGCCGTTGAGCGGGGACGTCCCCGCTCAACCCCGGCGCGCGCGTATGTCCCCCGGCGCCTCGATCCGGCTGAACGACGCCCGCGCGTCCGGCGACCACTGGACACGTCTCGTCCCCGCTAGGACCCCCGGATCCGGGCCGTTGAGCGGGGACGCCCCCGCTCAACCGCACCCGCGCGCCACTGCGGAGCCGTGCTGGTGCCACCTCGCGACGTAGCCTTGTGCCGTGGACCGAGGTCTCATGCTCAACGACGCCGACTGCGGCTTCTGCATGCGCACCGCCCGCCTGGTGCCGCGGCTGGGCGTCGACGTCGACAGCTCGACCGTGCAGGCCGCCGACCTCGAGGAGCTCGGTGTCGACCCGGCACGTGCCGTCGTCGAGATGCCCTACGTCCACCCCGACGGTCGCGTCGACTACGGCCACCGCGCGTTCGCCTCGATCCTGCGCACCGGGCCGCTGCCGGCGCGGCTCGCGGGGCGCCTGATCACCGCTCCGGGGGTCGACCCGATCGCCCGCCGCACCTACGCCTGGGTCGCCGCCAACCGGCACCGGCTGCCCGGCGGGACACCCGCCTGCGAACTACAGCGGTGATGTTCTGACGAACCCCTGACGGCGGCGCGCGGGCCCGCCTACGGTCCCTGTGCCGGGTGTGGTCACAGGGGAGGGTGGGACGTTTCGATGCAAGCCTCAGCGCGGGTCGCCGCGCGCGTCTCGGGCGCCGTCGTGCTGCTGCTCGGCCTGCTCGCGAGCGGTCCGGGAGCCGCCTCCGCGGAGGAGCCCGGCAACCGGCGCGGGACCGTCACGTCCTCCGCGCCCTTCCTGATGCCGATGGAGCCCTACTCGGGCTACCAGCCGCAGACCACGTGCCGGCGCCGGCCGAAGGCGGGTGTGCTGATGCTCGCCGACTGGCTGGTCGCCCGCGGCGGCGGCTACGGCCCGATCAGCCGCTCGTGCGCCGGGTCGAGCCGCAGCGAGCACAAGGAGTCGCGGGCCTTCGACTGGCTGCTCGATGCCACCGACCCTGCCGACGCCGCGCTCGCCGCGGCCCTGATCGACGAGGTCCTGGCGCCCGACGACACCGGCCAGCCGCACGCCCTGGCCCGCCGGATGGGCATCATGTACATCATCTGGGACGACACGATGTACGCCTCCTACGACGGGTTCGCGGCGAAGCGCTACCTCAGCTCGGGCTGCCGCACGCGCCGCACCTGCTCGCCCACGCTGCGCCACCGCGACCACCTGCACGTCTCGCTGACGCGCAAGGGCGCCAAGGCCAGGACCTCGTGGTACTACGCCCAGGCGGCGTCCCAGCCCTGAACCTCGGTCGCCGGGCGGGTGCGCGGCCCGGCGTAGGGTCGGCGGCATGGACATCGCCGGACTGCGTGAGGAGTACGGCCGCGGCGGTCTCGACCTGCCCGACCTCGCCGACGACCCCGTCGAGATGTTCGGCCGCTGGCTGCGCCAGGCCGTCGAGGCGGGGCTGCACGAGCCCAACGCGATGGTGCTGGCGACGGCGACGCCCGACGGCGGTCCGTCGAGCCGGATGGTGCTGCTGAAGGGCGTGGGCCCCGACGGCTTCGTCTTCTTCACCAACCGCTCCTCGCGCAAGGGCTCCGAGCTCGCCACCGACCCGCGCTGCGCGCTGCTCTTCCCGTGGCACCCGCTCGAGCGTCAGGTGCGCGTCGAGGGCACCGCGTCGGTGCTCGGCGACGACGAGGTCGAGGCCTACTTCCACACGCGGCCGCGCGGTGCGCAGCTCGGCGCGTGGGCCTCGAGCCAGTCGCGTCCCGTCGCCTCGCGCGCCGACCTCGCGGCGGCGTACGCGCGGGCGCAGGAGCGCTTCGGCGACGACGCGCCGGTCCCGGTGCCGCCCGAGTGGGGCGGCTACCGCGTGGCGCCGGAGGCCGTGGAGTTCTGGCAGGGACGCCGGAGCCGGATGCACGACCGGCTCGTCTACCGCCGCGACGGCGCGGGCTGGACCGTGGAGCGGCTCGCCCCCTGAGCGCGAAACCGGTGGTTGCCGGGTGGGCGCCGACCTATGCTGGCGGCGTGCGCTTCCGCGGGGTCCTCTCGCTGACGACCGCGACGGGGCCCCTCGATCCGGCCGTGTCCTCCCGGCACCTCGAGGAGGGGCGGCGCGCTGAGAAGGGCGTGGTCGTCTCCGCGCCCGAGCCCACCGCGACCGGCAAGGACTCCTGATGCTCCTCGGACTCGTCCGCACCTACCTCCGGCCGTACGCCGTGCCGCTGGCCGCCGTGGTCGCGCTGCAGTTCGTCGGCACGCTGGCCGCGCTCTACCTGCCGAGCCTCAACGCCGACATCATCGACAACGGCGTCGTCACCGGCGACACCGGCTACATCGTGAGCCACGGCGGGCTGATGCTCGCCGTGTCGCTCGTCCAGGTCGCCTGCTCGATCACGGCGGTGTGGTTCTCGGCCCGCAACGCCATGGGCTTCGGTCGCGACCTGCGCGCCGCGATCTTCCACCGGGTCGGGTCGTTCTCGGCGCGCGAGGTGCAGCAGTTCGGTGCGCCCTCGCTGATCACCCGCGAGACCAACGACGTGCAGCAGGTGCAGATGCTGGTGCTGATGGGCGGCACGCTCATGGTGGCGGCGCCGATGATGATGGTCGGCGGCATCATCATGGCCGCCCGCGAGGACATCGGCCTGTCGTGGCTGGTGCTCGCCGTGGTGCCCGTGCTCGGCCTGTCCATCGGGCTCATCGTGCGCCAGATGGTGCCGAGCTTCCGGCTCATGCAGGAGCGCATCGACGAGGTCAACCGGCTGCTGCGCGAGCAGATCACCGGCGTCCGGGTGGTGCGCGCGTTCGTGCGCGAGAAGCACGAGACCGCGCGGTTCGCCGACGCCAACGTCCAGCTCACCGACGTCGCGATCCGGGCCGGGCGCTGGCAGGCCGCGATGTTCCCCACGGTGATGATCGTGGCCAACGTGGCGACCGTCGGCGTGCTGTGGTTCGGCGGGCACCGGGTCGAGACCGGCCAGATGGAGGTTGGTGCGCTGACCGCCTACATCTCCTACCTCATGCAGATCGTGATGTCGGTGATGATGGCGATGTTCATGCTGATGATGGTGCCCCGCGCGGCGGTGTGCGCCGAGCGCATCACCGAGGTGCTCCACACCGACTCCTCCGTCGTCCCGCCCGCCGACCCGGTCACCGCGCTGCCCGAGCGCCTGGGCCTCGAGCTCGACCGCGTGAGCTTCGCCTACCCCGGCGCCGACGAGCCCGTGCTCCGCGAGGTCTCGCTGCGCGCGGCCCCCGGCGAGACCGTGGCCATCGTCGGCTCGACCGGCGCCGGCAAGTCCACGCTGGTCAACCTGGTGCCGCGACTGTTCGACGCGACCGGGGGAGTGGTGCGGGTGGGGGGCGTCGACGTGCGCGACCTCGACGCCGAGACGCTCTGGTCGCGGCTCGGGCTGGTGCCGCAGAAGGCGTTCCTGTTCCGCGGCACCGTGGCCGACAACCTGCGCTACGGCAAGCCCGACGCGACCGAGGACGAGATGTGGGCGGCGCTCGAGATCGCCCAGGCGCGCGAGTTCGTCGAGGCGATGCCCGACGGACTGCAGTCCGACGTGGCCCAGGGCGGGTCCAGCCTCAGCGGCGGGCAGCGCCAGCGGATGGCCATCGCCCGCGCGGTGATCCGCCGCCCCGGGATCTACCTCTTCGACGACTCGTTCTCCGCCCTCGACCTCACCACCGACGCCCGCCTGCGCGCGGCGCTGCGACCGGCGACCCGGGACGCGACCGTGGTGATCGTCGCCCAGCGCGTCGCGACCATCCGCCACGCCGACCGGATCGTGGTGATGGAGGACGGCGCCGTGGTCGGCACCGGCACCCACGACGAGCTGCTCGAGACCTGCTCGACCTACGGCGAGATCGTCGCGTCGCAGCTGACCGCCGAGGAGGTGGCATGAGCATCCGCGAGCAGTCCGGCCCGACCTCCGGGACCGCCGACTCCCCGGCCGACTCCGGCACGTTGAAGGAGACCGAGCGGGTCCAGTCCGGCGGCGGCCACGGGCGCGGCCCGATGGGCGGCGGGATGATCGGGCAGAAGGCCGACACGTTCTGGCCCTCGCTCAAGCGGCTGCTCGCGCGGCTGCACCCCGAGCGCCACAAGGCGTACGCCGTCGTGGTGCTGACGCTGCTCAGCGTCGTCGCCACCGCCCTCGGCCCGTGGATCCTGGGCCGGGCGACCGACCTGATCTTCGCCGGCCTGATCGGCAGGGACGTGCTCGGCTCCGGGGCCTCGAAGGAGCAGGCCGTGGAGTCGCTGCGCGCGAGCGGCGAGGACGACCGCGCCGACATGCTCGCCTCGATGGACCTCACCGACGGCGTCGACTTCTCCGCGGTCGCCGACGTGCTGCTGATCGTGCTCGCGGTCTACGTCGGCGCGTCGCTGCTGTCCTGGCTGGGCGGCTACCTGCTCAACGACGTCGTCCAGGGCACGGTGCTGCGGATGCGCTCGGAGGTCGAGGACAAGGTGCACCGGCTGCCCCTGGGCTACTTCGACAAGCAGCCGCGCGGCGAGCTGCTCAGCCGTGTCACCAACGACATCGACAACATCAGCCAGACGCTGCAGCAGACGATGAGCCAGATGCTCAACTCGCTGCTGACCGTCTTCGCGGTGCTCGCGATGATGTTCTGGATCTCGCCGCTCCTGGCGATGGTCGCGCTGGTCTCGGTACCGATCTCGATGCTCATCACTGGCGCGGTGATGAAGCGCTCGCAGGGCATGTTCATCCAGCAGTGGCGCCGCACCGGCACGCTCAACGCCCACATCGAGGAGACCTTCTCTGGCCACGCGATCGTCAAGGTCTTCGGTCGCCAGGCCGAGGCCGAGCGGGTCTTCGCCGAGCAGAACGACGAGCTCTACCGGGCCTCCTACGGCGCGCAGTTCGTCAGCGGCCTGATCATGCCGATCATGATGTTCGTCGGCAACCTCAACTACGTCGTCATCGCGGTCCTCGGCGGGCTGCGGGTGGCCAGCGGCACGATGTCGCTCGGCGACGTGCAGGCGTTCATCCAGTACTCCCGCCAGTTCACCCAACCGCTCACGCAGGTCGCCTCCATGCTCAACCTGCTGCAGTCCGGCGTCGCCTCGGCCGAGCGGGTCTTCGAGCTGCTCGATGCGCCCGAGGAGTCGCCCGACGCGTCGGGCCGGCCGGCCGAGCACCCGCGGGGCGAGGTGCGCTTCGAGGACGTGTCCTTCTCCTACGACCCCGCGCGCCCGCTGATCGAGCACCTCTCGCTCGTCGCGGAGCCGGGCCAGACCGTCGCCATCGTGGGGCCCACGGGCGCCGGCAAGACCACGATGGTCAACCTCGTGATGCGCTTCTACGACGTGCAGTCCGGGCGCATCCTCATCGACGGCGTCGACATCACCTCGATCCCGCGCTCCGTGCTGCGCACCCGCATCGGGATGGTGCTGCAGGACACCTGGCTGTTCGCCGGCAGCATCCGCGACAACATCGCCTACGGCCGGCCCGACGCCAGCGAGGAGCAGATCCTCGAGGCCGCCCGGGCGACCTTCGTCGACCGCTTCGTGCACTCGCTGCCCGAGGGCTACGACACCGTCATCGACGAGGACGGCTCCAACCTCTCGGCCGGCGAGCGGCAGCTGGTGACCATCGCGCGGGCGTTCCTCTCCGACCCGGCGCTGCTCATCCTCGACGAGGCGACGTCGTCGGTGGACACGCGCACCGAGTTGCTCCTGCAGCAGGCGATGGCCGCCCTGCGCTCGGACCGCACCTCGTTCGTCATCGCCCACCGGCTCTCCACGATCCGCGACGCCGACCTGATCCTCGTCATGGAGGACGGCTCGATCGTCGAGCAGGGCTCGCACGAGCAGCTGCTCGCGGCCGGCGGGGCCTATGCCCGGCTCTACCGCTCGCAGTTCGAGGCGGCGGTCGAGGACGTCGTGGGTTGATCGGCTTAATGCGTTGAGCGCTCCCACCCGGCGACGTACGGTGGTCGTACACAGAAGGGAGGTGGTCCGAGGAATGAGTTCTTATCGGATGAGTGAGGTGGCTGCCAGCTAGGCAGCCCGCATCGCCGACAGCTGCCGGCGAATCCACTGCAGCCACCCGACCCGCAGGCTCCCGGTGTCATCCCCCGGGGCCCCTCCCAGAGGGGCAGCAGGCCTGCGGGTCGCTGCATGTCCGGGGTCGAGTGGGCGCGTCCTGACGCCCGGTCGAGGTCGAGTCGGCGCGTCCTGACGCCAGGACGGGGTCGAGTCGGCGCATCCTGACGCGCCCGGGCCGTGATCCACCTCGCGTGTGCGCCGGGTCTGGGCCGGGTTGGGGAACAGGACGGCCGGCCTTATGGTTGTGGAAAGCAACTATTGCTCTAAGCAACCGAAAAGGATCGCAGTGACCCAGGCTCCCCCCATCACCGCCGAGCAGGCCGGCGAGATGACGCACCGCCAGGTGCTCGAGGCCCTCAGCGGCCTGCTGCTCGCGATGTTCGTCGCGATGCTCTCCAGCACGATCGTCAGCAACGCCCTGCCGACCATCGTCGACGACCTCGAGGGCAGCCAGACCGGCTACACCTGGGTGGTCGTCGCCACCATGCTCGCGATGACGGCGACCACGCCGATCTGGGGCAAGTTCGCCGACATGTTCAACAAGAAGACGCTGGTGCAGAGCGCGCTGGTGATCTTCTCGGTCGGCTCGCTGGCCGCCGGCTTCGCGCCGTCGATGGAGGTCCTGATCGGGGCCCGCTTCGTCCAGGGCCTCGGCGTCGGCGGCCTGACCGCGCTGGTCCAGGTCGTGATCGCCACGATGGTCTCCCCGCGCGAGCGTGGCCGCTACAGCGGCTACATCGGCGCGGTCTTCGCGCTCGCCACGGTGAGCGGCCCGCTCGTCGGTGGCGTGCTCGTCGACACCATCGGCTGGCGCTGGTGCTTCTTCGCCGGGCTGCCCGTCGCCCTGCTGGCGTTCGTCGTCCTCCAGCGCACCCTGCGCCTGCCCGTCGTGGTCAAGCGTGACGTCTCGATCGACTACCTCGGAGCGACCCTCCTCGTCGGCGGCGTGTCCATCCTCCTGGTCTGGATGTCGCTCGGCGGCAACAACTTCGCCTGGATCTCCTGGACCAGCGGTCTGATGATCGTCGCGTCCGTCGTCGTCACCGGTCTCGCGATCCACGTCGAGGCCAACGTCGCGAAGGACCCGATGATCCCGCTGCGCCTGTTCCGCGAGCGCACCCTCACCCTCGCCACTGTCGCGTCGGTGCTGATCGGCGTCGCGATGTTCGGCTCGACGGTCTACCTGAGCCTCTACTTCCAGCGCGCCAAGGACATGAGCCCGACCGAGGCCGGCCTGATGTCGATCTGCATGGTCGGCGGGCTGCTCGTCTCCAGCATCCTGAGCGGGCGGATCATCTCCCACACCGGCATCTGGAAGCGCTGGCTCGTCGGCGGCATGGTGGCGGTCATCGCCGGCATCGCGCTGCTCGCCACGATCGACGCCTCGACCCCGCTGTGGCGCACCGGCCTGTTCATGGCCGTGCTGGGCCTCGGCCTCGGCGCGACCATGCAGAACCTCGTCCTCGCCGTGCAGAACACCATCGCGCTCTCCGACATGGGCGCCGGCTCCTCCGTCGTCGCCTTCTTCCGCTCCCTCGGCGGCTCCATCGGCATCGCCGCGCTCGGCGCCGTGCTGGCCCACCAGGTCGCCGCGGCCGTGGAGTCCGGGCTGACGAAGCTGCTCGCGATCCACCCGGAGTACGCCTCGGCCGTCTCGCACGACACCGGCAGCATCCCCGACGTCTCGGGCCTGCCGGCCCCGGTGCGGGCGATCTTCGAGAGCGCGTTCGGCGACGCGACCGGCCACATCTTCCTGGTCGCCCTGCCGTTCGCGGTGGGCGCGCTGATCGCGGTGCTCTTCATCAAGGAGGTCCCGCTGCGCACCTCGGTGAAGCGCGAGGACGAGCTCCTGGCGGAGACGCCGCAGTCATGAGCGCGCCCGTGACGACCACGAGGCAGGACGGCCTGCGCTTCATCGAGGCCGAGGTCGGCATCCTGGTCCGCCGGGTCAAGCGGGTGATGGCGGATCGGGCCAGGGAGGTCCACCCCGACCTGCACCCCATCACCTACTTCATCCTGAGCCACCTGGCCCAGCACGGCGCCCTGCGTGCCGCCGACCTGGCCGACGCGTTCGGGATGGACAAGGGCGGCGTGAGCCGCCAGGTGCAGACCCTCGTCGACCTCGGCCTGGTCGAGCGCCACCCGGCCGCCGACGACCGCCGCGCCATCCTGCTCGACGTGAGCGAGGAGGGCCGCCGGCGGCTCGAGGCGATGTTCCGCGCGCGCAGCAACCGCTTCGACGAGCGGCTCTCGGCCTGGAGCGACGAGGAGCTCTCCGCCTTCGGCGCCCAGCTTGCGGCGTACAACCGCGCCCTCGGCGACGACTGACCCGCCCTCCCGTCGCCGGACGTATGACGCAAAGGCAGGGGGAAGCCGTCAGCGCCGCAGCCAGGCCGAGGCGCCCGCGGGGAGCCGGCCGTCCTCGACGGGAGCGCTGGCCACGAGCACCTCGCCGTCGGGGAGGTCGATGGGGGTGGAGCCGCAGTTGAGCACGACGGTGAGCGGGCCGCGGCGGAAGGCGAGGACGTCCGGGCCGAGGTCGACGAGCTCGACCTTCTCGCCGGCCGTCCACGCGAACTCGTGGCGCGCGGCCAGCGCCTGGCGGTAGAACTCGAGGCTCGACCCCTTGGTGCCGGTCTGCGCCTCGACCGTCAGCCCTGCCCAGTCGGCCGGCTGGGGGATCCACGGCTGCCCGGTGCCGGGCCCGAACTCGTACGGCGGCTCGCTCCCACCCCAGGGCATCGGGACGCGGCAGCCGTCACGGCCGACCTCCCCGGTGCGCAGGTAGGCGGGGTCCTGCCGGTCCTCGGGCGCGACGTCGACCTGCTCCAGGCCGAGCTCCTCGCCCTGGTAGAGGTAGCACGCGCCGGGCAGGGCGAGCATCGCCAGCGTCGCCGCGTGTGCCCGGGCCAGGCCCTGCTCGCCGCCGCCGTAGCGGGTCGGGTGGCGTACGACGTCGTGGTTGCTGAGCACCCACGTCGGTGAGGCGCCCGCCGGCCCGACCGCCGCGAGGGTCTCGGTGACGACCCGCGCGAAGTCGTCGGCCGACCAGTCGGCCAGCAGCCACGCGAAGTTGAACGCCTGGTCGAGCTCGTCGGGGCGCACGAACGCCGCCATCGAGTCCGACGTCTGGGTCCACGCCTCCGCGACGGCCATCCGGTCGGGTCCGGCCTCGTCGAGGACGCGGTGCCAGGCGCGGTACACGTCGTGCACCTCCGGCTGGTCCCACATCGGCTCGTCCTTGAGCTCGCGGGCCACCATCGAGTGGTCGGTGTTGACCTGCCCGGAGCTGGGCCGGGCGCCCTCCTCGACCACCTGGTCGCGCAGGCTCTCCTCCTTGAACAGCCCGTGCGCGACGTCGACGCGGAAGCCGTCCACGCCGCGGTCGAGCCAGAAGCGCAGGACGTCCTCGAACATCGCCGGGACCTCCGGGTTGCGCCAGTCGAGGTCGGGCTGGGAGGAGTCGAAGAGGTGGAGGTACCACTGGCCGTCGTCGACCTGGGTCCACGCCGGGCCGCCGAAGACCGACTGCCAGTTGTTGGGCGGGGTGCCGTCGTCGCTGTCGCGGAAGAGGTAGCGGGCCCGCTCCGGGCTGCCCGGACCGGCGGCCAGTGCCGCCTGGAACCACTCGTGCTGGTCGGACGTGTGGTTGGGCACGAGGTCGACGACCACCCGCAGGCCGAGCTCGTGGGCGCGCGCGATCAGGTGATCAGCCTCGGAGAGCGTGCCGAACAGCGGGTCGACGTCGCGGTAGTCGGCGACGTCGTAGCCGTGGTCGCGCTGGGGCGAGGTGTAGAACGGCGTGATCCACAGCGCGTCGACGCCGAGGTCGGCGAGGTAGGGCAGGCGCGAGGTGATGCCCGGCAGGTCGCCGACGCCGTCGCCGTCGCTGTCGGCGAAGCTGCGGACGTAGACCTGGTAGATCACGGCGTTGCGCCACCAGTACGTCGTTGGATCGTTCACATCAGCCATGCGAGGCATCTTCTCAAACGGTCCCAGCGGCTCCTCGGCCGCCGGGCGAGCGGCCGCCGAACTGCGCGGGGTCGACGGCGATCCAGGTGTGCTCGGCGGTGGCGACGATCCGGCCGTCGGCGTCGTGGAGCGTCGATGCGGTGAACGTCTTGCGACCGTCGCGACCGCGGGGCTCACCGACGACGACGTGGGCCTCGCCGATGACGGGGAGGGCGTCGACCCGCGCGGTCATCCGCCCGAGCACCATCAGCCGCTCGGTGAGGTCGCCGGCCCAGCCGCCGATGCAGTCGAGCGCCGCCCAGGTCGCGGCGACGCTCGCGCGGGGCTGGTCGTCGGCGTAGGTGTGCCAGTCCTCGTGGAGGCTCGGGTGGGGCGTCCAGGGCGCGGCCACCCGCTCGCCCTCGAGGTCGCCGCCGACCGGTCCGGGGAAGATCCGCAGCCCGTCACCCTCCTCCCGGTCGGTGCCGCAGACGAAGCAGGTGGGGAAGGGGTGGAACGTGTGGCCGGGGTAGCCCGCCGTCGCCGCCTCGGCCACCGCAGGCTCGACCGGCTCGACGTCGGTGAGCGTGCGGTCGACGCGGTGGGCGGTCGCGACCGGCACGCCGTCGCGCGACGCGGTGGTGACGCCTGCGTCGGTCGAGACGTCGAGCGGGGTGTCGAGGGGCGGCGGCTGGCGCAGCGACACCTCGATGGCCGGCCAGCTCGTGCCGTGGTCGTCGGGCGCGTCCGCGTCGTCGTAGGCGGCGAGCGATCCAGCCGTCCAGCCCCCGTTGCCGGAGTCGGGCGGGCCGCAGAAGCGTCGGGGCACGATCAGCGCGGTCACCGGCTCACTGTGCCACGCCTCGCGTGGGCGCGGCAGTTGGGGGATGGGACACAATGAGCCTCGTGAGCGACCTGATCGACACCACCGAGATGTACCTCCGCACGATCTACGAGCTCGTCGAGGAGGGCATCCCGCCGCTGCGCGCGCGCATCGCCGAGCGGCTGCACCAGTCGGGCCCGACGGTGTCGCAGACGGTGGCCCGGATGGAGCGCGACGGCCTGGTCACCGTGCAGGGCGACCGCCACCTCGAGCTCACCGAGGAGGGCAGGCGCCTGGCCACGCGGGTGATGCGCAAGCACCGCCTCGCCGAGCGGCTGCTCACCGACGTCATCGGCCTCGACTGGGAGCTCGTGCACGCCGAGGCGTGCCGCTGGGAGCACGTGATGTCGGAGACGGTCGAGCGCCGGCTGCTGGAGCTGCTCGACCACCCGACGGAGTCGCCCTACGGCAACCCGATCCCCGGCCTCGACGAGCTGGGCGACCGGGTCGGCGAGGAGTTCATGGACAACGTCGAGCCGCTCTCGGGCGCCGCGGAGGTCGAGGACCAGCGCGTCCACGTCAAGCGGATCTCGGAGGAGATGCAGAAGGACGAGGAGCTGATGGGCCTGCTGCGCCGCGTCGGCGCGCTCCCGGGCAAGACGGTGACCATCGCCCGCACCGAGGAGGGCATCCTCATCGGCTCCGGCGGCGAGACCGCCGAGCTCGTGGTGGAGGCCGCCGAGCACATCTTCGTACGCCGCTAAGCAGCCCGCGCGGCCAGCTCACCGAGGAACTCGCTGCACCCCACGTCGAGCTTGTACGACGCCAGCGCGTCGCCGCGGGTCAGGCCACGGTTGACGATGACGACCGGCGTCCCTCCCTGGGCGGCACGCCGGACGAAGCGCAGCCCGCTCATCACCGTGAGCGACGAGCCGGCCACCAGCAGCGCGCCGTCACCGCCGAGCCCCTCTACGGCGGCGTAGCAGCGCGCCACCCGGCCGGGAGGCACGTTCTCGCCGAAGAACACGACGTCCGGCTTGAGCGCGCCGCCGCACGGGCAGCACGGCACCACGAAGTCGCGGGTGTCGTCGAGGTCGACGTCGCCGTCGGGGCGCGACGCGACCCAGCCGTGCCGCTCCAGCCAGCCCGGGTTGAGCGCGTCGAGCTCGGCCTCCAGCGCCGCACGAGAGGAGGTGGTGCGGCACGCCAGGCACACCACGTCGGCCACCCGTCCGTGCAGCGCCACCATCCGGCGCGACCCGGCGGCCTCGTGGAGGCCGTCGACGTTCTGGGTGATCAGCAGCTCGGGGTCGAGCGCCGCGAGCGCGCGGTGCCCGGCGTTGGGCTGCGCCCGCCCCATGCGCTGCCAGCCGAGGTGGCTGCGCGCCCAGTAGCGCTGCTGGGCCTGCGGGGTGGCGACGAACTCCTGGTAGGTCATCGGCGCCCGCACCGGCGCGCCCGGGCCGCGGTAGTCGGGGATGCCGGAGTCGGTGGAGAGCCCGGCGCCGGTCAGCACGACCAGCGGGCGCGAGCAGAGCAGGTCGAGGGCCTCGTCCTCGGCCGAGCCGGACGCGGCGAGGCTCACGCGTAGCGCGCCTGTGCGCGGGCGCGGGCCTTGGCGGCCTCGACCTCGCGGTTCTTCGGCGGCGCGGTCGTGACCAGCTCGTCGAGGAGGTGCTCGGTGATGTGGGCGATCTCCCTCACCGCGGCGTGGAAGGCGGCCTCGTTGGCCTGCGAGGGCTTCGTGGTGCCGGCCACCTTGCGGACGTACTGCAGGGCGGCCGCGGTCACCTCGTCACGCGTCGCCGGCGGCTCGAAGTTGTTGAGCGGGCGGATGTTGCGGCACATGCTCCGAGCCTACGACGGGGCGGGGGCCCGGATCGAGGGCTCACGCCTCATCCGTCGAGGGGGAGGAACGACACGTCGTCGCCCGTCACCAGCGCCACCTCGCCCGAGGCGAGCGGCACCAGGCGTACGTCGGCGACGTCGCTGCCGTGCTCGACCTCGATCATCCGGTTGCGCATCGACCCGTCGGCCAGCGAGAGCACCGAGACCCACCCGGTCGAGCCGGTCCATCCGCGGCTCACCACGGTCAGGACGGTGCGCCGCTCGGGCAGCCAGGTGAACTGGCGGGGGTCCGTGGCGGCCCCGGCCTGGGTCCCCGGCGCGTAGCGAACCACGTCGAGCTGGCGCGGCGCGGTGAGGTCGGTGACGTCGAACAGGGCGGCCTGGGCGCCGCGGGCGACGCCGTCGAGCGAGGCGTCCTGGCCCATCCCGACCAGGCGCTGCTCGCCCAGCGGGTGGAGGTACTCGGAGAATCCGGGGATCTTCAGCTCGCCCAGCAGCCGCGGGGAGGACGGGTCGGCGAGCTCGACGGCGTAGAGGGGGTCGGTGCGGCGGAAGGTCACCACGATCGCCAGCTCGTCGAACCAGCGCACGGACTTGATCTCCTCCCCGACGCCGAGGCCGTCGACGCGGCCGTCCTCGACGAGGTCGGCGCCGTCCTCGCGCAGCGTGACGACCGAGTTGAAGTCGCCCGTCTCGCTGCTCGGCCCGACCGCGACCCGCAGCGACCCGCCCACGGCATCCATCGACCAGCGGTCGGCGATCGTCCCCTCCACCTCGCCCGACGCGACGTACGTCGTCTCGGCGCCGTCGAGCGCGAAGGCGAAGAGGGGCGTCGTGCCGTTGGGCACGGAGGGCGCGAACCGGCAGGTGATGCAGTCGGTCCAGCCCCACTGGGGCGCGGTCGCGGCCAGGTAGAAGCGGTCGGTGGAGAAGTAGGCGATGTCGGAGTCGGTGGCCACCGCCGTGGTGGTCAGGTCGGTCGGCTCCGTCGGGTCGAGGGCGATCACGGTGGTGGTGCCGAGGGCGACCTCGGGGTCGTCGGGGATCGCCACGTCCGCGCAGTCCACGACCGGTTCGCCGTCCACGGTGGGGAGCCAGTCGGCGAGCGTGGTCTCGCGCACCAGCGCGCGGTTGCCCAGCCGGGCGCGCAGCTCGCCCAGCGGCCCTTCAGGCATCGAGAAGTCGAGCTGCGGCAGGCTGGTGTGCACCACCACGCGTACGACGTCACCGTGCAGGCGCACGGCGGAGGCGCGGCCGCCGATCGTGGTGGCGTCGACGACGGCGGGCGCGGTCGGGTCGGCGAGGTCGACCGTGGTGATCGTCGTCGACGACCCGTCAGCCGACGTGCCGAGCACCACGGCCCGTCCGTCCACGAGCAGCAGCTCGCCGCCGGGGTCGCCCACCCAGCCGTTGCTGCCCCGGGCGTCGTCGAGCCGCGTGGTCGACAGCAGGCTCGGCTCCTCGCCCGAGACGTCGTAGGCCAGCAGCTCGCCCTCGCGCAGCCGCACCAGCAGGCTCCCGGCGACCTTGACCACGTCGGACTCGTCGACGCCGGCCTCCTGGACGTTGGTGCCCGACCCGGCGCTGGTGCTCCGCGACGTGCTGACCGTCGAGCGGGCGCTCTCCGCGGCATCGCTGGGCGCGGCCGCGTCCGCTCCGGACATCGCATCGGAGGCGCCGAGGTCGCCCCACCCGAAGGGCCCGACCTCGGTGAGCGCCCGCTCGACATAGCTGTTGAGCAGCGCGGCGCAGCTCGGGGCCACGGTGAGGTCGGCGTTGGCCAGCGCGAGGGGCGGGGAGGTGGGCGGTCGTTCCTCGCGGCCCGGGTCGTTGCCCAGGGCGTAGCCGATGCCGAGCGCCGCGGCCAGGCTGGTGACGAGGGTGATCGGGGCGATGATGCTTCGAGCGCGCATGGCCGTCGGACGGAGCCGCCCCGGCCGGGGTTCCGCGTGACACGATGGCGCGATGAGCGACCCCCTCGACAGCCGCGCCGACAGCCGCCAGGACCGCGACCTCGACCTCGTCCTCTTCGGGGCGACCGGCTTCACCGGGGGCCTGACCGCCGACTACCTCGCCGCCGCGGCACCGGCCGGGCTGCGGTGGGCCATCGCCGGCCGCAACCCCGACAAGCTCGACGACGTACGCCGGCGACTGGCCGAGGAGCGGGGCGTCGACGTCGAGGTGCTGGTCGCCGACTCCACCGACGCCGCCGCGCTGTCCGACGTCGCCCGGCGCACCCGCGTCGTCGCCACCACGATCGGTCCCTACCTCGAGCACGGCGGGCCGCTCGTCGCCGCGTGCGCCGAGGCCGGCACCGACTACCTCGACCTCACCGGCGAGCCGGAGTTCGTCGACCGGATGTACCTCGAGCACCACCAGACCGCGATCCGCACCGGGGCGCGGCTCGTGCACGCCTGTGGCTTCGACTCGATCCCGCACGACCTGGGTGCCTACTTCACCGTGCAGCAGCTGCCGTCCGACGAGCCGATCACGCTGCGCGGGGTGGTCCGCTCCGGCGGCACCTTCTCCGGCGGCACCCTCCACTCCGCACTCGACCAGTTCGCCCGCGGCACCCAGATGAAGCAGGCCTACGCCGCCCGCCGTCGCGCGGAGCCGCGGCCCGAGGGACGCTCGTCCCGTGCCGAGCGCGGACGGCCCCACCGCGACCCGGTGCTCGGCTACTGGCTGCTCCCGCTGCCCACCATCGACCCGATCGTCGTCGCGCGCACCGGAGCGGCGCTGGCGTCGTACGGGCCGCGGTTCCGCTACTCGCACTGGGCCGGCACCAAGACCCTGCCCTACGCGGTCGGCGGCGTCGTGGGCGTCGGCGCGCTGGCCCTGGCCGCCCAGGTCGCGCCGGTGCGCGACTTCATCAAGTCCAAGGTGCCGCAGGGGTCGGGGCCCTCGCCGGAGAAGCGCGAGCGGTCGTGGTTCACCGTCGACTTCGTCGGCGAGGCAGGCGGACGCACGGTCCGCACCCGCGTCTCGGGTGGCGACCCCGGCTACACCGAGACGGCCAAGATGCTCTCCGAGGCCGCGCTCTGCCTGGCCCTCGACGAGACCCCGGAGACCGCCGGCCAGGTCACGACCGCGCAGGCGATGGGCGACGCGCTGCTCACCCGGCTGCAGAAGGCCGGTATGCGCTTCGAGACGCTGTGAGGCGCTGGTCCCGGGGGGAGGCGGCCTCTCGTGGGTGAGGTCTTCGCCGGTCGGTTCGAGCTGCTGGAGCCGATCGCCGACGGTGGCATGGGCTCGGTCTGGGTCGTCCGCGACCGCCGCGACGGGGAGGTCTACGCCGGCAAGGTGCTGCGCCAGTCCGACTCGGCGTCGCTCGTGCGGTTCATGCGCGAGCAGGGCACCCGCATCCCGCACGACCACGTCGTCACGCCGCTGTCGTGGGCGGGGGAGGACGACCGCGTCCTGTTCACGATGCCGCTGGTGCGCGGGGGCTCGGTCGCGACCCTGATCGGCGACCACGGCGCGCTGCCCGCGACGTGGGTGCGTGAGCTGCTCGTGCAGCTGCTCACCGCGTTGGAGGCCGTGCACGCGACCGGGGTCGTGCACCGCGACGTCAAGCCGGCCAATCTGCTGCTCCGCGCGACCGGGACCGCGCGCCCCCACCTGCTGCTCACCGACTTCGGGATCTCGGCCCGGACCGACGACCCCCGGCTCACGCGTGCCAGCCAGGTGATCGGCTCGCCGGGCTACATGGCGCCGGAGCAGCTCGCCGGGGCGGACCCGTCGGTCGCCCAGGACGTCTACGCCGCGGGGATGGTCGGGCTGGAGATGCTGACCGGCGTCCGCCCGCCCCACGCCACCGACTCCGTCACCGCCCTCGTCGCCGCCCAGCCGAGCCTGCAGCCGCTCGCGGCACTGCTCCTCGAGACGGTCAGCACCGAGCCCGCCGCGCGTCCGGCCACCGCCGCCGCCCTGCGCGAGCGGCTCACCGCCCTCGACCTGTCGGGCACCCCGGCGCCGGGGGAGCCGGTGGTCGTCCTCGACCAGCTGGCGGGAGTCGTCGGGGACGAGACCCGCACCGCCGGGAAGAGCGAGCCCGGCGGTGCGGCCAGTGGCTCTGCGCCGAGCCCGGTCACTGGGCCGACCGGCGGGGAGCCCGCTGCTCCCGCCGACCGGCGCGGACTGGCCGTGCTGCTGCTCGTGGTGGCCGCTGGCTGCCTGCTCGGCGCGGTCTGGCTGCTCCTGGGGTGACCGCTGCGGTGGCCGGGCGTGCACCCTGGAGGCAGTTCGCCTGCCTGCGGACGCGGGCCACGCTCGGCCGGGCGCAGCGAGCGCCGGACTGCCTGCACGGTGGCTGACTCTGGTCGGAGCCCGCGCTCAGGCGCGACGTCCCCGGAGCAGGTTGACCGCGACGGCGACGCACCCGAGCGCCACGACGCACAGGGCGCCGGCGGCGGCGAGGGTGCCGGCAGAGAGGGACGTGTCCTGCTCGCCCTGCGCCGCCTGCCCGGAGTCGTCCGCCGCGTCGTCCGCCGCGTCGCCCGGCTCGTCGCCCGGCTCGGCCGCGGCACTGACGGGCGCGCCCAGCGGGGCGTCCGTGCCGGTGAGGAGCGCCTGCCCCTCGGCGTACTCCGGTGCGCCGGACTCCTCGCCGTGCACCTGGAGCTCGAGCCGGTAGGGCATCTCGTAGGACTCCCCGCGGTGGTCGGCATCGGCCGCGAAGACGAGGTAGTAGTAGCCGGGCAGGCTGGTGCCCACGGTGACCGAGCTGACGCGGTTGTTGTAGCGGACCTCGGGGGTCTGCACGCCGAACACCTGCGAGGAGCTGGTGGCGGCGAACCCGTGGGTGTTGATCCCCTCCCCACTGATCGGCACGTTCCCGCGCATCGGGCTGTAGACCAGGACCGAAGCGAACGGGCCCTGGTGGCCGATCTGCTCGTGAAGCGCCGGGGAGGCGGGGGGAGTGCGCAGCCGCGCGCTGAGCTTCTGGCCGTAGGCCAGCTGCACCCGGAAGGCCTGCGTCTCGCCCGGCACGATGGTGCCCTTGTAGACGCCGTCGGTGAGGACCGGCGCGGTGGCGAACGAGTCGCCGCCCGTCACCTCCTCCGGCGTGCCGGAGACGACCGGCGGGTCGAGGACGATGCCGCTCCAGGAGCCCGCCGCGGCGAGCGACGTGCCGTCCGCCGGTGGCTCCTCGACCACCTGGAGGCTGAACGGCGACTGTCCGCGGCCCATGTTGCTGAGCGAGCGGGACACCATGATCAGCACCTCGTCGGAGCTCACGCAGGCCTCGTTGCTCTGGGGCTCGCCCACGGCGACCTCGGCCCCGAGGAGCTCGGCGGAGTTGACGTTCTTGAAGCTGTTGTCGGTGCCGCAGGAATCCCCGAGCGGCGTGCTGGTCTCGAGCTGCACGGTGTCCCACTCGTCGGGGTCGCCGCCCAGGCTGGACAGCCCGACCCGGACCGTCGAGCCGGGCATCGTGCGGGTGTAGGAGAACCAGCGCTCGGAGTCCTGCGGCGTGGTGCCCACCTTGTCGCTCCACAGCCCGGCCTCGACCGGCGTCGGGTCGTCGGAGGCGCCGCCGGCCAGTGGCGTGCCGTCGAGTGCGAAGGGGCGCACGGCGCGGTCGGCCGCTGTCTCCAGGCTGGCGACGATCTCGTCGGCGTCCGCGGCGTCGTAGTAGGTGCCGTTGCCCTTCGCCGCGACGCACCGCAGCTGGGCGCGGGCCTTGGCGTCGACGCTCAGGCCGACGACGTCGATCTGGAGGTCGATCCCCTGCTGGGCGAGCTCGCCCGCCACGACGCAGGGGTCGGGCTCGCAGGTGGCGATGCCGTCGGAGACCAGCACGATCGACCGGGTCGACTCGCCGCCGATGTCGCCCGCCGCCTGGCGCAGGGCGTACCCGATCGGCGTCTCGCCGTAGGGCTCGTACGACTCCAGCGCCGCCCGCAGCTCGTCGCGGTTGTCGGTGCCGGGGTCGACGATGAGCTGCGAGTCGGTGCAGGCGCCCTTCTGGTCGCGGGAGAACACCGTGGCGCCGTAGACCCGCAGCCCGACGTAGGCCTCGTCGGGCAGCCCGTCGACGACGGTGCCTAGCGCCTGCCGGGCAGCGTCGATCTTGGTGGTCCCGCCGCCCGCCGGCTCCGCCATGGACCCCGAGGCGTCGAGGACCAGGACCATCCGCGCGTAGTCGGTGTCGGGCTCGGCGTCGGGCTCGGTGTCGCTCGCCGGTGGGTCGGTCTCACCGCTGGTGGCGCCGGCCGGGCTGCTCGCGCCGAGCGCGGCCGCGAGGACCAGCATGGTCAGTGCGGCGAGGGTGGCGACTGCCGTCGTCGCACGGTGGGGGATCGTCCGGATCCGGTGGGTCATGGGGCACCTCCTGGGACGGTCCTACCCAGCGTTAGCAATCGCAAACACAATATGTGCGTGCGTTATCGTCGGGTCATGATCGGGCAGTCGCAGAGCCGCCGGCGCCAGCAGGAGCTCTACGGCGCCGCGATCGGCGACGTGCTCGACCGGGTCACCGCGGCGCTCGGGCTCAGCCAGGCGGCCGTGGCCCGCACGATCGGGGTGAGCGCGCCCATGCTGTCGCAGCTGGCGAGCGGGCGGCGCACCACCATCGGCAACCCGCTGGCGGTCCAGCGGCTGCGCGCGCTCGTCGAGCTGTCCGACGAGGTCGCCGCCGGCTTGGCGCACAGCCAGGTCGCGGTGCGCCTGGAGGAGATCCGCCAGCAGGACTCCACCACCCTGACGGGTGCCGCCGCGCGTCCGCCGGCCGAGCCGACGACTGCCGAGCTGCTGCGAGCCGTGGCCTCCGGCCAGGACCTCCTGCGGGCGGCCGACCTGCTCGCCACCGACCACCCGGCGCTCGCCGAGCTGATCCGCGTGCACGGGACCGGCTCGGCCGAGGACGTGCGGGCCCACCTCGACGGGCTGACCGGGCTCACCCGGCACCCGTCCGGCCCGGGGGAATAGCGCCCGCTCCCACCGGGTTGGCAGTCACTGACGCCGATGGCGGCGAGGACGCCGCCGTGCCCGCAGATCCGGAGGAACGTTCCACGTGACCACGACCGCCCAGCCGACACCTCCCGACGTCGGGACCGCGTCGCCCCAGGGGCACGGCCGCCTCATCGGGCTGCTCGTCGCATCCGCCTTCGTGGTGATCCTCAACGAGACGATCATGAGCGTCGCGCTGCCCGACCTGATGCGCGAGTTCGACGTGCAGGCCACCACGGCGCAGTGGCTCACCACGGCCTTCCTGCTCACCATGGCCGTGGTCATCCCGATCACCGGCTGGCTGCTGACGCGCTTCCCCCTGCGCAGCGTGTTCGTCGCGGCGATGGCGTCGTTCAGCACGGGCACGCTGGTGGCCGCGCTGGCGCCGGTCTTCCCGATGCTGGTGGCCGGGCGCGTCGTCCAGGCCGTCGGCACCGCCCTGATGATGCCGCTGCTCATCACCACGATCCTCAACGTCGTCGACGAGCGCCGGCGCGGGCAGACGATGGGCACGATCTCGATCGTGATCTCCGTGGCCCCGGCGATCGGTCCGACCATCTCCGGGCTCGTGCTCGACCAGCTGTCGTGGCGCTGGATGTTCTGGATCGTGCTGCCGATCGCGCTGCTCTCGCTCGCCCTCGGTGCCGCGTGGGTGCGCAACGTGACCGAGCCGCGCGACGTGCCGGTCGACGTCCTGTCCGTCGTGCTGTCCGCGCTCGCCTTCGGTGGGCTGATCTACGGCCTGAGCAGCATCGGCGAGAGCGCCTCCGGCCACACCCCGGTGCCCGTCTGGGTGCCGCTCGTGCTCGGCGGCCTGGCGCTGGTGACCTTCGTCGCGCGCCAGCTGCGGCTGCGCGACCGGGCGCTGCTCGACCTGCGTGCCTTCCGCGTGCGCTCGTTCAGCGTCGCCGTGCTGCTGGTCGCGGTCAGCATGATGGCGCTCTTCGGCACGCTGATCCTGCTGCCGCTCTACCTGCAGAACGTCCTCGGCCTGTCGGTGCTCAACACCGGACTCATCCTCCTCCCCGGCGGCCTCACCATGGGCCTGCTCGCCCCGATCGTCGGGCGCCTCTTCGACCGGGTCGGCCCCCGGCCGCTGGTCTCGCCGGGCGCCGCGCTCGTCAGCGTCGCGCTGTGGGGGATGACCACGCTGGACGCCGGCACCGGGCAGGCCACCGTCGTCGGCCTGCACGTGCTGATGAGCGTCGGGCTCGCGTTCATGTTCACCCCGCTGCTCACCTCCGCGCTGGGCTCGCTGCCGCCGCAGCTCTACTCCCACGGCAGCGCGATCGTCTCGACGCTCCAGCAGGTCGCGGGCGCGGCCGGCACGGCGCTCTTCGTCACCGTGATGACCCGCGTGACGGTCGCCCGGACCGAGGAGGGTGCCACCCTCGTCGAGGCGACCGCCGACGGCGTGCACGCCGCGCTGATGTACGGCGGCGTCATCTCCGCCGCGGCGGTCCTCGTCGCCCTGCTGGTGCGCCGCCCGCGCGAGCCCGCGGCGCAGTGAGCGGCGGCGCGCTCAGGCGACGTAGCGTCCGGGGCTGGTCCCGAACTCGCGCGTGAAGGCGGCCGCGAAGGCCGAGACGCTGGAGTAGCCCACCCGGTGCGCCGTCTCGGTGACCGACAGGTGGTGCAGCATGGCCGCCGCGGCCCGCATCCGGGTCGTCGTGCGCCACGCGGTGAAGGTCGTGCCGTGCTCGCGCTCGAAGTGGCGCTGCAGCGTCTTCTCGCTCACGTGCAGCATGGCCGCCCATGCTGCGAGGCTCGTGGCGTCGGCGGGGTCGCGCAGCAGGGCCTGCGTGACTGCCCGCGCCGGGGTGGGGCCGCGGTCGACGTGGTCGACACGCGCCGGGGTGCACCGGGCGAGGGCCTCGACGATGTCGTGTCGCGCGCGGAGGCCGTCGTCCTCCTCGACGCCGGGGCGGGCGATCGCGAGCAGTCGCCTCCCGACCTCGGGGTCGGGCGTCAGGACGCCCGCCTCGACTGCACTCAGGGCGGGGTGCGACTGCCGCAGGCACACCCGGACGACCGTCTGTCGACCGAGGCCGCGGACCTCGGCCACCGCTCCGCGGCGGACCCAGAGCATCTCGGAGGAGGAGAGGAACCGCGAGGCGTTGCCGCGGTGCGCGCTGAGGACGCCGTCGGGCGACCAGAAGACCTGGTGGACGAAGTCGTCGCGGTCGGCGGGGAAGTCGGGGATCGCCGCCTGCGGGGGATAGCGCAGGACGAGGATCCCGGTGGGCGGACCGAGGCCGTAGCCGTACTCCTCGACCGTGATCGCCCCCGCCGCCGTCGCGGTGTGCGTGGCGACGCCGACGTGTCGGCTCGACGACACCATCTGTCTCCTTCGCGACAACTTCTCGGGGTTGGTTAGCCTACCCTTAGTCGTCGGGTTCCCCTCCGTGGACCCCCGGAGCCGCGCCCTGACGACCAGTGCGCGGCTGCCGCTGCGCCGCCGGGGTCGCCGGTGGCCGATCGACGACCCGAGGAACCCCCATGCGCACCCACAGCCCCGTCCGTCGCGCCGCCGCGCTCGCCACGGCCGCCTCGCTCAGCCTCGTCCTCGCCGCGTGCGGCAACGAGGGCGACGAGGCCCAGGCCGACGGCGGGCCCGAGACGGTGACGTTCACCGCCGACAACGGCGAGGTCGAGATCCCGGCCGCCCCCGAGCGCGTCGTGGCGACCGGCTACGCCGTCCCGGTGCTGCTCGAGGTCGACGCCCCCCTGGTCGGCATCTCCGAGTGGGGCCGCGGCACCGCGTTGATGACCGAGGAGGACCTGGCGACCTACGAGGAGACCCCGAAGGTCATGGGCGAGTCCGCCGACTCGATCAACTACGACGCCGTCGCGGAGGCCGACCCCGACGTGATCATCCTCGGGGTGCCACTGCCGGTGCTCGGCGACGTGAACATGGAGCGGCTCGAGACGATCGCGCCCGTCGTGGTCCTGGGGCCGAGCCGTCCCGACGACTGGAAGGACCTCGGGGCGCGCCAGAGCGAGGCAGCGGGCTCGTCGGCGACGTACGCGGAGAAGCAGGAGGCCTACGAGGCGCGCGCGGCCGAGCTGACGGAGAAGTACGCCGCGGTGCTCGACGGGCTCGACTTCGGTCACGTCGGCTCCTACGGCGACGTCACGGCCGGGCAGTTCCACCGCGAGTTCGCCGGCTCGTGGGGCACCAACGTCGCCGCCGACATCGGTGTCACCTACTACGGCGAGGTGAAGGACCCCAGCGACGGCGGCTCGGCGGAGGTCAGCGAGTACCCCTCGATCGAGGAGCTGCCCGAGAGCCTCGGCGACGCCGACGTGATCACCTACAGCGTCCAGCAGGACGGCACGCCGGTCGAGGCCGTGCAGTACGTGCTCGACTCCCCGCTGTGGAAGAACCTCCCGGCGGTCAAGGACGACATGACCATCGCCGTGCGCCACACCGAGGCCGCGACCTACGAGTCGGCGATGCGCACCCTCGACGCGATCGACGAGGCCTTCGAGGAGGCGTTCGCCGGGGAGCTGGAGTGAGCGGGATCGACAGGTCCCGGCCGGGCCCCCGGGTGCTCGCGCACCAGCAGGGCGGTCGCGGCACCCGCCGGGTCGGCTACCCGATCGGCATCCGCACCGCGACCGTGGTCGCGCGCACCCAGGTCACCCCCCACATGCTGCGCCTCACGGTGGCGTCCCCGGCCGTCAGGGACGTGGTCAGCCATGCGTGCGACGACCACGTCGGCATCGTGTTCCCGCTCGAGGACGGCACGCGCAACGACCCGACCTACGACCCCGAACGGCAGATGCTCGACTGGCGCTCCCCCCAGCCGACCATGCGCAAGTACACGATCCGCCGCCTCGACGCCGAGACGGGGGAGATGGACCTCGACGTCGTGCTCCACCCCGGCGGCCTCGCGTCCGAGTGGGCGTCGCAGGCCCGGGTCGGCACCGAGGTGGTGCTGGCCGGGCCGCCGGGAGCGCTCGTCTTCCCCCACACCTACGGTCACTACGTGTTCGCCGTCGACACCACGGCGCTCCCCGCCCTCGCCCGTTGGCTCGACGAGGGTGACTGGCTCGAGGAGCGCGGCGTGAGCGCGCAGGTCGTGATCGACCACGACCACGACGACGAGACGGGATACCCGTTGCGACAGCGACCGGGCGTGAGCGTCGAGTGGCTCTCGCGCAGCGGCGGGTCCCGGCTGGCCGAGGTGGTCGCCGGCCTCGACCTCGGCGGGCACGAGCCGGCCGACGTCTTCCTCTTCGCCGCCGGTGAGGCGGGCGACGTCAAGCCGCTGCGGCGCTGGGCCAGGGACAGGGGCATCGACGCCCTGGTGACCGGCTACTGGAAGCGCGGCGCCACCGAGCACGACGACCACGACGACCACGACGACCACGACGACGAGGCGTGAGCGCGAAGGGGGGCACAGCGGCGTACGCCCTCGGCGCCGGGCTCGTGCTGCTCGCCGGGGCGGTCATGCTCAGCCTGACGGTCGGCCAGGGCGCGGTGTCGATGGCGGAGGCCTACCGCGCGATCGTCGCCCACGACCCGGGCGACAACGCGCACATCACGGTGCTCGACGTACGCCTGCCGCGCGCCCTGCTCGCCGTCCTGGTGGGCGCGGCCCTGGCGGTCTCCGGTGCCCTGGTGCAGACCCTGACGCGCAACCCCCTGGCCGAGCCCGGGCTGCTCGGGGTCACCGGAGGTGCGTCGTTCGCGGTGGTCGTGGCCACGCAGCTCGGCGCGTCCGGGCAGGCCGTCACGCTGGTGGTGGCCTTCGTCGGGGCGGCGCTGGCGGCGGCGCTCGTCTACGCCGTCGGCCGAGCCGACCAGCTGCGACTGGTCCTGGCCGGCGTCGCCCTCACCGCCGTGCTGGCCGGGATGTCGATCGGCATCCGGCTCACCGATCCCGCCACCTTCGACGTCTACCGCTTCTGGTCGGTCGGCTCGCTCGCCGGCCGCGAGCAGGCGCCGCTGCTCCTGCCGTGCCTCGTCCTCGTCGTGGCGCTGGCCTCCGCCCTGCTGCTGGGCAGGGCGCTCAGCGCCGTGATGCTGGGAGACGACGTCGCCCACGGGATCGGCGCCTCGGTCGTGCGCACCCGGGTCCTCACCCTCCTGGTGGCCACGGTGCTGGCAGCGACGGCCACGGCCGTCGCGGGCCCGATCGTCTTCGTTGGGCTGATCGTGCCGCACGCCGTACGCCACTTCGCCCGTGCGTCCATCGGCTGGCTGATCGGCCTGTGCGTGGTCTTCGGCCCGCTGCTCATGGTGCTCTCCGACGTGCTGGCCCGTGTCCTCCTGGAGACCGGCGAGGTGCCGGTGGCCATCGTGACCGCGGTGCTCGGCGGGCCGGCGCTCATCTGGGTGGTCCGGCGCCACGGGGCGGTGGGCGGGTGAGGGCGCTGTCGATCCCACTGTCGATCCCACTGGGCGCCGGCCAGGTGCTCCGCGTGGACCGTCGGACGGCCTACGTGTCGGCGGGGCTGGTGGTGGCCGCGCTGCTCGTCGCCTTCGCCGCGCTCTGCTTCGGCGACGGGTGGAACCGTCCCGCCGACGTGCTGGACGCGCTGCGAGGTGCCGGCCCGGTCCGGATCTCGGTGACCGAGTGGCGGATGCCCCGGGTGGTGGCCGCCCTGGTCTTCGGTGCGGCGCTCGGGCTGGCCGGAGCGGTCTTCCAGAACCTGACCCGCAACCCGCTCGGGTCGCCCGACGTGATCGGGCTCGACGCCGGCGCCTACACCGGGGTCCTGCTCGTCTTCACGCTGACCACCGTCACCGAGCCGGCGATCACCTCCGCGGCCGTCGCGGGAGGGCTGGCCTCGGCGCTCGTGGTCTACCTGCTCTCCACCGGGACGGGCTTCTCCGGCGTGCGCCTGGTCGTGATCGGGATCGCGGTCCAGGCGGT
Source organism: Nocardioides sp. Z13_37 (assembly GCF_058355585.1). Lineage (NCBI taxonomy): Bacteria > Bacillati > Actinomycetota > Actinomycetes > Propionibacteriales > Nocardioidaceae > Nocardioides > Nocardioides sp. Z13_37. The sequence continues at coordinate 22,116 of NZ_JBZGDV010000001.1, read as the reverse complement.
GCTGACAGCCGTCAACTCGTGGATCATCCTGCGCGCGGAGCTGGACCTCGCGATCGCCGCCAGCGTGTGGCAGGCGGGCTCGCTCAACGGCCTGGACTGGTCGGACGTCGACACGCCGCTCGTGCTGATCGCCGTCCTCGTCGTGATGCTCGCCCTGCTCGCCCGCCCCCTGCACCAGCTGGCGCTCGGCGACGACGTGGCGACCACGTCCGGCACCGACGTACGCCGGCTCCGCCTGCTGCTGGTGGTGGTCGGCGTCGCGCTCTCGGCGACGGTCACCGCGATGGCCGGACCGATCGCGTTCATCGCGCTCGCCGCCCCCCAGATCGGACGTCGGCTGGCGCGCGCGGCCGGCGTCCCGCTGCTGCCCGCCGCCCTGACGGGCGCGTTCCTGCTGACCGCCTCCGACCTGCTGGCGCAGTGGATCCTGGCCCCTCAGGCGCTGCCGGTCGGCGTGGTGACCACCGGGGTGGGCGGGCTCTACCTGTTGTGGTTGCTGACGAAGGAGATCCGCACGTGACACGCCTGCAGGCCCGCGGCCTGACCCTCGGCTACGGCGACCGCCTGGTGGTCGACGGGCTCGACCTCGCTGTCCCGCACCACGCGTTCACGGCGGTGGTGGGGCCCAACGCGTGCGGCAAGTCGACGTTGCTGCGCGCCCTCGTACGGCTGCTCCCGGCCCGCTCCGGAGGGGTCGAGCTCGACGGCAGGGCGATCACGGAGTGGAGGAGCAAGGACGTGGCCCGCGAGGTCGGCTTCCTGCCGCAGGCGACGGTCGCCCCGGAGGGCATCCGGGTCGAGGCCCTCGTGCGCCGCGGCCGCTACGCCCATCAGTCGATCCTGGGGTCGTGGCGCCCCGCGGACGACGAGGCCGTCGCCCGGGCCATGGAGGCGGCCGGGGTGGCGCCCCTGGCCGACCGGCTCGTCGCGGAGCTGTCCGGTGGGCAGCGGCAGCGGGTGTGGGTCGCGATGGTGCTGGCCCAGGAGACCCCCTACCTGCTGCTCGACGAGCCGACCACCTTCCTCGACATCGCCCACCAGTACGACCTGCTGCGCCTGCTCCGCCGGCTCGTGGACGAGGGTCGCACCGTGGTGGTGGTGCTCCACGACCTCAACCAGGCCTGCCGCTTCGCCGACCACGTCGTCGCGATGCGCGACGGCCGGATCGTGGCGAGCGGGGCACCGTCGGAGGTGGTCACCGCGGAGCTGGTGCACGACGTGTTCGACATGGACTGCGTCGTCGTGCCGGACCCCGTGACCGGGACGCCGATGGTCGTGCCCGCGCGCTGACGTCGCCCGGCGTCGGCGCTGGTTGCGAAGCGGTGAGAGCCCTGCCTTCTATGCGGTCGGGGATGTGCTGCGGACCCGAGCCCGGACCCGGGCCAGGGTGAGGACCGCCGCCCCGGACCCCGCGACGAGGAGAAGGACCATCGCCGCGGGCCACAGACCGATCACGTCGACCACCGTCGCCTCGTTGGCCTCGACCGCGGGCAGCACGAGGTAGACCGTCACCGCGGCCGCCGCCAGTGACAGCTGAGGCAGGAGACGGAGCGCGAATCGCCAGGCCGGTCGCCCGCGACGCTTCTCCACCCAGGCCCCGGATCGGCGCAGGCCGAGGGCCACGAGACCGAGCACCACGACCGTCAGGACGCCCAGCGAGATGTCGACGAGGCTCGCCACGGGTGCTCCCACCTTCGGCGTACGCCCCTCGGTCAGCTCGATGACGCCGGTGCTGATCGAGAACGGGTGGGTATAGGTAGGCGTGTAGCTGTTGAGCATGGCGACCACGCCATAACCACTCGATGGCACCAGGTCGACCCGGGCGCTGTAGCGGGTCAGCGAGCCGTCGTGGCCGACCCTCGGGGGCTCCGCCGTGCTGGTGTGCTGCCACCCGAGGCCGTACGTACCGGCCTCCGGCTGTCTGGCGTGTGCCTCGTCCATGAGCTCCTCGGAGAGGAGCCGGACGCCGTCCTCGCTCACCCCTCCGCGCTGCTGCATGCCCAGCCACAGCGCCATGTCGCGAGCAGTGCTGACCACGCCACCGGCGCCACCGACGACCGCCTCCATCTCCCGCAACGGGACGGCGAGGCCGTAGGCGGTGACGTGCCCGTCCTCCATGCCCGCGACGCCCGGCCCGCTGCGCACCACCGCGCGGGTGTCCGCCATCCCGAGCGGCGTGAAGACCTCCTCGTCGAGGTACTGCTCGAACGATCTGCCCGACACGACCTCCACGAGCCGGGCAGCCACCCAGTAGTTGGGATTGGCGTAGGAGTAGGCCGTCCCCGGGTCGGACGACAGCTTCGCGTCGGCGACGCGGGCGACCGCCTCGCCCAGCGAGTGCGCCGGCGCCACCAGCGTCGGGTTGGGCAGCCCCGAGGTGTGGCTGAGGAGGTGTCGCACGGTGATCTCTCCAGCGCGGGGATCGTCCACCGCGAGCTCCGGCAGGTGCCGCTGCACGGGGTGGTCCAGGTCGATCTCGCCTCGGTCGACCAGTTGAAGCACCGCGAACGCCGTGAACGTCTTCGCCACGGACCCGACGGCCCACGGCGTGCGGTCGGTGACCGGTGCCTCTCCCTCGCCGTGCGCCGCCGTGTGCACCGTGACACCGTCCTTGACCACGGCGACGGCGACGCCGGGCAGCCCGTGGCGCTCGGCGTACTCCTGGACCCACCTGTCGACCGCCGCCGGGTCGAGCGCCTGCTCGCTGCTCTCCACAGCGGCCCAGGCCGGTCGGAGCAACGACGCGGCGACGGCCGCGAGCAGGGCGAGCGCCAGCAGCACGCGGTGCGGGAGCCGGCGTACGCCCGGGGTGGGGTTCGCGGCCCCGGCACGAGGTGTGTGTGACATCACGCAGCCACCTTGGCGAAGGTGGTGGCGGTCACGACGGCGGATCTCACGTGCCGGGACTGACCGTTGAGGGGCGGATCCGGCCTGCACCTTCAGCGGAGGGCTGCGAGCTTGTCTGCCGCGCGGTACGACTCCGGAACGCCCTCGACCAGGCAGGCGATGGAGTCCGAGTGCTCCACCCGGAGCGGCAGGATGTCCCGGTATCCCGGCGAGTCGTACCAGGCCTGGGCGGCTGCGCCGTCCGGGAACTCCAGGATCACGATGTCGCCGTCCCAGACGCCCTCGAGGGCGGTCAGGTGGCCGCCGTGCACCAGGAACCTGCCGCCGAACGGCGTCAGGGTCTCGTCGATCCGCTCGATGTAGCCGATGATCTCGGCGCCCATCTCGACGTTGCGCAGGTAGGCGACGGCGTAGGTCTTGGCAGTGTCCGCGTTCATGGTGTTGCCCTCCAGTGTCGAAGAAGTCGTCGGTGCCAAGTCCACCTGGCGAACGGGTCGCAGTCGATGACCTCCGAGGTCATGTCCCGCCTGATCCGGTGTGGCTACGTTGGCGCCCATGAGCGCACCCGCAGGAACCCTGATCCGCCAATGGCGCGTGCGTAGGCGCCTGTCACAGCTCGAGCTCGCGAGCCGGGCCGAGGTGTCCTCGCGTCACCTCAGCTATGTCGAGACGGGACGGAGCCGGCCCACCAGCGCGATGGTGCTGCGACTGTGCGACCACCTGGCGGTCCCGCTGCGCGAACAGAACCGGATGCTGCTCGCGGCAGGCCATGCCCCAGCACATCCCGAGCACCAGCTGGGTGAGGCATCCATGGCCGAGGCCAACGCTGCTCTGGAGGCCATCCTCGAAGCACACCACCCCTATCCGGCTCTGGTCGTCGACCGGCAGTGGGACCTCGTGGCGGCGAACGACGCGATGTACGCGTTGCTCGGCGACCTCGACCCGGACCTGCTCGCGCCGCCCGTCAACGTCATCCGACTGTCGGTCCACCCACGAGGGCTCGCCCCGCGGATCGAGAACCTCCCGGTGTGGCGGGCGCACCTGGTCGAACGCCTCCGGCGCGAGCACGAGGCCAGCGGGGACCCCGGCATAGGCGAGCTCCTGGCAGAGGTGCGCTCGGGAGACGTGCAGGCGCCGCCGTCATCGGCCCTGGTCGTGCCGCTGCAGCTGCGGGTCACGCCAGACACCGTCCTGTCCTTGATCTCCACCACCACGGTGTTCGGCACCCCGCGGGAGGTGACGCTGTCGGAGCTCGCGATCGAGGCGTTCTATCCGGCCGACGACGTGACCCGGACGTTCCTCAACCGCGCGTCGTGACCCGGTGCCCGTGGCCGGCTCGGCCCGCAAGAGCCCCGGGAGCGTGCCCCAGGCGCGAGTCGAACGCGCGACCTTTCGCTTAGGAGGCGGCTGCTCTATCCACTGAGCTACTGGGGCGGTGCCACGTCACGCGATCGTGCTGCGGCGGGAAGCATCCTGCCACGACGTCGTGCCCCGTCGCGCATCCGGACACTGATCCGCGCGAGCCTCAGAGCGGCGGCAGCGTCCCGGACAGCCGCTGGTGGCGCTCGGCGCTCGCGGCGTCGAGACCGATGATCTCGACCGTCTTGCCCTTGCGGTGGTACTTGGTGGTGATGGCGTCGAGCGCGGCCACGGTGGAGGCGTCCCAGACGTGCGACAGGGAGAGGTCGATGACCACCCGAGCGGGATCGGCGGCGTAGTCGAACTGGGCGTAGAGGTCGTTGCTGGAGGCGAAGAAGAGCTCGCCGGTCACCCGGTAGACGGCCGTGGTCGTGCCGTCGTCCTCCTCGACCAGCTCACGGTGGGTCTCGGTGACGTGCGCGACGCGGCGGGCGAACAGCGTCATCGCGACGAGGACGCCCACGCCGACGCCGATGGCGAGGTTGTGGGTGAGCACGGTGACCACCACGGTGGCGAGCATGACCGTCGTCTCCGACTTCGGCATCCGCCGCAGCGTGGACGGGTGGACGGAGTGCCAGTCGAAGGTGCCGACCGAGACCATGATCATGACCGCGACGAGCGCAGCCATCGGGATGAGCGCGACGACGTCGCCGAAGCCGACGACCAGGACGAGCAGGAAGACGCCGGCGAGGAAGGTCGAGATCCGGGTGCGCGCCCCGGACACCTTCACGTTGATCATCGTCTGGCCGATCATCGCGCAACCGCCCATCCCGCCGAAGAAGCCGGTGATGACGTTGGCCGCGCCCTGGCCGCACGCCTCACGCGTCTTGTCGGAGGGGGTGTCGGTGATGTCGTCGACCAGCTTGGCCGTCAGCAACGACTCGAGCAGTCCGACCAGCGCCATCGCGACGGCGTAGGGAGCGATCGTGCGGAGCGTCTCGAAGGTCCACGGCACGTCCGGCAGGAACAGGGACGGCAGGCTGTCCGGCAGCACGCCCTCGTCGCCGACGTCCGGCACCGACAGGCCGGTCGCGAGCGCGAACCCGGTGAGCGCGACGATCGCGACCAGCGGAGCCGGTACGACGTCGGTGACGCGCGGCAGGCCGACGATCACGGCGATGCCGACCGCGACCATCGGATAGACCACCCACGGCACGTCGACCAGATGCGGCAGCTGGGCCAGGAAGATCAGGACGGCCAGGGCGTTGACGAAGCCGACCATCACCTGGCGGGGGATGAACCGCATCAACCGGGCGACCCCCAGGAGTCCCAGCGCGATCTGGATCGCGCCGCCCAGCAGGACCGTGGCCACCAGGTGGTCCATGCCGTGCTCACGCACGACCGGGGCGATGACCAGCGCGATCGCACCCGTGGCCGCCGAGATCATGGCCGGACGTCCGCCGAGGAAGGCGATCGAGACCGCCATCGTGAACGATGCGAACAACCCCACCCGCGGATCGACCCCGGCGATGATGGAGAACGAGATGGCCTCGGGGATCAGCGCCAGCGCGACGACGAGCCCGGCGAGCACCTCGGTCCGGAGCAACCGCGGGGAGCGCAGCGCCCCGCGCACGGTGGCCTCCGGTGCGGTCGAGACGAACGGGTCCGTGGCGTCAGGCACGAGGGACCAACCTACCCGCGCGTCCAGGTGTGCTCGTCGTCGAGGCCGACGCAGGCACGGTCCTGGCACCGACCCGCAGGCGTCGCTGAGCACGGAAATGTTGCGGAGGTGAAGTAGATTCCTTCCCGGTCAGTCCCTCCACCCGTTCGAAGGTGAGCCCGTGTCCGACGAGTCGCGTCCGGAGCCTCCCTCGGGTGCGCCCAAACGCCGGGGCAAGCCCCCGCGAAAGCACACGGTCGGCCGCGTCATCCTCATCAGCGTGGTGGTGCTGGCGCTGGTCACCGGCCTGGGCACGGTCTACTTCATCCGCCACCTCAACGGCAACATCGAGGGACTCTCGCTCGACGCCCTCGGCGACGACCGTCCCGAGGAGGTCTACACGGGCAACGGCGAGCCCCTCGACATCCTCGTGATGGGCTCGGACTCCCGCGACTGCGAGGGCTGCGGCATCGACACGGAGGGCGGCGGCGGCTCCGACACCACCATCCTGGTGCACCTCTCCGCGGACCGCTCCCGGGCGTACGCCGTGTCGATCCCGCGCGACTCGATCGTCGACCGGCCCGAGCAGGGCTGCGACTCCCCGGCCGAGACCGACGTGATGTGGAACGAGGCCTACGGCATCGGTGGCCCTGTGTGCACGCTCGCGCAGGTGGAGCAGATGACCGGCATCCGCGTCGAGCACTTCGTGGTGGTCGACTTCGGCAGCTTCGGCGACATGGTCGACGCCGTCGGCGGGGTGCCGGTGTGCGTGCCCGAGGACCTGGTCGACAAGCCGCGCCAGATCTTCGTGCCCAAGGGCAACCCGTCGGTCCTCACCGGCGACGAGGCCCTCGACTACGTCCGCGCGCGCTACGTCGGCGAGAAGATCCAGCAGAACGACATCTCGCGCATCCGGCGCCAGCAGGAGTTCATCGGGGCCCTCGTGCGCAAGGTGATGTCGGCGGGGACGCTGACCCGTCTCGACAAGATCGTGCGCTTCCTCGACGCCGCGACCAAGTCGCTGCAGACCGACGAGGAGTTCGCGTCCGTCACGCGCCTGGGCAAGGTCGCCATGCAGGTGCAGGACATCGGCCTCGACCAGGTCAAGTTCGTCACGCTCCCGACCGAGTACTACCCCAGCGACTCCGAGTTCGGCGGCAAGGTCTACTGGACGCCGGCGGCCGATCGCATCTGGGAGCTGCTCAACCAGGACAAGGTGCTGCCGCCGAAGCTGATCAACGGCACGTCCGTCAGCGCCGAGGGGCCGCCGGGAGCGTCGACCTCGTCGCCCGGCGGAGAGGCCGGCAGCGAGACGCCGTCCAACCCCGACTCGCCGAGCGGGACCACCGAGACCGAGACTCCGGAGTCCGAGAGCCCCGAGTCCGAGAGCCCCGAGTCCGAGAGCCCCGAGTCCCAGGCCCCGGTCACCACGAAGCAGGACCCCATCCCCGGCATCTGCGCCTAGCCTGATCCGACGTGCACCCCGACGACTCCGACCACCAGCCCGACCACCAGCCCGGCCATCAGCCCGGCCATCAGCCCGGTCATCAGCCGGACCCCGCGGCCGACGGCTCGAGCCCGGCGCCCGAGCCGGAGTGGAAGCGTCGCCGGCGCCTGGCGGCGGTCTTCGGCGAGGGCGCGCCGGAGCAGACGAGCGACGACCGCGACCCGCGCGAGGACCGCTCGGGCAAGGGTGACGACTGGTATCGCCAGCAGGTCCCGCCGCACCACGGCTGAGGAGCGGGACCAGGGGAGGGGCGGTGGGTCAGACCGCGCCGCCGCGGGCGCGGAGCAGGTCGCGGATCTCCTCCAGCAGGGCGACGTCGGGCGCGGCCCCGGCCTCCTCGGTGGGGAAGAAGCGCTCGCGGGCCTTGGTGTAGGGCAGCACGACGAAGAAGTAGACGACCGCGCCCATGATCAGGAACGCGATGAGGGCGTTGAGGAACGCGCCGAAGCTGCCGGTCTCGTTGTTGAAGAAGTCGTCGGTGTTGGGCAGCAGGCCAGTGAGCCACTCGGTGAAGGTCGTGACCACCGCCGCGAAGGCGAGCGCCATGATCAGGCCGGTGGCGATCTCGATCAGGTTGCCCTTGAGGATGAATGCCTTGAAGCCGCTCATGCTGGTGCTCCTCTGCTCAGGCCCCGGGGTGGAGCCGATGGCGAGTCGATCAACCCACGCTAACGGTCCCACGACACGCTCAGGAACTGCGTCAGCGCGGCGCCCGCGATCCGCACGGCCTCCTCGGCGCTGGCGCCGACCACGACCAGCGCGCCGCCCGAGCCTCCCGCCGGGCCGTCGGGCAGGCCCCTCGGCGTCGCGAGGACCGTGACGTCGCCGGCGACCAGGGCCGCCTCGCCGGTGCCAGGGTCGGTCGCCAGCAGGTCGACCTCGTCGCCGGCGCGCAGCAGCGCGGCCATGCCGGCGTCGGGCAGGCGCACCGGCACGATCGTCTGCCCCGGCTGCGCCAGCGCCAGGCCGGGACCGACGAGGCGTACGTCGGTCACCACCTCGCCGCGGCCGATGGGCGCCGCCAGCACCCGCCCGGCCGCGACGGTGGCCGCACCGGCCGGGGCCAGGCCGACGGGATAGGCACGCACGGCGAGGTCGTCGGCGCCCAGCCGGGTGCCCGACGGGAGGTCGCGCGCGGCGACGAGCACCTCGACGGTCTCGGGCGGCGGCGGCGCCCACGTGCGCAGCGCCGCGAGGGCGGCGAGGGCCGCGAGCGTCGCGGCGATCAGCCGACGGCGGCGCCGCAGCTGGTGGCGTACGGCGCGCAGCCGGCGACGTGCCGGCGGGAGTCCCGGGAACATGCCCCGACGCTAGGCCGGAACGCCCGGCTCGCGCCGGGCCTCTCCACAGGGGTCAGTCGGCGGACGACGTGGAAGACGAGGACGACGAGGACGACGTTAAGGACGTGGAGGTCGTCGTGGAGGCGGTCTTCGAGGACGAGGAGTCGGAGGAGCCGGACGAGCTCGACGAGGACGCCGCGGGGGTCGACGAGGCGTCGGAACGGCTGTCGGTGCGGTAGAAGCCGGAGCCCTTGAACACCACGCCCACGGCGTTGTAGAGCTTGCGCAGCCGGCCCTGGCACTCGGGGCAGACGGTCAGCGCGTCCTCGCTGAAGCTCTGGAACTGCTCGAAGGAGTGGCCGCACTCGGTGCAGGCGTACTGGTAGGTCGGCATGTGTGGGTCCTCTGACAGCGACGGGGTGGAGCGACGGTGGTGCGGTGATCGGCCGGGCCGGCGCGACGCGCTGGCACTCGGGCCCTTCGACTGCCAATGGTACGGCACAATGGCTCGGACATGAGCGAGCCTGCACCCCCCACCGACCCGACGGCCGCCACCGAGCCGGCCACCGAGCCCGCCCGGCGCTCCCGCTGGCAGGCATTCCGCCGCGCCCCGAGGGCGGTGCGCTGGACGGCGTGGACGGCGCTGGGCCTGGTCGTGGTGCTCGTCGCGCTCGCGGCCGTGACGGTCGTCGTCGTACGCCGCCCGCTGCCGCAGACCGACGGCGAGATCGAGGTGCCCGGATTGTCGGCCTCCGTCCAGGTGCTGCGCGACGAGCAGGGCATCGCGCAGGTCTACGCCGACACCGACGCCGACCTGATGTTCGCCCAGGGCTTCGTGCACGCCCAGGAGCGCTTCTTCGAGATGGACTTCCGCCGCCACGTGACCGCCGGCCGGCTCTCGGAGATCTTCGGCCCCGACACCCTCGAGACCGACAAGTTCATCCGCACGATGGGCTGGCGCCGGGTCGCCGAGCGGGAGTGGGCCCTGCTCGAGCCGGCCACCCGCGACGCGCTCACCTCCTACGCCGCCGGCGTCAACGCCTACATCGGCGACCGCCGGCCCTCGCAGCTCGCGGCGGAGTACAGCGTGCTCGGCCTGACCGGCCTCGACTACAAGCCCGCCGAGTGGGACCCGATCGACTCGCTCGCCTGGCTCAAGGCGATGGCGTGGGACCTGCGCGGCAACATGGACGCCGAGGTCGACCGGGTGCTGCTCTCCCTCGACCACACCGCGGAGGAGGTCGCCGCTCTCTGGCCCGACTACGCCTTCGACGAGCACCCCCCGATCGTCCGCGGCGGCGGCGTCGTCGACGGGGTCTTCGAGCAGAACGCGTCGGGCAACGCGACCCGCAACCCGCGCCGTCCGGCCTACCCCCCGGCCGTCGTCGACGCGCTCGAGCGGGTCCGCGACCGGCTCGACGCGATGCCCGAGCTGATGGGCAAGGGACGCGGCGTCGGCAGCAACTCGTGGGTGGTCGACGGCGAGCACAGCGCCACCGGTATGCCGATCCTGGCCAACGACCCCCACCTGGGCATCAGCCAGCCCGGCATCTGGATGCAGATGGGCCTGCACTGCCGCGAGGAGGCCGCCGACTGCACGCTCGACACCTCGGGCTTCACCTTCTCCGGCGTGCCGGGCGTCATCATCGGCCACAACGCCGACATCGCGTGGGGCTTCACCAACCTCGGCCCCGACGTCACCGACCTGTTCCTGGAGCAGACCGAGGGCGACGACCGCTACGTCCGCGACGGCGCCACCGTGCCGCTGCAGGTGCACACCGAGACCATCGGGGTGCGCGGTGAGGACGACATCGAGCTGCGGGTGCGCGAGACGGTGCACGGCCCGCTGATCAGCGACGTGTCCTCGGAGTTCGCGACGGTGGGCGCCAACGCGCCGACCGACGAGCCGGGTGACCGGGGGAGCGGCTACGCCGTCGCGCTGGCGTGGACCGCCCTCGATCCCGCCCCCACCGCCGACGCGATCCTCGCCCTCAACCGCGCCTCCGACTGGGACGAGTTCCGCGCGGCCGCCGCCGACTTCGCGGTCCCCGCGCAGAACCTCGTCTACGCCGACCGCGAGGGCCACATCGGCTACCAGGCCCCGGGGCGCATCCCGATCCGGCGCGGCGGCAACGACGGCACCATGCCGGTGGAGGGGTGGGTCAGCGCCAACGACTGGACCGGCGACTACATCCCCTTCGACGGCCTGCCCAGCGTGCTCGACCCCGAGGAGGGCTACATCGTCACGGCCAACCAGGCCGTCATCGACGAGCGCTACCCCTACCTGCTGACGAAGGACTGGGACTACGGCTACCGCTCGACGCGGATCCGCGAGGTGCTCGAGTCGGAGGGCGAGCTCTCCGTCGCGGAGATGGACGACCTGCAGCTCGACTCGGTCAACCCGATGGCCGAGACGCTCGTGCCCTACCTCCTGGACGTGGAGCGGCTGCCCTCTCCCTACTACCGCAACGCGCAGAACCTGCTGCGCGACTGGGACTTCACGTCACCGGCCGACAGCGCTCCGGCCGCGTACTTCAACGTCGTGTGGCGCACGATCCTCGAGCTGACCTTCCACGACGACCTGCGCCAACGCACCTGGCCCGACGGCGGCGACCGCTGGTTCCGCGTGGTGGGCGACATGCTCGCCGACCCCGCGGGGCCGTGGTGGGACGACGCGCGCACCGACGACCGCGTCGAGACGCGTGACGACATCCTGCGAACGGCGCTCATCGAGGCGCGTGACGAGATGACCAGGCGCCAGTCGCGTGACCCCCGGCTGTGGGAGTGGGGCCGCCTGCACCGGATGAACCTCCGCAACGCCACCCTGGGCGACTCCGGCGTCGCGCCGGTCGAGCGCTTCTTCAACCGCGACGGCTGGGAGGTCGGCGGCGGGTCCTCCCTCGTCGACGCCACGTCGTGGAACGCCGTCAACGGCTTCGAGGTCACGGCCGCGCCGTCGATGCGCATGGTCGTCTCGCTCGCCGACTGGGACGACTCCCGGTGGATCAACCTCACCGGCGTCTCGGGGCACCCGATGTCGTCGCACTACACCGACCAGACCGAGCTCTACGTCGACGGCGAGACGCTGCCGTGGGCGTGGAGCCGCGAGGCCGTCGAGGCGGCGACCCAGGACCGGCTGACGCTGGTGCCCACCGCCGACTGACGCCCGCCGACTGACGCCCGCTCACCGGCTGAGTCGGACGACCCCGCTCGACGTCAGCGCGAAGCCCACCGGGACGTCGTGGGCGTCGGTCGGGACCGCGAGCCCCACCTCGTCGTCGTAGAGCAGCACCGCGACGGGCGTGCCCTCCGGCACCCGGGCGAGCGCGCGGTCGTAGGAGCCGCCGCCGCGCCCGAGGCGGTCGCCGGTCGCGGACACGGCGAGCCCGGGCACGATCACGACGTCGGCGGTGCGCACGGCGTCGACGCCGAGCCGGGCGCCGGCCGGCTCGTAGAGGCCGCGGGCGGCCTTGACGAGGCTGTCCGGTCCGGTGTGGACGGCCCAGTCGAGGTCGTTGTCGGGCCGCAGCACCGGCAGCAGCACCCGGGTGCCGGCGGCCAGGAGCGCGTCGAGCAGGTGCCCGGTGCCGGGCTCGCTGCCCACCGAGACGTACGCCGAGACGGTGCCCGCGTGCCGGACCGGCTCCCACGTCCGCGCGACCTCCGCGACGGAGGCCGCGAACGCGGCACCGGCCTCGAGCGGACGACGTCTCCGGGCCGCCAGCACCTGGTCGCGAAGGGCGGTCTTGGCCGCCGAGTGTCCTGCTTCCACGCCCCGCAGCCTACGATCGATCCATGGCAAGCAAGGGCAGTGCGCAGGGCCTCCAGCTCGCGCGCGAGAAGATGCGCAGCGCCGGTGTCGACGAGGTCGCGATCGACACGTTCGCGCACTACTACCGGCTCCTCGAGCACGGCGAGACCGGGATGATCTCCGAGGACTCGATCGAGCCCCTCGACATGGAGTCGCTGGACGACGTCGAGGTCCCCGAGGACGCCGGCGCCGAGGCCATCCGCAGGACGGCGGTCATCAAGCTCAACGGCGGGCTCGGCACGTCGATGGGCATGGACCGCGCCAAGTCGCTGCTGTGCGTGCGCCGCGGCCTGAGCTTCCTCGACATCATCGCCCGGCAGGTGCTGCACCTCCGCAAGGAGCACGACGCCGCCCTGCCGCTGATGTTCATGAACTCGTTCCGCACCTCCGCCGACACGATGGCGGCGCTGGCGCGCTACGAGGACCTGCCGGTCGAGGGCCTGCCGCTGGAGTTCCTGCAGAACAAGGAGCCCAAGCTGCTCGCCGCCGACCTGATGCCCGCGGCCTACCCCAAGGCGCCCGACCTCGAGTGGTGCCCGCCCGGGCACGGCGACATCTACACCGCCCTGCGCGGCACCGGGCTGCTGGCCCAGCTGCTCGACGCCGGCTACCGCCACGTCTTCGTCTCCAACTCAGACAACCTCGGCGCGGTGCCCGACGCCCGGGTCGCGGGCTGGTTCGCCCACAGCGGCGCGCCGTTCGCGATCGAGGCGGTGCGGCGTACGCCGTCGGACCGCAAGGGCGGCCACTTCGCGCGCCGCAAGTCCGACGGCCGCATCGTGCTGCGCGAGTCGGCCCAGACGCTCGACGCCGACAGGGAGGCGCTGGCCGACCTGAGCCGCCACAAGTACTGCTCCACCAACAACCTGTGGTTCGACCTGCAGGCGATGGTGGAGGCGCTCGACGCGCGCGGCGGCATCCTCGGCCTGCCCCTGATCAAGAACGTCAAGCACCTCGACCCGGCCGACCCCTCCACGCCGGAGGTCATCCAGATCGAGACCGCGATGGGCGCCGCGATCGAGGTGTTCGAGGGGGCACGCACCATCGAGGTGGGCCGCGATCGCTTCGTGCCGGTGAAGACGACCGACGACCTGCTGGTCCTGCGCTCCGACGTCTACGACCTGCGCCGCGACTTCGTGCTCGACCAGGCCGGCGACGAGGTGCCGTTCGTCTCGCTCGACGGCGGCTTCTACAAGCTCGTGCGTGACTTCGACAAGCGCTTCCCCGAGGGCGCGCCGTCGCTGCGCGAGGCGGAGTCGTTCACGGTCGAGGGCGACTGGACCTTCGGCCCCGGCGTCCGCGTCGTCGGCGACGTGTCCCTCACGGCGCCCGCCGCCCAGCGGGTCGAGGCCGGCGCGGTGCTCGGCGAGCAGCAGGCCGACGACGGGTCCGACGACCGGGCCAGCGATGGCTGACCTGCTGCCGGTCGCCGACTACGTCGAGCGCATCCTGGCCACGGTCTCCCCGCTGCCTGCCTTCCCGCAGCCGCTGATGGAGGCCCTCGGCCTGGCGCTCGCCGAGGACGTGGTCGCCCCGATCTCGCTGCCGAGCTTCGACAACTCCTCGATGGACGGCTACGCCGTGGTCGCCGAGGACGTCGCCGGTGCGAGCGAGGACACCCCGGTCACCCTCCCCGTCGTCGGCGAGATCGGCGCCGGGCGGTCCTCGATCATGGCGATCTCGCCGGGCTCGGCGGTGAAGATCATGACCGGCGCGCCGGTGCCGGCCGGCGCGACGACGGTGGTGCCCTACGAGTGGACCGACCGCGGCGTCGCGTCCGTGCGGATCACCCGCGCGGCGGCCCCCGGCCAGCACATCCGCCCGACCGGCGACGACATCGCCGAGGGCGACATGCTGCTCGAGGAGGGCACGGTCCTGGGGCCGCGCCACCTCGGCATGCTCGCCGCCGTCGGTCGTGCCACGGTGCGTACGCGTCCGCGTCCGCGCGTGGTCGTGATCTCGACCGGCTCCGAGCTGCGCGACCCCGGCACCCCGCTGGGCCGTGACTCGATCTACGACGGCAACTCCTACCTCCTCGCCGCGGCGGCCCGCGCCGCCGGTGCCATCGCCTACCGGGTCGGGATCGTCCCCGACGAGGCACACGCCTTCACCGAGGCGCTGAGCGACCAGCTCGTGCGCGCCGACCTCGTCGTCACCAGCGGCGGCGTGAGCGAGGGCGACTTCGACGTCGTCAAGGAGTCGCTGTCGCACCACGGCTCGATGTGGTTCGGCGGCGTCGGCATGCAGCCCGGCAAGCCGCAGGGCTTCGGCACCGTCGGCGAGGACGACACCCCGGTCTTCACCCTGCCCGGCAACCCGGTCTCCTCCTACGTCTCCTTCGAGATGTTCGTGCTGCCGGCGATCCGCCGGATGATGGGCAAGCTGCCCTACGTCCGCCCCGCCGGCCGGGCGCGCCTGACCCACGGGCTGTCCTCCCCGGAGGGCAAGGTGCAGCTGGTGCGCGGGCTCTACGAGACCGACCGCGGCGGCACGTTCGTGTCCCCCGTCGGCGGCCACGGCTCGCACCTGATCGGCGACCTCGCGGCCGCCAACTGCCTCATCGAGGTGCCGGCCGCGACGACGTCGATCCCGGCCGGCGAGATGGTCGCCATCCGCCGCCTCGACGAGGAGTTCTGATGGACGACCAGCGGCTGACCCACGTCGACGAGCACGGCGCCGCCCGCATGGTCGACGTCGGCGACAAGCCGGTCACGACGCGTACGGCGTCGGCCAGCGGCCGCGTCCTGGTCAGCCCGGCCGTGGTCGAGCTGCTCCGCGGCGAGGGCGTGCCCAAGGGCGACGCGCTGGCCGTCGCGCGGATCGCCGGGATCATGGGCGCCAAGCAGACCCCCGCGCTGGTCCCGCTGTGCCACCCGCTCGCGATCTCCGGCGTCACCGTCGACCTCGAGGTGGCCGACGACGCGGTCGAGATCACCGCGACGGTGCGCACCACCGACCGCACCGGCGTGGAGATGGAGGCGCTCACCGCCGTGTCGGTGGCCGCCCTCACCGTCGTCGACATGGTCAAGGCCGTCGACAAGGCCGCGACGATCACCGACATCCGTGTCGAGACCAAGACCGGTGGCCGGTCGGGCTCGTGGACCCGGTGACGCCGTGGCAGGGGTGAGCCTCCCGGCGGCGGTGGTCGTGGCGTCCAACCGCGCCGCGGCGGGCACCTACGCCGACGAGACGGGGCCGGTGATCGTCGTGTGGCTGCGCGAGCAGGGCTTCGAGTGCGGTGAGCCGGCCGTCGTGCCCGACGGCGACCCGGTCCGCGAGGCGATCGCCGCGGCGGTCGCGGCCGGCGCTCGCCTGGTCCTCACGACCGGCGGCACCGGGCTCACCCCCACCGACCGCACCCCCGAGGCCACGGCGCCGCTGCTCGACCGCGAGGTGCCCGGCATCGCCGAGGCGATCCGTGCCGCCGGGGTGGCCAAGGGCGTGCCGACCGCCATGCTGTCCCGCGGCCGGGCCGGCATCGCGGGGCAGTGCCTCGTCATCAACCTCCCGGGCTCGCGCGGGGGCGTGAAGGACGGCCTCGGCGTGCTCGAGCCCGTCGTGCGCCACGCCGTCGAGCAGGTCGTCGGGAGCGACCACTGAGCGCCCCCGGCTGGCCCGCCCGCCTCGAGTCGGAGGGGGTCGTCGTCCGCTCGCTGCGCCGGAGCGACGCCGACGACTGGCAGGCCGTGCGTGCCCGCAACCACGACTGGCTGCGGCCGTGGGACGCGACCGTCCCGCCGGGCTCCGCGCCGCGTCCCTCGTCGTACAAGGTGGTCACCCGCTCCCTCGTCCAGCAGGCGCGCCAGGGGCATTGCCTGCCGTTCGTGATCGAGGTCGAGGGCCGTTTCTCCGGCCAGGTGACGGTGAGCAACGTCGCGCGCGGCTCGGCGCAGTGGGGGTCCATCGGCTACTGGGTCTCCGCCGACGTCGCCGGTCGCGGGGTGGCGCCCCGCGCGGTCGGCATGGTGATCGACCACTGCCTCGGTCCCGTCGGCCTGCACCGGCTGGAGATCTGCGTCCGCCCCGAGAACACCAACTCGCTGCGGGTGGTGGAGAAGCTGGGGCTGCACCAGGTGGGCTACGCCCCGCACTTCCTCCACATCGAC
Source organism: Nocardioides sp. Z13_37 (assembly GCF_058355585.1). Lineage (NCBI taxonomy): Bacteria > Bacillati > Actinomycetota > Actinomycetes > Propionibacteriales > Nocardioidaceae > Nocardioides > Nocardioides sp. Z13_37. The sequence continues at coordinate 5,546 of NZ_JBZGDV010000001.1, read as the reverse complement.
GGCGCCTGGCGCGACCACCGGATCTTCGCCGTCACCGCCGAGGAGGCGCCGGAGGGCGTGCTCGTCCGGCTCGAAACACACCAGTCACACCAGTAGTTCTGCGACACACCACTTGACATCCGTCCCGGTCACGCTCCACGCTCATACGCTTCGACCGTGGACCTGAGCGCTCTCATCTTCGTCGCCCTTGCCGTGGCGTGGGCCGTCTACCTGATCCCCAAGGCCCTCAAGCACCACGACGAGGTGGTGCGCAGCCGCTCGGTCGAGAAGTTCTCCCACACCATGCGCGTCCTGGCCCGCCGCGAGCCCGTCGACCGCCGCAACGCCCGCCTGGTCGTCTCGCCGATCCGCACCGGTCTGCGGCCGCCGGTCGAGACCAAGGCCCGCGCCCAGGCCCTCCCCGACGCCGGCTCCGCGGTCGTGTCGGCGTCGGTCACCACGGAGGTGACGCGCGAGGTCACCGCCACGTCCACGCCCTCCGGGCCCGCCTCTGGCGTTCCCGGTCGTACGCCCTCGCGACGGCCGTCGCCGGCCGCGGAGCGGGCGTCCGCGCGCCGCGCCGCCAAGCGCCGTCGCACCGTGCTGGCCCTCGTCCTGCTCGCCAACCTCGTCGTCGCCGTGCTGGCCGCCACCCGCGTCGTCGCCTGGCCGTGGCTCGCGGTCCCCGTCGCCGTCCTCGTCGCGTGGCTGGTCGCCTGCCGGGTCTCGGTCCGCGCCGAGCGGCGCCAGCGCGCCGCCCGCTCCGCCATCGAGGTCGGCGTGCCGCCGGCCGTCGAGGAGGAGCTCGACGCCACCGGCGAGATCTCCGTGACGTCGCCCCCGACACGTACGCCCGACGTGACCGTCGAGACCGTCCAGCCCGCCCAGCCCGTCGAGGCGGGGGACACCCCGGCCGCGGCCGACGCCCCGGCCGTGCTCACCGGTGACATCCCGGTCGTCGGCGGCTGGGACATGGTGCCCACCACGCTGCCGACCTACGTCGGCAAGCAGTCCGCGCAGCGGCGCACCGTCTCCACGATCGACCTCGACTCCACCGGGGTGTGGTCCAGCGGCCACCACGACGGCGACTCCGCCCTCGCCCGCTCCGCCGAGCAGTCCGAGAAGTCGGCCCGCGAGGCCGGCGAGGCGCGCCGCGCCAGCGGCGCCTGACCCCTCCCCACCCGGACGTCATGGCAATCCCCGGTCCGGACCGGGCGTCCTCATGACGTCCCGCCGGGCCGATTGGGTGGGCCCCGAACCGCTCGTGTATCTTGGCGACGCGCCGTGAGGCGCATGGGGCTGTGGCGCAGTTGGTAGCGCGTCTCGTTCGCAATGAGAAGGTCAGGGGTTCGAATCCCCTCAGCTCCACCCACCATCACCGGTCCGGCAGGCACGGACCATGCTCCGCCCAGCCGAACGGGCTCAGGTCCCCAGGGCCGTGAAGCTGACGGCCGTCGCGTACAGCAGGTGGTCGTCCGCCACGGCGCGACGGGCGCGGAGCATCGCCGACGCGCCGCTCTCGCCGTCTCGCAACGCCGCGTGGACGTGCGTCATCACCTCGGCGGTCGCGTGGTCGTGGACCTTGACCAGGCTCGAGACGACGCCGGCGCTGCCCATCGCGAGCAGGCTGACGCTGAGGCCGAGCAGCTCGTCGGCGCCGACGGGCTGCATGTCGCCGGTCTCGCACGCCGAGAGCACGACCCGGTGCGGCGGGCGGGTGAGCCGCTCGAGGTCGTGGACCATCAGCGGACCGTCGGCGAGCTCGATGGAGGAGAACAGCGGGTTGTCCTTGCGGAAGCTGCCGTGCGCGGCGATGTGGACGAGCGCGGCGCCGTCGATGCCGGCGAGGCAGGCCTGGACGGTGGCGGTGTCGCCGGCCAGGTGGACGGCGTCCGGGTCGTGGCGGCGGAGGGTCTCGACCTCGGCGCCCCCGGAGGCCAGCCCCGGGCCGACGATGAAGCCGCGCCGGTCGCTGGCCGGGCGCAGGCGCGACGCGCGCAGCCACAGCCGCGCGGAGGGTGTGCTCGCCACGGCCCGGTCGGTCAGCGCCGGCAGCAGCGCCCACGGGAGTCGCTGGAGCTGGTTGGGGGCCGACACCAGCACCGGTCCAGATCCGGGCACCGCCTCGTCACCGAGGAGCGCGGCCTGGAGGCGGGCACCGGCCTGGGCGAGCGCGACCGACTGCCCGCGCCCGGCCCGGGTGAGCAGGAACCGGGCGTACTCCTGCGCCTGCACGGCCTTGTCGAGGCTGCCGACGTGCACGAGACGGACCCGTCCGCGGTGCGCGACGACCGCGTGGAGGTCCCCGTCGAGCGTGAGCAGCTCCACGAGCGTCGTGTCGAGGACGGCCAGGGCGTCGAGCAGCTCGGAGACCTCGCCCCGCGTCCCGTCCGCGCCGGTCCGGTCGGCGCCGCCCGACGCTTGCCCGCTGCGGAGCAGGTGCCGCTCGCGGATGCGGTGCTCGAGCGCGGCGATGTGGCGGTCGAGGTGCTCGGTGGGCTGGCCCGCGTCGCGGGCGGAGTTTGCCTGCTGGGTCTGGGACCGGAGGGCGGCGAGGTCGCGCGCGGTGTCGTCGTCGCGGTGCGCGACCGTCGGCGCGTCCACGACGGTCGCCCGCCACCGCTCGGTCCAGTGCAGCACCTGCCGCGGCCGGCCGGCAGCCAGCGCCGAGCGGAGCGCCAGCGTCGCGAGGTCCTGACCGCGGGCCGAGGCCAGCGCGCGCAGCTCGTCGCTGCCGAGCAGGCTCTGGTGCTCGGCGATGGCCGACAGGCCGGACTCGCACGCGCGCAACGTGGCCGCCGTCCTCCCCGCCGCCGCCTGGCGGCGGGCCGTGGCGAGCCACCCGAGCGCACGGGTCAGGGCGGCGTCGTGCCGTCGCGCGCGTTCGGCCTCGCGCAGGAGCCGGTCGGCGACCTCGGGCTGGCGGTCCTCGACGATGGTGGCCGCCAGCAGCAGCACCTGGACGTGCTCGGGGATGCGGAGGCGACGTGACGTCTCGACCAGGGCGAGGGCGTCTCGCCGCAGCGCGGGTGAGCTGCGCGTGCTGCGGGCGTGCCGGGCGGAGAGCGCGACGAGCTCGGCACGAGCAGCGAACCAGTCCCGACCCTGCCGGGCCAGGGCCCGGGCAGCCGTGGCGGCTGACTTCTCGGCTCGCTCGAGGTCGCCGGCGGCGAGGGCGACCTGGGCGCGTGCGTTGAAGAGCTCGGCCTGCTCCCTCGCGACCCGGCCGGCGAGTGCCGTCTCGATGGTGTCCGTGGCCTCGGCCAGCAACCCTGCGGCGAGGTAGGCCGTGCACTGGTCGATGACGAGGTCTGCGACCCCGGTGTCGGCTGCGACCAGGACGGGCGCGGCCTCGTTGAGCAGCGCGAACGTACGAGGGAAGTCACCTCGCAGGTAGGCGGTGTAGCCGCGGTTCTGGACCGTCACGGCGCGGTCCGCCAGGTGGCCGAGCTCGGCGTAGACGCTGCCGGAGAGGGCGAAGTGCCGGTCGGCCGCCTCCAGGTCGCCGAGGAACAGGCACGCGTAGCCGAGGAGGTTGAGAGCGCGCGCACGCCAGACGTCGTTGCCGTCGGCAGTGAACTGCTCGACGGCCTTCGTCATGTCGGCGGCGCCCTCGTCGAAGCGACCCTGCACCGTGATGTAGACCCACCCGCGTCGCGTGAGCGCCGTGGCCCGGTCCTTGCCGCGCAGGACGACGATGGCGGCGTCGAGGTGCTCGAGGCCCTCGCGGGTCCGCCCGGCCGTGGCGAGGGTCCCGCCGAGCGTGGCCTGGGCATCGGCCTTGCGCGAGTGGTCGCCCGCCTTGTCGGCGAGGCGCATCGAGGTGCGCAGCTCCCGCAGGGCGCCCGGCACGTCGCCCTGCTCGCGGCGGGCGATGCCGATGACCTGGCGCGCGTACGACTGGGTGATCGGGTCGCTGCTGCTGCGCAGGAGGGCCTCCGCGCGCGCCTGGGCGGCGCCGACGTCGGCGAACATGCTGCGCAGGAGCTCGGCGGCCTCGGCCTGCGACTCGTCCACGCGCGCGGACCGGTCGGTCAACGGGCCCCCTCTCGGCGGCCCACCCCAGCGGGCCCACCGAAATCCTACTGAGGTCCGGCGTACGGCGGGCCCACTCCGCGCCCCGTGGACGATCCGGCCGGCGGCGTGGTCGCGCGCGGCAGATCCTGTTGCCGGCAAACCGGCCTGGAGCCCCTCGACTGGGTCTAGGGTCCGAACATGGCTCACGACCACAACATCAAGGACGACGCCCGTCGCAAGCTGACCGACCAAGTGGTGAACTTCCACGACGCCAACGGTGACGCCGTCGCATGGAACACCGAGGCCCCCGCCGACTTCACCTTTCTCTTCGACCCCGACCACGTGCTGGTGCGGACGAGCGCCGTCGAGGCGTTCGAGCGTGCCGTCGAGGCCACCAAGGACGAACTGTTCGAGGGTGAGCTCACCCGGTCCGAGGAGACGGTCCCGGGCCGCCTCGCCCGTTATCGCGTCCCTCCCCGCCGTGCCGGTCTGGCGCTTCCCGACGTGGTGACCGAGCTGCGCCGCATCGGCGACTTCCCGCCCGGTGACGTGAGCCTCGACCACTGGGTCCACGTCGCGCCGGGCGGCGGCAGCCTCTGCCCGGCGATCGAGCCGGAGGAGACCGGCCTGAAGAAGCCGTGGCCGGGGCAGTGCGAGGTCCGGAGGCGCAAGCGCAAGCCCGTGCGGGTCTCGGTGGTCGACTCCGGCTGGCACCCGCCGGCCGCGACCGACCCGCGCACCCCGTGGCTGGCGGGCGTCGAGGGCGACGACGAGCTCAACGGGCCCAACCTTCGCGAGTACGCCGGGCACGGCACGTTCATCGCAGGCGTCATCCGCTGCCTCGCGCCCCACACCGACATCTACGTCGAGGGGTTCTGCATCGGCGGCGCCGGGGGCGGCGGGATCCTCGAGTCCCAGATCGTCGACCAGCTCGAGGAGGCCCTCGCGCGCGACCCGCAGGTCATCAACCTCTCCGCGGGGTGCCGCACCCACGACGACTTCCCCTCGCTCGCCTTCGAGGTCTTCTACGAGACGCTGCTCAAGGGGCGCGACTGCGTGCTCGTCGCGGCCGCGGGCAACGACGCGTCGCCCGCCCCGTTCTGGCCGGCCGCGGCCCCGTGGGCGATCGGCGTCGGGTCGCTCGACCACGACGGTCGCGTCTCGAGCTACTCCAACTACGGCGTCTCCGCCGACGTCTACGCCCTGGGACGCAACATCGTCAACGCGTTCCCCGACGGCACCTTCACGTGCGAGGAGACGCCCAGCAAGGGCGACGTCCGGGTCTTCAGCACCGGCATGGCGCGGTGGTCCGGCACGTCGTTCTCCGCCCCGGTCGTGGCCGGCCTCATCGCCCGCGAGATCTACGCGTCGGGCTCGTCCGCAGCCGACGCCGCGGAGGCCGTGCTGGCGACCAGCGTGTACACGTCCGATCCCGCGGTGGGGCCCTTCCAGGCGCTGCGCCAGCCCTACGACGCCTAGACGGTATGGATTGACCGGCTCGTCCTGAGTTGGTTGCGGGCCGGGGCCTCACTCACACATGTTCGTGGGTT